>NZ_JBIALB010000014.1:0-201900 GCF_042872965.1 Micromonospora sp. NPDC005087 | reverse complement strand
CGGGTTGGTGCGGGGTGGGGCCCGCCGTGCCCGGCTCCGGGCGGTCAGGCTTGATCCCTGCGCCGGGCACGGCGGGCCCCACCCCGTCGGTGGTCACCGTCCGTATGCAACCTCTGCGCGGCTTTGGGCAAGCTCCGTCCGACGGGTTGGTCGGTTCGTTCCGGTCTCTGTGCGATTCGGCGAGCCCATCCCCGGCGGGCGGTCGGTTCCTGTCCCTTGGGGTAGGTCGGGCAATCCGCGTCCCGCCGGCCATCGCTATTCGTCCCGATCCCTCTGGCCAGTGCGGTGAGTCCCATCCCGGGCGGACCGCTCGTCGTCCGGTTCTTGTTCCGGGTGCGATGCCGGGCAGGCCGTCCGCCTCGGTGTCGGACACGGGGGTCGGGTACTCGTTGTCGCGCATGAGTCGCGGTGGGCGACATATCCTCAGCCGTCTGGTTTGTGAGGCGCCACAACTCCATGATCGACGCGAGGCTGCGGGCGCGCGAGGCGGCGGCGGCGAGCCCGGATCCTGTGGGCGTCGTCGTGAGCGCTTCCCCGCGCCGGGCGCGTATCCCGCTGGTGCTCACCGCTCCCGTTCGGTCCTGCCTCGGGCGTGACCCCGCCGCCCTCGCGGCGGTGGTCGCTGTTGTGGGCGGTATACCTGTGAGGCATAAATATGCCTCTGAGGTATACCCCTCGTTGACCACCTCGCCCCGGATTCGCTTCATCCTCGTTCGCGGTGGTCGACTCAATGTCAGCGATGTCAGCGTTGTCGGGTTGTCGGCGATTTCGAGGACGTCGGCGATTTCGGGGATGTCGCGGTGTCCCGGGCGGCCGGATGGCCCGATATCGGTGATACCGAGTCGATCAACCCCAGCCGGCCGAGCTGAGCCCGCGACAGCCGGCAATCTCCGGGCCGTATGTCCGGTATCGGGTGGCTCTGGCGTGTGACCGGGTGCACTCGTGGGGTGGAATCGTGGCGGGCCGGGGGTCGTTACACACCCTGACGATCGCAGCACCACCGGTCCGGCACCCCGCCCCGCAGGGTTGGGATGGCGGTCGGGCCCGGGTTGGAATGCCCGCGGGTGGCCGGTCGTTGCAGACCCCGCGAACGATCGCACCAGCACCCCGTTCACGCAGGGTGCCGATGGATGGGCCACCCCCGGAATGCCCGCGGCCCGGCAGTCGTTACACACAGACCCGGCGCCACGAGCCCCCCGCTTGTCGGCCGCCGAACTCCAAGACTTTCCCCCCCGTGTTGTTGAAAGCGCCGGACGAGGTGCTCGCACCCTGCGCGCCGCCGTTCCCCCGGAGCGGGCGTGTGGGTGTCTACCCCCCTGAAGGAGCTGACCTCTCATGAACACGATCATTCGTAAGAGCATGCTGTCTGTTGCTGGTCTCGCGTTCGCCGGTGGTGTGTTCGCCGGTCCGATCGCCGCGCACGCCGCCACCCCCGTGGATGGCAAGCCGGTCGCGGTCGCGGTGCAGACGGTCAAGGTGCAGGGCGCGCAGTCGCACATCGACCTGAACGACGAGCAGACCGCGAATGTGAAGGCGATCATCGCGGCGACGAAGAAGGCCGGTCTGCCTGAGCGGGCCGCGGTGATCTCGATCGCCACGAGTCTGCAGGAGTCGAAGCTGGAGAACCTGGGTCACCTCGGCGACGCCAACGACCATGACTCGCTGGGCCTGTTCCAGCAGCGCCCGACCTCGGGTTGGGGCACGCCGGAGCAGATCACCAACCCCGAGTACTCCACCACCGCGTTCCTCAAGGGTTTGAAGCAGGTTGACGGGTGGCAGGACATGGCGTTGACCGACGCCGCGCAGACCGTGCAGGTCTCGGCCTACCCCGACGCCTACGCCCAGTGGGAGCAGCAGGCCACCGACCTGGTCGCCAAGCACTGGAACAGCTGACCCCACCGCACCACCGCACGACACTGACCGCTGGCCGGCACCCCCACCCGGGGTGCCGGCCAGCGGCATACCCACGACCAGATCTTGGACAGTTCCCGTCACCCGCGAACGGAAACTGTCCAAGATTCGCAGGTCACGGCGGGGGCGCCGGGTGGGGGAACAAGGTCGGGCCGCGGCTGGTTGTGGACAGTGTCGGTGTGATCCAGTGTCCCCGGGCCTCACCTAATATCGCCCTCGCGGAATACCGTTCGGCTGGAACCGCGTCGCGCCACTCGCCGAGAGGCGACCTGCACACCGACACCAACGCCGCCCCCAGCCACCGGCCAGGGGCGGCGCTGTCTTTCCGCCGACGGAGTCTTGGACTGCGGGTGGGGCGAACGCGGACGGCCCCCGCCTCGCCCGGAGGGCGGTGGTGGGGGCCGTCGACGGATCGGTCGGTCAGGTGGCGGTGATCGTGCCGGTCAGCAGCAGGGCGAGGACAAGGGTGCCCAGCGCGACCCGGTACAGCACGAAGACGTACAGGGTGTGGTGGGCGACGTAGCGGAGCAGCCAGGCGATGGCCGCGTACCCGATGCCGAAGGCGATCACGGTGGCCACGATCATCTGGGCGACGGTGGGTGCGGACGTGCCCGGGGCCGACGGTTCGAAGACGTCCCCGAGGCTGAACACGCCGGACATGACCACCGCCGGGATGGCCAGCAGGAACGAGTACCGCGCCGCCGCCTCCCGGGTCAGGTTGAGCAGCAGCCCGGCGGTGAGCGTGCCCCCGGAGCGGGACACCCCCGGGATCAGCGCCATGGCCTGGGCGAAGCCCATCACCACGCCGTCCTTCATGCGGAAGTTCTCCAGGGTGCGGGTCTGCCGCCCCCAGTACTCGGCGAACGCCAGCACGAACGCGAAGACGATCAGCGTGGTCGCGACGACCCACAGGTTTCGCCCGGCGGTCTTGATCTGGTCCTTGAACACGAAACCGAACAGCCCGATCGGGATCGAGCCGACGATGACGTACCAGCCCATCCGGTAGTCGAGGCTGGAACGGACCGACTTGTCCCTGATGCCGACCAGCCAGGTCCGGGTGATCCGCCAGATGTCCTTGGCGAAGTAGATCAGCACGGCGGCCTCGGTGCCGAGCTGGGTGACCGCCGTGAACGACGCGCCCGCGTCGCGGTCAAAGAAGATCGCCGAGGTGATCCGTAGATGCCCCGACGAGCTGACCGGAAGGAACTCGGTCAATCCCTGGACGATGCCCAGGACGATGGCCTCGACCCAGGTCACTCGCCGACTCCTGAGAGGTCGAGCGCCTCGGCGACGGTACGGAGGGTCTGCACACCGCTGTCCCGGTCGGCCACGAACAGCGTCACCGACAGCGTGGTGACGCCCGCGGCGGCGTACTCCCGCATCCGCTCGGCGATGCGCTCCTTCGGGCCGAGCAGTGAGGTGCGGTCGATGAACTCCATCGGCACCGCGGCGGCCGCGTCACGCTGCCGCTTGGCCAGGTACAGATCCTGCACTTCGCGGGCGGCGTCGCCGTAGCCCATCCGGGTGGCGAGCTGGTTGTAGAAGTTCTGCTGCCGGCTGCCCATCCCGCCGACGTAGAGCGCGGCGTACCAGCGCACCAGCTCGGCGCAGGAGGCCACGTCGTCGCCGACCACCACCGGCACCGAGGGCACCACGTCGAAGCCGGCCAGTTCCTTGCCGACCTTGGCCCGCCCGGCGCTGACCGCGGCGAGATGCTCGTCGGCGAACTCCGGGGCGTAGAATACGGCCAGCCAGCCGTCGGCGATCTCGCCGGCCAGCTCCAGGTTCTTCGGGCCGACCGCGGCCAGGTAGATCGGGATGTGCTCGCGGGGCGGGTGGAAGCCCAGCCGCAGCGCCTTGCCGGGGCCGTCCGGCAGCGGCAGTGTGTAGTGCTCGCCGTCGTACGCCACCTCCTTGCGGGCGATGGCCAGCTTGACGATGTCCACGAACTCGCGGGTCCGGGCCAGGGGCTTGGCGAAGCGCACCCCGTGCCAGCCCTCCGAGACCTGCGGGCCGGAGACGCCGAGGCCGAGCCGGAACCGGCCGCCGGAGAGCGCGTCGATGGTGGCGGCGGTCATCGCGGTGGCAGCCGGCGTACGGGCCGGGATCTGCATCACCGCGGCGCCCACGTCGATCCGTTCGGTCTGGCCGGCCATCCAGGCGAGCATGCTGGGCGAGTCGGAGCCGTAGGCCTCCGCGGCCCACACCACCGAGTAGCCGAGCCGGTCCGCTTCCTGGGCCAGCGCCAGGTGGTCTGCTGGCGTGCTCCACGCCGTCTGGTATCCGAGGCTGAGCCCGAGTCGCACTGGTCCTCCCCCATCCGTGGCACAGGTCGCATCAGGTTACGCAATGCCGATTACGGCCTCGATCACCGGCTCGCCACCAATGATCCCCCGTCCGTCGGGGTACCCGCCGTCGGCGGAACCGGCAGAACCGGCAGAGATGACGGGAGCGAGGATATCGGTGGCGGCGGGTTCGAAATAAGGTTCACCCATGCAACAGCGACCGCTCGGCCGAAGCGGGCTTGCGGTTTCCCGGCTCGCGCTCGGCACCATGACGTGGGGCCGGGACACCGACGCCGACGATGCGGCCGCCCAGCTGAAGAGTTACCTGGACGCGGGCGGCAACCTGATCGACACCGCCGACGTGTACGGCGACGGGGACGCCGAGTCCGTGATCGGCTCGCTGCTGGGCACCCTCGTTCCTCGCGAGGATCTGCTGATCGCCACGAAGGCGGGGTTGCGCCCGGGCAGCGGCCGGCGCCGCGACGGCTCCCGTGGGCACCTGCTGCGCACCCTGGACGCCTCCCTGCGCCGGCTCGGCACCGACCATGTGGACCTGTTCCAGGTGCACGGGTACGACCCGGACACCCCGCTGGAGGAGACCCTGGCCGCGCTGGACCACGCGGTGGCCAGCGGAAAAGTCCGCTATGTCGGGGTGTCGAACTTCTCCGGCTGGCAGACCGCGCGGGCCGCCGCCTGGCAGACCGCCTGGCCGGGCCGGGCGCCGGTGGTCGCCGCTCAGGTGGAGTACTCGCTGCTGGAGCGGGGCGTGGAGCGGGAGGTGCTCCCCGCCTGCGAGGCGCTCGGCCTCGGCGTGCTGCCGTGGTCGCCGCTGGGCCGGGGGGTGCTCACCGGCAAGTACCGCCATGGCCGTCCAGCGGACTCCCGGGCCGCCTCGCCGCACTTCGAGCGGTTCGTCGCCACGTACCTGGAGCCGCGTTGCTCCAGCATCGTGGAGGCGGTGGCGACCGCGGCCGGCGGGCTGGGTGTGTCGCCGCTGGAGGTGGCGCTGGCCTGGATCCGGGACCGGCCCGGGGTGACCGCGCCGATCCTCGGCGCCCGCACGGTCGGGCAGCTGCTCGGTGCGCTCCAGGTCGAGCGGATCACGCTGCCCGAGGAGATCACCACCGCCCTGGACGACGTCTCCGCCGTGCCGGTGGGCTACCCGGAGCGGGACGGCTAGCAGTTCCGGCCACACGCCCGGGGCGGGTCCGCCTCAGATCGCCGGCCGCTGGCCGGGGATGTCCCGGACGGCGGCGAGGAATCGTGCCTGGTCGTCCCGGGTCGCCGGGTTGACGATCCGGATCCAGGAACCGTCGTCGAACCCGATGGTGGACGGGAACTGCATCAGTCGCGCGGCGCTGTGGTCGCAGTCGACGCGGGTCACCCGGTGCCGCTCCACGCTCCACAGCACCCGGGGCTGACGGCGGTCCGGCCGGCCCTCGTCCGGGCGGCGGCCCATCCGCAGCAGGTGCAGGTGCGTATCGGTAACCACCAGCGGCGTGCCGGTGTAGCGCTCCAGGAAGAGCAGCAGGCTGCCGGCGAGGCTGGCCAGCTCACCGCTGAAGACGTACCGGCGCCGGTAGGCGATCTCGGCGAGCTGGTCGGCCAGCGGGCGGTACTGGCTGAGCCGGAACAGCGCCCGGAAGGCCTCCTGCTCGGGCGTCAACGGCAGCGGTTGCCGGGGCTCGGCGCCCTGGCGCGGCGCCGGCAGGCCGGCGTCCGGGTCGGCCGCGTCCGCGACGCCGCCGGCGAGCGCGGCGGCCTTGCCGGGGAGCAGCAAGACACCCGCGGCGATCCGCACCGGTGTCAGCACGGCGTCCACCCAGACCACCGGGTTGACGATATTGAGCAGCCCGAACAGCGCCCGGGGTTCCAATGACTCGGCCACGGCCTCGGACATCGTGTCGGCGAACTGGCTGCCCGTCCGGTGCATCTCGTCTGCCCGGACAGGCGCCAGCCCGACGTAGCGGACCTCCTGGTCGGGCAGCAGCGGTGCGACCAGGGCGCGTTCCGGCTCGTCGCTGGTGCGGAACTCGTCGCGCAGCTCGCGGGCCTTGTCGCGGGCCGCCCGCGCACCGCCGAGCACCGCGTCGGTCAACCGACCGAGCCGGCCCCGCTCCCCTGACGTCACGCCTTACCTCCTCGACCGGCCTAACGGCCCGCCGGCTGGTTCGCGGGCGGCTGCCCGAAGACATTCTGGTCGATCCAGTCGGCACCGCCCTGCACCGCCTGGTCGATCTGGTCGCTGACCTGCTCGCTGCCGGGAACGGAGAGGCCGCTGGTGAGGGCGACGGACCCCCAGGTGACGCCGTGCACGATGGAGTTCGGCACGTTCCACGGCAGGTTGGTCGCCCAGTCCCGGGCGATCACCCGGGCGCCGTCGGCGACGCCGTGCGCCCGTAGCGCGGCGGCCCTTTCCAGGGCGCCCATGTCGAACGGTGAACCCGACTTGCCCAGCTTGTAGGTGCCCTTCGCCGGGTCGAGGACCTTGTGGTGCCACTTGTCGGCCTTGCCGGCGGCGCGCCGCTTGTCGGCGTACTTCTGGCCGGTGCGCAGCTTCTTCTGCATGTCGACGAGCTTGTCGAGGTGGTTGCGCAGCTTGCGCAGGTACAGCATGACCCGCTGGAGCAGGCGGATGACCTTCTGCAGGTGCGCCGCCAGCGGCCTGATGATCTTCAGCATGCGGGTGAGCACGATCAGGCCCCTGGTCACGGCGACCCCCATGCCCGCCACCCAGGACGCCCCGGCGGTGAACGGCGCCATCAGCAACGCCGTCACCAGCGTCACCAGCAGGAAGTTCACGAACTCGACGCAGAGGTCGACGAGCACGTCGTGCACGGTCTGCAGACCGTCGGCGACGCTGCGCAGATACTCCGCGGTGGCGGCGAACTGCTCGGCGACGTCGAGCAGTTGCTGTTCCACCTCGGCCAGCCGCTGCCCGTACGCCTCACCGGCGGGCGAGCGCCACCCGGGCTGCGCGGCCTCGCGGTCGCCGCGGTGCACCTGCGCGAGGTCGCGCACCTGCCCGGCCAGCGCGTCCCACTCGGCGGCCTTCGCGCGCAGCACGGCGGGCTCGCCGTCGACCATGTCGACGAGCTGGATGAGTGGCCAGGCGAGAGTGCGGCAGACGCTGTCGACCGCGGCCTCCACGCCGGAGAGTGCGTTGTCGAGGCCGTTCCACAGCTGGACGGCGCTGCCTGCCGGCCCGCTCATCCGGGCAGCCCCGCCTGGATGGCCTTGAACCCGCCGTCGAGGTCCTGCTCGTTGCGCTCGTACGTCTCGACCGTGTCGGCCAGCGCGCTGGCGACCCGGCCGAACGCGGCGTTGGCCGCGCCGAACAGCTCCACGCCACCGGCGACCTGCTCGGCGTACTTGCCGCGGAGCATGTCGCTGGCGAACGGCAGATGACCGAAGGCGTCCGACGGCACGTCACCGGCCGAGACGATCTGACTCTCCAGCGCCGCCAGCGAGCTGGCGACCCGCTTCGCGGCTGTCTCCAGTCGACGGACCGCCTGCACGTCGACCTCGATGTCCGGCGCCATGCCGTTCCTCCCCCGTGTGTTCAGCGCACCGACGATACGATTCCCCGACCGTCGGGCACCACCCCGGTGCACGGTCCACGGGGGAGGAATCTCATGACTGACCCGATGTCCGCGTTCGACGCGCTCGCCGGACGGATCGCCGACATCGAACGCCGGTTCGCGGGCCTGGGCGACGACCTGGCCGACCTGTCCGGCACCGCGAGCGACGAGAGTGGCCTGGTCTCCGCGACCGTCGACGCCACCGGCGTGCTCACCGGCCTCAACCTTGCGCCCGCCGCGCTGCGCGCCGGCACCGAGGGGTTGGCGGAGCTGGTGCTCGAGGCGTACCAGCGGGCCCGCACGGCGGCCACCGAGCGGGTCGAGGAGCGCACCGAGGGGTTGGGCGTCGAGCTCGGCGCGGGCCTGACCGACCTGTTCGGCAAGCCCGGTGACTTCTCGGCACTGGGGCGCCTGGAGGAGACCATCGGCC
Organism: Micromonospora sp. NPDC005087; assembly: GCF_042872965.1. Taxonomy (NCBI): domain Bacteria; kingdom Bacillati; phylum Actinomycetota; class Actinomycetes; order Micromonosporales; family Micromonosporaceae; genus Micromonospora; species Micromonospora sp. NPDC005087. The sequence goes on along the minus strand of NZ_JBIALB010000014.1, from coordinate 193,693 downwards.
GGCTCGGGCGGCTGGACGACCGCCTGCCGGGTTCACCGGCGTGACCTCGCCGACCTGGCCGGAGATCGTCGTGCGACTACGGGACACCGTTGCCCGCTGCGACCGCGACACCGACCTGGAGCTCACCGCCGCGGCGCGGGGGATCCGGCTGCTGGTACGCCGCGACGTGGTTCGGGCGCTCTGCCCCGGCTACGACGAGGCACGCCTGGCCGCGCTCGGCTGGCGCCGCCCGACCGGCGACGCGCACTGGTGGTACGAGTCGCCGCGCACCCCGGAGCAGTTGGACCGGCTCAGCATGGTGGTGACCCGTACGGCCGCCGAGGTGCTGACCGACGCCCCGGGCGCGCTCTCCTGCCGACCCGTGCCACCGGCCACCCGCCCCACCTCGGAGGTGCGGCCGGTCACCCCCGGGCCGGCGCCGACCGAGGCGGCGGAGCCGGGGGTGGTGGCGCTGCTCGCCGCGGCCGCCGACCGACGCGACCTGCCCGGATACCTCGGCGTGCTGGCCGGCGCCATGGTGTGCGTGCCGCTGGCCGGGGAACCGGCAGCGGACGGCAACTTCCCGTGGACGGTGGTCGGCGATGCGACGGGCGCGCCCCTGCTGCCGGTCTTCACCTCCCCGCAGGCCCTTGCCGCGTTCGCCGGGGACGGCGTGCCGTTCGTCGCGCTGCCCTGCGCCGAGCTGCTCGAGGACTGGCCGGACGAGTCGTGGGGGCTGGCGGTGGACGTGGGCAGCACTCGGGCGGTCACCCTGGCCGCGCTGGCGCTGGCCGCCCTGCTCACGGCGAACGCCCCGGCGGGGTAGCGGCAGGGATCAGGCGGCGGGCGCCCAGGGCGGCACGAACCACGCACGGCAGCGGCCTTGGTCACCCCGCCGGGGGTGGCGAACGGCCGCTGGGCTGGGCAGCATGGGTGGCATGGACTACGAATACGCGCCGCTGCGGTTGCCGCCGAACGTCGACCGGTTGACCGCCGCGGCGCAGTTGGCGATCCAGGCGGAGTTCTCCGGATGGGAGTTGGCCCGGGTGCGGCTGTTCCGGGACGGCACCCGGCAGGTGGTGCTGCGTCGGCGACGGGCCAACCAGCCGCAGCCGGGCCTGTCGTACTGACGCCCGGTCGGGCCGGGGGCGCGACGCCCGGGGCCCGGCCGTGATCGGTCGGGCCCCGGGCGTGTCACGGCCTAGTGCTGATGGCCGGCGTGGTCGTGGTCGTGGTCGTCGTCGAGCTCCAGGAACGGGTGCTCGTCGAGGCGGCCGACCAGCCGGTCGTCGGCCGCCGGCTGGAACGGGCCGACCGCGTCGTCGTCGTCGAACGACTCCAGGTCGACCGGGGTGCCCACCTCGCTGACCATGACCACCCCGTCGAGCGGCTCCAGCTCGGGGACGTCCAGCGCGCCGAGCGAGCCGTCGCCGCTCTGCAGCAGCTCCAGCACCGCCTCACCGACACCCTCCACCGGCGCCGGCTCGTCGTCCTCCGGGGTGCCCTCGCGGCGGGCCGCCTCGGCCACCCGCAGCAGCGCGGAGATGCTCGGCACCCGGTAGTCGCGGCGCTGGCGCACCGAGATCACCCGGGGGTGCGGGTCGCTGGCCTCGCCTGCCTCGGCGCCGCCGAAGCGCTCGTCGGCCTCGTCCGGGTCGATCGAGTCGACGTCCCACGGCGTCACCTCGCCGAAGGCGTCGAGCAGCCGCTCGTCGTACGCGTAGGACGCGTTGTTCAAAGCCACGTACGCCTGCCAGACGTCGTCGTCGTCGACGCGGCCCTGTGCGGCACGTACGGCGGCCAGGTGGTGGCGGGCCGCTTCGATCACCCGCTCGAGAGCGGCGTCCAGCTCACCATGCTGGTCGGTCATGTGGGGCAGTCCCTTCACGATGGGGAGGGTCCGAGCCGGGTGCGGCTACCGGACACGGCTAGCAGGTGCGGAGGAACCGGTCGAGTACCCGCACGCCGAACTGTAGTCCGTCGACCGGAACGCGCTCGTCGATGCCGTGGAACAACGCGGAGAAGTTCAGGTCGGCGGGCAGACGCAGCGGGGCGAACCCGAAGCAGCGGATGCCGAGCTGCGAGAACGCCTTGGCGTCGGTGCCGCCGGAGAGCATGTACGGCACCGGCCGCGCGCCCGGGTCCTCGGCGCGCAGCGCCGCCGACATGGCCTCGACCAGGTCACCGTCGAAGGTGGTCTCCAGCGCCGGCTGCCGCTGCACGTACTCGATCGCGATGTCCGGGCCGACCAGCTCGCGCAGTTGGCGCTCCAGCAGCTCGGACTGGCCGGGCAGACTGCGGCAGTCGATGGTGGCGGTGGCCCGGCCGGGGATCACGTTGTCCTTGTAACCGGCGGCCAAGCGGGTCGGGTTCGCCGTGTTGCGGATGGTCGCGCCGATGATGTTGGCGATCGGGCCGAGCTTGGCGATGGCCGTCTCCGGGTCCTCCGGGTCCAGCTCGATGCCGAGCAGGTCCGAGACCTCCTCCAGGAAGGCCCGCACGGTGTCGGTGACCACCACCGGGAAACGGTGCCGACCGATCCGGGCCACCGCCTCGGCGAGCGCGGTGACCGCGTTGTCGTCGTGCACCATCGAGCCGTGCCCGGGACGCCCCTTGGCGTGCAGCCGCAGCCAGTCGATGCCCTTCTCCGCGGTCTCGATGAGGTAGAGCCGCTGGCTGTCGTTCACCGAGTACGAGAAACCACCGACCTCACCGATCGCCTCGGTGCAGCCGTCGAAGAGCTCCCGGTGGTTGTCCACCAGGTAACGCGCGCCGTAGTCGCTGCCCGCCTCCTCGTCGGCGGTGTACGCCAGCACGATGTCGCGCGGGGGCCGTACGCCGGTGCGCTGCCAGTGCCGCACCACGGCCAGCACCATGGCGTCGAAGTCCTTCATGTCGATGGCGCCCCGACCCCACAGGTAGCCGTCGCGCAGTTCGCCGGAGAAGGGGTGCACCGACCACTCGTCGGCGTCGGCGGGCACCACGTCCAGGTGGCCGTGCACCAGCAGCGCACCCCGGCTCGGGTCGGTGCCGGGGATCCGGGCCACCACGTTCGCCCGGCCCGGCGCGGACTCGTGCAGCACGGACTCCAGGCCCACCTCGGCGAGCTTCTCCGCCACGTACTCGGCCGCACGGCGCTCACCGACGCTGGTGTCGTTGTCCCCCGTGTTGGTGGTGTCGATACGCAGCAGGTCGCGGCAGAGGTCCACGACCTCTGCGGTGGGTTCCGGTCGGGCGGGGGCGGCATCGCTCGTCATCGCCTCTTCATACCAGCCCGAGCTGGCCGGCGGGCCGGCGCACCGGCCGAGGTGGGCCGGGCATTCAGGGCGGCGGATACGGGAGACGGTTTCGCCGGGCCCGCCTTCGGGTACCGCCGCCCACGACCGCACGTCCCCTGCCGGAGCTTCCGCCCGCCAGTCGAGGAGGGCACCATGTCCGCCGTTTCCCTGCCGCCGCTGCCGCCCACGCCCGAGGAGGGCTACCGGCCCGGCGGACGCAGCATCGCCGACATCGTGGACCAGGAGCACCGGCAACTGCTGGCGTTGCTGGACCAGTTGACCGACACGGACGCCGCGCCGCAGGACGGGCTCGCGGTGCTCACCGCCGCGTTGTCGCGGCACCTCTCCGCGGAGGAGCAGTACCTGCTGCCGGCGGTGCGCGCCGCGCTACCGGACGCGGCCGAGCGGGTGGACGCCGAGATCAACGCCGACGCCGCGCTGCTGGGCGCCCTCAAGGCGCTGAGCGACGAGACGCTGACCGAGGTCGCCGAGCGGGTTCGCCGACACGTGCACGGGGTCGGCGCGCTCGTCGCGGAGCTGCGCGCGGTGGCCACCGAGGAGGAGCTGATCCGGCTGGGCAACCGGCTGGAGATCGCCGAGGAGGCGGCGCCGACCCGACCGCACCCGGGCACCCCGGCCACGCCGCCGTGGAACCGGATCGTCGAGCCGGCGGTGGGAGTGGTGGACAAGGTACGCGACGCGGTGACCGGCCGGCCGACGTACATGGCGGACCTGCCGGAGCCACCGCGCGGCTGAGGAGCGGCGACACCCACCGATGCATTCAGCCTCACCGATCCGTCCGGACCCTTCCGCCGACTGCGGCGTAGTCCTACCGTCACGGTATGAACCTGGAGCTGCGACACCTACGGGTGGTCTGCGCGATCGCGGAGACGGGGAGCGTGACCAAGGCGGCGTCGGCGCTCGGCCTGGCCCAGCCGGCGCTCACCGCCCAGCTCCAGCGGATCGAGCGGACACTGGGCGGGCCGCTGTTCGACCGGGACCGCCGCGGCGCGCGGCCCACCGCGCTCGGTGAGCTGGTGCTGGCCCGGGCCCGGGTGCTGCTGCCGGCGATGAAGGGCCTGCAGGACGAGGCGGCCCGGCTGGCCGGCGGCGGGGAGGCGCCGCGCTGGTACCGGTTCGGCGGGGTGAACAGCCCGATCCTGGGGCGGTTGGTGCACCGGCTGGCCGCCGAGCAGCCGCCCGCGCAGATCACCACGTACGCGTCCTGGTCGGTGGACGAGTTGGCGCAGTTGGTGGCCGGCGGCCGGTTGGATTTCGCGCTCACCGGGGTGTGCGGTGACGCCGTCCCGTCGGCCGAGTTCGGGTTGAGCTGGCGGGAGGTGGCCGTCGACCCGGTGCTGGTGCTGCTGCCGGAGACCCATCCCCTCGCGGCGCGCGACGAGGTGCGGTTGGGCGACCTGCGCCACGAGCAGTGGGTGGCTGCGCCGGGCGACGGCTGCTTCGGCGACTGCTTCGCCGCCGCCTGCGCCCGCGCCGGCTTCACCCCCCGCAAGGTGTACGAGACCGACGTGCGGGGCTGCGTCGACCTGGTGGACGCCGGTGAGGCGGTGGCCCTGTGTCAGGCGACGTTCCGCCCGGTGGACGGGCTGGTCACCCGACGGCTGGCCGGGATACCGCTGCGCTGGCGGCTGCTGCTGGGCTGGCACCCGGACTCGCCCGCCGCCCAGGGGGCGGAGCTGGTGCTGGAGACGGCCAAGGCCGCGTACACCGACTCACTGGCCCCCCACCCCAGCTACCTGGCCTGGCTGCTGCGCAATCCCGGGTTCGGCGTCCAACAGCCCAGCCGGGTCTGATCCACCGTTGGTGGGGTATCTGGCGGACATGACCGACCTCTACCCGCCCACCGGCGACCGGGACCTGCTCCACCAGGCGGCCGCCGCGCACACCGCCGCCATCCGCGAGACGGAGGCGTTCCTGCGCCGGCTGCCGGACGTGCCCGACCCGGCCGACATCGCCGAGTACGCCAACCTGCTCAGCCGCGAGGAACGGAGCCGCGGCGAGCGGGACGCCGCCGCCGACGCGGTCGGGCTGACCATCGGCAGCCTGGAACCCGATCAGGCCTGACCAGGCTCGACGCGACGGTGCCGTCCCTGCCCGGGACGGCACCGTCGAGCGTGCACCGCTCAGCGTTCGACGAGGGGGTCGTGGCCCAGGTCGAGCAAGGAGTGCCGCCACTCGTCGTCGGCGTTGCCGCGCGGCGGCTTGGCGTCCATCAGCTCGCGGATCCGGTCGACCGCGTCCTGCATCACCTCGATGTCCTCCGGGGTGAGGTCGACCTTGCGCTTGGCCAGCACCTTGAGGATCTCCCGGCCCGGCTGGGGCAGGTCGAGGTCCGGGTTCGGCCCGAACGACTCTTCGCCGGAACCACGGGTCAGCAGCCAGCTGCGCAGCTGCGCAGACGGGACGTTGACCTCGGCGTGGAAGTCATCCCAGAGCACCTCCACCTCGGGGTCGATGCGAGTCTCGCGTGCCATCAGGTCTCCTCTCCGGGCGGCGGCCCGGACGTCTCCGGGTCCCCCTCGTCGGTCTTCGGATGCAGGCCCTCCGGCGGCACCCGCGTCCTCCTGGGGTTCGCGGTGGGCGGCGCCAGGATCGGATGGGGATGGTCGTCCTCGTCCCGGGATTCCGCGGCCTCCGCGGGCTCGTGCGGTTCCTTGGGTTCCGGCCGTCGCGCGGCCCCGCTCATCGCGGGTGTGTGGTCGTGGCAGCGGTGTACCCCCGCTCACCCGCGGTCACGTCGAAGGTGAGCGCGCCCTCGCGGGCGTCCACAGTGACCTTCTGCCCGGGTGAGATCGCCGACTCCAGCAGCATCCGGGACAGGTGGTTGTCCACCTCCCGCTGGATCACCCGGCGCAGTGGGCGGGCGCCGAATTCCGGCTGGTAGCCGTGCTCGGCGAGCCAGTCGACGCCGGCGGCGGTGAAGTCCACCTGGATGTCCTGGGCGTGCAGCCGGCGGCGGGTCTCCTCCAGCAGCAGCCCGGTGATCTGACGCAGCTGCTCGGCCTCCAGCCGGCGGAAGATGATGACCTCGTCGATCCGGTTGAGGAACTCCGGGCGGAAGTTCTCCTGCAGGCGGCGCATCAGCCGCTCGCGCAGCTCGTCGCTCTCCTGCTCGCTGCCCGGCGCGCCGGTGCCGAACCCGACGCTGCGCTGAGCGCCGGTGATCAGCTCGGAGCCGAGGTTGCTCGTCATGATCAGTACGGTGTTCTTGAAGTTCACCGTGCGGCCCTGGCTGTCGGTCAGCCGCCCGTCGTCCAGCACCTGGAGCAGGATGTTGAACACGTCCGGATGGGCCTTCTCGATCTCGTCGAGCAGCACCACCGCGTACGGGCGGCGGCGCACCGCCTCGGTGAGCTGGCCGGCCTCCTCGTAGCCGACGTACCCGGGCGGGGCGCCCACCAGCCGGCTGACCGTGTGTCGCTCCTGGAACTCGCTCATGTCCACCCGGACCATCCGGTCCGCCTCGCCGAACAAGGCCTCGGCCAGGGCGCGGGCCAGCTCGGTCTTGCCGACGCCGGTCGGGCCGAGGAACAGGAAGCTGCCCATCGGCCGCTCCGGGTCGGCCAGCCCGGCACGGGAGCGGCGCACCGCCTCGGCGACCGCGGTGACCGCGTCGTCCTGACCGACCACCTTCTGGTGCAGCTGACCCTCCAGGCGCAGCAGCCGGTCCCGTTCCTCCTCGGTAAGCTGGCTGACCGGGATGCCGGTGGCCCGGGAGACCACCTCGGCGATCTCCTGCGGACCCACCTCCGGCACCTGCGAGGAGGCGCCCTCGTCGCCGCTCGCGCGGCGCACCTGCTCCTCCAGCTCGGCGATCCGGTCGCGCAACGTGGACGCCCGCTCGTACTGCTCGTCGGCGACGGCCTGTTCCTTGTCCCTGCGTACGTCGTCGAGCTGCTGCTCCAGCTCCCGCACGTCGGAGGCGGGGGTGCGGGTGCGCAGCCGGACCCGGGCGCCGGCCTGGTCGATCAGGTCGATGGCCTTGTCCGGCAGGAACCGGTCGGTGACGTACCGGTCGGACAGCTCGGCGGCGGCGACCAGCGCCTCGTCGGTGAACCGCACCTGGTGGTGGGCCTCGTACCGGTCGCGGAGCCCGCGCAGGATGGCGATGGTGTCGTCGACGCTCGGCTCGGGCACCAGCACCGGCTGGAAGCGCCGGGCCAGCGCGGCATCCTTCTCGATGCTCTTTCGGTATTCGTCCAGCGTCGTCGCGCCGATCACCCGCAGCTCGCCGCGGGCCAGCGCCGGCTTGAGCATGTTGGACGCGTCCATGCCGCCCTCGCTGCCGGCGCCACCGGCCCCGACCAGGGTGTGGATCTCGTCCATGAAGATGATCAGCTCGTCGCGGTGCGCCCGGATCTCGTCGATCACCTTCTTCAGCCGCTCCTCGAAGTCACCCCGGTATCGGGTGCCGGCGACCAGGCCGGCCAGGTCGAGCTGCACCACCCGCTTGCCGAGCAGGGTCTGCGGCACGTCCCCGTCGCAGATCCGCTCGGCCAGGCCCTCGACGATGGCGGTCTTACCGACGCCGGCCTCACCGATCAGGACCGGGTTGTTCTTGGTACGCCGGGACAGGATCTCCACGGCCTGCTCGATCTCGTCGGCGCGTCCGATCACCGGGTCAATCTGGTCGGCGCGGGCCAGGTCGGTGAGGTCCTGCCCGTACTGGTCCAGCGTGGGGGTGCCCCGGTCCGGCTTCGGCCCCGTCATCGGGCCGCGCTCGGCGTTGGCGGCCTGCAACGACTCCGGCTGGATCCGGCCGGCCGCCAGCATCCGCCCGGCCGGCGACTCCGGGTTGAGCGGCAGCGCCATCAGGATGTGCTCGGGGCCGATGTAGTTCGCGCCCATCGCCCGGGACAGCTGGTGGGCGTCGAGCAGCGCCCGCTTGGCCGCCGGCGTCAGCGACAGGTTGGGTGGCACCTCGCCGCGGGGCGCGCCGTCGCCCCGCCCGCCGAGCGCGTTGAGCAGGGTGTCCGGGTCGGCGCCGGCCCGGCGTACCAGGTCACGCAGGGGTTCGCGTTGCAGCGCCGCCCAGAGCAGATGGTCGGTGTCCAGGTCGCTGCTCTGCCGTTGCGCGGCCCGCCGGGCCGCGTCGGCCAGCATCTCCCGCGCGTCGGCCGTCATCAGCCGGGTGATGTCGACCCGGTGCGCAGGTCGGCGTCCTCCCTCACCCCGGCCGAAGTACCGGGCCAGGAATTCGTCCCACGGGTCGGAGCCGAGGTCGCCGGGTCCCATCATGTCTGTCCTCCGCAGTTGGGTGCGGCACGGTCGCCAGGGGCTACCCGACGCGCGTGCCGACAAACGCCGCACGTGGCGGCGCACCGCCGTTGTGGGAGTGGCGTCGGGCGGGCGGCCGCCGGTGGTGGCAGGCTGACGGGATGGATGAGACCCCGCTGCTGATCGTGGACGGCGCCAACGTGGTGGGTTCGCGCCCGAACGGGTGGTGGCGGGACCGGGCCGGGGCCGCCGCCCGGCTGCGTGACTCGCTGGCGCCGGTGGCCTCTTCCGGCCTGCCGGACCGGCTGGCCGCCCCGGTGGAGGTGGTGCTGGTGGTCGAGGGGGCCGCGCGGGACGTGCCCGGCACCGACACGGTGCGGGTGGCCTCGGCGCCCGGCTCGGGTGACGACACCGTGGTCGACCTGGTCGAGGCTGCCCCGGGGCGCCGCCGGCTGGTGGTCACCGCCGACCGGGAGCTGCGCGACCGGGTCACCGCCCTAGGCGCCGAGGTGTACGGGCCACGCTGGCTACGCGACACGCCGGCGAACACCTGAGAGGCTCTCGCACTGGGACTCCCACAGAATGGACTCCCGGCGCATCCGGTCCGCAACGGGACGGGGGGGCAGGAACACCGACAGGGCGGATGTTCTCCCGCGGACGCCGATAGGCTCTAATGGAACTCTCCCCGCCCCCAGGAGGTTCCGCCGTGGCGAGCGTCGCCGAGCTGAAGGCTGCCATCGATGTCGCCCTCCAACAGATCGGTGACGGGCAGACAGCCGTGCAGGCGGCCGGCGAGAAGCTGGCCGAGGCACAGCAGACCCTGGCCGGCGCGCTGGAGGGCAGCGGGCACGAGACGGTGGAGGCGGCCCAGGCCTCGCTGACACAGGCCAGCCAGGAGCTGGAGGAGTGTCTCGCCGCGACACTGGTCGCGGTGGAGCAGGCGCAGCTCTACGTCGCCACGCTGTAGGCCGCCATGTCCATCATCGAGGACGTCGGTGGGCAGGTCCGTGCCGCCAGCGAGGAGTTCCCGGTGGCCCTGCTCGGGCAGGCGCTGGAGAAGTTCGGCCTGGCCGCGGAGCGGCTGCGCTGGGTACGACAGGAGTCGGCCAACCCGATGGGCGTGCCCGAGCTGTCCGCCGCCACCGAGCATGCCGAGACCGCCGGTTACGCGCTGCGGGTGGCGCAGGAGCAGCTGTCGGCGTACCTGGCCGCGATCGGGCTGGCCGCGGACGGCGCGCCGCCGCCACGCCCGCAACAACGCGAACCCCGGCACGACGCGCCGCCGCCCGGCGGGCCCGCCACCGTCGCGCCGGAGCCGGCCGAGCAGGTCCGGCTGCGCCGCTGGTGGTCGGTGCGGGTGGCGGAGCTGACCGGTGGAGGCGAGGGCGGCGCCGACGAGCCCGACGAACGGCTGGACGACTCCCAGGAGTTGCTGCGCCGGGTGGTACGCGGGGTGCGCGCCGGCGACCGGGACCGGCTGCGCACCGAGCTGCGCCGCGCCCCGGCCGACGTGGGCCTGGGGATGGCGGCGCTGGCGCCGCCGCTGCTGCGCGAGCTGGCCGGCGAGCTGCTGGGCCACCCGCCCCGCGCCGCCGACCTCGGCCGGTTGCGCGGGGAGCTGGACGGACGCGTCCGCGACCTGCTGCCCGGGCTGCCGCCGCCGGTGCTGGAGACGCTGCTGACCCGGGTCTGCCGGATGCCGCCGCCGCGCGGTTCCGGCGAGCCGCCGCACGCCGCCGACTCCGCGGTGACGGCCGGCGTGGCGACCGGGCTGCTGCTCGCCCGGCTCGGCTGGGACCTGCCCACCGCCGCCGGCCCGCAGGCCGCGGCCGCCGGGCAGCCGGTCGGCGCGGGGCAACGCCCCGGTGGTGCGGGCCCACAGCTCCGCGATGCCGGCCGGCAGCACGCCGCTGGGCCGCCGCGCGCGGGCGGCGGCCCGTGGCGGGACGCGCCGGCGCCGCAGCGACGCCGGAGCTCCGATGGCTGACCGGCGCGGCCAACTGGCCGCCCGGGTCCGGGGCACCCTCGCCGAGGCTCTGGGCGCCACCCGTACCCGGCTGTCCGCGGCACAGGCGGAGCTGACCGCCGCGCGGGACCGCCTGGCCCGGGTGCGCCGGGCGGCCGCCGCCGTACCGGATCGGGTCGGCGGCCAGCGGGACCACCGGCTGGCCGAGATCGACGCCCGGCACGCCGCCCGGATCGCCGAGCTGGCCCGCCACGCCGCTGACGCCGCCCGTCGGGAGGCGCCCGGCTGCGCCGGCGCCGACTGGCCGCAGTGGACACCGACGCCCACCCGCCGGGCCGAGTCGCCCGGTGCGCTGCGTGTCGGCACGGTCCGGATCGACGACGTCGACCCGGTGCCCGCGCTGGTACCACTGCTCGACGCCGGGCACGTGCACCTCTCCGGGGACGACCGCGCCGGCTGCGACGCGGTGGTGGCCGCGCTGCTGCTGCGGGCCGTCGGCCGCGCCGACCCGGGCGCGGTACGGCTGATCGGGTACGACCCCGAGCACCTCGGCGGCGGCCTGGCCGGGTTCGCCCCGCTGGGCACGGCGGGGCTGCTCACCTTCGTCGGCCCCGGCGGGCTGGGCCCCCTCCTGGACGGCCTCGTCGAGCAGATCCGCCGGATCAACGAGACCGTGCTGGCCGGCGAGTACGGCTCACTGCGGGAGCTGGCCACGGCGACCGGCCGCCGCCCGGAACCGTGGCGGGTGGCGGTGCTGCTCGGCGGCGACGAGCTGAACCGGCACGAGCGCGGGCAGCTCGACCGGGTGGTGCGGGCCGGCGCGGCGTGCGGTGTGCACCTGGTGGTCCGTGGCGTGCCGCTGCCGGAGGACCTGACGGTGACCCGGGTGGTCGCCGAGGCGTCCGGCGCCCGGATCGGCGGTCCGTCCGGCCTGCCGGTGCGGCTGGACCCGCCTCCACCGGCGGCGCTGGTCATCGAGACCTGCCGGGAGGCTGCCGCGCGGGTGAACGCCGGCCCGCCGCCGGCACCGTTCGCCGACCTGCTGCCTGCGCCGGAGCTGATGTGGCGGGAGGACTCCGCCGCCGGGCTGACCGCCCCCATCGGCGAGGGCCCGCAGGGCCGGCCGGTGCGGTTGACGCTGGGCGACTACCCGCCGCACGCGCTGATCGGCGGGCCGTCCGGCACCGGCAAGACCAACCTGATCTTCGCCTGGATCGGCGCGCTGGCGGCCCGCTACTCCCCCGCCGAGCTGGAGTTCTACCTGCTGGACTTCAAGGAGGGGGTGTCCTTCGCGCGGTTCGCGAAGGGCCGGCGCGACCCGAGCTGGCTGCCGCACATGCGGTTGGTCGGGATCAACGTGAACACCGACCGGGAGTTCGGGCTGGCGCTGCTGCGGTTCCTCGCCGAGGAGCTGCGCCGGCGGGCCGACGCGGCCAAGAAGCACGAGGTGACCAAGCTGGCCGAGCTGCGCGCGGTCGACCCGACGGGGCACTGGCCGCGGATCGTCGCGGTGGTCGACGAGTTCCAGATGCTGCTGGCCGGCCGGGACGTGGTCGCCCGGGAGGCGGCGGACCTGCTGGAGGACCTGGCCCGGCGCGGCCGGTCGCAGGGCATCCACCTGGTGCTCGCCTCGCAGGACGTGCGCGGCATCGAGGCGTTGTGGGGCCGCCCGGCGCTGGTCGCCCAGTTCGCCCTGCGCATCGCGCTGCCCAAGGCGTTACGGATCCTGGCCGAGCGCAACGACGCGGCGCAGTCGCTGCCCCGCTGGCACGCGGTGGTCAACGCCGAGTCGGGCATGGTGGAGGGCAACGAGATCGCCCGGATCCCGGCGGCCAGCGACTGGGACACGTGGAGCGGACTGCAGAACCGGCTGTGGCGGATGCGCCCGTCCGACGCGGCGCCGGCCCGGCTCTTCGACGGCGACGCGGTCCCCCGGCTGGCGGAGGCCCCCGACTTCCGGGCGCTCGCCGCTCCTGCCGACGGGACCGCGCCGCGCAGCCCGGTGGCCCTGCTCGGCGAGATCATCGACGTGCAGGCCCGCTCGGCGGCGCTGCGGCTGCCGCGCGCCCCCGGGCGCAACCTCGCGGTGCTGGGCACCCGGGTGGACGAAGCGTGCGCGGTGCTGGACGCTGCCGCCCGGTCGCTGGCCCGCCAACATCCGCCCGGCACGGCCCGGTTCTCCATCGCCTGTCTGGACCCCGACGCCGACCCGATGGCCCGCGCTCTCTACGACGACCTTGCCGACGACGCCGCCTGGTACGACGAGGAGACCGTCGGTGAGCTGATGGCCGAGACGGCCGATGGGCTGGCCGGCCCCGGCAGCCCGCACTACCTGCTGCTGTTCGCCGTGGACGCGGCGGCCGGGGCGTTGGCCGCGCGGGCAGGCAGCCGGACCGGCCTGGAGCAGCTGCGCCGGGTCCTGCACGACGGGCCGGAACGGCGGACCCACGTGCTGGCCTGGTGGCGGGGGGTGGCCCGGATGCGCGCCGACCTGGGCGGGCCGGCCGCGCGCACCGACCAGATCGGCGCCTGGGTGGCGCTGGACGCGCACGGCGGCGAGCTGGGCGCCTCGCTCTATCCGGGCACCGGCGGCCCGGACTGGTATCCCCGCCCGTGGCGGGGGCTCTTCTTCGACCGGGCGGTGCACCGCACCGGGCAAGTGATCATCCCCTATGGACCGTCACGATGAACCAACCGGTGGCCAGTGAGACGTACGCGGCCCAGCTGCGGCGACTGGCGGAGCTGACCGCCCGGGTGCGCGAACAGCGCGCCGAGGCGCACACGTGGTACGACCGGCAGTGCGCGGCGGCCGACCGGGCTGTCGCCGACGCCGCCGAGCAGGTGCGGCGCGCCGAGGAGGAGCTGGTCGCGGCGCGCGAGCAGCAGGAACGGGTGGACGCGGAGGTGGCGCACCTGTGGCAGCAGTTGCGGGAGCGGCTCGGCGCCGGCGCCCGTCGCCTCGGTGGCCCGCCCACCCCGGTCGACGGTGGCGCGACGGACCCGGTGCTGCTGCTCAGCCGGGCCCGTGACCTGCTCGACCGGGCCGGCCAGCCGGGTGAGCTGCCCGGCTCGGTCAACCCGCTGCTGGCGCTCTGCGGGGTGGCCGGCGCGGTGCTGGCGTACGCGCTGGGCGCCGGCGCGCGTGCGCTCGGCCTCGGGTACGGCGGCGACCTCGCGGTCGGGATGCCGGTGCTGGCGCTGGTGGTGACCCTCCTGGGGCCACTGGTCGGCCTGGTGCCGGCGCGAATGGCGGCGGACCGCCGGCACGCGGTGCTCGGGCCCCGGCCGATCACCGTGGTGCTCGGCGCCGGCCTGCTCACCACCGCGCTGCTGCTGGTGCTCGGCCGCTGACCCGACCAGGCCGGCCCGACCGGGCTGGTGCCCCCGGCGGTTCGCGTTCAGGCCGGGACCAGCACGGCCTCGCGCAGCAGGCGGCGGGCCAGGGTGACCCGGTCGGCGTCGTCGGGCAGCCCGGGCAGGTCGCCAACCCGGGTGACCGCGCCGCTGAGCAGGACGCGGACCGCCGGCTCGCAGTCGGCGGGCAGGGTGATGGTGCGGTCGAACAGCCGCAGCGCCACCGTGTCCGTCCCGTGCGGCCCGAGCTGCCAGCGTAGGCCCGGGCGCAGGGTGAGCAGGGAGTCGGCGTCCAGTGCGGCCAGCGCGCCGGCCTGCGCGAGCGGCCGGATCGGCGCCGGGCGGGCGGCCGGCCAGGCCCGCTGCCGTAGCCGCGCGGCGACGGCGCCCGGATCGACGCGCAGCAGCCAGTCCCGTAGCGCCTCCACCGTCTCGGTCAGCTCCGGTTCGATGGCGTCCGGGTCGGCGACGTCGGTGCCGAACGGCAGGCTCGCCCGCAGCCGCTGGTCCTCGGCTGCGAGGGTGAGCAGCTCCTCGACCAGGGCGTAACGGGTCAGCGCGCGGATGCCGATGGTCAGGTGCAGGGAGCTGGCCTCCTGCGCCTGCGCGCTGTGCAGCCAGCCGCGCGGCAGGTAGAGCGCGTCGCCGGGGGCGAGCACCACGTCCAGCGCGGCGGGGCCCTGCGCGGTGGCGCCGACCTCGTCGGCGCGGCCGCCCCAGGGCTGCTTCTCCAGTGGGTCGGGCAGCACCGGCGGGTGGATTCGCCAGTGCTTGCGACCGTCGACCTGGAGCACGAACACGTCGTGGGTGTCGTAGTGGGTGGCGAAGCCCTGGCTGCCCGCGGGGGTGAGGTAGGCGTTGATCTGCAACGGTTGGCTCAACGCGAGGCCCAGGTCGCGGGCGAAGTCGATCAGCGGCGGCCACATCCGGTGCAGGCCCTGCAGCACCAGGGTGGCGCCGGAGGCGTACTGCTCCAGGACACGCTCGTCGAGCACCTGGTCGCCGATCTCCGCGCCGGCGCCGCCACCGCCGGTCCAGCGCGCCGCCGGGACGAGCTGCCCGTCCCTGGCGACGCGCAGGAAGGGGGTACGCAGACCGCGCCGGCTGAGCAGCTCGTCGGCGTCGGCGGGGCTGAACAGGTCGGTGAAGCCGGCCGGGTCGGGCAGCTCGGCGGCGCGGGACAGCAGCGGGGTGTGGCCCCAGTGCGCGGCGGCGAACTTGGCCGGTTCGACCGAGACGCAGCGGGCCAGCGCGGCGGCGGAGCGCACGGACGGAACCGCCGGGCGACCGTGGCCGCCCGGCGGGTCGAGACGTGTCATGACGCTGCCGTCACCGCGCGCCGCCGTCGGCGCCACCGTCCTGCTGGCCGGGGGTCGCACCGCCGTCGGCCGGGCCCTCCGCGCCACCATCCGCGCCACCGTCCTGGCGACCCGGGGTCGCACCGCCGTCGGCCGGGCCCTCCGCGCCACCATCCGCGCCACCGTCCTGGCGACCCGGAGTGGCACCGCCGTCGGCCGGGCCCTCCGCGCCACCATCCGCGCCACCGTCCTGGCGACCCGGGGTCGCACCGCCGTCGGCCGGGCCCTCCAGGCCGCCGCCGCCCGTGGTCTGCATGTCGTCATCGTTGAGTGCCATCGGTACTCCCTCGGGTGTGCCGCCCCGCCGTACGCCGGGGTTCGTCGTGCTGCGGGTGGTACCCCACGCGCGATCTTCTCTAACCCACACCGTAGACGCCGAACCGGGGCGACACGGGCGGTTCACCGGGCGGCGCGGATCGGTGCCAGGATGCAGGGGTGATCCTGGTGGGCACGTCCGGCTGGCAGTACCGGGACTGGCGCGGCCGCTTCTATCCGGAGGGGCTGCCGCAGCGGCTCTGGTTGGAGCACTTCTCGGCCGGGTTCGCCACCGTCGAGGTCAACAACGCCTTCTACCGGCTGCCCGAGCGGGACACCTTCGCCGCTTGGCGGGCCCGGACACCGGACGACTTCTGCGTGGCGGTGAAGATGAGCCGCTACCTGACCCACATCAAGCGACTACGTGACCCGGCCGAGCCGGTGGCCCGGTTCCTCGGCCGGGCGACCGCGCTCGGTGACCGGCTCGGCCCGGTGCTGCTGCAACTGCCACCGAACCTGCCGGCGAACGTCGACGCGCTCGACGCGACGCTGCGGCTGTTTCCGGCCGACGTGCGGGTGGCGGTGGAACCACGCACCGCCGACGGACGCGGTAGCCGCCCCGCACGGCTGAACCCGCCCGACGGTCGTCGGGCGGGCTCACGGCGTCACGGCAGCATCCGGGCCAGGTCCTTGGGCATGGTGTCCTTGACGTCCTGCCATTCGCCCTGGGTGACGTGCCGGCGCAGGGTGTCGAGCACCACCTGCGTCACCCGCTCCGGACCGCCCTCGACGTCGTACGGGAATCCTTGGCGCACCTCGTAGAGGAAGTCGTCCCGGTTGAGCTTGATCGGGACGTCCGAGGGGTTCCAGCCGTCGAAGTAGATCCCCCGGACCAGGATCGGCAGCTGCTGGGCGAACTCCACGCTCTCGTTCACCGGCAGCCGGTCCCGCAGCAGGTGCAGCACCGTGCGCAACGCCGCGTACGACTGGTTGCGGCGGTCCTTCGGCCAGCCGTAGGCGTTCTCGATGTCCTTGAGGATGAGGTTCGTCTTGTCCAGCGAGGACTCGAACGCCGAGATCATCGTGTCAGCCATCGGTCGACCCCCGTTCCGCGGTGTCCCACCGCTGGTCGTCCCTGCGCCGTGGCGGCCCCGCCGGGCCGCGTCGGGCCCGTATCGGACTGCCCTGCGGCGCGCGCCGGGCGTTGTCGGCCGTACCGACCACGTGCAGGACGGCACCACGCCGTCTATCCGCCACCAGTCGAACCGTCATCCCCGTCACCTCCGTGTCGTCTCCGGCGCCGGCCGCCGTCACGACCGCACGCACCTGCCAGCCTGCCCGTCCGGTGGGTGACCCGGCCCCACCCGGAACGGGTGAGCCGGACGACGCCGGTCAGTCCGTGCCGAGCAGCCCGGCGAGGGTCTTCGCGTTCGTCTGCGCGTAGTCGCGGTAGCAGTTGTTCATGAGCACGTGCGTCTGCCCGGCCTCGTCGGCCAGCTCGCGCAGCTTCGGCGCCCAGTCGGCCAGCTCCCGTTTGGAGTAGTGGTAGCCGAACTTCTCGTGGATGTCCTTGCTGGTCCACTTGTCGCTGTGGCCGTGGAAGCGCATCACGGCGAGGTCCGCGGTCGCGGCCAGCACCGGGGGCAACGACGAGCGATGGCCCTGCGGCATGTCCACACAGACGTACGGCAGCCGGTGCTCCCGCAGGAAGGCGAGCGTCTCGTCGGCGTTGGCGCCGTCGAACCAGGAGGCGTGGCGGAACTCGTAGACCGGCCGCAGCGGCGCGCAGCGCTTCGCCACCTCTAGCAGGTACTGCTTGTTGTCCCGCTTGATGGTGAACCAGGGCGGGAACTGGAACAGCAGCGCTCCCAGCTTGCCCGCCTCGACCAGCGGGTCCAACGCGGACAGGAAGCGCGTCCACACCTCCTCGTACGCCTGCGCGGGCAGGTCGTCGGGGTAGATGTTCTTTTTGTCGGTCTCCGGGCGCAGGTCCTTGTAGAGCGCGCTGACCCGGGTGGGATGACCGGTCAGCAGGCTGAACGCCTTGATGTTGAACGTGAAGCCGGCCGGGGTGCGCTCGGCCCAGAGCCATGCGGTCGCCTCGGCGGGCGGCGAGTAGTAGGTGGCGTCCACCTCGACCAGCGGAAACTGCCGGGCGTAGTACGCCAGCCGCTTCTCCGGCGTGTCCGCGGTCTGCGGATACCAGCCCGAGTCCAGCAGCGTGCGGTCGGTCCAGGACGCGGTTCCCACGAGGATGTCACCCATGGGTGGAGTCCATCGCGTCGTGGACCGACCGGCAACCGCTGGCGTCGCTCAGGCCGCCCGCCGCTCGCGGGTCTGCTTGCAGGCCACGCAGGTGGTGGCGGACGGGAAGATCTCCAGCCGCTCCACGGGGATCGCCGCCGAGCAGCCTTCACACCAGCCGTAGGTGCCCTCCGCGAGCCGGGCGAGGGCGTGCTCGTACTGGGCGCGGCGGTCGAGGATGGTGCGCAACAGGGACTGCGCGGTGTCGCGCTCGGCCGTCTTGGTGCCGCTGTCGGCCTGGTCGTCACCCGCGGTGTCACCGACCTCCACCAGCCGCAGCACCTGGCTCTGCAGCACGGCCTGCTCGTACTCCGCGGACAGCTCGTCGTAGCGCGCCTGGAGGGAGAGCCGGATCTCATCGATCTCCGCCTGGGAACGGCCCGTACCGACCGTGTCGTGGACGAGCATCGCTGCCTGCCTTTCCTGGGCCTGGTCTAGGTGAACCGGGATGCCGGCGGCACCTGGCCCCGGTCACGGTCGCATCTGGTGCGCGGGCGGTCACCCGCGCTCTGTGAGCCGGGCGAGTACCCGCCCGGGCAGTCGAGCAAACCGGCGAATTTGACCGAGACTCCGGGCCGGCGGCGGCAACGTCCGCGAGCGTTATACCTCTGAGGTATATCTATGACTCTGAGGTATAACGCTCGTGACCGTGTTGGGCTGGCACGAGGTTGGGCCGAGGAAGCAAGGGCGCGTGGCAGCCGGACAGCGATGAGGTGCCGCGGCCGCCGGTTGTCAGGCGTCGGCGCCGGGCTCCACGAGTGCCGGGCGGCGGGGGTCGTCGGCCCGCACCACCACATCGGCGAAGCTGGCCGGGACGACCTCCTCGGCGTACCGGTCGAAGGCCGGCAGGGTCCAGTCCTGGGCCGGTTCGGTACGTCGGCGCAGCGCCGCGGCGGACAGCTCCAGGTGGATGGTGATGTCGAAGGGCAGGCCGCCGCCGAGCAGCAGCGCGCCGCTGACGAGGACCACGCCGCCCGGCGGCAGGTCGACGTAGCGGGCGCGGCTGGCCCGGTCGGCGACGGCGTCCCAGAGCGAGGGGAGCAGCCGCCCGGTGCCGCTGGGGCCGGCCGGGTCGAGGACCTCCCGGCGCAATCCGGCCTCGTCCACCCAGCCCTCGTAGTAGGCGTCCGGGTTGGTCCGGCCGAGTTCGAAGCGCAGCGACGCGGGACGGAGGAAGTCGGTGGCGCGTACGTGCAGCACCGGACGGCCCCGGGCGCGCAACGGTTCGACCAGCGCGGCGGCCAGCTCGTCCGGGCCGGCGGCGGGGGCGCCGTCCACCGCCACGCGCAGGCGCGCGGGCCCGGCGGCGGCGGTCGCGGCGTGGGTCGCGGCGTCGGTCAGCCGGCCGGTCAGCTCGGTGACGAGCAGGTCGGGCGAGATGGGGCGGATGCGCACCCTGACCATCCTGCCCCGGGCCGGGCGGGACGCCGGCGCCGGTCAGCCGGTCAGCCGGTGCGGTCGATGGTGACCCGGGCGTCGTCGGCCAGCCGGTAGCCCACGCCGTAGACGGTGGTGACCAGCGGGACGTCGACGCCGACCTTGCCGCGCAGCCGACGCACGTGCACGTCGACGGTGCGGACGCCGGCGTGCTCGTAGCCCCAGACGGCGTTGAGCAGTTGCAGTCGGGTGAAGACCCGGCGGGGATGCCCCACCAGGTGCAGCAGCAGGTCGAACTCCAGCCGAGTCAGCGGCAGCGGCTCGTCGTCGCGCAGCACCGACCGGGACGAGGCGAGGATGTGCAGGGCGGGAATGGTCGGGCTCAGTGCTCGGGCCGGCGACCGGTTGGCCGGCACCGCGTCGGCGCGGCGTTCGACCGGGACCGAGCTGGTGATCACAGCCTCGCCGCGTTCCAGCAGCTCGCGGGCCGCCTCCAGCAGCCGGCGTGCGGGCGGTGTCAGCGACTCCTCGCAGGCCAGCGGGATGGACAGCGTCACGGTGAGCACGGGCGCGGCGGTGTTCGCCGGGCGGCGCTGGCCGCCCGGCGGTCGACCGGGCACCGCGGGTTGGGACGTATGCCATCCGGCGCGCGACGAGGCGGGGCTGACCGACATGGTCCTCCTTGGCTGGTCCGGGTATCTCCCCACGGCCCGGGACGCCGCTTCATCGATGCTTCCCGGCGCCCGGGCGAGGGTCAAGAGGCGGCTGCGTTGCATGAATGTGACAATTGACGAACACATCGGAGCCACGTGCTCGCTCTGCGTACGAGGCTAGATGATTAGAGCAGAGCCGCCCGGATGACCCGATACGGGGGTCCCCGTCCGGTTCACCGCCGCCCGTTCCGCCGCCCGCGGATTTGAAAGTCGAGGGATGTTCAGCGGTTGCGGTCCACGCTGATCCACAACTCGTCGGCCAGCCGGTAACCCACTCCGTAGACGGTGGTGACGACCGGCACCCCGGTCAGCTTGGCGCGCAGCCGGCGGACGTGCACGTCCACCGTCCGGGCAACCGCGTGTTCGTAACCCCAGACGTTGGCCAGCAGCTGGAGGCGGGTGAAGACCCGGCGCGGCCGCTCTGCCAGGAACAGCAGCAGCTCGTACTCGATGCGGGTCAGCGGGACGACCCGGTCGCCACGGCGGACCATCCGCGAGCCGGCCAGGATGCGCACCTGGTCCCCGTCGGCGGCAGACGGCTCCGCGCTGTCGGTGGGGGCCGGTCGCGACGTCGGCGGGACATCGGCGACGGTGCGCAGCCGGCCCTCCCCCGCCTCGGCCAACTCGCCGAGCAGCTGCACCAGCCGGGTCAGCCGGGGGCTCAGCGGCCCCGGGGCGAGGTCGAGGGTGATGGTCAGGGTCGGGCCGGTGCGCGGGCGGGCCGGCGTGGCCCGGTCGGGACGGCGCGCCGGGTGAGGGCGCGCGGGGATGGCGACGACGGACATGGTGCCTCCTGAGATGGCGGTACGCCCGCCACGCCCGGTGCGGCGTGGCGGTCAGCGGCGTGCCGGGCCGGCGGTGACCGGGGACGCGAGGGGGGACGCGCGGTGCAGCGGCGTCGGGCCGAGAGCGGGCAGGCCGGCGATGCGCCAGGCGGCGAAGCCGCCGGCCACGTCGGTGGCCCGGTGCAGGCCGATGTCCTGCAGGGCGGCCGCGGCGAGCGACGAGGTGTAGCCCTCCTGGCAGAGGATCACCACCGGCACGTCGTAGTCGACCGCCTGTGGCAGGCGGGCCGGACAGCGCGGGTCGAAGCGCCACTCCAGCACGTTGCGCTCGACCGCGAGCGACCCCGGCACGACGCCGTGTGCGGCCCGCTGAGCGGTCGGGCGGATGTCGACCAGCAGCGCGCCGGCTCGGTAGGCCAGGTGCGCCCGCTCCGGGTCCAGCCGGTCGAGCCGGGCGCGCGCGGCGGCCAGGATCTCGTCGACGCCCCGGGAGCCCGGCGGCGGCACGGGGGCCGGGCAGCGCTCGGCGGTTACCTGCATTCTCGGTTCCTTCCGGTAATGGGGGTGGATGGTGGCCGTCCGGTCACCAGGACCGGCCGGCCTCGGCGACCTCGGCGACCCGCAGCCGCCCGTCGAGGAGGTGGTAACGGGTCATCCGGCGCGGCGCCGGCCGGTAGACGTGCACGCTGACCGCCGGCGTCGTGCCCCGGTTGGTCACCGTGTGGACGTGGCGGGGGCCGAAGCGGCGACCGGCGCCGGCGGGCAGCACGCGTGGGCGCAGCCGACCGCCGGCGACGATCTCCTCGGTGAGCGCCCCGGCGACCACCCGGAACGCTCCGGCGGAGCCGCCGTGGTCGTGCAGGTCGGTGCCCTGCCCGGGCAGCCAGCTCAGCGCCCACACCTCGTGCTGGGCGTCGGCGGCCAGCCGGGCGTACCAGCGCTCGTCGGGGTCGAACCGCAGCGTCACCGGCCAGTCGGACGGATCGGCCCAACGGGCTGCGAGGGCGAGCAGGTCGGGCTCCGGGCGGCGGTGGGTCATGACGGTCCTCGCGGGTCGGTCGGCGGGTGCCCCCGTACTCTAGCCGGTAAACCCTATAGGTTTAGTAGGTAATTCCAGCAGGCGGGACGCCGGTCACGAGGGCGCCGACTCAGCGCAGGACCGGCGGGTCCACCCGGTAGCCGGGCAGCGACGGCCACCGCACGGTCAGCACCACCGAGGCGTACTCGGCGTACCAGGAGTGGTCCACCCCCCGGGCCCACACCACGTAGTCGCCCGACGCCGCCAACCGCACCGTCCGATCCGGAAGCTCCACCCGGAACCGTCCCTCGATCAGCACGAGCAGCGTCGTCCGCCGTTCCCCGGTCGCCCACCGCGAGCGGGCCTCCCCGGGCGGGTGCACACCCCACTTCACCTCGACGTCGGCGCTGTGCCGGACCTCCCCCGGCGGCGCGAAGTGCCCGAGCAGCCATCCCGCGTTGCCGGCGCCGTCGACACCGGCGTTGCCCACGTACACCGTCTCACCCATCGGACCCTCCCCCAGCACGCCGGCCGAGCAACCTATCAGGGCCCACGCGACTAACCTGGACCGGTGACCGAGGACCTCGACGCCGAGACGCTGGCGTTCGCGCACCGGATGTTCGACCTGGCCCGCTCGGGCTCAGCCGAGGAGCTGACCGCCCAGGTCGACGCCGGCCTGCCGGTGAACCTGACGAACGACAAGGGCGACACGCTGCTGATCCTGGCCGCGTACCACGCGCACCCGGACACCGTCGCCGCCCTGCTGGCTCGCGGCGCCGACCACTCCAGGATCAACGACCGGGGCCAGACGGCACTGGCCGCCGCGGTCTTCCGCAGCAGCACCGACGCGGTTCGCGCGCTGCTCGCCGCCGGCGCCGACCCCGCGCACGGCAACCCGTCCGCGGCGGAGACCGCGCAGTTCTTCGACCTGCCGGAGATGACGGAGCTGCTGCGGGCCGGCTGACACCGGCCCCGCCAGCCCGGTATACAGGGTCGGTGGAAGATCCCCTGCCCGAGCAGATGCGCGCCGCCGGCTCCGCGCTGCTGGCCGCGCTCGACGCGACGGCCCGTGACCGCGCCGTGCACCCGTTCGACGACGAGACGGCCCGACGCTGGCTGGAGTACCGGCCCCGGCCCCGCCCCGGCGCCTGCCTGGCGGAGCTGGACATCGCCGGGCGCAAGGCCGCGCACCGGCTGCTGGCCACCGCGCTCAGCCCCTCGGCGTACGCGCAGGCCATGGCGATCGTCGCGCTGGAGGAGGTGCTGGACCGGGCCGAGGGCTGGCAGCGGGGGCGGCACAGCGGCGACTACTGGATCGCGGTGTTCGGCGATCCGGAACACGACGACCGCTGGGCGTGGCGGCTGGAGGGCCACCACCTGTCGGTGAGCATGACCGTGGTGGACGACCAGGTCTCCCCCGCCCCGGTCTTCTTCGGCGCCAACCCGGCGGCGGTCCGGTACGCCGGCCGGCCGGTCTCGCGGCCACTCGGCCCCGAGGAGGACCTGGCCCGCGCGCTGCTCGACGCGATCGGCCCGGCCGAGCGGGCCGCAGCGATCATCGCCGACGAGGCCCCGGCGGACATCATCAGCGCCACCCGCGGGCGTGTCGACACCCCGTTGGAGCCGCTCGGCGTGCCGGCGAGCCGACTGGGGCCCACCGGCCGGGCGCTGCTCGACCAGGTGGTCGCGCTGTACCTGGACCGGCTGTCACCGGAGCTGGCGATCCGGGAGGCACGCCGGCTCGACGGCGGCCAGCTGCACTTCGCCTGGGCCGGCCCGACCCGCCCCGGGCAGCGGCACTACTACCGGGTGCAGGGCGACGACCTGCTGATCGAGTACGACAACACCACCGAGAACGGCAACCACGCGCACACCGTGCTCCGCCGCCCGGCGAGCGACTTCGGCGCCGACGTCCTGGCCGCCCACCACCAGACCGACCCCCACTGACCGGCTCTGACCGGTGGTGGGTCAGGGGTGGGTGGCTTCGATGAGGAAGCGGTGGGCGTGGGCCACGAACGGGCCCTCGGTGGTGATCCGGTGGTGCAGGGCTCGCAGCTGTGGCCGGTAGCGGTCCACAGTGAAGTCGGGCACCGTCCAGATCACCTTGCGCAGGAACCAGACCACCGCGCCGATGTCGTGGAAGACCGCCCGCAGTGTGGCCCGGCGCAGGTCCACCACGGTCAGGCCGGCGGCCCGGGCGGCGGCGACAGCCTGCTCGGGGTGCCGCTGGGTCGGCGGCGGCAGCGGGCCGAGCATCGCCTCGCTCACCTCCCGCATGGTGCCCGGCCCGATCTGCTGGGACAGGAACGTGCCGCCCGGACGCAGCACCCGGGCCGTCTCGGCCCAGTCGGTGCGGACCGGGTGCCGGCTGACCACCAGGTCGAAGGAGGCGTCGCGGAACGGCAGCGGCGCGGCCGGGGTCACCGCCACCACCGTCGCGCCGACCCGGCGCAGGGTGCGCCGGGCGACCTCGACGTTGGGCGGCCAGCCCTCGGTGGCCGTCAGCAGCCGTGGTGGCCGGGGGACCTCGGCGAGCACCTCGCCACCGCCGGTGTCCACGTCTAGCGCCGCGTCGGCGTGCGCCATCCGGTCGGCGACCAACCGGGCGTACCCCCAGGGTGGGCGTTCCTCGGTGGCCCGACCGGCCAGCCAGTCGAAGCCCCAGCCGTCGACCGGCTCGGCGGCCGCTTCCGCGATCAGGTCCTCGACGTCGCGCTCAGTTTCCACGCCGGCCAGCCTCGCCGGCCGCCCCCACCGCTGGCAACGCATTTGCCGCCGCGCCGTCCGCTCGCCGCCCGCTCGCCTGGCCGGCCGCGCAACGCGGTGATCCACTCCGTATCGCCGACAGCGGGGCATCCCTCGGGCCGGGACACCGCGACATCGCCGACACCGAGTCGATCATGCCGAGCGCCGTGCGTGCGCGGGTCGCGTCAGGGGCGAGGGCGGACGACCTCGGCGGTGGAGCCGGCCACGCCGCCGAGCGCGTCGAACGTGCCCGCCTCGGTACGGCGCGGCCCGTCGAACTGGCGCATCAGCCGGGCGCCCAGGTGCACGCCGACCCCGCCGACGGCCAGCGCGACCAGCTCGGTGAACAGGATCGCGGCTGACGCGCCACGCTGCGGGGAGTGCGCCCGGATCAGGCAGGTGAGCAGGAACATGCCCGCCATCGTCGCGTTCACCAGGTTGAAGGCGACGGCGGTGCGGCGGGTGCGGTCACCCGGCACGTCCCACAGGTCGACCATTCCGGCGATCGCGGTCATCGCGGCGGCGAACAGGGCGGCGACGCCGGTCCAGTAGCCGACCTCGCCCAGGAAGGCCGGCCCACCGATGACGTCGGTGAGATCGAAGACGGTGGCGCTGACGAAGAGCCCGAGCGGGAACGTCACCAGCATCGGTTGGATGGGGTGCCCCTGCACCCGCAGCCGGCTCTGCATCGGTCCTCCCCCGGGTCGGCGCAGCTCACCAGTACCAGAGTGCTACCCGAGCCTTACAACGGCGAAACAACGCCATCGGACTCGCCACCGACCGGGAGAACGGGCGCCCCGGCCGCGCCCTCGACGCCGGACTGCCGGAAGCAGGCAGGGCGCGGGCCGGCTGGGTCAGGTGTCGCGTTGCCGGGAGACCGTCCGGACCAGGCGCTCAGCGACCTCGCGCAGCGGGATGGCCAACGAGGACGCGGCGGTACGCAACACCTCCAGCGCCTCGGCCGGCGGGCACCCGCGCTGCGTCATGATCACGCCGACGGCCTGCCCCACCACCCCCTCGTGCAGCAGCGCGGCGTCCCGCTCACCGGCGAGGGCGAGCTGGCGGCCCCGGTCCCGGACGGCGGCCAGCAGCAGGCCGGCGTGCTCGGCGAGCAGCATCGCGGTCAACTGGTGCTGCGGGGTGAGCAGGTCCGGCGCGGCGGCGTACAGGTTGATCGCCCCGATCACCTGGTCGTCGATGTCGACCGGCGCGGAGATCACGCCGCGGACCCCGAGGTCGCGGGCGCGCGCCGTCCAGGCCGGCCACCGTGGCTCCCCGGCCAGGTCGACGGCGAGGATCATCTCCCGGCGCCGGATCGCGCTCATCGCCGGCGAGTCGGGCCCGTTCCGCAGGTCGTCCAGGCCGGCGAGCCGCTCGTCGGAGGCGGCCACCCCGGCGGGCTCGCCCGCGCGCAGGGCCGTGAACCCGCACCAGCGCACGCCGGCGACCGCGTCCCGGGTGACCCGGACCAGCGCCAGCAGCGCCTCATCGAAATCGGTCAGCGTGATCAGGCCGGCGGTGAGCTCGCGCAGCAGCGCGGCGGTCTCCAGCACACCGAGGCTCTGCAGCACCGGCTCCCGCGTGTCCAGGTTCACCGGTCCACAGCCCCCGTACGCCCCCGCGCACACCCAGCGAGCCTCGTCACCTGTGTCATCGTCTGCTCTCTCCCGGACTGGACCGACCAGCCCTACTACCCTCGCAAACCCGGGTCGAAACGGCGTAAATCGGGGTCCCTGCGGCGCGCGTACGCGCAACAGGGACCCCGAAAGCCGCTGAGCCGTCGCGTCAGCGCGGAGCGCCGCTGAGCCGCCGCCCGATCGCCGCGATCAGCCGGTCCAGCTCGGAGCCGAACGGGTTGTCGTGCACCAGGTACGTCCAGGTGGCGGTCGGCCGGACCAGCGCGCCGTCGTCCGGGTCCCAGTCCTCGTCAAATTCGGTCTCGGCGAACGTGGCGAGGGTGCGGGCCTCGATCTCCGGCACCAGGTTGTTGAACGCCGGCACCGCGGCCCGGTGGAACTCGTCCAGCGGGTCGAGCCGGCCCAGCGCGCGCAGGTGCACGCCCTCGCGGACCTCGGACAGCTCGGCCAGGTGCTCCGCCCAGAGCCGGTCCAGGTGGTAGAGCGCGATCGACCGGGCCGCCCGGGCGAGCACGTCCTCGTCCATCTCGCCGGCCTTCTCGGGCATCTTGTCGAGCAGCATCAGCGCGGCCACGTCGCTGGTCAGCAGCCGCTCCCGACGCAGGGCGAGGGCCTTGCGCTGCTGCTCGATCACCACGCTGTAGCGCCACGTGTTGCGGTGGATCTCGTGGTTGACGCCCTCGGCGACCCGCTGGGCGTGCTCCACCGCGTAGTCCACCTGGTCGTCGGTGACCAGGCCGTCCGCATTCATCCGCGGCGACGCCGGCACGGCGTCGGCGGCGTGCCGGACGACCAGGTCGTCCTCCAGGCTGACGAAGAAGACCGAGCCACCCGGGTCGCCCTGCCGGCCGGCCCGGCCACGCAGCTGGTCGTCCACCCGACGGCTGTCGTGCCGGCCGCTGCCGATCAGGTATAGACCGCCCAGCTCGGACACCCGCTCCTGGTCAACCTGGTCGCTGCCGCCGAGCCGGATGTCCACGCCACGGCCGGCCATCTGGGTGGAGACCGTCACCGCGCCGTACGCGCCAGCCTCGGCGATGATCGCCGCTTCCTCGTCGTCGTTCTTGGCGTTCAGCACCACGCAGGGCACCCCGGCCGCGTTCAGCCCGGCGGCCAGCCCCTCGGACTCCTTGACGTCCAGCGTGCCGACCAGCACCGGCCGCCCCGCCTCGTGGCAGCGGCGGATCTCGTCGATCAGCGCCTCGTCCTTCTCCGCCCGGGTGGCGTAGATGCGGTCCGGCTCGTCCTCGCGCACGCACGGGGTGTTCGGCGGGATCACCGCCACCTCGAGGCCGAAGAACTCCCGCAGCTGGTCGCCGACCAGCACCGCGGTGGCGGTCATCCCGCAGACCTTCGGGTAGAGCGCGATGTACGCCTGCATGGCGATGGTGCCCAGCACCTCACCCTCGGCGGTGGCGTCCAAGCCCTCCTTGGCCTCGACCGCCGCCTGGAGCCCGTCCGGCCAGCGGCGGCGCTGGGCCACCCGGCCGCGCATCTCGTCGATCAGCTCGACCGAGCCGTCCCGGACGATGTAGTCCACGTCGCGGTGCAGCAGGGCGTGCGCGTGCAGCGCCACGTTGACCGCGGAGAGCTGTGCGACGTGCTCCTCGTCGTACAGGTCGATGCCGAGCTTGGCCTCGACGGCGGCCAGGCCGGCGGCGGTGAACGCCACGCTGCGCCCGTCCTCGGGGATCGTGTAGTGCTTGCCCCTGCGCAGCCCGCGCACCAGCGCGGCGGCGGCGTGCACCGGGTCCTGCTCGCCCGGCACCGAGCCGGCGAGGACCATCGGCACCCGGGCCTCGTCGATCATGATCGAGTCGGCCTCGTCCACGATCGCGGTGGCCAGCGGCGGCTGCACCCGGTCGGCCACGTCGGTGACCAGCTGGTCGCGCAGGTAGTCGAAGCCCGCCTCGCTGACCGAGACGTAGGTGACGTCACAGGCGTACGCGTCGCGCCGCTCCTGAGGGGTGGAGGCCTCGTTGACCCAGCCGACGCTCAGGCCGAGCAGGGTGTAGACCGGCTCCATCCACTGGGCGTCGCGGCGGGCCAGGTAGTCGTTGACGGTGAGCACGTGCACCGGCCCGTTTCCGAGCCGGACGTGCCCGTACGCGGCGA
Organism: Micromonospora sp. NPDC005087; assembly: GCF_042872965.1. Taxonomy (NCBI): domain Bacteria; kingdom Bacillati; phylum Actinomycetota; class Actinomycetes; order Micromonosporales; family Micromonosporaceae; genus Micromonospora; species Micromonospora sp. NPDC005087. The sequence goes on along the minus strand of NZ_JBIALB010000014.1, from coordinate 165,571 downwards.
TCGCGGCGGTCAGGGTCTTGCCCTCACCGGTGGCCATCTCGGCGACCTTGCCGGACAGCAGCGACATCGCGCCGAGCAGCTGCACGTCGTACGGCCGCTGGTCGAGGCCGCGGCGGGCGGCCTCCCGACCGACCGCGCAGATCTCCTCGTAGTCGGTCGCCGCGCCGGCGGCCTCGGTCAACTCGGCGTCGTCCAGCGCGGCGAGGTCATCCTCGCGCGCCTCGATCGCCGGCAGCAGTTTCTCCAGCGGAGCAAGATCCACCGTCGAGCCCGGGCGCTGGAGGAACCGCCGGAACTTGCTCTTGAACCGTTGCGACACACCCATGAGCGGCAACGGTACGCGATTCGAACCGGCTTTTGCCGCCCGGCCGCCCAGCCACCGGCCGCATGTCGACGCCGACGCCGCCGGGTCAGCCGACCAGCAGCTGATGGGTGGCCAGCTCCCGGTAGAGCGGGTCGGTGGCGGTCAGCTCGGCGTGGGTGCCCACGGCCACCACCCGACCGCCGTCGAGGACGACGATCTGGTCGGCGTCGACCACGGTGGCGAGCCGGTGCGCCACGATCAACAGTGTCCGGCGGACGGCCACCGCGTCGATGGCGCGGCGCAGCGCGACCTCGTTGCGCGCGTCGAGGTTGCTGGTCGGCTCGTCGAGCAGCAGCACCGGCGGGCCGGCCAGCAGCGCCCGGGCGATGGCCAGCCGCTGCCGCTCACCCCCGGAGAGCAGCACGCCACCCTCGCCCACCTGAACCTCCAGGCCCTGCGGGGACCGCTGCGCCAGATGAGCCAGGTTGACCTTGTCGAGGACCTCGTGCAGTCGGTCGTCGGTGGCGTCCGGGGTGGTGATCAGCAGATTCTCCCGCAGCGTTCCGGCCAGCACCGGGGCCTCCTGCTCGACGTATCCGAGCTGGGCCCGCAGCACGTCGCGGGGCAGCTCCCGTACGTCCCTGCCGTCCAGCCGGACGGCACCGGCGCTCACCTCGTAGAAGCGTTCGACCAGGGCCAGCAGGGTCGACTTTCCGGCGCCGGACGGGCCCACCAGGGCGGTGCGGGTGCCGGCCGGCACCGCGAAGCTCACCTCGTGCAGCACCGCTTCGCCGCCCGGGTAGCCGAACCCCACCCGGTCGAACTCGATCATCGGGGCGGGGCGGCGCGGGGTCGCCGTCACCCCGGTTCCCACCGGCCGGTCCGCCCCGCCCTCCGCCGGCACCGCCAGGATCTCCTCGATCCGCTGCAACGCGCCCAGGCCGGTCTGCAACTGGGTGTACGCGCGCAACACCTGGGCCAGAGGCAGGGCCAGGAAGAACAGGTACATGACGAAGGCGACGAGGTCGCCGACGGTGATCGCGCCGGCGGCCACCCGGGCCCCGCCGATGCCGAGCACCAGCAGGAAGGCGCCCTGCACGGTGACCGAGCCGATCGGACCGACCACCGCCTGCACCCGGGCCACCCGCAGCCCCGCCGCGTACGCCGACCGGGCGCTGCCGGTGACGATCTCCGCCTCGCGGCCCTCGGCCCGGCTCGCCCGGATGGTCCGGGCCGCCGAGATGGCCCGCTCCACCGCCGAGGTCATCTCGCCGATCCGTTCCTGGGCGGCACGGGCCAGCGCCCGGACCCGCCGGGCGAAGGTGGCCGCGAAGCCCAGCCCCAGCCCCACACCGAGCAGGGTGACACCGAACAGCAGCGGGTCGAGCAGCACCATCGCCGTGCCCGCGCCGAGCACCATCACCGCCCCGGTGACCGTCTCGAACAACCCGGAGGTGACCACCGCGCGCAGCAGGGTGGTGTCCGAACCCACCCGGGAGAGCAGGTCGCCGGTGCGCCGGCTGTCGTACTCGGCGATGGGCAGCCGCAGCAGGTGCCCGGCCAGCCGCCGCCGGGTGCCCAGCACCAGCCCCTCGGCGGTGCGCTGCAGCAGGTAGTCGCGCAGCCCGCCGACCGCCGCGCCGAGCACCACCAGCACCACCAGCACCGCCACCAGGTCGGTCACCGCGCCGCCGGCGCTCACCCGGTCGAGCACCGACCGGGTGAGCAGCGGCTGGGCGAGCGATGCCGCCGCACCGGCCAGCGACAGGGCGCCCACCACGGCGAGCGTGCCGCGGTGCTCACGCAGGTACGGCAGCAGCGCGGCCAGGCCGACGGGCCGGGCGTCAGGGGTGCTCATGGCGGGAACGGTAGCCCGCCCGGTCACCCGGGAAGCCCGCTCCGGCGCCGGATCAGCCGGTCAGCACCACCTGAAGCTCGTGGCGGCGGCACTCGGCCAGGTCGGTGAGCAGGGTGGGCGCCTCGTCGAACGGCACCACCGCCGAGATCAGGTGCTTGCGGATCACGTCCCCGTACGCCCGGAGCAGGTCGACGGTCTCGGCGGAGAGCCGCTCCCGGTCCCAGGTGGGCGCGAGCCCGCGCGGCACCCGACCGATCTGCGCGCAGCGCAGCGACAGCCCGTTGTGGTGGAACTCCTCGCCGAACCGGACCGCGTCCGCGCCGCCCTGGTAGAAGGCGAGGTCGATCACGGTGCCCTGTGGCCGCAGCAGCCGCAGCGCGAGTTGCAACGCCCACGCCTGCCCCCGGCACTGGAACACCACGTCGGCGCCGCGGTCGCCGGCGGTGTGCGCCCAGCGGGTCTTGAGCACCGCAGCCGGGTCGTCCGAGCCCGGGTCGAGGGTTTCCAGGCCGAGCGCCTCGGCGACCTGCCGGCGCTGCGGGGTGGGGTCGAGCACCATCACCGAGGCGGCGCCGTGCCGCCGGGCGAACAGCGCGGTCAGCAGCGCCACCACCCCGGCGCCGACCACCGCGACCCGCAGGCCGCGCACCCCGTCGCCCAGCGAGCGGACGCCCGCGCCGTACAGGTCGGCGGCGGCGTGCAGCAGACCGTTGGCGCAGATCGGGCCCATGTGCGCGACGTAGACGCCGAGCAGCGGGTCCAGGTCGTCGGGGAGCGGCACGAACCGTTCGGCGACCGGGTCGGCCAGCCAGCCGGTGCGGTGCCCGTACGTCATCGCACCCACCACGCCCACCGCGACCGCCGGGGTGGCGCTCTCCACCACCCGGCCGACCTGCATGTAGCCCAGCCGGGTCACCGGGTACGGGGTGCTCGCCCCGCCCGGCTGGAACAGCCCCAGGTCGGCGTTCCAGGTGACGTGCAGGTATGGGTTGGTGCCTTTGACGTAGCTCAGTTCGGTGCCGGCGGAGACGCCGCTGAACAGCGTCTCGACCCGGAAGGTGCCGGGGCGCGGCGGGGCGGCGTCCTGCTCGACCAGTTCCACCCGGCCGGGGGCGGAGACCACCACGACCCTGTCACGCATCGACGGTCACGCCGGTCGCGAGCACCGTCGGCCCGACGGGTGTGGTGAGCCGCACGGTCTCGCCGGTGCGGGCCGAGTCGGCCACCGCGAGGGCCAGCCGCTGGGTGCCCAACGCCTCGGCGTACGGGACGCGCACGTCGTCGCCGATGCCGCGCACCGCGTCGATGAAGGCGCGGTCGACCGCTACCCGGGCGGCCTCCGGACCGGCGGGCAGGTGCCGCTCACCGTCGCTGTCGCGGATCAGCAGGCCGTCCTCGGTGATCGACATAGCCAGCCCGTCGGCGAGGATCTCCAGCCCGGCCCGGTGCTTCCAGCCCAGCACGCAGGCCGCGCTGAGCGTGCCGACCGCGCCGCCGGCGAAGCGCAACGTGGCGGTGGTCACCGAGTCGATGTCGGCGCCGTCCACCGGCGGCGGTGTGCCGTTGCCGTACGCGGTGACCTCGGTGACCTCGCCGACCAGCGCGCGGATCAGGTCCAGCACGTGCGCGGCCTGCTCGACCACCGGGCCGCCGGAGCGGTCCCGCCGCGACCACCAGGCCACCGGCGGCACCTTGTCCAGCCAGGAGCCGCTGACCATCCGCACCGGACGGTCGGCGAGCAGCTCGCGGGCCTGATCGAGCACGCTCAGGTAGCGCCAGTGGTGTCCGACGGCGGTACGCAGCCCGCGCCGGGCGATCAGATCGGCGATCCGCTCGGCGGTCACCAGGTCGATCGCGACGGGCTTCTCCACGAACAACGGCACACCGGCGTCGATCACCGCTTCCTCGGCCGGGCCGTGCGCGAACGGTGGCACGCAGACGTAGACTGCGTCCGGACCGGCGGCCAGCAGCTCGGCGACGTCGGCGCAGGCTCGGCCGGCGTGCTGCGCGACCAGCGCCGACGCCGCCTCCGGGGCCACGTCGGTCACGCCGATCAGCTCGACGTCATCGAACCCCGCGAGCACGCGGGCGTGCCGCTGTGCCACTCCACCGGCGCCCACCAGACCCACCCGGCATACACGCATTCGACAAGCCCTTCGAGAGCGTTTCATCTTCGATGGGAGCAGTCCCCCGGGGTGAGCGCAATCAAACGTTCATCCCCCGGGAACGCGGCGAGGTCACCCCTGTGATCAAGCTGTTCGCTGGAGGCGGTTAGCGCATGGTGGGGAATGGGAACAACCAACCTCGGTTATCCGCCCACGATTCAAAAGGGGTGCCCGTGCGGGATACGACATCGAGCGTGTCACCGGTGGTGGAGGCGTGGGCCACGTACCGGACGACGTCGGCGGCGGCGTGGCCGGCACGCCGGCTGCTGCGTGCCAAGGGGCAGAGCCGGGTCAGCGTCGTGCTGCCGGCGCACAACGAGGAGGCCACCGTCGGTGCGATCGTGGCGACCATCCGGGAGCACCTGATGGATCGGGTCGCCCTGGTCGACGAGCTGATCGTGGTGGACTCGCGGTCGACCGACCGCACCGCGCAGGTGGCCCGGGCCGCCGGCGCGGAGGTGGTCAGCCAGGACGAGATGACCCGGGGGCTGCCTCGGCTCACCGGCAAGGGCGACGCGCTCTGGGCCGGCCTGGCCGCCGCGGAGGGGGACGTGGTGGCGTTCATCGACGCCGACCTGCGGGAGTTCCGGCCGCACTTCGTGAGCGGGCTGCTCGGCCCACTGCTGACCGACCCGTCGGTGGAATTCGTGAAGGGCTTCTACCACCGGCCACTGGTGGGCACCGCCAGCGTCGAGCCGGACGGCGGCGGCCGCGTTACCGAGTTGATGGCGCGACCGCTGCTCAACCTCTTCTGGCCCGAGCTGGCCGGCTTCGTCCAGCCGCTCGCCGGCGAGTACGCCGGCCGGCGCGAGGTGCTGGCCCAGGTGCCGTTCGTCTCCGGGTACGGAGTGGAGACGGCGATGCTGATCGATCTGCTCGACCTGGTCGGCCTGGACGCGTTGGCGCAGGTCGACCTCGGTGAACGCAAGCACCGGCACCAGGACACGGCGGCGCTCGGCCGGATGTCGGCACAGATCATGCTGACCGCCTGGGCCCGGTTGCAACGGCGTGGCTGGGCGATCCCCGGCATGTCACCGGAGGTGCTGCTGACCCAGTTCCGCCGCGGCGGCTCCGACACGCTGCCGAACCTCGACCGCGAGATCGTGGTCAGCGACGTGTCCATCGAGGAGCGCCCGCCGCTGGCCGAGCTGCGCCACCGGGTGCCCCGCCGACGGGTGGCCGCGGCGTGAGGGCCGGGGCGTTCATGTCGGGCGCATGGGAGGGCCGGGACCGATGAGCCTCACCGTGCTGATGAACGCCGGCCCGTGGCTGTCCGTGCCGCCGCCGGGCTACGGCGGCATCGAGAACGTTATCGCCACTCTGGTGCCGGAGCTGCGGCGTCTCGGCGTACGGGTGGTGCTCGCCTCGGTGGAGAGCAGCAGCCTGCCGGTGGACGAGAAGGTGTCGGTGTTTCCCGACGGGCAGTTCGCCGCGCTTCAGCGGCCGTACAACCAGGTCTGCGGGATCGCGCAGGCGCACCTGGCCGGGGTGGTGCGCGAGCTGCACGCCCGCGACGACATCGACCTGGTGCACGATCACGTGGAGGCGGTCGGGCTGGCCACCCTCACGGCGATGGGGCCGAGCGGCCCGCCGACCCTGCACACCCTGCACTGGGACCTGGCCAAGCACCCCGCGCTCTACGGCAGCCTGGACGGCGGCGAGCGGGTCCGCGTCAACGGTGTGTCCGCGTCCCAGCTGGCCCGGGCCCCGCAGGCGCTCCGCGAGCACTCGGTGGGGCACGTGCACCTGTCCACCCCGCTGGCCGTGGACGCCGACCGGCGGTCCCTCCCGGAGAAGGGCGAGCACCTGCTCATCCTCGGCCGGATCAACCCGGGCAAGGGGCAGGACGTGGGCGCCCGACTCGCTCACCAGGTCGGTTTCCCGCTGGTGCTGGCCGGGCCTGTCGGCCCCTACCACCGCCCGGCCGACCTGGCCGCGGCCGGCGACGAGGCCCGGCAGAACCCGGACGTGCGGTTCTTCCTCGACGAGGTGGCGCCCCACGTCGACGGTGACCTGGTCCGCTGGGTCGGCACCGTGGCCGGTCAGGAGCGTGACGACCTGCTCGCCAGCGCCCGCGCCTCGCTGTTCCCGCTGCGCTGGGAGGAGCCGGGCGGCACGGCGGTGGTCGAGTCGCTCGCCCTGGGCACGCCGGTGGTGGCGACGGCCCGGGGGTGCCTGCCGGAGCTGATCGAGCACGGTCGCACCGGGCTGCTCACCGCCGACGAGGAGGAACTGGGTGAGCTGGTGCTGGCCGCCGAGCTGCTCGACGCCGACGAGTGCCGTCGGGTGGCCGCGCAGCGGTTCACCCCGGCGGTGATGGCTCAGCGGTACGTCGAGCTGTATCAGCGGGTCCGCCAGCCGGCCAGCGCGCCGCGCCTGCAACCGGTCTGACCGGCGCCTCCGACGGGTTTGCGATCGGCGGCGACGGGTAGCCCGCAGCGCTCACGCCCGCCCCGCAGCGAGGAGTCGGTGATGGTCGGACCGATGGCGCACTCCCGGGCCCGGCACAATCCGGCCGACGGCAAGCCACCGGTACGACGGGCCGCCGGGACCGTGGCGGTGCTGTTCCTGCTGATCGGCGTGCTCGGCTTCGTCCCGGGGATCACCAGCGGCACGTCCGATCTCCGGTTCGCCGGTCACGGCTCGGGCGCGTACCTGTTCGGCGTGTTCCAGGTGTCGGTGCTGCACAACCTGGTGCACCTGCTGTTCGGGGTGGCCGGCCTGGTGCTGGCCCGGACGGTCGGCGGCGCGCGGGCGTTCCTCGTCGGCGGCGGCGCCGTCTACCTGGTGTTGTGGCTGTACGGCCTCGCGGTGGACCACGACACCGGGGCGAACGTGCTGCCGGTCAACGACGCCGACGACTGGCTGCACCTCGGCCTCGGCGTCGGCATGATCGCGTTGGGCGTGCTGACCGGCCGTGCCCGTCCCTGACCGGCCGCGTCACCCGTGACCTGCCTCGCCCGGCCCGTAGGTCCGGTTTGACCGTGGTGCGCCTCGGGTAGTTCGCAGGTCCCGACACATCAGCGAGGTGAGGGTCCATGTCCAGCCGGATCACCTGGGAGGTGAGCGACACCGCACCGGTGGCGGTCGTCCGGCTCTGCGGTCCGCTGGACCTGGGCACCATGCGGTCGGTGCACCGCGTGTTGGACCGGGTGCTGGCCGCTCAACCGGATGCGCTGGTGGTCGACCTCGCCGAGGTCACCGTCCGGGACCGGCTGGCGCTGTCCGTCTTCGCCGCGACGGCCCGGCGGGCCGCGGAGTGGCCGGCCGTGCCGGTGGTGCTCTGCGCGCCACCGCCGGCCGCCGCGCGTTGGCTGGCCGAGTCGACCGCGTGCCGGGTGGTTCCGGTGTCCCGGGACTGCGAAGAGGCGACCCGGGTGGCCGGCGCCGCCGCCCCGCCCCGGTTGCAGGCCCGGCTGGAGCCGGTGGCCGAGGCCTGCCGGCGGGCTCGGGAGCTGGTCGTCGACGCGTGCACGCGGTGGAACCTTCCCGATGCCGCCGGCCCGGCCGCACTGGTGCTCAGTGAGCTCGTCGGCAACGTGGTCCGGCACGCGGGCACGCCGATGCAGGTGACGGTGACCCTGCGCCGGCCGTACCTGCACCTGGCCGTGGTGGACGGCAGCCGGGCGGCGGCCCGGCCGGCCGAGGCGGACCTGCGCGCCGAGGGTGGGCGCGGGCTGCTGCTGGTTCGGGAGCTGGCTCAGCGGTGGGGCAGCGTGCCGGCCGGCCAGGGCAAGGCGGTCTGGGCGATGGTGCCGGCAACGTGAGCGTTCCGGGTGGTTCCGCCAACCTCTGGCGAACTGACTGAAATTGCCGCTCTGCCCTGGTTTCATGGTCAGAGGGTCGGGTAGGTACACCCGTCCTTTTCTGTCACAACGGCGGGGTGAGCAGCCATGGCCAAGCGGGTAACCACGGAACCCAGTCGCGATCGGGGCCCGGCGATCCTGGCACCGGCCCGCTTCGGGGGCTTCCCCGGGCCACTGCGAACGCCGACCCCCGGCAGCTCTCTGATCAAGTTCCTCGCCACCACCGACCACAAGCAGATCGGTGTGCTCTACCTGCTCACCTCGTTCGGCTTCTTCCTGCTGGCCGGGCTGCAGGCGATGCTGATGCGGGGCGAGTTGGCCCGCCCCGGGCTGCAGTTCCTCTCCTCGGAGCAGTACAACCAGCTGTTCACCTCGCACGGCGCGGTGATGCTGCTGCTGTTCGCCACCCCTGCGGCGTTCGGGTTCGCCAACTTCATCGTGCCGATCCAGATCGGCGCGCCGGACGTGTCGTTCCCCCGCCTCAACGCGCTGGCCTACTGGCTGTACCTGTTCGGCGGGGTGATGGTGGTCGGCGGGCTCCTGACGCCCGGCGGCTCGGCCGACTTCGGCTGGACGGCGTACAGCCCACTGAGCAGCGCCGAGCACTCCCCCGGCGTCGGCGCGAACATGTGGGTCATCGGCCTGGTCATCTCCGGCCTGGGCACCATCCTCGGCGCGGTCAACCTGATCACCACGATCCTGACCCTGCGCGCGCCCGGGATGACCATGTTCCGGATGCCGATCTTCACGTGGAACATGCTGTTCACCAGCCTGCTGGTGATCATGGTCTTCCCGCTGCTGGCCGCCGCGCTGCTGGCGCTGTCGGCCGACCGGCTGCTCAACGCGCACGTGTTCGATCCGGGCACCGGCGGCCCGATGCTCTGGCAGCACCTGTTCTGGTTCTTCGGCCACCCCGAGGTCTACATCATCGCGCTGCCGTTCTTCGGCATCATCAGCGAGGTCATCCCGGTCTTCTCCCGCAAGCCGCTCTTCGGCTACACCGGCATCGTGCTGGCCACCGCCGCGATCACCTTCCTGTCGATGACGGTCTGGGCGCACCACATGTTCGCCACCGGCCAGGTGCTGCTGCCGTTCTTCAGCATCCTGAGCTACCTGATCGCCGTGCCGACCGGCGTGAAGTTCTTCAACTGGATCGGCACCATGTGGAAGGGACAGCTCACCTTCGAGACGCCGATGCTGTTCTCCATCGGCTTCCTGGTCACCTTCCTGCTCGGCGGACTCACCGGGGTGCTGCTGGCCAGCCCGCCGGCGGACTGGCACACCCACGACACCTACTTCGTGGTGGCGCACTTCCACTACGTGGTCTTCGGCACGGTGGTCTTCGCACTCTTCGCCGGCTACTACTTCTGGTGGCCGAAGATGACCGGACGGCTCCTCGACGACCGGATCGGCAAGGCGCACTTCTGGACCATGTTCATCGGCTTCCACGGCACCTTCCTGGTGCACCACTGGCTGGGCAGCGAGGGGATGCCCCGCCGGTACGCCGACTACCTGCCGACCGACGGCTTCACCACGCTGAACACGATCTCCAGCATCTTCGCGTTCATCCTCGGCCTGTCCACCCTGTTCTTCATGTACAACGCCTGGAAGTCCTGGCGGTACGGGGCGATGGTGACGGTGGACGACCCGTGGGGCTTCGGCAACTCCCTCGAATGGGCCACCACCTGCCCGCCGCCACTGCGCAACTTCGACCGGATGCCCCGGATCCGCTCCGAGCGTCCCGCGTTCGACCTGAAGTACGGCCCGCTCGTCGCCGACCTGGGCCGGGACCTGCCACAGCGCACGACCAAGCCGCCACAGCACTTCGCCGAGGAGTTGCGTATGGAGCACCACGTGCCGGAGTCGCCCGCCGCCGAGGGCGCGCACGGCGCCCGCGACGCGACCGAGTTCCAGCCGACCCCGCAGTCCGGTGCCCGGCCCGTGGATGTCCCGGAGCCCGAGGGCATCCGCCGGCCGAGCTTCGAGCAGAGCGACGCGCCCGAGGACAAAGAGGAGGCGCCGAAGCCGCACGAGCGGTGGCGGCACCCGCACAGCGACCAGGACCCGGAGGAGCGCTGACCGGCGGTACGCGCTGACGAGGGCCGACACCCGTGGGTGTCGGCCCTCGTCGCGTACGGTGCCCGGCTGCGCTCAGTCCCGCGCGGGTGCCAGGCCGGCGGCGGTGAGCGAACGGCGTACCGCGGGTTGGACCCGGGTCAGCCGCAGCGGCACCCCGGTCCGGGCGGCCGCGTCCCGTCCGGCCATCAACGCGGCGATCCCGCCGGCGTCGAAGCCGCCCGCGCCGACCAGGTCGACGACCACCTCGCTGGGCTGGCCGGTGACCGCCTCCAGCATCGCCCGGCGCAGCTGGTCGGCACCGTCCCGGTCGATCTCGCCGCCGACCTCGACGACCACCCGGTCGCCGTTCTGCTTCACCGAGATCCGGGTCTTGCCCGGGTCCGGCTCGGCGGCGCCGTTCTGCCAGGGCGGCGGCGCGTCGGCGAGCATCGCCTGCCGCAGCCAGGTCAGCGCCCGCGACAGCAGCCGGGAGACGTGCATCTGCGAGATGCCGAACCGGGCGGCGATCTCCGCCTGGGTCTGGTTGCCGTAGAAGCGCATCGCCAGGATCCGCCGTTCCCGCCAGGGCAGGCGGTGCAGCAGGCCGCTCACGGTCACCCGGTCGTCGACCGATTCCAGCGCGTTGTCCGATTCGCCGACCAGGTCACCGAACTCCGCGGAGCTCTCCCCGCCCACCGGGGCGTTGAGCGAGGCCGGGCTGTAGCCGGCCGCCGACTCCAACGCCGCGAGGATCTCCTCCTCCGGCGTCTCCAACCGCTTGGACAGCTCCGCGACGGTGGGCGCCCGGGACAGCTCACTGGTCAGCGCGGCGGTGGCCTGACCGACCTCCAGGATCAGGTCGCGTAGCCGGCGGGGCACGTGCACGCCCCAGGTGCGGTCCCGGAAGTGCCGCTTGATCTCACCCACGATGGTGATCGCGGCGTACGCGGTGAACGAGCCCCGTTCCGGGTCATACCGGTCGACGGCGTTGACCAGGCCAAGGCGGGCCACCTGCTCCAGGTCCTCCAGTGGCTCCCCGCGCCCCCGGTACCGGCGGGCCAGGCGGCCGGCGAACGGCAGCGCGAAGCGGACCAGGTCGTCCCGTGCCTCCTGCCGCCGCTCCGGCGGCAGCCCCTCAATTCGGGCCGCGTACGCCAGCGCTGCCGCATCGAGGTCCTCCAGACCTCGATCGGTGGGTGGTGGTGTGGTCGTGCTCGTCTGTCCGAACATCCGCGCCTCCCTCAGGAAGGTCCCCCGCCCGGATCGGGAAACCGGTCGTGCGCGTGGTCGAGCCACGCACCGGGCCGGAAAAGTGGGTCAGTGACTGGGATGCCAGCGGGCGACAACGCCTTTGCGCAGCGCAATCAGGCCGTCGCAGTCAGCGATGTTCCCGCTCCGTAGGTACTCAATCACGGGACCCCGGGTTCGCGAGGATGTTTCGGCGTGCTCCGCCTCAGGAGATCAGCAACCCCTGGTGGCCGCCGCTGTCCCGGAGCATGGAGAGCGCCTCGGCGGCCCCCAGCGGGGGCGGCGTGGGCAGGTCGTACGGCTGGGCGCGGAGCACCTCGGTGGCCCGGCGGGTGGGTACCGAGGTGACCGGGTAGCCCCGAGCGGCGGTCCGGTCCAACGCCCGACGACGCCGGCCGAACCCGGCCACGGCCAACCACTGCGGCAGCCCGGCCAGGGCGGGCGAGCGCACCCCGGGCGGCTCGGGCAGCACGTCCACCGAGCTGAACGTCTCGCTGCCGGCCAGCCACCACTCGGCCTCGTCCACGCTGCGCCGGGTGGCGTTCTCGCACCAGTACGGCACCAGCCCCGCGCGCACCACCTGCCACGGATCGATCAACCGGCCGCACTCCACCACCAACCGGTCACCGGTCTTGCCGGCGCCGCGGAGCCAGTGCCGGTACAGGTCGGCCACTGCCGCGCTCAGCGCCGCCGGCCGGGGCACCAGCACCCGGTGCAGCGGGTGCTCCCGGCGGGCCGCCCAGTCCCGCGCGGCCAGCTCGAAGCCCGAGTCCACGCCGTGCTCGGCTGCGCCCGAGGGGACGGACATCTCCGGCGGCTCCCACCGGGCGGCATCCCCGCCGACGGAGCGCAGCACCTGCCGCAGCGCGTGGCTGTCGGGGTGGAAGTCCACCGGGTCCAGCCCGCTGGCCGGGCAGCCGACCTGGAAGCTGTGCCCCGGGCCGCGCTCCAGCACCGGCCAGGTCCGCGCGTCGCGAACCAGCACCACCGGGGCCCCGGTGGTCAGCCGGTCGGCCAGGAACTGCGTGTAGGCCGCCGGCAGCGCCCGCCAGCGGGCGGCCAGCGACACGGTCACCCCGGTCAGCGGGCCACGGCTGGCGGGGCAGTGCACCTGGCGGAGATGCACGTCGGGGTTGCCGGCGAGCAGTCGGGCGGCGAGCGCCTCGCCGTGCTCCAGCGCCGCACCCGGGCGGTCCACCGCGCCGCCGGTCCAGTGCACCGACATCTCGAAGCCGGCCGGCAGCCACGGCACGCCGAGTGCCACCGCGAGGTGGGCCGCCGCGCCATGCGGTGAGCCGATCAGCACGCCCGGGTAGCGCTGGCGCGGGTACTGGTCGACGAACCAGCGGGCGACCCGCCCGGCGTCCACCTCGTCGACCTGAGCCATTGTGAGCGCGACCCGGCCGGCGGCCCGGCTGACCGCTGCGCGACGGACCGGCTCCGGGGCGCCGGGGAACCGCGACACCGGCCCGGCGTGCCCGAGGTCGGCGCAGTCCACACCACGCAGTGCCCGGGCGGTGGCGGCGACCAGCACCCGGGCGGGACTGCTCACGGCCACGACCCGGTCGCCGGCCAGACCGGCACCGTCGGCCGTGAGCCCCTTGCGCACCTTGTGCACCGGCTCTACCTTGCCTCGTTCGCTCACCACGCGGCCCGGCTTCCCGTCCCGATGGGGTTCAAACGGGGCATCACCCACCCGGCGGCACAATCCGCTGGTCGGCGGGGGTCCACGGTCATCACCGGCGTTCCACGACGATCCGCCGTGGGCGGCGGGAGCGGGTCGCCGGGGGCGAACGGGCCGGGCACGGTGGCCCGGGTTTCGCCGGGGCCAGGGCGGGCACTTCCGGGCTCATGCGCACCGACGACACGAGCGAGCCGGCCGCCGCGACGATCACCCCGTACCAGGACGGACCGCTGCTGGTCCGCGGCGACTTCGCCCTGGTCACCCCCGACGGTGAGCGGATCGACGCCCGCCGGGGCACGGTGGCGCTGTGCCGGTGCGGCAGGTCGGCGCTCAAGCCGTTCTGCGACGGCACCCACAAGATGGTGAACTTCCGCGCGGGAACCGCCCGGGAGGGGTGACCGCCGCGGTCAGGCGACGCCGGCCAGGGGTCCCGCGGCGGCGGTCGCGGTCGCGGTCGCCGGCAGCGAGACGGTCAGCGCGGTGCGCGCCCGCAGCGAGCTGCGGCCGGCGGCCCAGCTGTCCAGCAGGTGCGCGGCGAACAGCCGGTCCACCGCGAGCGCGGCCGCCGCGCCGAAGAGCACGTCACCGGCCAGCGCCGGCTCGGCGCGGACCAGCCCGCCGCACAGGTCGTGCGCGGCGATCTGCTCGTGCACCGCGTCGGCCTCGACGTGCTCGTCGTAGAAGCGGGTGGCGACCTCGTCCAGGCCGAGCCGGCGCAGCCCGTTGCCGTAGCGGCGGTTCGGCACCGACGAGGTCATCTCGAAGGCGGCCAGGTGACCGAGCAGCGCGCCACGCAGGCGTCGGTGCAGCCCGAAGAGCGACATCAGGTTGTTGGTCGCCAGCGTCACCGCGGGCACCACGTCGAGGTGGGCGCCGTAGCCGGTAACCAGGCCCAGCCGGTCGAGGGTGCGCCGGAACAGCTCGGCGTGCATACGATCCAGCCGGCCGTTGCCGTACTCGTCGGTCTGGATCTCCACCAGGGCGGCCTTCGCCGGGCCGCCGAGGCGGGGCAGCGCCCAGCTGTGCGGATCCGCCTCGCGCAGGTGGTAGACCGAGCGGTGGGCGACGAACTCGCGGAACTGGGCGAGGTCGGCACGCCGCTGGAGGGTGGTCGCCAGCGGAGGCCCGTCGTCGGCCGCGACCAGCTCGGCCAGGGCCGCCGCCACCCCGGCCGGCGGCAGCGGCGGCGGGGCGGACAGCCGGCGCAGCGCCGCCTCGAAGGGCCGCTCGGCACGGGCCCGCAGGGCCAGCAGCGTCGGCTGCCACTCCCAGCTCTCATCCACCCCGCGCCAACCCCGGTAGTGCAGCTCGTAGCAGAGGAACAGGGTCAGCTGGAGATCCTCGTCCGCGAGCGGGTCCGCCGGGTCCAGGTCGGCACCGAGGCCCGCCGGCAGATCGTGCGGCGGACGCCGCAGGGCCCCGGCCACCGCCGCGGAGAGCGGACCGCGCGGCTGCGGTAGGGCCGCGGGACCGTAACGACGGTCGGCGGGCTCCAGCATGTGACCTCCAGCGTCCTCGGGCCGCTACTGATGCCCAGGCGGGCCACCCCTAAACGAGGCCCTCCGCGTTCACGGTGAGCTCCACCTGCTCGCGGACCCGCCGGGCGGCCTCCCCGTCGGCGTACAGGCCGCGCAGGTCGGCGAAGGCCGGCTGCGGCGGCGCCAGTGGCACGGCGGCGTCGACCACCGCCTCCAGCACACACGGCCGGTTCGCGGCGAGCGCCTCGTCCCAGGCCGCACCGACCAGCTCCGGGCGGTCCACCCGGACGCCGTGCAGCCCGAGCAGCCGGGCCCAGCCGGCGTACGGCACGTCCGGGCGGCGCTGCGCCGGGTCGGGCGACGTCTGCCGCCCGCCGCCCATGCCGGACTGGTCACGGTTGTTGAGCACCAGCACCACCAGCCGCGGATCGCGCCACTTCTGCCAGAGGTGCGCCACGGTGATCAGCTCAGCGAGCCCGTTGAGCTGCATGGCGCCGTCGCCGACCAGCGCGAGCACCGGCTGGTCGGGGGCGGCGAGCTTGGCGGCCACCGCGTACGGCAGGGCGCAGCCCATCGAGCCGAGGGTGCCGCACAGCTGCGCGTTCACCCCGGGCGGCAGGACGAGGTGCCGGGCGTACCAGTAGAGGACCGACCCGACGTCCACCGCGACCGCGCCGACGGCCGGCAACCGGGTGGACAGCTCCTGGAGCACGAGCTGCGGGTTGACCGGGTCGGCCGGCGCGGCGGCCCGGTCGGCCGCGGTCGAGCGCCACCGGTCCACCGAGCTCTGCACCGTGGCGCGCCACTGCTGGTTGGGCCGGTGCGGCACCCGCGCCAGCAGCGCCCGCAGCGTCTCGGCGGCGTCACCGACGAGCGGCACGTCCGCCGGGTATCGGGTGCCGATCCGCCGTCCGTCGATGTCGATCTGGACGGTCCGGGCCTGACCGGGCATCGGGAAGTAGTCCGTCCACGGATCGTTGGTGCCCACCATCAGCAGCGTGTCGCAGCCGCCCATCAGCTCGGCCGCGGCCGACGTGCCGACCTCGCCGAGCACCCCGGCGTGGTAGGGCAGCCGCTCGTCGAGCACCGGCTTGCCCAGCAGCGAGGTGGCCACCCCGGCGCCGAGCCGGTCGGCCAACTCGGTGATCTCCCCGGCCGCGTCCCGACCGCCCTGGCCGACCAGGATCGCCGTGCGCTGGCCGCTGCCGAGCAGCTGCGCGGCGGCGTCGAGGTCCATGTCGTGCGGCAGCACCCGGGCCAGCGGCACGCCCGGGGTCGCCGAGATCACGCCGACCGACTGCGGCTGCAGGTCGGGCACCACGGCCTCCTGCAACTGCCGGGGCAGCACCACGCAGGTCGGGCTGCGGGTCGCCGCCGCGGTGCGGAACGCCTGGTCCAGCAGCGCGGGTACGTCCTCGGGCCTGCGGCCGTACTGCACGAACTGGTTGCACACGTCCGCGAAGAGCCGGCTGAGCCCGATCTGCTGGTGCGCGCCGCCGAGCGGCCCGGAGATGTCCTCGCCGATGATCGCCACCACCGGCGTGCTGTCCAACTTGGCGTCGTAGAGGCCGTTGAGCAGCTGGACCGCGCTGGGCCCCTGGGTGGCCAGGCAGACCCCGATGCCGCCGGTGAACTTGGCGTGCCCGGTGGCCATGAAGGAGGCGGTCTCCTCGTGCCGGGCCGGGACGAACGCCGGGTCGCCGCCCGTGCGGTCCAGCGCCCGGACCAGCGGGGCGATCGCCGCGCCCGGGTACCCGAAGGCGCGTGGCACCCGCCAGGCCAGGAGCCGCTCCACCACCAGGTCGGCAACGCTGCGCTCAGCCATTGCCGCGCCCGGGCGTGCTGGCATCGACGTACCGCAGGACCGCGCCGACGCCGTCGCTGAGCTCGGGCGCCTCGTCCGGGCCCAGCACGGTCAGCGCCGCGTCGGTGCCGA
Source organism: Micromonospora sp. NPDC005087 (assembly GCF_042872965.1). NCBI lineage: Bacteria > Bacillati > Actinomycetota > Actinomycetes > Micromonosporales > Micromonosporaceae > Micromonospora > Micromonospora sp. NPDC005087. The sequence goes on along the minus strand of NZ_JBIALB010000014.1, from coordinate 149,034 downwards.
CCAGCGCCCGGACCAGGGCCGCGTCGGCGCGAACCCGTTGCGGGTCGGTCACCGACATCGCCGCCAACTGCCCCGGGTCGACGGCGATCTCGGTCGGCTCGGGGCCGACCCACAGCTCGCCGTTGGCCGACGGATCGTCCACGATCAGCATGGTGTCCACCTGGTTGCGTTGCAGGGCCGAGACGACCGCGTCGAGCCCGGCGCCGACGTCCTCCTGCACGCCGAACCGGTCCAGCGCGGCGCTGATCCGCTGATCGGCGACCTCCGCGATGGTCTGCACGGTGAGGTCGTCCAGCAGCGTCTGGTCCGCGCCGCCGGCCCGCGAGCCCGCGTCGGTGCGCACCATGAGGTCCTGCCAACGCTCCGGCATCTGGGCGGCGATCATCCCGGTGGCCCGAACATCGCCGGCCACCACCACCACCTCCGCGCCGACCTTCTCGGCCAGCTCCACGGTCGCCGCGGTGACGTCGCCGGCGTTGCGGTGCCAGGCCTCCATGGCGGCCTTCTGGTAGATGTCCTGAGACCAGCCGCCGGGCTGCACCCGGCGCACCTGGAAGGTCTCCCGGCCGACGACGTGCGCCTTCCGGGGCACACCGCCGGCGCTGATCGCGATCGCGTCCGCGCCGGTCCGGTCGGCCAGCACCCGCACCCACGCCACCTGCTCGCCGCGCTGGGCGAGCAACGGCATCACGTGCGGCAGTGGCGCGTAACTCGCCAGGTCGCTCAGTGGTGGCGCGGAGAGGAACTCGGAGAGCACCACCCGGCCGCGGGTGGCGAAGACCGCGAGGCCGTAGTCGCCGACCATCGGGTCGTGGCCACGGATCACCCGGTCCAGCGCGGCGACGGTCGCCTCGTCCGCGCCCTGGTCGGTTAGTTGACGCGCCAGGGCACGCCAGCGCAGTGCCAGCGCCTGGTGGGCGTCCTCCGTGTCGGCGGAGGCGTCCAGGTACACCGAGCACCACGGCCCGGGTCGGTCGTAGAGCGGGCGCAGGAAGGACAGCTGCATGCTCGACCCCTTTCCAGCTCGGCCCCCCGCTTACCCGGGTCGCCGGGGATGTCACCTCGCGGCCGTGAGCCCGTGACCAGGTTTCATTCACGTCGTTCAACCGGGGACGTCGATACGATGCGTGAACAGAAGCGGACTCTCGGTGGTGGAGATGGACAGCGGACTCGATACCAGACGGATCGTGCACCCGACGGAGCGGATCGTCACCGGGCGGTTGGTCCGCCTGCTTGACGGCTACACGCGCGAGGTGCGCATCGGCCAGCCGGTGCTGGTCGTGGTGCTCGCCGCAGCCGCGTTCGCCGCGCTCCCCGCCCTGCTGCTGCGCTCGCTCTTCTCCGCCGGGGGCGGCGGCGCCCGGCGGCGCTGGAAGGAGCTGAAGCAGGGCCCGGAATACCTGGTCATCCCGGTGCGGCTGCGCAACACCGCCGGCCAGCTCTGCGAGGTGGAGCTGCACGGCCACCTGCCGCAGAGCGCCCTGCACCCCGCCGACCAGGTGCAGCTGACCCTGCGCCCGCAACGCGACCCGGAGCTGCCGCCCCGGATCGAGCGGATCGTCAACCTCACCACCGGGCAGCTGCTCACCCCACGTACCGCGACGCTCTGGTCGCATCTCGGCCCGCCGCTGCTGTTGCAGGCGGTGCTGGGCGCGCTGCTGCTCGCCGGCGTCGCGGCCTGCTCCGCGCTGACCTGACCGGCCGGGCCCGGGTTTCCGCGCCCGGCGGGGTGGGCACCGGCATCGGCATGTTTCCCGGATTCACCCTCGACGAGATCGACGTCGGCCCGGTGCGCCTGCGGGTGCGCCACGGCGGGTCCGGCTCGCCGGTGGTGCTGCTGCACGGCCACCCCCGTACCCACGCGACCTGGCACCGGGTGGCGCCGCTGCTCGCCGAGCGACACACGGTGATCTGCCCCGACCTGCGCGGGTACGGCGGGTCGACGAAGCCGGCGGAGACCGCCGACCACTCCGCGTACGCCAAGCGGGCGATGGCCCGCGACGTGGTCGCGCTGCTCGACGCGCTCGGCCACGAGCGGGCCGCGGTGGTCGGCCACGACCGCGGCGCGTACGCGGCGGTGCGCACCGCGCTGGACCACCCGGATCGGGTCAGCCGGCTCGGTGCGCTCGACGGGGTGCCGATCGGTGCCGCACTGGCCAGCTGCGACGCCCGTTTCGCCGCCCGCTGGTGGCACTGGTTCTTCCTCGGCCAGACCGACAAGCCGGCGGAACGGGTGATCAACGCGGATCCGGACGCCTGGTACGGCGGCTCCCCCGCCGAGATGGGCGAGGAGGCGTACGCGGACTACTCCCGGGCGATCCACGACCCGGCCACGGTCCACGCGATGTGCGAGGACTACCGGGCGGGCCTCGGCCCGGACCGGGCGGCCGACGACGCGGACCGCGCCGCCGGGCGGAAGATCGGCTGCCCGGTGCTGTTCGTCTGGGCCGAGCGCGACGACATGGTGGAGCTGCACAGCGACCCGGCGGCGATCTGGCGGGAGTGGGCCGACGACGTCCGGGCCACGTCGATCGACTCGGGCCACCACATGGCCGAGGAGGCGCCGGAGGCTCTCGCCGCCGTACTCGCCGACTTCCTGGCCGACTGACCGGTCAGCACGGCTGGCGGATCAGCGCGACGTGCCGCTCAGCCGACCGGGGCGGGCTCGCGGGCCGGTCGGCGGGCGGACTCGAGCATGCCCCGACGGCGGGCCCAGCGCTCGAAGACCAGGGTGGCGAACGGCGGCACCGCGCAGGCCAGCGCCACGACCGTGGCCAGCAGGCTCCACCGGTGCAGCCGGGCCACCGCCAGCACCAGCAGGACGTACGCGACGAACAGGCCGCCGTGGATCGGGCCGAAGATCTTGACGCCCAGCTCGTTCTCCGGCGGACCGTACTTGACCACCATGCCGATCAACAGGGCCAGCCACGAGCACGCCTCGGCGATCGCCGCCGCGACGAAGAGCCGGGTCACCTTCTCACGCATTCCCACGCCACCACCTCTCGGGCGGCAATGCTAGCGGTGCGCGCCGGCCGCGCCGGAGCGGACCACGCGGGCGCGACAGGGATCACCGGGCTCACAGGTGGGTAGGAAGGGACCATCGGGTCTTCCCCGCTCGCTCGACACGTGCGAGGTTAGGGGGACCAGCGGTGACAGGGTGGTGACCATGGGCGAGGATGTCGGCGTACGGACCTTCAGCCGAGAGGACCGGGCCCGCTACCGGGACAAGGTCCGCCGTTGCCTGGACGTCTTCGCCGAGATGCTGCGCGAGTCGCGGTTCGACATCGACCGGCCACTGACGGGGCTGGAGATCGAGCTGAACCTGGTCGACCAGGCGTCGATGCCGGCGATGCGCAACGCCGACGTGCTGGCGGAGATCGCCGACCCGAGCTTCCAGACCGAGCTGGGCCAGTTCAACATCGAGATCAACGTGGCGCCCCGCCGGCTGACCGGCACCGGCACCGCCGAGTTCGAGGAGCACGTGCGGGCCAGCCTCAACGCCGCCGAGGAGAAGGCCCGCGCGATCGGCGCCCACATGGTCATGATCGGCATCCTGCCGACGTTGCGCCCCGAACACCTGACCGCCGAGACGCTCTCGCACAACCCCCGGTACGCGCTGCTCAACGAGCAGATCTTCGCCGCCCGTGGCGAGGACCTGCCGATCGCCATCAGCGGGGTGGAACGGTTGGCGGTCACCGCCGACACGATCACCCCGGAGGCGGCCTGCACCAGCACCCAGTTCCACCTCCAGGTGAGCCCGGCCCAGTTCGCCGACTACTGGAACGCCGCCCAGGCGATCGCCGGCATCCAGGTCGCCCTCGGCGCGAACGCGCCGCTGTTCTTCGGCCGGGAGCTGTGGCGCGAGACCCGCATCCCGCTGTTCCAGCAGGCCACCGACACCCGGTCGGAGGAGATCAAGGCGCAGGGCGTACGGCCCCGGGTCTGGTTCGGCGAGCGCTGGATCACCAACGTGTTCGACCTGTTCGAGGAGAACGTGCGCTACTTCCCGGCGCTGCTGCCGGTCTGCGACCCGGAGGACCCGGCGCAGGCGCTGGCCGCCGGTGAGGTGCCCCGGCTCGCCGAGCTGCGGCTGCACAACGGCACGGTCTACCGGTGGAACCGGCCGGTGTACGACGTGTCGCGTGGCCGGCCGCACCTGCGGGTGGAGAACCGGGTGCTGCCCGCCGGGCCCACGGTGCTGGACACCATCGCCAACGGCGCCTTCTACTTCGGACTGGTCCGGGCCCTGGCCGAGTCGGACCGGCCGTTGTGGTCGCAGATGTCGTTCAGCGCCGCCGAGGAGAACTTCACCAGCTGCGCCCGGTACGGCATCGACGCGCAGGTCTTCTGGCCCGGCCTCGGCTACCTGCCGGTCACCGAGCTGGTGCTGCGCCGGCTGCTGCCGATGGCGCATCACGGCCTGGACCGCTGGGGGCTCGACCCGGGCGAGCGTGACCGGCTGCTGGGCATCATCGAGCAGCGCTGCCTGACCGGCCGCAACGGCGCGACGTGGCAGGTGGAGACGCTGCACCGGCTGGAGTCCGCCGACCACCTGGACCGGCCGGCGGCGCTGCGCGAGGTGGTCCGGCACTACGTGACGCTGATGCACAGCAACCGGCCGGTGCACGAGTGGCCCATCCCCTGAACCGGCCCATCCCCTGAACCGGCTCGGCCCCTGAGCCGGCGTCACTCCCCCGGGCGGTCCCAGGGTGACGGGTCGTCGCGCAGCCGGCTGTAGAGGTACCCGTCGCGCCACCGCCCGGCCCGAAACTCGCAGGCCCGCACGACGCCTTCGAGCTGGAAGCCGGCCTTCTCCAGCGACCGCTGCTCGGCGACGTTCTCCGGGTGGGTGCCGGCCTGGATGCGCTGCGCCGGGCTGTGCTGGAACAGGTAGTCGCAGAGCAGCGCCTGGGCTCGCCAGCCGATGCCGCGTCCGCGCCACGCCGGCAGCAACACGATCCCGATCTCCCAGTACGACGCCCTGCCGCTGTAGCGCCCGGAGACGTAGCTGACCAAGCCGGCGGCGGCCTGGTCCGGCTCGACCTGGACGATGAGCCGCCCGTCGTCGGCGCCCAGCCAGCCGTCGGCGGCGAACCGCCGCGCCGGTGCGCCCGAGTCCCGGAAGCCGGACCAGTCCAGCCCGATCAGCCCCGGCTCGGTGCAGAACCGTCGGAACATCTCCAGGTCGGCCTCGGCGACCGGCCGCAGTCGCACCGTGGGTTCCCCGCCCGCGTACGTCGCGCCAGGCGCTGACTGTCGCTCGTTCTCCATCACGCCGTTTCCCTCCTCGGTGGCGGCAAGGACGTTGTGGCCGGGGCCGTCAGCGGCTGTCATGCGCGGCGACCAGGCGCTTCGGCGCCCGGTTGCGCCAGGCGTGCTCGATCAGCTCCCGCATGCGCTCCTCGGTGACCGTGGACAGGTCGACGCGGAGGCCGACGAAGATCCGGCCGTTCCGCCACACCTCCTCATAGGTGTCCGGCTGGTCCGCGGGCGCCGTGCTGGCCTCCGCCTGCCCGACACACACGATCGCGTGCGCGTCGCCCTTCTCCAGGTGAGCGAGGAGCTTGTCCGCGACGCGGAAGCCGGGCAGCCGGAAGTGTGGCTTCTCGACGACCTCCGGCAGAGCCATCGCGTAGCTACGGATGTCAGCAAGCCTGATCATGGGTCGAGGACTCCTCGTTGTCGTCGCGGTAGTCGAACCCGTGCTGACGTCAGGTTACGGCTGGCGACGCCGCCGGTGCTGCGCACGCGTCCTTTTTGGACACCCATTGCCATCGACGTGTGTCGTAGGCTGGTGCGGCGCGGACATCGATGTCAATGAGGGGACCGCCTGTGAGTGCTTCCGGAACGGACCGCACCCTGTCCCGACGGCACGTGCTGGGTGTCGGGGCCGGCGCTGCCGGTGCCGCGTTGCTTGCCGGCACGGCCGAGGCGGCGTCCGCCGCGCCGGGTGGCCCGAAGCGCGCGTTGCGTGCGCCGGTGCTGGTGCCCGGTGACCGGGTCCGGGTCGTGTCGCCCGGCGGCACTCCCAACCCGGACAACATGGCCCGCGGTGTGGAGATCCTGCGGAGCTGGGGCCTGGTGGTCGAGCTGGGCACGCACGTCTTCGCCAGGTACGGCTATCTGGCCGGCACCGACGCGCAGCGGCTGGCCGACCTGAACGCGGCGCTCAACGATCCCGGGGTCCGTGGTGTCTTCGGCGCCCGTGGCGGCTACGGCACCCAACGGATCGTCGATCGGATCAGTGTGGCCGGGCTCCGTCGCGATCCCAGGGTGGTCGTCGGGTTCAGTGACATCACCAGCATCCACGGCCGGCTCTGGCGCGAGGCCGGGCTGGTCACCTTCTACGGCCCGATGGTCAACTGGAGCGACAGCCGCACCGGCCCGGAGTCGGCCGAGTCGCTTCGCCGGGCGGTGATGACGACCGCACCCGTCACCATCGCCCGGGATCCTGCCGAGACGGCGGCGCCCGTGCTGGTGCCGGGCCGGGCGACGGGTCCCCTGCTCGGCGGTTGCCTCACCCTGATCTCCACCTCGCTGGGCGCCGCTGACGCCCCGAAGTTCGACAACGCCATCCTGTTCTTCGAGGACGTGGACGAGGCGCCGTACGGCATCGACCGGATGCTGACCGAGTTGCGCCGGGTGGGCGTGCTGTCCCGGGTCGCCGGGGTGGCCATCGGGCAGATCACCAACAGCGTCGGTGGTCCGAACGAATGGGACGCGGCGGCGGTCCTGAAGGACCGCCTCTACGACCTGGGCGTACCGGTCCTCGGCGGGCTCCGGCTGGGCCACGGCAACGGTCAGCTCACCGTTCCGCTCGGTTCGCAGGCCACGATCGACGCCGTGGCGGGAACGCTGACGGTCGAGCCGGGAGTCCGTCCCCGGTAGCCGGCGCAGCGCCGGCTGGTCCGAGGCGTCGTGCGGGGCTCGCCGGAGGGCGGGTCCGGGGGCGATGTCCCCGGTGAACGTCATACCTCACAGTCATATTTATGACTCACAGTCATATCCCCTACGAGTACGCCCGCCGCGGCGACCGCCGGGGCAACGGCCTGGTCGTCGACCTGACCGATCTCGCCGACGTGTGGGCGTGGCACGACCGTCTTCCGGCCGAGCCGCGTCGTGGCGCCGGCCGCTCGCGTACCTGTCGTTGATGATGGGTGCCATGACGTCAGTGGGCGCGCAGCGGGTGCGGGATGCGAACGGCGCGACGCACAGTCCTGTGGAGCAGCGACTGATCGAGTCCGTCGCCCGCGGCGAGGTGCTGGATCTGGCCGGTGACGGGCCGGTCGGTGATGCGGCGATGCGGTCCTGGGGCGACGATCGGACGATCTCCGCTTCGGTCATCCGTGACCTGGTCCGCGGCCGGGTGGTCGACGCGCCCGACCCGCACGGCCTGCGGCTGCGCGGAGCACGGATCGCCGGCCAGATCGATCTGGAGAACATCGCCAGTGAGCTGGCGCTGGAGCTGCGCGACTGCCTCCTGCCCAGCGGCGTGAACCTTCGCAACGCCCGGCTGGCAGCGGTGGCCCTGACCGGGTGCCGCATCGAGCAGGCGCCCGGTTCCGCGGACGCGGCACTCGACGCCACCCGCTGCACCGCGTGGGTGCTCTCACTCGACGGGAGCACGGCCACCGCTGATGCCGCCGCCGGCACCGTTCGGCTCGCCGGCGCACGCGTCGGCACGTTGGACTGCCGCGGAGCGCGGTTGGCCAACAGCTCGGGCCCCGCCCTGGACGCCGACGGCCTCCGGGCCGACCAGAGCGTGTTCCTCAATGACGGGTTCGCCGCCAGCAGTCCCAGCGCACGCGGCACTGTCCGGCTGCTCGGCGCCCACATCAGCGGGCAGCTCAACTGCCGTGGGGCACGGCTGGAGAATACCGCCGGGCCGGCGCTCAACGCCGACAACCTCCGGGTCGACCAGGACGTGCTGCTGTCGAACGGCTTCACCGCCAGCAGCGCCAGCGAGCAGGGCACCGTCCGGCTGCTCGGCGCCCACATCGGCTCGTTGAGCGCCGGCGGTGCGCGGCTGACGAACACCGCCGGACCGGTCCTCGACGGCGACGTCCTCAGGGTCGACCGGGACGTGGCCCTGGACGACGGTTTCACCGCCACCAGCACCAGCGAGTGGGGCACCATCGGCCTGGCCGGCGCACACATCGGCGGAATCCTGGCCTGCGGCGGCGCGCGACTGGAGAACACGATCGGCCCCGCCCTCGACCTCAACAGCGTCCGGGTCGACCAGGACGTGCTCCTGGATGACGGATTCGACGCCATCAGCGGCGGTGACGAGGTGGCGGTGCTGGCGCTGGCCGGAGCGAGGATCGCCGGCGGTCTCCGCTTTGACACCGATCGGATGACGCGCACGGCGCCCGGTCCGGGACCGCTGATCGAATTGGACGGGCTCACCTACAGCGGCCTGCCGCGCCCCGCGTCACTGCCGGGCTGGTTGACCCTGCTGCGCGAGCACACGCCCCGTTACAGCGCCCAGCCCTACCAGCACCTCGCCGCCGCCTACCGGGCCGTGGGCCACGACCGCGACGCCCGCACCGTCCTCATCGCCCAACGCCGCGACCAGATCCAGCGCGCCGGGCTGACCGTCGCCGAACGGGCGTGGGGTCGTCTCATCGGCATCACCCTCGGCTACGGCTACCAGCCCTGGCGTGCCCTGCTCATGCTCCTCGCCACACTGGCGCTCGCCGTCACCCTCAGCGTCATCGGCGGCCACCACGGCGGCCTCGCGCAGAAGCCGGTCACCAGCGCTGCCGCCGGCTGCACGACCATCGACCAGATCGGTGTCGGCCTCGACCTCGGCACCCCACTGCTCAGGACCGGCGCCCGCGACCGCTGCCAACCCACCGACGCCGCTGCCGGTCAGATCCTTATCATCGCCGGCTGGATCCTGCAACTGCTCGCCTGGAGCTTCGCCACCCTCTTCATCGCCGGCTTCACCAGCGCGGTCCGCAAGACCTGACCTGCTCCGCCGGCGGGCGCGGCTCTGCGGTGCTCAGCCGCGCGAGGTGGGAACTCCGAAGAGATCGGTGATGCCGCCGGGAAGCTGGGCGAGCAGGTCGTGACGCTGGTCGTCGTCGAGCGCCTCGGCCACGGTACGCAACACCGCCTGGGCGTGTTGACGTACCTGGTCCGCGTTCGCGACCTGCTCCCGGTCACCGACGTTCTTCAGGAACTCGCCGACGTCCCACCGACGGCCCTGCGGGTTACGGGTGACCGACGCGTCCAACCCCTTCGGTAGCTGTGCCGCGAGGTGGTCGGCCTCCTGTCCGGCGAGTCGTTCGCCGAGCACCGACAGGACGGCCTGTATGGACCGCACGGCCTCGTTCTCGCCGAGGCCCGCGCGCTTCCGTACCGTGGCGATCATCTGCTCGTACTCCATGACCCGCTCCTTCCGTCTTCTCGACCGGCCGTCAGGCCTGCCGGCGGACGAACGGGGCGAGTTCCCAGGCTCCCTGACCGCAAACGGGGTCGCCCGTCGACCCGGACACCCGGCCGTCGGGCGGGAAGGACCTCACATCTCGCCGCGAACCATGCGGATCAGCCGGTCGAGGACGCGGCCCTCGCTCACCCGCAGGCCGTCGTGCTCGTACTCGTTGGTGATCCAGGGGCGCAGGCCGCGCACCGCTCGCGCCGTGGCCAACGAGTCGTCGGTGTCGACGTACATGTCGTCGTGGTAGATCGCGGCGGCGACCGGCACCTCGTTGCGGGCCAACTGCTGCGGGTCGTACAGGTCCGGCCAGTCCGTGCGCCGCGCCAGCAGCTCCGCCGCCTCGCCCAGCGGTTCCAGCGACGGATCGGTGCCAACCATCCACGGGTAGATCATCTCGCCGGTCAGCAGCACCGGTCGGCCCTCCGCCAACGCCCGGTCGGCGTCGAACTGCGGGAACTCGGCCCGTACCGTCTCGGCCGCCCACCCGGTGGCGGCCGGCGACACCGAACGCTGGCCGTAGATCGACTCGTGCAGCAGCGCGTAGAGCGGGCGGCTCGCGTACGACAGGTGGCCCTGGACCTCGGCGAGGAACGGGTCGGAGAGCTGCGGGCCGGGCACCCCGGGCAGGAAGGCGTCTTCGAGCAGGTAGTGCAGGGTGTGCGACCCGTTGCCGGTGCCCAGCGTGATGCCGATCGCCTGGAACGCCTCGGCGGTCAGCAGCCCACCGCCGGGCAGGCGCACCTCCCGCTCCCGCAGGTGCCGCACGACGGCCCGGACGGTCTCGACGTCCTCCGGGTAGCGCGTGTAGTGCGCCTCGACCTTGCGCTGCACGCGTGGGTAGGCGGCCCGGTAGACGTGCTGAGCCGTGCTGCGCAGGCCGGGCAGACCGCCGGTCACGAGGGCCTCGCCGACGCCCTGCGGCGCGTACGACAGGTAGGTGAGGGTGCAGAAGCCGCCGTAGCTCTGGCCGAGCAGGCTCCACCGCCCGTCCTCGCCGAGGAGTTCGCGGCGGATCAGCTCGCAGTCGCGGACGATCGAGTCGGCCCGGAAGTGCGCCAGATACCGGGCCTGCGCGGCGGCGTCTCCGCGCCGCGGCAGCGTGTGCCGGTCGGCGGAGGTGGACCGGCCGGTGCCGCGCTGGTCCAGCAGCAGCACCCGGTAGTCGTCCAGCGCCCGGTCCAGCCAGCTGTCCCGGCCCACCGGGCGCGGTGACCGGCCGCCAGGCCCGCCCTGTAGGAAGAGCAGCCAGGGCAGCGGCTCGTGCTGCTTGCCGGCGGCCACGACCTCGCGGGCGTACACCTCGATCCGCTCGCCGGCCGGGTCCGCGTGGTCGAGCGGCACCTGGAAGCGAAGGTCGGTGATGACGGTGCCTGGTTGGCGGTAGGTCGGCACGGGTGGTCCCTTCCCGGAGGTTGTCCCTGACCGGACATATTCTGACCGGCCACCGGAACCTTCTCCCCGCCCGTTGGTGGAACTGGTGGAAGAAGGGGGGTGGCGGTGTCCGACGGTGATCTGATCTCCGAGCTTTACGCCAGCTGTTTCCGGCGTCTGGTGGTCCAGTTGTACGCGGTGACGGGCGACCTGAACGAGGCGCAGGAGGCGGTCCAGGAGGCGTTCAGCAAAGGCGCTGGCCGCGCCCCGACGTTTCGCCGAGTTGGAGAACCCGGAGGCGTGGCTGCGCCGCGTCGCGGTGAACGTGGCGCGCAGCCGGTACCGGCGTCGGCGCGTACTCGATGGGCTGCTGCGTCGGATCGGTCCACCGCCGGCGGTCGCGGACCACTCGCCGGAGCACCTCGCCCTGCTCGCCGCGCTGCGCGGGCTGCCCGAGGGGCAGCGTTCAGGCTCGCACCCTGAGCAGGGGCGGACGTGTGCCGGCAGCCCCGCCACACGTCCGGCCCATTGACAGTCTCCTCATCGAGGGCCTACACAGGAGTTCGACGCCCATCTATGACAACGATGTCATCCGGGCGTCGTCACCTCGAAGGAGGGTCCGCCTCATGCCCCGATCAGGCCCGTCCCGTCTGCTCAGCCTGCTGGCGACAGCCATCACCGGCACGTCCGTCCTCGTCGCCGTCGCCGCGCCCGCCGCCGCGGCGCCGCTCAACCTCACCTCGTACGTCAACCCGTTCATCGGCACCGACGACAGCAACGCACCGAACCCGGTCGGCGGAGGCGCCGGCGGCAGCACCGTCCCCGGCCCGATCCAGCCGTTCGGGATGGTGCAGCTCAGCCCGGACACCCCGACCGCCTCACCGTCGGGGTACCGGTTCAGTGACACCCAGATCGAGGAGTTCAGCCTCACCCACTTCAACGGGGCCGGCTGCGCCAACAACGAGGACCTCGGCATCCTCCCGATCACCGGCGCCCTCGGCTCCTCGCCGGGCACCGCCTGGACGTCCTACCGCGCCACCCAGAACAAGAGCCAGGAGCAGGCCCGGCCCGGTTTCTACCAGGCGGTGCTCAGCAACTACGGCAACACCAGGGTGGAGGCCTCGGCCACCACCCGCACGGCCGCCCTGCGACTGACCTACCCGTCCACCACCAGCGCCCGAGTGCTGATCAACACCAGTCGCAGCGCCACCGGCAACCGGGCCGGCTCGCTCGCGATCAACGGGTCGACCGTGACCGGCAGCGTCACCGGCGGTGGATTCTGCGGCAGCTCGAAGACGTACCAGATCTTCTACCGGATGGAGTTCGACCGCGCGCCGAGCGGCACCGGCACCTGGCTCGGTGGCACCGTCACCGCCGGCGGCACCAGCGTCAGCGGCACGAACTCGGGCGGCTATCTCACCTTCGACACGTCCGGCAACGCGGTCGTGCAGGTCAAGATCGGGATCTCCTTCGTCAGCCAGGCGGGCGCCGCCGCCAACCTCGCCGCCGAACAGTCGGGCTTCGCCTTCGACACCGTCCGCACCAACGCCGACGCCCAGTGGAACAGCGTCCTGAACCGGATCCAGGCCACCGGCGGCACGGCCGCCGACCTGCAGAAGTTCTACACCGCGCTCTACCGCGTCTTCATCAATCCCAACATCTCCAACGACGTCAACGGGCAGTACCGCGGCTTCGACAACGCCATCCACAGCGCGAGCCATCCGGTGTACCAGAACTACTCCGGGTGGGACATCTACCGCTCGTGGGCGTCGCTGATCGCCTACCTCGCGCCGCAGGAGGCCGCCGACATCGCGAAGTCGATGGTGCTCGACGGCCAGCAGGGCGGCCTGCTGCCGAAGTGGTCACACAACCACAACGAGGCGTTCGTGATGACCGGCGACCCGGGGCCGATCATCGTGGACAGCATCTACCAGTTCGGTGTCCGTGACTTCGACACCGCCGCGGCCCTGGCGCTGATGAAGAAGAGCTCGGCCGGCGGCACCACCCAGGGCAGCCCGATCCGGGGCCGCCAGAGCGGCTACGTGCAACGCCAGTACATCGACGGCGATCCGTCCGACTCGTTGGAGTACTCGGCGAGCGACTTCGCCGTCGCCCAGTTCGCCCGCGCGCTCGGCGACACCGCCACGTACAACACGCACATGACGCGCGCCCAGTGGTGGCGCAACACCTTCAACACCGAGTCGAGCTACGTGCACCCGCGCAACGCCGACGGCACCTGGCCCTGGCCACTCGACCCGGCCAGCCAGTCGAACTTCGTCGAGGGCAACGCCTCGCAGTACACCTGGATGGTCCCGTACAACTTCGCCGGCCTGATCAACCTGATGGGTGGGCGGCAGACCGCGATCCAGCGGCTGGACCACCACTTCACCCAGACCAACGGCGGGCAGTCGCAGCCGTACTTCTACATCGGCAACGAGCCGGAGCACGGCGTGCCGTGGGCGTACCACTTCGCGGCGGCGCCAGCCGGCACGAGCGCCGCCGTACGACGGATCATGAACGAGTCGTTCACCACCGGCGCCGGCGGACTGCCCGGCAACGACGACCTCGGCGCCACCTCGGCGTGGTTCGTCTGGTCGGCGCTCGGCATGTACCCGCCGACCCCGGGCGCGGACACCCTCGCCCTGCACGGCCCGCTCTTCCCCTCGATGCTGGTCGACCGGCCCACCGGTGATCTCCAGATCACCGCTCCCGCCGCCAGCCAGGGCAACCAGTACGTCCAGGGCCTCTCGGTGAACGGCACATCGACGCAGCGGACCTGGCTGCGGTACGAGGACATCGCCGGGGGCGGCACCCTGGCGTACACGATGGGCGGTGCGCCGTCGGCCTGGGGCACCGACCCGGCCAACGTGCCGCCGTCGTTCAACGACGGGTTCACCCCACCGCCGGCCGCCCCGGACCTGGGCACCAACCTCGCCGCCGGCAGGCCCGCCACCGGCTCCGCCGCCTGCAACAGCGCCGAGGGCCCGGAGAAGGCGTTCGACGGGCGGCTCGGCAGCACCAGCAAGTGGTGCTCCCTCGCTGCCGGCACGAAGACCCTCCAGGTCGACCTCGGCGCCAACCAGACGGTGCGGTCCTTCGTCGTCAAGCACGTCGGGCTCGGCGGCGAGACCACCGGCTGGAACACCGGCGCCTTCACCATTCAGACCAGCTCCGACGGCACCACCTGGACGACCCGCGCGACGGTGACCGGCAACCGGTCCAGCCGCACCTACCACCCGATCGGGGCGGTGACCGCCCGCCACGTCCGGCTCGCCATCACCACCCCCACCAACAACGGCAACGGCGCCGCCCGCATCGCCGAGTTCGAGGTGTACGGCGGCGCGGCGGCCACCAACCTCGCGCTGAACCGGCCGGCCGTCGCCGACTCCCAGTGCGCCAGCACCGAGGGGCCGGAGAAGGCCGTCAACGGCAGCACCTCGGGCGGCAACACCGACAAGTGGTGCTCGACCGGCGCCAGCAAATTCCTGCGGATCGACCTGGGCGCGACCCGCGCGATCACCAGCATCCGCGTCCTGCACGCCGGGGCGGGAGGCGAGAACCCGGCCTGGAACACCCGGGACTTCGACCTTCAGGTGTCCCCTGACGCCGCCACCTGGACGACCGCGGCGCAGGTTCGGGGCAACACCGCCGACGCCAGCGAGCATCCGGTCTCGGCCAGTGGCCGGTACGTACGGGTGAACGTGCTCACCCCGACCCAGACCACCGACGGGGCCGCACGTCTCTACGAGGTGGAGGTGTACGGGTGAACACCAGATTCCTCTCCGCCGTACTGGCCGCCGTGCTCGCCACCGGCCTGTCCGCCGCCGGTGCCGGGCCGGCGGTGGCCGGCCAGACCAGCATGCGGGCCGCCGATCCGAGCGTGATCCGCGTCGGCAGCACGTACATCTCCGTCCAGTCGCTCGACGGCGGGATCGCCGTCCGCCAGGCATCGTCGACCGACGGGCTGGCCGCCGCTCCCGCCCACCGGGTGTGGTCGGACACCCGCAACCTGGGCGAGGTCTGGGCTCCGGAACTCGTCACCGACGGCGGCCGCTACTACATCTTCTTCTCGGCCGGGCGCGGCCCCGCACACCGCATGTACGCGATCAGCTCGGCGTCGCCGGCCACCGGCTACACGGCCGAGAGGCAGCTCGCGCTGCCCGGCGGCAAGTGGGCCATCGACGGCAGCCTGTTCACCTTCGACGGGCAGCGGTGGTTCGTCTGGTCGGGGTGGGCCGGCGACACCAACGTCGAGCAGAACATCTACCTCAGCCGGATGAGCGACTCGCTCACCCCGACGGGCAACCGGTTCATCATCTCGCAGCCCCGGGAGAGCTGGGAACGCGTCGTCGGCAACCCGTACATCAACGAGGCCCCCGAGGCGATCAGGGACCCCAACGGGCAGCTGCACATCGTCTACTCCGCCAACGGCAGTTGGAGCAACCAGTACTGCCTCGCGGACCTGCGCCTGCGGGCCGGCGGCGACCCGACCTACGTGTGGGACTGGTACAAGTCGAACGGCTGCCTGTTCGGCTCGAACCGGGCCACCATGATGGCCGGCTGGGACCCCACCCTGCACGTCGACGGCCCCGGCCACCACAGTTTCGTCCTGCTCAACGGCGACATCGCCACGAGCCCGCCCGCTGGGCCTAGGTTCCCGCTGATGTTCCACGCCGTGCCGAAGGGCACCCCGTACTCGTGGGCGAACCGCTACTGGTACACCGGCACCTTCTGCTGGTGGGGAAACACCACCTACCGCCGCGCCAACGTGCCCGGCCCGACGACCGACACCGGGTTCAGCATCAAGTTCTTCGAGTGATCCGCACGCTTCAACGGCCGACGCCGGCCAGCGTGGCGAGACGCGCCACGCTGGCCGGCGTCGGGTGAGCGACGACGGTCAGAAGGTCACGCTGACGCCGGCCGCCTTGCACGCGGCGGTGATGTCCGCGCCGGCCGTGTTAGCGTTCCATCGCGCCCCAGATGGGCCTACCCCCCGGAGGTTGTGGCTACTTCAGCCGCCACGCCGAGATCAACACGACGTACGTGTGTCTCGCGCGGAGTCCGGGGCGTCGGCGCCCTCGGGGCTTTGTCATCGGTGCGGTTGGTGGACGCCGCGGGCTTCCGGTCGGGTCTTCGGATCGACCGGGAAGACGGCACACATGGCAGTCACGTTCAACCACACCATCATCGCCACAAAGGACACGAGCGCGTCGGCCGCGTTCTACCGGGAGCTGTTCGAGCTGCCGGAGGCGCCATCGTGGGGGCCGTTCGCCAACGTCCTGCTCGACGAGGGCGTGCTGCTCCAGTTCGCCGAGCCGCCGGTGGACATCCAGATGCAGCACTACGCGTTTCTCGTCGACGACGAGTTGTTCGCGCGGTGCTTGGCGCGCATCGAGGGGCGCGGCATCACGTACTGGGCCGACCCGCAGATGAAGCGGGAGGGCGAGACCAACACCGAGCACGGCGGGCGGGGCTTCTACTTCTTCGACCCGGCGGGGCACGCCATCGAGATCATCACGCGGCCGTACCTGTAAGCCGCACGGGATGCCACTTTAACCCGCCATAGACATAGGCGCGCACGCATAGCCGGCTAATTCCGGCGGGACTTCGAATAGAGACCCTGATGGATATCTTAGCGAAATATTTGTTCGGGACGCATAGACGGAGGTGTCGGTGAGACACAGAAGACGATTGCGGTCAAGACTCGCCGCAGTGGTTGCGGCACTGGTCGCCGCACAGGTGGGGCTCGTCGCCGCCCCGGCGTCGGCAGGGGAGAAACGCCTGTGGGAGGTGGAGGTCGCCAAGATCCCCACCGCCAAGTACACCCGCGACGCGAAGGTCTACATCACCGAGTCCGTCCAGGCCCTACGGCCGTACGTGGATGGCGGGCTGGGAGACAGCCGGATCGCCCCGGTGCTGGCGGACGTCGAGAGCCGGTATTTCGACGGCGCACGGCTCAAGAGCGCCGGCGACGGTGCGACGGTGTTCGACAACCTCCAACATCTGGAGTCGTTCCTCAAGAGCCGGCTCACCGGCGCGAGCCCGCCCAACGGCGAGGCCGAGCAGGCACATGTGGTTGCGCTGGTGGAGACCTTGTCCGGGTTGCGCCTGCTGGCGGACGCCGCGATCCAGGATGCCGAGGCGACGATCGGGCCATTCCGGGCCAGCCCGCCGCCCGCGCCCGCCCCGGCTGGCCTGGCCCAGGCGTTCGCGGACCTGGACGCGGCCAAGGTCAGCCTGGCCAAGGCCGACACCATGCTGGCCAAGGCCAATCCGACCCCGGCGACGGTCCATGCGGCGAAAGCCTGGGACAACGGCTTCCGCGTCCTGACCCGGCTGGGCATCACCTACAACGGCGACCACGATGACGACGGGGTCATCGATGTGATCGAGCTGCGGTTCGGGTCCAGCCCGCTGCTGGTCGACTCCGACGGCGACGGGTTGACCGACAAGTTCGAGATCACCGAGTTGGCTGGCTGGACCCGACCCAACGCCGTCGACAGCGATCAGGACGGGGTCGCCGACGGCGCGGAGGACGTCGACGGCGATGGCCTCACCAACCTCGACGAGCAGCGGCTCGGCACCTCGCCCACCAACCCGGACACCGACGGCGACGGTGCCACTGACGGTGCCGAGGTGGCCCAGGGCAGCAATCCGCTCGTCGCCGACCAGCCACGCGCTCCGCCGACACCCGGCGACGTCCCGCCAATCGTCCCCGTCCCCACGGACACCGACACCGACGGCGACGGCCTGCCGGACCTCGTGGAGGAGGACGGCCTCACCGATCCCGCCAACGTCGACACCGACGGCGACGGGCTCTCGGACTTCACCGAGGACGACCTCTCGATCAACCCCCGTGTTCAGGACACCGACGGGGATGGTCTACGCGACGACTACGAGGTCGCCAACGCCGAGTCCCATGGCCTCGACCCTGGCCGATTCGACGAGCAGATCAGCAAATGGACGTACGTCTCCGATTTCCTGCTCGGCATGTTCGCCGGCGACTTCGCCGAGAAGGACTCGATGGCGTGGCTCGCGGGCAACCTGTGTGGCGGCGGGCTGAGCGTCATCCCGGTCGTCGGCTGGATCCTTGGCGGGCTCGCCGACATCCGCGACACCATCGCCGCGCTCATCCACGGCGAGTGGGTCAGCGCGGGTCTCAGCATCCTCGGCGTCGTCCCCTACGTCGGTGACGCGGTCGCGCTCCCCGCCAAGGTCGCGAAGTTCGTCCTCAAGTACACCCACCGCCTCATGCCGGCGGCCCGGTTCGTCGCCAAGTACGACAAGATCCCCGACACCGTTAAGGAGCTCACCTACGAGCTCATCATGCCGGAGGTCTGGGCAGCCCTCGTCGAACCGGAGGGTATGGCGGCCGCCGCCAGCGGCAAAATCAGCAAGGGCAACTTCGATCGGCTGCTCAGAGGTGAGCGCACCGATCTCCAGAAGATCCACTTCGCGCTCAAGGCGGTGGGCAGCAACGGGCGGAATCTGCACGTCCCCGGCCCCGACGTCAGGTGGGCCACGGGCCGTAACGACGGTCAGAACATCTTCGTCGACGAACTCATGGGATACCGTGACGACACCACTCGCGGCCGGCCCCAACTCTGGCTGAGGCAGGCCGGCGTGCCAGGGCAGTTCGAGCCCAGCGGCCGGTCGACCGACTATGGCGAGTACAGCCCTGAAGGCTGGGTCATCCACGAGGTCAAGACCGGCGTCCCGACCGAACACGACCGCCACAACCTCGTTCAGTGCGATGAGGACAGGTGGTACGCCGACCCGGCCAACCAGGACAAGATCCTGGCGGACAACAAGATCAACCCACAGTTCCGAGACACAAAGATCAAGGGAGCACAATGGCACTTCATGCCACACGGTGGGTATAACTCACTCGGCCCATCGGATCTTGTGCTCGATTGTCTGAAGAAGAACAACATCCCCTTCACCATTCACTTCCCGCTGAGCTAGCCGGGTTCGTCGGGGGCCGGGCCGCCAGCCCGGCCCCCGACGCGTTCACCACGAAGGAACATGCGCCCATGACAGTCGAACCACCTCCCTACGCGGTGCCCGACGTCGAGTCCGAGGACCCCACCGGCGACCCGGGCTACGTCCTCTACCGCGTCGACCGACTCGCCGGCTTCCCTCCGGTCGCCGCGGCCACCGGCCGCACCCCGAGCGTCATTCCGGCGATCTGCTCGGACGACAGCGTGATGCGGGAGGTTTTCGCCCAGAGCCGCGACGCGCTCTCCCGGCAGCTCTGGGTCGGTACCGACGACGGGCTGCGCTGGGAGTTGAGCTTCGGCGACGGCGTCAAGTTCATCGTCGACACCGGGGACGAGCCCGTGGATCTGCTCCGGGACGCTCTGGAGGCGCAGCCCTGCGTCCGCAACGCCGAACGCTACTGCGACGAGAACTTCAAGGTCGAAACGACCCGGGTGCTGCGGGCCGACGAGATGGCTGCCTCCTTCATCGACACGGTCGTCACCGCCCACCGCGAGTTCGCCCGTCGCCAGGGCATCGATCTGCCGTACTGAGGCCAGCACGGTGCTTTACGGTGCGGGTCGACGGCACACGAGGAGGAACGACGATGGCTGCGTCCGTACGACGTCTGGCGACCGCGGTGGCCACGGCGTCGACCCTGGTTTCGTTGGGGGCGTGCAGCACCGGTGACGCAGCCGAGGTGCGGACGCCGGGCACGGAGGTGACGGTCACCCCGTCGCCGGCCGCCCAGCAGGAGTTCCAGCGGTTGGAGAAGACGTTCGAGGCGCGGCTGGGGATCTACGCCGTCGACACGGGCACTGGTCGCAGGGTGGAGTACCGGGCCGACGAGCGATTCGCGTACGCCTCGACGTGGAAGGCGTTGGCCGCCGCCGAGGTGCTGGACGAGACCACGGACGCCGAGCTGGATCGTGTCGTGCGGTACTCGGCGCAGGACCTGGTGTCGTACTCACCGATCATCGAGAAGCACGTCGCCGAGGGCATGAGCCTGCGCGCCGTCGCCGACGCCGCCGTGCGCTACAGCGACAACACGGCCGGCAACCTGCTGCTGCGTCACCTCGGGGGGCCGCAGCGGTTCGAGAAGGAGCTGCGCGAGGTCGGTGACACGGTCACCGACGCGGCCCGCTACGAGACCGAACTCAACGAGGCGACGCCGGGTGACACGCGGGACACCAGCACCGCGCGGGCTCTGGCGGACGACCTTCGGGCGTACGCCGTGGGGGACGCCCTGGAGCCCGCGGACCGCGACCTTCTGTGCGGCTGGCTGCGGGGTAACACCACCGGTGGGGCGCTGATCCGTGCCGGGGTGCCGGCGGGCTGGGTCGTCGGGGACAAGACCCGCACCGGGGGGTACGGCACCCGCAACGACATCGCCGTGATCTGGCCGCCCGACCGCGCCCCGATCGTCCTCGCCGTGCTGTCCAGCCGGGGCGAGAAGGACGCCACCCACGACGACGCTCTCATCGCCCAGGCCACCAAGGTGGTCGTCGCCCAGCTGTGACTTCCGGCGGTCACTCCACCGTCCAGGCGATGGCGGGAGGGTGGACCCGAGCGCACAGCGGCCCGCCTGCGGCATCGGTCAAGCCGACTCGGCCGACCAACGTCCCACTGCCCTCGTGTGCGGCGCGGAGCAGCTCGGTCGGGATGTCGGTGAACATCAACTTCGCCCGTCTGAACATCGCGAAGCCGTCCTCGGTCACCGCGCCCCAGCTCAGGTACAGGAACCGTGCTCCGGGACGCCCGTGCACCCACGGCCCTCCGACATCCAGCATCCCGTCGATCTCCCGGCTGGACACCTCGAAGCGCCAGGTCGTCGTCGCCGCGTCGGCCGGCACCTGATCGACCACCTCGGCCTTGCGCTGGACCCCGACGTGCACGTTGCCGAGCCGCAGCGCGTCGGCTTCCGCACTGGCGCGCCGCCCCGGAAGGTCGCTGCCGTCGATCCGGATCCGCATCCCACCGACTCTAGTGCGGCGGCCGCCGTTCGATATTCCGCTGGTGGGAGCGGATGGACGTGGCGCGGCGCTAGAGCGTCGCCGATGCGCGCGGCGTCAACCGGCCGACGAGAAGGTTCCGCCGGCCACCGCGAAGCTCACCAGAATCGCGCCGGCCAGTGGCACGGCCACCGCGACGGCGAGCGCCCGCCGACGATGCGACCCGCCGGTCAGCACCACGATCAGCAGGCCCAGCGCAAGGTCGATGGCCACGTTCCACCACGCGCCGGGCGGGTAGTTGGGGTCGGTCGCCTTGCCGGCGAACCGGGCCGCCTCCTCGAAGAACACGGCGGCCGGCAGCGCGGTCCCGACGACCTGCCGCCACCCCGCGCCGCGCGCCCAGGTCCCGCCGGTGCCGAAGACCACTCCGGCGAGCACGCCGAAGAGCATCCAGACCAGCGACGACGGCGCCCAGAGCATCGCGAGGTCGTCGCCTTGCAGGAGTGCCGCCGCGAGGTAGTAGCTGGGCACCGCGACGACGAGCAGGACGGCGGCGCCGAGTGCCGAACGCAGCCGCCCGGACCGCGCCCAGTAGCCGAAGAAGAAGGCGGCGACGGCCCAGGTCGCGGTGGAGTTGCCGAGTTCGGCGATGGGGTACGGCAGCCAATTGATCCAGCAGAAGTCGAGGAAGCCGAGCAGGAATCCGCCCGCCACGGAGGCGAGCGCCACCGTCCGGTCACCAGGTCGCATGGCCGCAGAGCATACCGAGTATGCCCCGGCCGGCCTGGTCGGCCCTCGTCTGCGCGATCAGTCTGACAGAGGCCGGATCTAGGTTGCCGTGTTGTCGTACTCCGTCTGGTGGCGGCGGATTTCGACGTGGTGGTCGGCGGACCAGGCGGCCAGGGCCAGGACGGTGGAGAGCAGCGACGTGCCCAGTTCGGTGAGGGCGTACTCGACGCGGGGCGGGACTTCCGGGTAGGAGGTCCGGGTGACGAGGCCGGTGCGCTGCAGGTGCTTCAGGGTCAGCGTGAGCATGCGCTGAGAGATGCCGGGGATCGCGTCGCCCAGGTTCGAGTAGCGGATGGGGCCGTCTGCGAGCGTACCGATGATCAACACGCTCCACTTGTCGCCGACGAGGTCCAGGACCTCGCGGATGAAGTCGGCGTCCTGGTCGTTCCAGTGCGCACAGGGCCCTGGCGCGGCCCGGACGTTCGCCCGGACGTTGGTTCGCCTCCGTCGCAGATCCTCGCCACTCATACCCGCCACCCCTCCGTCAGCCGGTTGCCACGCACATGAATGTACCTTTTGTGGCTCTCCGATTCTAATGCATCATGGGGCTACGAACAGGAAGTGAGAAACGAGGAGGAGTGCCATGAAGATCGAGTTCTGGTCGGACATCGTCTGCCCGTACTGCGGGCTGATGGATCACCGGCTCCACCAGGCCCTGGAGCGGTTCGAGCACGCCGACCAGGTGCAGGTGATCCACCGGTCGTTCCAGCTACACCCCGACCTGCCCCGTGAGGGTGTCAGTCAACGGGAGTTGATCAAGATCGCCGGGGCCCCCGCGACGACCGTGGACCGGGTCCTGCGGCCAATCGAGCGGGCCGCCAAGGCGGAGGGCCTGACGCCCTACCACGCGGTCGACCGCACGCTCGGCCCGACGGACTTCGCCCACGAACTGCTCGCCTACGCGACCGACCAGGGCCGCGGCAACGAGATCTGGTCGGCCATGTTCCGGGCGCACTTCGGGCAGGCCCGCAAGCTGTGGACGACCGAGGAGGTCCTCGACTTCGCCGCCGAGGTGGGCCTGGACCGCGCCGGGGCCGCCGAGGCCCTGCGCAGCCGCCGCTACCGGGCCCGGGTGGCGGCCGATCAGCGCGAGGCACAGCGCCTCGGGGCTCGCGGCGCGCCGTTCCTCGTGTTCGACGGCCGCTTCGCGGTGCCCGGGGCGATCGGCCTCGACGACCTGCTCGCGGTCATGGCCAAGGCGTGGGACGAGAGTCATCCCACTCCGCAGCCGCTGCCGGTTATCGCCGACGCCGAGGGCATCTGCGCCCCGGACGGGTGCGCGGTACCCGACCGCACCATGTGAGCCGCTCGCCCCAGGCGACGGATTTCCCGCTATCAACCCGAGCCGACCGCTCGGGGCAGCAGACACGGACCCACGAGGGCCCGAGACACCGAATTGGAGTTAACAGCCATGTCAGATCTGCAGGCGCAGGACAGTGCTCTGATCCTGATCGACCACCAGGTCATCTCGATGGGGTTCATCAAGACCCAGTCGCCCGACGTCGCCAAGTTGAACAGCATCACCCTGGTGAAGGCGGCGAAGGTCCTCGACATCCCCAACGTCTGGACCAGCAGCACCGAGGACGACAACCAGGACTGGTGGATGCCCGGACTGGAGGAGATCAACCCGGAGGCCTATGCGAACCGGATCAAGCGCACTGGGATCATCGACTCCTGGGACGACCCGAACTTCGTACGGGCCGTCGAGGCCACCGGCCGACGGACCCTGATCATGGCCGGCACCACCAACGACGGCTGCCTGATCTACACCGCGCTCAGCGCCAAGCGGGCCGGATACGACGTCTACGCGGTGCTCGACGCCGGAGGATCGGTGTTCCAGATCTCCGAGGAGGTGGCGCGACTGCGCATGACGCAGGCCGGCGTCACCCTGACCACCACCGCCGCAGTCCTCGGCGAACTCGCCAAGGACTGGGCCACGCCGCACGGCCAGCAGATTCGTCAGATCCTGGCCGACAACTTCAAGACCGTACTCGGTGGATTCGGGTTGGCGAAGTAGGCGCGGCGCCCCAGCGGGCCCGACGGCAGGCTGTGCGCAGCTCACGCCGGGCCCGCTTCAAGGGCGGCGAGCGATCAGTCGCTGGCCTTGTGGTCCTCGCCGTACTCGCCGCGGATGGGTAGGTAGTAGGCGGGTAGGAAGCCGGCGATGATGGCGACGCCCGCGATCGGCACGAACGTGCCGACGAGGATGCCGGAGCCGATCCAGATCAGGGCGAGCGCGAATCGGCGGCCGATGGCCCGGACGCCGAAGGGGCCGAGGCTGGGGTCCAGCAGTTTGGCGCGACGGAGATAGGCCCAAATGATGTTGAACAGGGCTGCCGCCGTCCACAGTGTGGCGCCGTAGACGACGACCGCCGTACGCAGGCCCTGCTCCGCGCGTAATGAGCCGGCGAGCAGCGACGTGGAGAACGGCAGGAACGCGATAACCATCAAGAGCAACGTGTTGAGGAACAACACCCCATGGTCGGCGTGCCGGACCCGGTCGAACATGACGTGATGGTTGACCCACACCTGCCCGATGAGCAGGAAGCTCAGCGCGTACGCCAGGTATGACGACCACAACGCCCCGAGGCCCCGCAGGAGATGCCCGAAATCCTCCGGCGGTTGGATCTCCAGCACGAGAAGCGTCACGGCGATGGCGAAGACAGCGTCGCTGAAAGCCACCAGTCGGCCCGGTTGACGCGCGAGCCTCGGGCCATCGCTCCTGGAAAGCATGCCCCAAGTATGCTATTTGTCCGCTTCTGCCGCGCTCGTCCGCGGCCCGCGCGCGGCCTAGTTCTGCGGTGCCAAGGTGCGCAGGACGCAGAACTCGTTGCCCTCGGGGTCTGCCATGACCACCCAGTTCCGGCCCGCGCCCTGGCCCACATCCGTCCTGGTGGCGCCGAGGCTGAGCAATCTGGTCACCTCGTCGTCGGTGCTGCCGTCGATCGGACTGACGTCAAGGTGCAGCCTGTTCTTCACGGTTTTACCCTCGGGCACCTGGATGAACACCAGGGTGGGCGCCATCTGGCGGGCCCGGACATCCTCGACGGTCGGCACCCAGGAGCCGATCTCGACCTTGCCCTCGCCCCGGTCGATCACCTGGAAGTCCAGGACCTCGCACCAGAAGGCCGCGAGCCTCTCCGGATCGTGGCAGTCAACGGCCAACTCGGTGAACCTGCTTGTCACGACTCTCCCTCACAGCGCGGACGGCGCTCAGAGTATGCCGCCCGCCCGACAGATCCAAGATCGTCCTGGCCGCGAAATGATCACCGCTCCCGTTGTCTGAAGTCAGCCCCTCATGCTTGGTCAAGACACAGGCAGAAGGGGTGCCCGGCGGGGTCGAACATCACCCGGACGTTCTGCTGCGGCTGGATCTCCGCCACGGTGGCTCCCAGGGCGACCGCCTCGGCGACGGCCGAGTCCAGGTCGCCGACCTGGAAGTCGAAGTGCATCATGGGGCGCTGTTCCCCGTCGATCGGAGGCCAGACCGGCGTCCGGTAGCCATCCGCCTGCTGGAACACGAAGAAGGGTCCTTGCGGGGAGGCGGCGACGATCGCTGTTCCAGGCTCCTCGTGTCCGATATGCCACCCGAGAAGCTCGGCGTAGAACCTGGCCAGACCGCTGGGGTCCGGCGCCTCGATCGTCGTTCCCCACCACATGCCGCTGGTTCGTGACCTCATGCCCGTAGCCTGCCCTATGATCACGACCTCGTGGTGCCGAGAGCGCGCCAGGTCAGGCGGCGGTCTGCTCTCCAGCCGAAGACCAACCCCCGGCCCGCGCTTGCGCGGACCGCGCCGACGCCACGAGAATCCTGGGCCGTGTCGGAAGATCACCAGCCGGAGAGCGGCGAGGACGAGACGGTCATCGAGAGCTACGTCGCCGGGTGCCCCATCGACCCGGGGTTGGCCGGTCAGATCGTCGGGTTGGCAGACCTACCGTGGAACGATCGGGACCTTACCGACAGGGCGATGCGCGGTCTCGGGTGGTCTGACGACGAGGTACCGACCGACGAAGCTCGCTTCGTCACCGCGGCCGGTCACGCCGTCTACGGCGACTTCTGCCTCTACCTGCCGTTCGCCCATTCCTACGACGTCGGCGGCGAGTTGTGGCCGGACGACTTCTGGGGCTCGCTGCCCGGCTGGTCGAGCCAGCCGGCCGGCCGCGAGGAGTTCAAGGCGCACGTCGACGCTGCCATCGACCGGTTCGCCGAACAGCTCGGCCCACCGGAGTGCGACGTCCGGACCGAAGGCCGGCACCTCTCCATCGGTCGGTACTCGCGGCGGTACGCGGCCTGGCGACGTGACGGCAACATCCTCGTGATCGGCGTGGCCCTGGACGGCTACTCATACGCCCAGGACGAGGAGGCCGTCGTCTACATCGGTGAGTTCGCCAAGGACAGGCCGTTCCCGAACGCCGCGGACTTCCTCAACCTCCTGCACGCCTAGACCCGCTGCCGCGCCAACCGAATATTCCGTGGTGTCGAACAGCTGCCCTGGGATGCTGTCCGGGTGACCGTCATCCGCTCGGTGGTCCTCGTGGGCCTGTTCTCGGCGAAGGACCGCGATTACCAGGATCGCCTCGACGCGCTGGAGGCGCAGGTAACGGCACTGGGAGGCCAGGTGCTGGACCGGTTCGTCCAGCGCAGGGGCGTCTCCGACGGTGGGGTACGACTGATGACCGCGCCATTGTCGCGTCGGTTCCTCATCGGCCCGGGAAAGCTGGACGAGATCGCCACGACCTGTTCGAGCAGAAACGTCGACGCGGTCGTCTTCATCAACGGCCTGAGCGGCTACCAGCGCAGATGGCTGTCGACGCGCCTCGGGCGCCCGGTGCTGACCCAGGCCGACCTCGACCCGTCAGCGCATCACCTGACCAGCCCCACCCGATCTCAGCGTCGCGTTGGCCGTGGCCAGAGACCCAGACGCCAACGGTAGTGCGACATCACCTCGCGTCTCAAACACGCTATACGTGGAGTCGCCGAGCGGGCCGGGCCCGTGTGCGAATGGTCAGCGGGTCAGGCCGACGAGCGTCGCCAGGCGCGCCACGCCGGCCGGCGCCGGGCAACCCCGGGCGACTTCGGCGATCACGGTACGCGCCAGAGGCCGACACCGGACCTCGGCCGGCGCAACGCTGTCCGCGTCCACGAGGGCGCGTGCGGCGCCGCGCAGGTCACCGATCTGGAGGTACGCCCGCGCGGCGTCCACCAGATACGCGCCCCGATACTCGGCCGGCAACCGCCGCCACGCCTCCCGTCGGATCACCGTCACGTGCCGCCGCACCGCCTCGGCAGCGTCACCCCGCTCCACGGCCACCATCACCCGCGCCAGGTCGACAACGATCGGCCCGAAGCTGGTGCGGTGCGTGTCGTCGTACCCCCGAAGCTGGGCAGCGATCCCGGCGGCCCGGTCGGTCAGCTCCTCGGCGCGGCGGCTGTCGCCGCAGCCGGCGGCGGCCAGAGCGGCCTGGAGCAGCAGAGTCCCACCCACAGCCCACTCCCCCGCCGGCCGCTGCGGCGTCGGTGGGATGCGGTTCGCGGCGGTGAGGGTCGCGGTGAGGGCCAGGCGGTCCCGGCCCGACGCGCGCAGCGCCTGCCCGACCGACACGGCCGCCGTCGCGGCGAGGACCCGATCGTCGCCCGCCACGGCCATCGCCCGGTCGGCGGCCAGCCACCCGAGGTCGGCCTCGCCGAGCTTCACCAGCACGGATGAGGTGATCCGGTACGCCTGCACCAGCAGCTCCGCCGCCTGCGCGCCCTGGGCGGCGTCGAGCAGACCCGGCAGCACCCGCACCAACTGCGCGTAGTGCGCGTGCTGGTAGGTCATCCAGGCGTACCCGACGTGCCTTCTCAGCTCATCCGTTGTCTGGGCTGGGGCTTGTGGAGTGTCGTAGCGGGCGAGAGCGGCCCGGATGTCGTCCACCCCGTCCGGCGTGCCGGCCGGCGTGCTCCGCGGCTGGCCGAGCAGCACCTCTGGCTCGACCCGCAGCACGTGGGCCAGTTCCTGGATCACCGAGTACCGGTCCAGGGTGCGGACGCCCCGCTCGACCTTGTCCACCCAGCTCTTCGACCTGCGGAGCCGGTCGGCCAGCATCTGCTGCGTCATCTGCCGCCGCACCCGCCAACACGCCACACGCCGGCCGATCGGTAGGTCATCGCTGGTCACGCCGCCACCGCCGGTCCGGGACCGCGCGGGTCGTGTCCTCCACCGGTACGCGATCCGCCTCGGCCTGGGCCAGGAGGCGTTGCTTGGCGGCCTCCCGCTCGGCCGCCTCCGACTGTTTGCCCTTGTTCTCCGGAGCGCTGTCGTCCTGACCGCTCATCCCCGCCTCCTCAGGTCGAGGCCCAGCGGTGATGCTCGGGGACCGACCACCCGCGTACCAGGCCAACGGGACGCAGCGACGTCCCAAAGCGGACACTAGGGCCGATCAGTGATGCCGAAATTACTGCCAGTTATGCAACCAGGTTGACGCCGATACGCCCAGCGAGCAGCCGCAGGTCGTCGGGAATGGCGCGGCGCTTGGCACGCTGTGCCAGCGTCACGACGGCATCGCGGGCGAGAGTGTTGATGGCGAACGGGATCGGTGCGGCCCGCTCAGCCTGCACAAACGCGGCAAGCGCCTCGGTGTCCCGGCGACCGCCGTCCGCGAGAGCTCTCCCGAGATCAAGCCAGTAGGACTGCTGGCGGATGGACGCCGCGAGGACCTGCGGCCGGACCTTCCGGGATAGTTCGATCACTCGGCCGGACTCGCCCTGCTCCGCAGCGATAGACATCTCCCAGAGCCCGACATTGGTCGGACCGAAACCGCAGCCGTTGAACCCGGCCCCGTCTGACGGGTCGCCGAGGGTCACCGCCTCACGTGCCGCCTCGGCAAGATGATCGCGAGCGACATCCGGACGACCACTTACCGACGAGGTCAGCGCGGCAGAAAGGTGGAGCTGTCCGAGCATCTGTCGCACCCGCTCGTCAGCCGCGTCGGCCTGAAGCTCGCGGAGCGAGCGATCGGCAGCACGGGCGGCAAGCGCGGCCGACTCGATCGGCAGGCTCTGCGCGTAGGCGAACCGGGAGGCGCCGATCCAGGCCGGGTCGTCGGTGTCCTCGGCGACCAGTGCGGCGAGCCGAGCGGCATTGAGCGCCAGGTGTCGGTATCCGAGGTGCCGGAGGCAAGCGGAGGCTTGGTATGCGACCTGGGCGAGCGCGGCCCCACCCACCGCGGCGGCTTCGAGCAGCAGACCGGGGAGCAGGCGAGCCATTGCCGGGTAGTTGCAGGAGGTCCGGAGTTGGTCGCTGCGGGCGATCTCGGCGGCCAGACGGTCCTCGGTGTAGGTCGACGGGCGGCGTTCACCGTCCTCGATTTCGATCAGGGCCGACCAGATCGCCGGTACGCACTCGGCGGCGGTCTCGCGGGCCGGATCGCCGGACTCCGTGCCTTGGCCAAGCAGGTCGGCCACGGTGACCTGGAGTGCGGCAGCGAGAGCGACCAGAGTGGAGCGGCGGTCGATGGTCTTCCGGCCCGACTCAACCTGCGACACGTAGGACTGGGTGACACCAGCGAGCCCAGCGAGGACGGCCTGAGTCATGCCGCCACGGCGCATCCGCCAGTACCGGATCCTGGCACCGATGGTGTCCGGCTTCGTCACCATACCTTCGCCCACTCCCAGGTAGAGGACCGGGATAGCGGCCACGCCCAACTATCCCCGCACGGTTGGACGGTACACCGACAGAGCGTCCAAGCGATGACGCTGAGTGCCCGAGAAGCGTCGCCCCGCGCAGTCGCACTTGGCAAACCGCAGCGTCGGAGCTGGCTACGGTCGCCTGTGACCTGGACGAGCCGGACTGAGGGCCTCGATGTGGCGCTTGCACGGCTTCCGGATCTGTCGATGAGCGTGCGTCGGTAAGGTCAAACGAAACGCCGAAGCGTACGACGTGGAGGGCGAAGCCATTGCCGTGGGCGCTCAGGAGCGCGGGTGAGGGAGTTCGAGGTGTAACCGCTCTGATGTCGAGCGATTTCATGACGATGGTGCTCAATGAGTTCGGGGTAGTCGGCCAGGTGTCTGCGGCGCGGCTCGAGTCCCGGTCTGGCGCTGGGGTCCGTGCCGTGCGCACGACCGACGGGCAGACCGCATACCTTAAGGTCACTCCCGCCCTGCTGGGGCCGCAGGCACTGGCAGCAGCTCGGCGGGAACTCTTCTTCTACCAGGACGTCGCGCCAGTCGCCTCGGTGCGCACACCGAGGCTTCTCGATTGCGTGGATGCCGAGGACGGTGTAGCCGTGCTACTTGAGGCGGCAGGCGAGCCCAAGGAGCCCACGTCATGGACTGCAGGCATGTGGGCAAGCCTGGGTCGGGAGCTGGCCACCCTACACAGCATGCCGCTACCAAAGGGCGGGGGCTGGAACCGCCCCGATGCGCTGCGCGAGGCCCTGGCCGACCCGGACCTGGAAGAGATCCACGCCTTCTGGGCCCCCGTGCTTCCGCAGCTTGCCGACCTCGTCTCCCGGCGCGTCGAACTTGAAGATCACATTGGGGCACTACCGCCGGTCTTCATCCACGGCGACTGCCACACAGACAACATCGTGCACTCTGCCGGCTCACTGGTGTTCTGTGACTGGCAGGCGGCCGGCATCGGTCGGGCTGTATCCGACCTGGCCTTCCTCAGCGTCCGTGTCACACCCGCCGGCGTGACCGTCCCCCGGGCTCTGATCGACGCCTACCTGGATCATCGGCCGTCCGAGCGCCACACGCTGCAGCGTGCGCTGCTGGCGGAAGAGCTCGCCATCCTCGTCTTCCTGTGGCCGCCCTTCGCCGCGTTCAACAGCCCGTCGGGGATCACCCACGTCCGCCGCAGAGCGCGCGAACTCACGGGGCAGTGGTTCGAGACACTAGCCTGACAAAACGTCCGCTGGGACCCGCACGGGCATCCGGATCTGCCGCCGTTCGTGCGCTTGGCTTGCTGGTCGACTGTCACCGTCGCGCTGATTGCGTTGGATCGCCGCCGTGGACATTCCCGGCAGCGGCTTCCCGGAGGAGGGCTGGCCGGGGCGCCGGCTGCAGGTTGGCCCGGAAGTCGTCCTGCGGCCGGCCCGGCCGCTCACTCGGTGCGTGATGATCGACATGGCACAGGATCGGGCGGGCGAGCGGAACGATCTGCTCAAGACCCTCGCTGAGTACCATGAACTGGCCTTCGGGGTTTTCGCCACGGTCGAGCGGTCAGGCCGGGTCGCCGCTGGCCATGTGCGCTCCTGGGCGTAGGTCGAAAGAAGCGCCGCGATATCCGCAACTGCCGCGATATGCGTGCGTCCTCCTTCAAGCGATTCGACATCAACGTCACAACGCCACGATCGCCGCCGTCTCCGCCGGCAACTGGATTCGGTCCCGCATCACCGTGACCCCCTCCCCCGTGGCCAGCAGCACCCGCCGCGCCACCTCCGGCAGGCTCACCCCTTGCCCCCGCCCAGCCAGGTTCGCCACCACCAGCGTCTCCCCCCGCCGCATCAGCAGGAACTGATCCCCGTGCTGAACGGATACCGCGTGCAGCCGAGGATCCGACAGGTCCGGAAGAGACCGACGCAGCGCGATAAGCCGCTGGTAGAACGAGAACATCTCCCGATGCTCAGGCTTGTCCAGCTCCGCCCAGTCCAACCGCGACCGCACGAACGTCTCCGGATCCTGCGGATCCGGCACGTCCCCCTCCGGCCACCCGTGCGCCGCGAACTCCCGCCGCCGCCCGTCCACCACAGCAGACGCCAACTCCGGCTCTGGATGCGACGTGAAGAACTGCCACGGCGTAGACGCCGCCCACTCCTCCCCCATGAACAGCATCGGCGTAAAGGGCGCGGTCAGCAGCAAGACAGCGCCGACCCGCAGCAGCGAAGGCGACAGCGAAGCCGAGATCCGATCACCGGTAGCCCGGTTGCCGATCTGGTCATGGTTCTGCAAATAGGCAACCAGCCGATGACCAGGGACGCGCGAGTCCAGAGGCCGCCCATGGTGGCGGTTACGGAAGCTGGACCAGGTGCCGGCGTGGAAGAACCCACCCGTGAGCACGTCCGTCAGCGTCTCCAGGGAGCCGAAGTCCCCGTAGTAGCCCTGCCGCTCCCCCGTCAGCAACGTGTGCAGCGCGTGGTGCGCGTCGTCGTTCCACTGGGCGTGCAGCCCAAAGCCGCCCGCCTCCCGAGGGGTGATGAGCCGTGGGTCGTTGAGGTCGGATTCGGCAATCAGTGACAGCGGGCGGCCCAGGTGCGTCGACAAGGACTCGACCTCGATGGCCAGCTCTTCGAGCAGCGGCACCGCTCGGGTGTCGGGCAGGGCGTGCACGGCGTCCAGGCGCAGCCCGTCGACGTGGTAGTCGCGTAGCCACATGAGCACGCTGTCGATGATGTAGCGGCGTACCTCGTCGGAGTGCGGGCCGTCCAGGTTGACCGAGCGGCCCCAACTGTTGCTCTGCTCGGCGAGGTACGGTCCGAACCGCGGCGCGTAGGCCCCGGAGGGCCCGAAATGGTTGTAGACGACGTCGAGGATCACCCCCAGCCCCTTGGCGTGAGCAGCGTCGACGAGGCGTTTCAGGCCGTCCGGGCCGCCGTAGGGCTGGTGTGGGGCGTACCAGCAGACGCCGTCGTACCCCCAGTTGTGTTCGCCGTTGAAGGCGTTGACCGGGAGCAGTTCGATCAGGTCGACACCGAGTGAGACGAGGTGGTCGAGGCGGTCGATGGCCGCGTCGAAGGTGCCCTCGGGGGTGAAGGTGCCGATGTGCAGCTCGTAGAGGATGCTGCCGGGCAGTTGCCGGCCCGTCCACGCGTCGTCGGTCCACTCGAAGGCGGCGTGGTCGTAGCGTCGGCTGGGCCCGTGCACACCCGCAGGTTGCCACGGCGACCGGGGGTCGGGCAGTGGGGTTTCGTCGTCGTTCAGCAGAAAGGAGTAGTCGAGCCCGGCGTCGGGCACCTCGACCCGCCACCAGCCGTCGGCGGCGGCGCGCATCTCGTGGTCCGCGTCGCCCGGCAGGCGCAGCCGGACCCGGGTGGCGTCCGGCGCCCACACGGTGAATTCGGTCATCACGCAGCCTCCACGGAAGCGGTGGGAGGAGCCAGCAGTGCGACGGGATAGTCGGCCAGCAGGTCGGCCACGGAGGTCTCTCCGCCACTGTAGACCCGGCCGGTGAACAGGTCCTTCACCTCGTTAACGGGAAGCGACAGGACTGTGTCACACCAGCCACCGACACGGGCCAGGCCCAGCGGCAGGCGGGTGGCCACCCCGATCGCGCCGCCCCGGTCGAAGGCCACCGCGAACCGCCCCTCCGGCCCGTGCGCCGGCACCGACCGGTAGCCGGTGAACAGCTCCGGGTGCGCCCGGCGCAGCCGCAGGGCCCGCGAGACCACCAGCAGCTTCGCGGCGCCGCTGTCGTCCACCGGCGGACGCCAGCCGCCGTCCAGACGCGCCAGCAGCTCCCGGCGTACGGAGAAGTCGACCGGGCGGCGGTTGTCGGGGTCGACGAGGGAGTTGTCCCACAGCTCGGTGCCCTGGTACGTGTCCGGAACACCGGGCATGGCGAGCTGCACCAGCTTCTGGCCCAGTGAGTTGGACCAGCCGGCCGGGGTGATCGCCGTCGCGAGCTCGGTCAGCTCGTCGTGCAGGCTCGGGTCGTCGTACATCAAATCGACCACGGCGTGCAGCGCCTGCTCGAAGACCGGGTCGGGGTCCGCCCAACTGGTCGAGGTCGACGCCTCCCGCGCGGCCTTCTCGACGTACGTGTGCAGCCGCTCCCGTTCGATCGGCCAGGCGCCGACGGCGGTCTGCCAGAGCAGGTGGGCGAAGGCCGGGTCGGGCAGCGGTGCGTACTCCATCCAGCTCTTGACCTGCTCGGCCCATTGGCCCGGCAGCTCGCTGAGCACGGCCAGGCGGGCGCGGACGTCCTCGCCGCGTTTGGTGTCGTGGGTGGAGACGGTGGTCATGCTCGCCGGCCAACGGACCTGCCGGGCGGCGGCGAAGCGGTGGAACTCCGCCGGCGGTACCCCGAAGTGGGCGGGGCTGTCGCCGACCTCGTTGAGCGCCACGAACCGGGTCCAGCGGTAGTAGGCGGTGTCCTCCACGCCCTTGGCCATCACCGCGCCGGTGAACTGGGGGAAACGCTGGGCCAGCTCGTCGTCGGGGTCGCGCAGCCGGCGGGTGACCCCGTCCAGGGCTGTGGTCAGATCCGGGCGGCGCCGGCCCGCCTCGGAGCGGGCGGCGGCGAGGTGCTGGTCGCCGTGCGGCGGGTAGCCCCGATACACGGCGAACGCGGCGGCCAGCTCGGCGAGCGCCGCGCGGGCCTGCTCGGTTGGCACCTCGGGGGCGAGGGCGGCCAGCCGGGTCAGCTCGGCGGCGAGCAATCGGGTGGCGGCGGCCAGCTTGGTGGCGTGGGTCAGGTCCTCCCACGAGGTGTGCTGCCCGGTCAGCCGGGTGTCCAGCACGGTGAAGTCACCCTCGGCGTCGGTGTCGACGAAGAGCCCGCCGACCGCGGCGAGAGCGTCGTAGCCGGTGGTGCCGTCCACCGGCCAGTCCGGCAGTTCCTCGCCGTACTCCAGGATCTTCTCCACCACGAGCCAGGCCTCCGGCGCGGCCTCCCGCAGCCGGGCCAGGTAGCCGCCGGGGTCGCGCAGGCCGTCCGGGTGGTCGACCCGGATGCCGTCGACCTCCCCGGCGGCGGCCCAGCGCAGGATCAGCTCGTGGGTGGCGGCGAACACCGCCGGGTCCTCCACCCGCAGCCCCGCCAGGTCCGAAACGGCGAAGAACCGGCGGTACGTCAGCTCGGCGTCACCGCGCCGCCAGGAGGCCAGCTCGTAGTGCTGCCGTTCGTGCACCTCGCGGGCGCTGCCGTCGCCGGTGCTGTCGGCGATGGGGAACCGGTGCTCGTGGTAGCGCAGCTCCCCGTCGACCACCTTGAGGTCGTCCAGGGCGTCCGGCGCGTCGGCCAGCACCGGCAGCAGCAGCCGGCCCCGGTCCCAGTCGATGTCGAACCAGTCGGCGTACGTCGAGGCGCGCCCCCGGCGCAGCACGTCCCACCAGGCGGGGTTGGCTGGCGGCACGGCCACCCCGGCGTGGTTGGGCACGATGTCGACGACCAGGCCGAGCTTGGCGTCGCGCAGCGCGCGCAGGAGCCGCTGCCGAGCGGCTTCACCGCCCAGCTCCGGGTTGACCGCGCGGTGGTCGACCACGTCGTAGCCGTGCGCCGAGCCGGGGGTGGCGGTCAGCAGCGGCGCGCTGTAGAGGTGGCTGACGCCGAGATCGGCCAGGTAGTCGACGATCTCGGCGGTGGCGTCCAGGTCGAAGCCGGGGCGGACCTGCACGCGGTAGGTGGTGCGGACGTCGTTGGGTTTGTCGGTGTGAGGGGGCACCGCCATCTCAGATCATCCTTTCCAACACCACCAGAGAACGGTCCGGCACCCGGACGGTGCCATCCGCGCTGATCACCGTGACGTCGTCTGGTTCGGGTTCGGCGGTGCTGATCACCCGTTCCCACTTCTGGCCGTACTCGCTGCCGGGCAGGGTGAAGTCAAGCGGCGCGTCGTGGGCGTTGAAGCACAGCAGGAACGAGGCGTCGTGGTGGCGCTGGCCGTACTGGCCGCGCTCGCGGATGCCCTCGCCGTTGACGAAGAGCGCCACCGAGCGGCCGAAGTCGTTGCCCCAGTCGTCGCCGGTCATCTCCCGCCCGTCCGGGGTGTACCAGGCCAGGTCCGGCAGCGGCTCGTCGACCTCGCGCCCGCCGACCGGCAGGCCGGTGAAGAACCGGCGGCGGCGGAACACCTGGTGCCGGGCCCGGAACGCGGTCAGCGTCCGGACGAACTCCAGCAGCTGGGAGTCGGTGTTGTCCCAGTCGACCCAGGCCAGCTCGCTGTCCTGGCAGTAGGCGTTGTTGTTGCCGTGCTGGGTGCGGCCCAGCTCGTCGCCGTGGCCGATCATCGGCACACCCTGGGAGAGCATCAGCGTGGCCAGGAAGTTGCGCCGCTGTTTGGCCCGCAGGGCGAGCACCGCCTCGTCGTCGGTGTCGCCCTCGACCCCGCAGTTCCAGGACCGGTTGTGGCTCTCGCCGTCCCGGTTGTCCTCGCCGTTGGCCTCGTTGTGCTTGTCGTTGTACGACACCAGGTCGTTGAGCGTGAACCCGTCGTGGACGGTGACGAAGTTGATGCTGTGGAAGGGGCGGCGGCCGTCGTCCTGGTAGAGGTCGGCGGAGCCGGAGATCCGGGACGCGAACTCGGCCAGGGTGGCCGGCTCACCACGCCAGAAGTCCCGCACGGTGTCGCGGTACTTGCCGTTCCACTCGGTCCACACCGGCGGGAAGTTGCCCACCTGGTAGCCGCCGGGGCCGACGTCCCACGGCTCGGCGATCAGCTTGACCTGGCTGACCACCGGGTCCTGCTGGACCACCTCGAAGAAGGTGGAGAGCCGGTCCACCTCGTAGAACTCGCGGGCCAGGGTGGCGGCCAGGTCGAAGCGGAAGCCGTCGACGTGCATCTCCTGCACCCAGTAACGCAGCGAATCCATGATCAGCTGAAGTGAGTGGGGGCTGCGCACGTTGAGGCTGTTGCCGGTGCCCGTGTAGTCGACGAAGTAGCGGCGGTCCTCCTCGCTGAGCCGGTAGTAGCTGGGGGCGTCCACGCCCTTGAAGCTCAGCGTCGGCCCGAGGTGGTTGCCCTCGGCGGTGTGGTTGTAGACCACG
This sequence comes from Micromonospora sp. NPDC005087, assembly GCF_042872965.1. Taxonomy (NCBI): domain Bacteria; kingdom Bacillati; phylum Actinomycetota; class Actinomycetes; order Micromonosporales; family Micromonosporaceae; genus Micromonospora; species Micromonospora sp. NPDC005087. The sequence goes on along the minus strand of NZ_JBIALB010000014.1, from coordinate 112,816 downwards.
TCGAGGATGACCTCGATGCCGGCCGCGTGCAGCGCCTTGACCATGCCCCGGAACTCCTGCACCTGCTGCCCCAGGCGGCCCAGCGCGGAGTAGCCGTGGTGCGGGGCGAAGAAGGCGATGGTGTTGTAGCCCCAGTAGTTGCGCAGCCCCAGGTCGACCAGCCGGTGGTCGTGGATGAACTGGTGCACGGGCATCAGCTCGATGGCGGTCACACCGAGCCGGGTCAGGTGCTCGATCATCGGCGGGGAGGCGATGCCGGCGTACGTGCCGCGCAGCTCCTCGGGGATGTCCGGGTGGCGCATGGTCAGCCCCCGTACGTGTGCCTCGTAGATCACCGAGTGGTGGTACGGGGTGCGCGGTGGCTTGTCGTTGCCCCAGTCGAAGTACGGGTTGACCACCACCGACTTGGGCATGAACGGCGCCGAGTCGGTCTCGTTCATCCGCTCCGGCTCGGCCATGTCGTAGTCGTAGACCGCCGGGTCCCACGTCACGTCGCCGTCGATCGCCTTGGCGTACGGGTCGAGCAGCAGCTTGTGCGGGTTGCAGCGCAGCCCGTTCGCCGGGTCGTACGGCCCGTGGACCCGGTAGCCGTAGCGCTGCCCCGGCTCGATCCCCGGCAGGTACGCGTGCCAGACGTAGGCGTCCACCTCGCGCAGCTCGACCCGCCGCTCGGCGCCGGTGTCCCACTCGTCGAAGAGGCACAGCTCCACCCGCTCGGCCAGCTCCGAGAAGATGGCGAAGTTGGTGCCCATCCCGTCGTAGGTGGCGCCCAGGGGGTACCGCTCGCCCGGCCAGACCTGCATGTCGCTCCTTCAGACCTTGGTCATGTGCGCACCGCGCCACGAGCGCACCGGCGTGGGCCCAGCGCGCACGTCGGTATTGCCCCCCGCCCCGCGGCGCCAATCCATCCTTTCAGGGGACGCCCGGAATGCACCTGTCTGATGCGCGCCAGGCCTTCAGGTGTCTTCCGTCACCTTGTCCCTTCTGAGGATGCGCGACGGCGCTCGATGCCCTTTGCTTGTTCGGGGACGCTCCCGCGCGTACCCCACTCGGCCTTCGGCCACCCCGCCACCTCCCGCTTCGCCGCCACCGACGCCGGCGCGTACCACCATGCATGGACGGAGATTGATGTGACGACCCTGCGGGTCGACGAGCAGCTCGCTGCCACCAAGGACCGGGCCCACCGGCCCACCCTGACCTCCCGGCCCCAGGTCCCGGCGCAGCCCGGCCCGGGGGTCCCCCCGCAGACCCGCCGCATCCTGATGCTCTCCTGGGAGTACCCGCCGGTGCTCGTCGGCGGCCTCGGCCGACACGTCCACGCCCTCTCCGTCGCCCTCGCCACCGCCGGCCACGACGTCACCGTCGTCACCCGCCACACCGACGGCGCACCCCTGGAGGAATACGCCGACGGCGTCCGCATCCTGCGCGCCCCCGAAGACCCCGTCACCTTCCCCCTGGCCACCGAATCCCTCCTCGCCTGGACCATGGCCTTCAACCACACCCTCACCCGCACCGCCCTACGCGCCACCGAAGCCGGCACCTACGACGTCATCCACGCCCACGACTGGCTCGTCGCCCACACCGCGATCACCCTCGCCGAGCACCTGGACCTGCCCCTGGTCACCACCATCCACGCCACCGAGGCCGGCCGGCACCAGGGCTGGCTGCCCGAGGAGATGAACCGCACCATCCACGGCGTCGAGCACTGGCTCAGCAACGAGTCCGCCCGGGTGATCGTCTGCTCGGGGTACATGCGCGACGAGGTGACCACGCTGTTCGGCGTGCCGAACGGCCGGGTCGACGTGGTGGCCAACGGCGTGGAGCCGCACCGCTGGCAAGTGCCGTCGGCCGCGGTGAGCGCCGCTCGGGCCCGGTTCGCCGGGGACGGCCCGCTGGTCACCTTCGCCGGCCGGCTGGTCTACGAGAAGGGCGTGCAGCACCTGATCGCCGGGTTGCCACGGCTGCGCGAGCGGCACCCCGGACTGCGCGTGGTGATCGCCGGCGACGGCCCGTACCGCGCGGAGCTGGAAGCCGAGGTGCACCGCCGCGGCCTGGGCGGCATGGTCGCCATGCCGGGCTTCCTGGGCGGCACCGACCTGCCGGCGTTGATGGCCGCCTCCGACTGCTTCGCGGTGCCGAGCATCTACGAGCCGTTCGGGATGGTGGCCCTGGAGGGCGCCGCGGCCGGAGCCCCACTCGCGGTGGCCGCCACCGGTGGTCTCGCGGAGATCGTCGAGCCGGGGGTGACCGGGATGACCTTCGCACCGCACGACCCGGACGGGCTGACCGACGCCGTGCACGCGCTGCTGTCGGACCGGGACCGCGCCCGCGCGCTGGCCCGCCGCGCCCGGCAGATGGTGCACGACCAGTACGGCTGGTCCGCGATCGCCCAACGCACCGCCGCCAGCTACGCCGCGGCCATCGCGACCGACGCCGCGTTCACCGCCCAGCGCGCCGAACAGCGCATGTCCCAGGGCCGCGCCCTCCCCGCGCTCCCCCACGGCAACCTGCTGGCCGCCGCCGGCCTCCGCTGAGGTGCAAGGAAGGGCACCTTATTAACGCCTGCGGTAGAGGAAGGGCCCCCTATTAACAAGCGCGCTACTGATCGCACGACAAGGGCCGCCGACCATGAGTCGGCGGCCCTTGTCCTGTCGGAGTGTCAAGAAGGGGCCCTTCCTCTACACGAGGCGTTAATAAGGTGCCCTTCCTTGCACGTCAGCGGTTGGCGAAGGGGACGTAGTCCCGCTCGGCCGAGCCGACGTAGACCTGCCGCGGGCGGCCGATCTTGGTCTCCGGGTCGTTGATCATCTCGCGCCACTGGGCGATCCAGCCGGGGAGCCGGCCGAGCGCGAACAGCACCGTGAACATCTTCGTGGGGAAGCCCATGGCCTTGTAGATCAGGCCGGTGTAGAAGTCCACGTTCGGGTAGAGCCGGCGGGAGACGAAGAAGTCGTCGGCGAGCGCGATCTCCTCCAGCTCCATGGCGATGTCCAGCAGCGGGTCCGGCTTGGCCATCCGGCCCAGCACGTCCTGCGCCGCCTTCTTGACGATCGCCGCCCGCGGGTCGTAGTTCTTGTAGACCCGGTGGCCGAAGCCCATCAGCTTGACGCCGTCCTCCTTGTTCTTGACCTTGCGGACAAAGGAGCGGACGTCGTCGTCGCCGGCGTGGATCTGCTGGAGCATCTCCAGCACCGCCTGGTTGGCGCCACCGTGCAGCGGACCGAACAGCGCGTTGACACCGGCGGACACCGAGGCGAACAGGTTGGCGTTGCTGGAGCCGACCAGCCGGACGGTCGAGGTGGAGCAGTTCTGCTCGTGGTCGGCGTGCAGGACGAAGAGCATGTCCAGCACCTTCGACATCACCGGGTCGACCTCGTACGGCTCCGCCGGCACGCCGAACGTCATCCGCAGCAGGTTGTCCACGTACCCCAGCGAGTTGTCCGGGTACAGCAGCGGCTGCCCGATGGACTTCTTGTAGGCGTACGAGGCGATGGTCGGCACCTTCGCCATTAGCCGGACCGTCGAGATCTCCACGTGCTCGGAGTCGAACGGGTCCAGGCTGTCCTGGTAGAAGGTGGACAGGGCGCTGACCGCCGACGAGAGCACGGCCATCGGGTGGGCGTCCCGGGGGAAACCGTCGAAGAAGCGGCGCATCTCCTCGTGCAGCAGCGAGTGCCGCCGGATCCACTCGGTGAACTCGGTCAGCTGCTGCTCGGTCGGCAGCTCACCGTAGATGAGCAGGTACGAGACCTCCAGGAAGGAGGACTTCTCGGCCAGCTGCTCGATCGGGTATCCCCGGTAACGCAGGATCCCCGCGTCGCCGTCGATGTAGGTGATCGCGGATGAGGCAGCCGCGGTGTTCACGAAACCGGGATCGTACGTGGTCATCCCGGTTTCCTTCAGCAGCTTGCTCACCCCGATACCGGCGGGGCCCTCGACCGCAGGATGCACCGGCATCGACAGCTGCCCACCGGGGTGATCGAGCTTGACTTCCGTCATGTGGTTCCTCGCTTCGCCGGCAGATCTACGTTGAATTGCCTTCGCTTCTACCGTAATTGCGGCTCGGTCGACACCGCCCGCCGTGGTTCTGCGGTGAGGTATGCGTCACCCGATTCCCGACCGGACCGCCGGGAAACCCCGCGCGAAACCACAGCGAGCCCAGCTCAGGACAGCGCGAGGCGTCGGAGCGTACCGTCCGCCGCCACCTGGTAGACGTCGAGCTGGTTGGTGCCGGCCCGGAACAGTTGGTCGTCGGTGAGCAGCGCGGCGAATCGGCGTCCGCCGGGATCCGCCGGCACCACCGGGACCACCGCCCCGATCCGGCCGTTCACCGCCACCGCCAGCAGCGTGCCGTCCGGTATCCGGTCCGGCACGTCGCCCCAGACCAGCGCCGGCAGGGTGCCGGTGTCCGGATCCATCGCCCGGAACGCGGCCAGGTCGGCCACCCTGGCGCTGCCCCCCGTCGGGCCGGCGCGGACATCGGTGCCCACCAGGGGATGCGGCGGTGGCAGCGGCGGTGGGGCGGGCACCCCGCCGGGGAAGGTGACCGGTTCGCCGGGGCGGTCGTAGAAGTGCTTCGTGCCGTCGGTGCGCGGGGCCTGCCGGGCGGAACGGCCGTCGACCCGCCAGGGCAGCCGGATGGCCGCCTCGTCGGCCACGGTCGGCAGCAGGTCGACGTGTTCCCAGTTGCGGTCGTCCACGCGGCCGGCCCGCTGCCCGGGCTCCTTGAGGAACATCGGCACCCACGCCACCTCGCCGGCGGCCGCCTTGATGGCGTCCATCCCCCGGCCCTGGGCGCCCGGGCGGAAGCTCACCCCGTGATCGGCGGTGACCACGACGAGGGCCTGGTCGTAGAGGCCGCTGGCGCGCAGCGTGCGCAGCGTCTCGCCGATCAGCCGGTCGGTGTAGCCCAGTTGGGCGAGGTGCCGCTGTCGGGCCAGGTCGACCCAGCCGGCGCCGTCGTTGGGCAGGTCCTCGGGGGCGTCGTAGCGCGCCCCGGACGGCAGGAACGCCCACGGCGAGTGCGGCATCAGCAGGTGCAGGAAGTGCAGGGCAGGTCGGGGTGCCGGTTTCAGCCCGGCCAGGAAGCTGGTGAACCGGGCCGGCTGGTTGTCGTCCAGGCTGTCCCAGCGGAACTTCGGGTCGGCCGGCACCGGCTCGGCGGCGTCCAGGCCGGCCTCGGCGCGGGTCTGCTCCCGGTACGAGTCCTCCGGGTCGACCCGGGCCTCGGTCGGCCCGGCGACCTGGCCGAGCAGCTTGCCGGTCTCCCGCACCAGCACGCCGAGCCCCTGTTCCGGCGCGACCGGCTGCTCGCAGCGGCTGGGCGGGCAGAGCCGGGTGATGCTCTCCTCGGCGCGGATGTCGTACAGGCCGCCGAAGGCGGTGAAGATGTTGTCCGGGTACTGCGAGTAGTGCGGTGCGACCGACCGCGCCGGGTAGCGGCCGGTGAGCATCGCCGGCAGCGCGTTGGGGGTCCAGCCGCTGACCCCGGTGGCGTTGCGGTACCAGGTCGAGCCGCCGGCCAGCTCGGCGAAGTGCGGGTACCGGGCCGCGTCGATCCGCCCGTCGGCGCCGAGCAGACTCACCAGCGGCAGTTCGTCGAGGATCAGCATGACCACCGGCGGGTGGCCGCCCGTACCCTGCGCGGTGCCGGCCGCGCCGCCGTCGCCGCGGGGCAGCACCACCACGGAGGTGGGTGAGCCGAGCAGGAAGAGCGCCACGAAGGCCACCGGCCCGACTGCGGCCAGCCGCAGCACCCGGCTCGGCGCCCGCCAGCGCCGATGCGCGGCCGCGCCGGCCGCGCCGGCCAGGCCGGCGACGAGCAGCAGGGGTACGCCCCGAAGCGGCGTCACGTGCCGGCCCACCTGCACGGCCAGGGCGGCCAGCAGCAGCCCGACGAGGCCGGTGTGGGTGAGCGCGCGGGTCGTTCGGCCGGCGAGGCGGCTCAGCGCACCGAGCAGCGCCACCGGCACGGTGGGCACCACCGCCACCAGGGCGACCAGCAGCAGAATCTGCCCCGGGTCTGCTCGGTGGAAGAGGAAGAAGTCGGGACTGCGGCCGAGCACGTCCAGCAGCGGCTGGGTGACCACCAGCCCGACCAGCGCCACCACCTCCAGCAGGCGGCACAGTTCACCGCGCCAGCCCCGGTCCCACCGCCCGGTCACCGGCTTCTCGGCCGGCGGGCCCGGCGGGGATGCCGACGCTGGTTCAGCCACCCATCACCGCCCGGTAGAGCGTGCGGGTGCCCGAAGGCAGCTCGAGACGATCGGTGATCTGGCCCCGGGCCGCGAGCAGGCGCTCGAAGGTGTCACGCCGGTAGTCCGGAAAGAGGCCCTCGGGCTTGTTGGCGAGCAGCCGGCGGGCCATCGGGTCCTCCGGATGCACGAACTCCACCACCACCGCACCGCCCGGCGCCGTCAGCCCCGCGAGCCAGTCGATCACCTCCGGCAGCGGCACGTTGCGCCCGATCGCCAGGTGGTGCACCACGGCCAGGGCGAGCACCGCGTCCGCCGACGCCCGCTCGGCGAAGCCGGCGCGCTCGACGCCCCGCCAGCCGCCACCGGGCGACGGGTCGGCCAGATCCACCACCAGCGGCAGGATCCGGCGGTGCCCCTCGGCCCGCAGCGCCCGGTACAGCTCGTCGACCACGGCCGGGTCCTGCTCGACGGCGACCACGTAGTCGGCGTGCTCGGCTGCCAGCCGGGCGTACCGGCCGTCGTTGGCGCCCAGGTCGAGTACCAGGCGCGGCCGGGCGCCGGCAGTCAGCGCGGCGGACACGAACCGCTCCTTGGCCGCCCGGTCCTGAGCGGAGTAGCCGCAGGTGCGCTGGTAGTCCGACCAGTGGCTGCCCGCCGGGCGACGGTCCAGCTTGCGGACGAGTTTCTCCATGCCACGCACGGTGGCCAGCAGCAGTTCCCGGGAGAAACCGGCGGCCCGCAGCTGGGCCCGTACGTCGGTGGTGCTGGCGGCGGCGTTGCGCTGCTGCATCGCGCCGTGCAGGTGCACGTGGGTCAGGACGCCGGGGCGCAGCCGGCGGGCCCCGCCGAAGAGCGGGCGGAGCTGCTCGGCCTCGATGCCGTCGACCCGGGCGCGCAGCCAGGACTGGAAGTCCACCCCCAGGTGGGCGGTGAGCAGCAACGGGTAGAGCACGGTCTGGCAGAACTGCCGGTAGCCGGCCCACGGCTCGCCGTCGCGTACCGGCTCGAAGGAGCCGATGTCGATGAAGACCGCCTCGGCGCCACGCCACTGGAGGTTGTAGGCCGAGCCGTCCTTGGTGGTGAACCCGTCGGTGAGCGCGCCGCGCAGGATCTCCAGGTGCAGCAGCGCGGCGTCGCGCAGCATGCTGAAGGACCACTCGTACGGGTGGGAGACGAACGGGATGCGTTCGTGGCGCAGCACCGCCGCCCACGGCTTCCCGGCGGACGCGGGCACCAGCGCCGGTGGCGCGTCCTCGGTAGCGCAGACCTTGCCCGCGGCAACCAGCGCCGGAAAGAAGGCGGTGGCTCGCAGCGCCCGCCAGTGCTCGGCTGCCTGCGCGTCCAGCCCGCGCAGCACCTCGTCGCCGACATGGAAGACCCGGTTGGCCGGATCGCGGAAGGAGGCCGGCTCGGGCCGGGCCGCCGCGGGTGAGAACGCCATCGCCGGGACGTGCCGACTCACCGCTGGTCGGTGGGCTGTCGGCGGAACCGGTCGACCAGGCGTCGCCAGTAGAGCTTGGCAGCGACCGCGGCCCCGGCCACCCCGCCCACGACCGCCTGCACGATCAGGCTGCCGGATCCCGCGTCCAGGTAGGCCAGATGGATCACCGATCGCTCCTTCACTCGCCGTCTCGACACCGGCGTCCCGGGCGTACAGCGGTGAGGCTTTTGACCCAGAAAGCCGGACTTGTTCCTCACCGTACGCCGATCGTCCACGCCGTAGCGGACAGATTGGCGCACTGCACCGGGACGGAGCTGGGGACTATGCGTCAGCTGTGGGATTCGGCAGCCGCACGGTGAACACGGTCCGGCCCGGCCGGCTGTGCACCGCGACCGCGCCGTGGTGCGCCTCCACCACCGCCGCCACGATCGCGAGGCCGAGGCCGGTGCTGCCGTGCGCCCGGGACCGGGAGCTGTCGCCGCGGGCGAACCGCTCGAACAGCTCCGGTTGCAGCTCCGCCGGCACCCCCGGCCCGTCGTCAGCGACGGTGAGCACGGCCGCGTCCCCGTCGACGGCCAGCGTGGTCGTCACCACCGTGCCGGGCGGGGTGTGCACCCGGGCGTTGGCCAGCAGGTTCGCCGCCACCTGGTGCAGCCGGGCGGCGTCGCCGGGGACCCGGATCACCACCTCGGGCAGGTCGAGCTGCCAACGGTGTTCCGGGCCGGCCACGTGCGCGTCGCTGACCGCGTCCACCACGAGGGCGGACAGGTCGACCTGGTCGACCGCGAGCGGGCGGCCGGTGTCCAGCCGGGCCAGCAGCAGCAGGTCGTCGACGAGGCTGGTCATCCGGGTGCTCTCCGACTCCACCCGGCGCAGGGCGTGCGCCACGTCGGCGGGGACCTCGCCACGGCCGCGCCGGGCCACCTCGGCGTACCCGCGGATCGCGGCGAGGGGGGTGCGCAGCTCGTGGCTGGCGTCGGCGACGAACTGGCGTACCCGTGTCTCGCTGGCCTGCCGGGCGGCGAGCGCGTCGGCGACGTGGCCGAGCATCCGGTTCAGCGCGGCGCCGACCTGGCCGACCTCGGTACGCGGGTCGGTGTCCCCCGCCGGCACCCGGACGGCGAGCGCCACCTCGCCGCGGTCCAACGGCAGCTCGGTGACCCGGGTGGCGGTGGCGGCCACCCGGTTCAGCGGTCGCAGCGTGGCCCGGACGATCAGCGCGCCGGCAGTGCCGGCGATGAGCAGCCCGACGGTGGCCACGCCGGCCTGCGCGGCGATCATCCACCAGACGGTCTCCCGCACGCCGGCCAGCGGCAGCGCGACGACCCGCACCCGGCCGTCGCGGAACTGCCGGGCGACGGCGCGGTACTCGCCGCGGTCGCCGAGGTCGACCGTGCGCGGCTCGGCGCCGACCGGCAGGGCGGCCAGGGCGGCGACCTCGTCGGCCGGAACGGGTTTCTCGTCGGGGAAGGGGTCCGCGCTGGACGGGCTGTGGGTCAGCGTGGACGCGGCCGTAACCCGGTCACCGGTGATGTCGGCTACCACGGTGCCGGCCGGTAGTCCGGGCGGGATGGCCGGCCCGCTGCCCGGGAAGGCCGGCCGACCCGCGCCCCGCATCACCGTGGAGGGGGCCAGTTGGGCGTCGAGCCGGTCGATCAGGAAGTGCCGCAGCGCCACCGTGGTGAGCCCGCCGATGGCGACGCTGACCAGCGCGAGCAGCGCGACCAGGGCGAGCACCAACCGGGTACGCAACGACCGGCCGGCCAGCCACCGGCGGGCGGCGCGCACCGGCCGGCGGCCCGGTCGGTCGCCCGGGTCACTCGGCCGGCTTGAGGACATAGCCCGCGCCGCGCAACGTATGGATCATCGGTGCCCGGCCGGCGTCGATCTTTTTGCGCAGGTACGAGATGTACAGCTCGACGACGTTGGCCTGGCCGCCGAAGTCGTAGTTCCACACCCGGTCGAGGATCTGCGCCTTGCTGAGCACCCGGCGCGGGTTGCGCATCAGGAAGCGCAGCAGCTCGAACTCGGTCGCGGTCAGGGTGATGAGCTGGCCGTCCCGCCGGACCTCGTGGCTGTCCTCGTCGAGGCTGAGATCGCCGACGGTCAGCACCGCGTCCTCCCGGGTGGCGATCGCGAAGCCGGAGCGGCGCAGCAGGGCGCGTAGCCGGGCGATCACCTCCTCCAGGCTGAACGGCTTGGTGACGTAGTCGTCGCCGCCGACGGTCAGCCCGGCGATGCGCTCCTCGACCGCGTCCCGGGCGGTCAGGAAGAGCACCGGCACGGTGGGCGACTGCTCGCGCAACCGGCGCAGCACCTGGAAGCCGTCCAGGTCGGGCAGCATCACGTCGAGCACCACGGCGTCCGGCTGGAACTGCCGCGCGGTGCTCAACGCCGCCGTGCCGTTGCCGGCGCTGCGCACCTGCCAGCCCTCGTAGCGCAGCGCCATCGACAGCAGGTCGGTCAGCGTCGGCTCGTCGTCGACCACCAGCACCCGGACCGGCTCGCCGTCGGGGCGGCGCAGCTCGATCCGGCTGGGCGCGGTCTGCCCGTCCATGACCATGTCCCCCATCGTGGGCGCGCCAGCTGTGGCACGCCTCTGCGGCACCTGTGTGCCGGCTGTGCGGACGGGTCGGCGGCGCGTCGGTGTCACCGCCGGTCAGCTCCGCCCCGGGGTCACTCGGACACCCCGAACGGGTCGGTGCGTACGAACCGCATGCTCCAACCGCCCAGGCCGTCGGGCCGGTCGCGCTCGTAGAGGTGGTCGGGGCCGGCCTGCACCGGCCCGGTGCCGTCCGGGTGCCGCATGATCCAACGCTGCGGCGGGGCGCCGTCCGGCCCGGCCGGCACCTCCCGCACCAGGCCGTCAGCAGGCCCGCCGACGAAGCGTACGGTGACCTCGCCCATCGCGGCGTCCCCTCGGGTGACCGTGCCGGCACGTTCGGTGACACCGGCCCTGGCTCGCAAGCTACCGCACCCACCGCCCGCATCGCAGCGGGTGGGCGGGCCCGGCGCCTCGCGATTTGGCCGACGGTTTGCCCAGCTCGGAGCCCGGGTACCGCGAACGAAGCAACCGCCGCCGGCGGGACGAGGCGAGGAGCGGTCGATGCGCACGCTGGACAGGCGATACCGGCTCGAACAGCGCATCGGCGTCGGCGGCATGTCCGAGGTGTGGCGAGCCCACGACCGGGTGCTGGACCGGCCGGTCGCGGTGAAGCTGATCTCGCCCGGCGCGGACGGCCAGCACGGCCCGGTGGAGCGCATCCAGGCCGAGGCCCGCTCCGCGGCCCGCCTGGTGCACCCGAACGTGGCGAGCGTGCACGATTTCGGCACCTCCTCCTCCGCGCTGCCCGGTCGCCAGGTGCCGTACATCGTGATGGAGCTGGCCGAGGGGGAGACACTCGCCGCGCACCTGCGGGCCGGTCCGCTGGACTGGCGGATCTCGGTCCGGGTCTGCGCGGAGGTCGGCGCGGCGCTGGCCGCCGCGCACGCGAACGGCATCGTGCACCGCGACGTCAAGCCGGCCAACATCATGCTCACCCCCTCGGGGGTGAAGGTGCTCGACTTCGGCATCGCCAGCCCGGCCGGGGCGTCGGACCCGACGCCGGAAGGGATCATCGTCGGCACTCCGGCGTACCTGGCGCCCGAGCAGTTCGACGGCGCGCCGGCCACCCCGGCGGCCGACATGTACGCCCTCGGCGTGCTGCTCTACTACTGCCTCACCGGCCGGCTGCCGTACGCGGCGGACAGCACCGTCGAGCTGCTGGGCGCGCGCCGCCGGCGGCCGGCGGAACCGCTGCCCGAGATCGACGGGCTCCCGCCGGAGGTGGCCGAGCTGTGCCGCTCCTGCCTGGCCGAGGACCCGGCGCGGCGTCCGACCAGCCTGGTCGCCGCGCTGCTGCTGGCCGAGGCGGTGGACGCCCGGGTGTACGTGCCGATGCTGGCGCCCACGGCACGCCGATCGGCTGCGACGTCGCCGTGGACCGAGCAGGCCGCGATGGAGGCCACCGAGGCGGTGCGGGTGGCCGACGGGCCGGACCGGTCCGGCGGGCGCTGACCGCTCGGCGTTTCGCCGCGCAAGGGTCGGGAACTCGGGCCGGTGAGCGACGGGAGGAACGCGATGCCGGATCCGAGTTCCTGGCTGCATGAGGCCACCGCGACCGCCGAGGGCGGTCACGTACGCACCGACGATGGCGGACTCTCCTCCGCGCTGGCCTCGCCGCTGGCGGCGCACTGCACCGGGTTGCGGCCGGAGCAGTTGTTGGCCGCCGCCTTCGCGTCCTGCCTGCACCACGCGGCGGTGGAGGCTGCCGGGGAGATCACCGACGAGGCGCACACCGTTCAGGTGCGGGCTGAGGCGAAGCTGGGGCGCGACGACGACGGCCGGTACCGGGCCGACGTGCACGCCTCGATCTCCTCCGCCGGTCTGAGCCGGCAGCAACTGGCCGACCTGGTCGAGTACGCCGACCGGCTCTGGCCGTTCTCCAGCGGCGACAACAGCCGGCACCGGTTGACCGTCACCCCGGCGGAGAACGGCCGGCACTGATCCGGTCGCCACCTGGGTCGTGCGTCCACCGAACGGCCATGCCGGGGTCTCGGGTGTTCGGTGGACCGGGCATCGGCCGTAGGAGTGAGTCGTGAAGAGCCGCCGAAACGGATGCTGATGACGTCGACGGCGACCGGCTTTGACCGGCGAATCGGGAATACCCGGCTAGCCCGAACGGCGAGGTTGATCGTCTTTGCGGGGTTGTTGCCCCTTATTGTCCCCAAGATCGGGACAAATTGTGGCGCATGCCACCGTACGGGCCGGTGGAATCGGGAAAGCAGTTCTTTAGCCTCGGCGAGTGCATCGCGACGACCCCTCCGAGCAGAAGCTGACCGACGCGCGCCCGACGACCCTTTCGAGCGACGCCGCATCAACCGAACGGACGATCGGCCGTCACCGGGCCTCCGAGCCACCCCGCCGCGCCCTGCTGGGCTCGACCCCGCTCCGGGTGGCCCTGGCCACCGGTGTCACCTGCTGCCTGAGCCTGGTCGCGGTCACCACCGCCCGAGGCGGCGAGGACAACACCCGCCCGGTGGAGTCGCTGGCCGAGGCGGTTGCCGACCGCGCCGCCATCGCCGACGAGCGCGCCTCCCGATCGCTGGACCGCGAGGCCGCCCCCGCGCGGATCATCCCCAGCCCGACCCCGAAGCCCACCCCCACCCGCACCGCCGCGCGCAAGGCGGTCAAGAAGCCGGTCAAGCCGCGCCGACCCCGACCGGTCGCCGGACTCGACCAGGCCCAGATGGACAACGCCAAGATCATCGTTGACGTCGGGCTGGAGATGAAGATGCCGCGCCGCGCGCTGGTGGTGGCGCTGGCCACCGCCATGCAGGAGAGCAACCTCTACAACCTGGCCAGCGACGTGCTGCCGGAGTCGGCGCAGTACCCGAACCAGGGCAGCGGCTTCGACCACGACTCGGTCGGCCTGTTCCAGCAGCGGCCCAGCAGCGGCTGGGGCACGGTGGCCGAGCTGATGCGCCCGTCGTACGCCGCCCGGGCCTTCTACGAGGCGCTCAACGAGATCCCGGGCTGGCAGGACATGAGCGTCACCGCCGCCGCCCAGGCCGTGCAGATCTCCGCCTTCCCCGACGCGTACGCCCAGCACGAGGAGCGGGCGACGACCGTCGCGGCGGCCCTGACCGCCTGAGGGCGCGCACGGCGGTCGCCAGGCGACCGATCCACCCCCTCGGTGCGCGTCAGCGGTTGTGGGCGCCGTCCCGCCCGGCCGGCGGCTCCATGCCCACGTCCCGGCCGCCAGCGGCCACCCGCGTCGCCGGTACGCCCGTGCCCGCCGCCGCGGTCGGGGTGTCGGTGGGTACCTGCTCGGCGGTCACCCCGCCGAGGATCTCGTCCACCCGCGCCTCGCGTCGCCGGCGGGCGTCCAGCGCCGCCTCGAAGTCGCGCCGGGCCTGCATGGCCTCCGCGTACGCCCGCTCGCGTACCTGCCGGGCCTCCTCGCGGGCCTCGTCCAGCTCGATCCGTGCCTGGGCCAGGATCTCGGCCGCCTCCCGCCGCACCGCGTCACCAGCACGCCGGGTGCTCGCGGCGTCGCCCAGATCCAGCCGCTGGAGCAGCCCGCTGAGCCAGGTCGCCTCCTCGCGGATCTCGTCCCAGACCCGAGCGGTCCCGGCGGCGCCCTCCGCCCGCGCCGCGAGCCGGGACAACCGGATCGCCAGCTCATCCAGGCAGGAATCCACCTGCCGCTGGTCGTAACCGGTCTCAACGACGGAGAACCTCATACTGTCGCCCCCAGGCAGCTGCTGTTTCTTCCCACCTGGATCCTCGGTCGCGACGGGAGCGGCCGAGGGTGTTCGGGAAAATTGTTCAGCATCCGAGCGCGCGGGGTGCGCGGTCCGCGCCGGAGAGGTCAGCCGCGCTTCGGCAGCACGACCACCCGGCCGAAGAACTCGTCGATGCGGCGCACCACGTCGTTGAAGTCGTCCAAGTCGATCGGCTTGGTGACGTACGCATTGGCCTGCAGCGTGTAGCTGCCCACGATGTCGGTGTCCGCGTTCGAGGTGGTCAGCACCACGATGGGGATGGTCCGCAGGTCCTCGTCCTGCTTCACCGCGCCGAGCACCTGCCGCCCGTCCATCCGTGGCATGTTCAGGTCCAGCAGGATGACGTCCGGCCGGCGGGCCTCCAGGTGCCGCCCCTCGGCGCGGAGGAACTCCATCGCCTCCTCGCCGTCGCTCACCACGTCGATGACCTTGTCCACGTCGGAGTCCGCCAACGCTTCCTCGATCATCAGCACGTCGCCCGGGTCGTCATCCACCACCAGGATGCGTACCGGCTGCGGGCTGTCTGCGCCCATCACTACCTGCCTCGGCTCAGCGGGGACGGGACCAGACGGTCACCGTGTCGGCGGGGAAATCTAGCCCATCAGAGGGCGCTGTGGGACGCCGGGTCGACGGCGTCCGGTTGGTAGTGCAACACGTCGGCGAGGCCGGTGACCCGCAACACCCGCTCGACCCGCCCGCTGGCGCCGGTGAGCCGCAACCAGCCGCCCTCGGCGGCGGCCCGGTTGTCCCCCCGAACGAAAACGGCCATTCCGGTGGAGTCGCAGAAGGTGAGGTCGGTGAGGTCGAGCAGGAAGCGGCTCTCGCCCGCGTCGGCGAGCCGCTCGATCGCGGTGGCCAGCTCGGGCGCGGTGCTCAGGTCAAGCTCACCGGCGAGCCGCAGGCAGTAGCCGTCGCCGTCGCGCCCGGCGTGCCTGACGCTGAACGTCACCGTGCTCCCCCTTCGCTCCACCGCTGATGGGTGGGACGTTTGCAGTGCGGCAAGTATAAGCAGGGGCACCCCGCCGAGCGAGTGACGCGGTGATCGAGTGCTCGCTGGCGCGTTCGGTCCCGGTGGACGTCGCCACGGCCGCCCTCCGGGCGGCCGGTGTCGTGAGCGATATACCTGTGAGGCATAACTACGACTCTGAGGTATATCGCTCGTTGGCGACCCGATGCCCGGCACTCCCCGGCGGCGATCAGCCGGCGGCACTGCCCCCGGCGGCGGGCAGCGCGGCCCGGCCCAGGGTCAGCGCGCGCACCGCTCGGGGAAAGTCGCGTAGCGCGGCGGCGTAGTGCTCCAGGGGCAGGTCCACCGCGGCAGCCGGCACCCCACGGCTGGTCAGGATCCCCACCAGCCACCCGACGAACTCGGTGAACAGCGAGGCGTCGTCGACGTAGAGCGCGGCGGCCAGGAAGTCGACGATGTGGCCCAGATCGCTCACGGTCGAGTCGAGCTGGGCGGGCGTGTACGCCCGGGTCGCCGGCACCCGCTCGCGCAGGTCGGCCAGCGCGCTGTCGATCAGCTCACCCCGGCGCCGGACCAGACTGGCGTACTCGTCGTCGGCCAGGTGCGACAGCTGCGCCGGTGGCACCCGACGCAGCGCCCGCTCGTCCGCGATCAGCTCGGCCGCCGCCGGCGCGTCCGCCGCCCAGGGGGCACCCAGCCGACGGGCCTACCGGCCGTCCGCACCGAACCCGCGCCCGCCGACCACCACCGGCACGTCCGAACGGCGGCACGCCTCGATCATGCGGTGGGCGTGCGGCAGCCGTACCGGCTGCGCGCAGGCCAGCGCCACCGCGTGCGCGTCGTGCTGGTGCAGGTACGACACCAGGTGCGCCGCCGGGACGCTCGCGCCCAGAAAGGTCACCTGCCACCCGCGCAGCCGCAGCACCTCGGCCACCAGCCGGGGCGGCAGCGCGTGCCACTCGCCGTCCATGCAGGCCACGACGATCCGCCCACCGGTCGGACGTGGGTTGGCGTGCGCGGCGACCGACGCCACCACCCGCTCGCTGATGTGGGTGGCGGCGTGCTCCTGGGCGTGACCTGCTCGACCCGCTCGGCCACGGCGGGCGCCGGCATCCGCTGGCAGCCGGTCACCGCCGTGACGAGCCGCTCCGGGCCGAACTGCTCGTCCCCACGGCGGCCACCACGGGCCTCGGTCACCCCGTCGCTGTAGAGCAGGCAGGTCTCGCCCGGGGCCAGTCGGACGGTCACCTCGCCGACGCGTGGGTCGGGCACCACGCCGATGAGCATGCCGCGCAGTGGCACGGTCTCCACCTCGCCGGAGGCCCGCAGCACCAGCGGCGGCAGGTGCCCACCGCCGGCCATGGTGAGGGTCAGGCCACCCTCGCGCTCCGGCCGGGCGACGCCGAGCACGATGGTGGCGAAGCGGCCCTGGCCGTGCGCCTGGGTCGTCTCCAGGAGCGCGTCGTTGAGCAGCCGCAGCAGCCGACCCGGGTGCGACTCCACCCGGTGCAGGGCCTGCAGGCACTGGCGCAGCGGTGCGCTCCGGCCGCGCCCCAAAGGGGGGTGGCCCCCGACCCTGGGACCTGGGGTCGGGGGCCGGAGGAATGTCTAGGGTGCGGTCATCGGCTGGAGCCGGGGCCCGCTCTCGCGTAGTTCGGCGGTCGGCGCGCCGTCGGCGTCCTCGGGAGCCCCGGAATCGGGCGTCTGGTACAGGTAGCGGACAAAATCCGCACCGGACTCGTTGTCGTCCGCGCCCGGCCACTGACCGATGCAGTCCATGCCGACCACTTCACGGCCGGTCCCGTCGGCCTCCTCCAGCAGCGCCCACAGGCTCACCGGGTAGGACCGCGTGGCGTCTGGCGTGAGCTGCCAGCGGGCGTACCAACCGGGTCGGGCGGGGACGATCTCGACGATCCGTTTCATGACGACCTTCCTTCCGCGTACCTCGGAAGAACTCCGGTCCTGAACTGATCCTGTGGGCGGGACGGGTGAGCGTCCATCACCCACCCCGGATGAAGCCCACCGACGCTCGCCCGGCCCGCCCCGGCGGCGTCCGTTTCGGTGCCCGGCACGGCGGGAAGGCGACGGACGCAGGCACGATCCCCAGCGGAAGGGGTGTCACCATGCGCAAGCAGATGGAGGGCGACAACCAACGGCGCCGGGCGCTGGCCCGGCAGGCCCGCGAACAGGGTCGCCAGCCCAGTGAGTTCGGCGCCAGCCTGAGCGCCTCCAAGCAGATCACCAGCCTCGATCAGGGCAAGCGGGCCGGGCCGGCGTCGGCCGGGCACCGCAAACAGGACAGCACGCGCGGTGGACCGGCCCCGCCGCCGGTCGGCACGGCGGACAATCCGCGGCCGCAGCCGTCCCCGCCGGCCGGCGCCGCAGGGGCGAGCAGCGTGGGCTACCAGGAGCTGGTCGAGGACGTCCGGCGCCGGGCCGGCGTCGACTTCAAGACGGCCAAGGTGGGCACCGAGGCGACCGTGCTGGTCCTCGCCTTCGCGCTCGAGGCGGCGGAGCGGCAGCGGCTGCTCACCGCGGTACCGACCTCACTGCACGACGTGCTGCCCGTCGACGGCGTCGAGCGGCACCGCGACCTGCCCGGCTTCCTGGCCGAGGTGGGCCGGATCAGCGGCCGCAGCCCGGAGCAGGCCCGCTACCACGCGGAGGCGACGCTCGCCGCGCTCGCCGAGCAGGACGGCGACCTGGTCGAGTCGCTGCACGTACCCGACGGCCTGCGGGACCTGCTGAACCCGCCGGAGGCCGGCGGGGGCCTCGTCGGCGCCTCCACCACCACACCCACCCTGGACGCGGCCGAGCTGCGGACGGCGCTGGACGACCTGCCGTACTGGGCCGGCGACAGTGACGCGCTGTACCGGGTGGTCGCGCTGCCGTCGGACAACCTGGACCGGGTGCTGGACCGGCTCGACCAGCTACGCGCGGAGACCGGGCGCGCCCCGAGCATCGGGCGCCCCGGCGACACGGCCGCCGTGCTGACCGTGCGGACCAACCAGGCAGACGGGGTGACCGCGCTCGACGTGGACCTCGCCCACCGGATCGACGACGCGATCGACGAGGTGGGCGCCGGGATGGCCGGCGGCTGACCGGGCACATCGGCGCACACGGGCCGGCGGACGCGGGGCACACCCCGCGCCGCCGGCCCCCGCCGTGCCGTCCCGCTCCGGCGGCTCGGCTAGCGTGCCGGACATGAACCGCGCCGCCGACCGGCTGGAACTGGTCGCCGATCCGGTCCGCCGGAGCGGACGGATGCTGCTCTCCGGCGGCGTCGAGCAGTCGTACGTGGACGTCGACGATCCCCGGCACCTGCACTTCGAGTACGTCCGGCGGATCGCCTCAGCGGTGGAGCTGGCGGCCCCACCGGGCGACCCGCTGAGCGTGCTGCACCTCGGCGGCGGCGCGTTGACGCTGCCCCGTTGGCTGGCCGCCACCCGGCCCGGCTCCCCGCAGCGCGTCATCGAGCGGGACCCGTCGGTGGTCGAGCTGGTCGCACGGGAACTCCCGCCGCTGCCGCCCGAGGTGGACGTGCGGATCTCCGACGCCCGGGAGGCCGTCGCCGCCAGCCCGGCCGGCCGTTACGACCTGGTGGTCGCCGACATCTACCGGGCGGCCCGGATGCCACGACACGTACGCACCGTGGAGTTCGCGGCCGAGGTGGCACGCACCCTGCGCCCGGACGGGCTGTACCTGGTCAACGTCACGGACCTGCCGCCACTGGTCGGCACCCGTGTGCAGGTGGCGACGCTGCGGGCGGTCTTCGGCGACGTGTGCGTGCTCGGCGACCGGCGGATGCTGCGCGGCCGGCGCTACGGCAACCTGGTGCTCGCCGCGACACCCCGGCCCGGCGGGCTGCCGGTCGGCCGGCTGGCGGTGGCCGCCCTGCGTGACCCGGTGCCCGGCGGTCTGCTGCACGCTGCCGCGCTGGACGGTTTCGTCGCCGGCGCCCGACCGGTCACGGACGCCGACAACCCCGCACAGAAATGATCACCTGACGCCCGGCGGCCGGCCGCACACCACCGGGTGATCCGCGCGGGCGCCGGGTTTCCCGAGGTGACCCTGGGGAAGCCGCGCCGGATGAGCAACGCCGACACGCGGGTGACCGCACGCCGGGCTCTGATCGTGATCGGTCTGGTGCTGGCGACCGCGTTCGCGCTGGCCTTCGTGTACGCGACCCGCCGGGTGCTGGTCTGGACCGTGGTGGCCGCCTTCTTCGCCGTCGCGCTCAAGCCCCTGGTGGACCGGCTCCAACACCGGTTCGTGCGGCGGCGGGCGTTGGCCACGCTGCTGGTGTTCCTCGCCGCGTTCGTGGTGCTGGCGATCCTGGCCGCGGTCATCCTGACACCGCTGATCAACGAGCTGGGCCGGTTCGCCGAGCGGGCGCCGGAGCTGCTGCGCGACGCGCGCGCCGGCCGGGGCCCACTGGGGCACCTGGTGGAGCGCACCGGCGCCCGGCGGTACGTGTCCGAACACTCCGAGCAGCTACGCACCTTCGGCACCCGGCTGCGCGAGCCGGCGGTCGGCGTGCTGCGCGGCGTCGTGGAGACGGTCGCCGGGCTGGTCACGGTCATCGTGCTGGCGTACCTCATGGTGCTGGAGGCGCCGCGGATCACCAGCCGCGTGCTCGCGGCGGCCGGGGACGGCCAGCGCGAGCGGTTGCGCCGGGTGGGCCGCGAGGTGTCCCGGACCGTCACCGGCTACCTCACCGGCAACCTGGTGATCAGCGTGATCTGCGGTGCGTTGACCTTCGTGGTGCTCGCTCTCACCGGGGTGCCGTTCGCCGCCGTGATCGCCCTGCTGGTGGCGGTGGCGGACCTGATCCCACTGGTCGGCGCGACGTTGGGTGCGATCATCGCGGCCGGGGCCGGTTTCCTGCACTCTCCCACCGCCGGCGTGGTGGTGCTGGTCTTCTTCGTGGTCTACCAGCAGGTGGAGAACCACCTGCTCCAGCCGCTCATCCTGGCCCGCGCGGTCCGGCTGAACCCTCTGACCGTGCTGCTCAGCGTGCTCCTCGCGGCGGAGCTGGCCGGCCTGCTCGGCGCCCTGCTGGCCATCCCCGCCGCCGGCATCGTCCAGACCCTGCTGCGCGAGTACGGCCCGGCCCGGCTGCGCCCCGACCCGCCAGCGTCAGCGGGACCGGGCCGCGACCTCGGGTGAGGTGCTCTCCAGCGGTACCGCGTTCGCCGGGACCAGCCCGAGCTGGACCGCCTGCCGGGACAGCGTGGCGTCCAACGCCCAGTCGGCGCTGACCCTCGTCCGGTTCCCCGGCATCGCCATCAGGTGGTACGCGCGGGTGACCGCCTTCGCGGGCAGCCCGGCCAGCGGCACGTGCAACGGGTTCGCCGCCGCGGCCTTGCCGCCCAGGTCGACCACCCAGCCCAGGTCGTGGTGCTTGTACGGCTTGCGCTGGCCGTACCCGTACGACGCGGCGATGTTGTGCGCCACGCGCTTGCCCTGCCGCTGGGCGTGCTGGGCGGTCATCGTGCAGACCTGGCCGGGGCGGGTCAGGTCGGGCACCGCCGCGGCGTCGCCGCAGGCGTACACCTCGGGGTAACCGGGGACGGTGAGGAACTCGTCGACCACCAGACGGCCCTTCTCGGTCCGCAGGCCCAGCTCGCTGACGAACGGGTCGGGGCGCACCCCCACACACCACACCAGCGTGCAGGTCGGCACGTACTCGCCGTCGGTGAGCTTCACCCCGTCGGCGGTCGCCTCGGCCACCGACGTGCCCATCCGCACGTCCACCCCGCGCCGGTCGAGCACCTTGTGCGCGGTCTGCGACATCCGTTTGTCCAGCTCCGGCAGCACCCGGGGGGCGATGTCGAGCAGCATCCAGCGGGGACGGACGGTGAGCCGGGGCCGCTGAGCCTGCAACGCGTCGGTGAACAGCTGCCCGTGCGCGGCGACCTCGGTGCCGGTGTAGCCCGCGCCGACCACCACGAAGGTGGACCGGGCGCGCTGCTCGGCCGGGTCCTCGGCCTGTTCGGCCAACTCGATCTGGCGGATCACGTGGTCGTGCAGGTAGACCGCCTCGGGCAGGCCACGGAAGCCGTGCGCGTACTCCGTCACCCCGGGGATGGGCAGCAGCTTGTTGACGCTGCCCACGGCCAGCACGAGCCGGTCGTACGCCAGCCGGTTCTGGTCCCCCTCCGGCTGGGTGAAGCCGACCCAGCGGTTCTGCAGGTCCACGTGGTCCGCCTCGCCGATCACGACCCGCACGCCCTTGAGCGTCCCGGTCAGCGGCACGGCGATCCGCTTGGGCTCGACCACCCCGGCGGCCACCTCGGGCAGCAACGGCAGGTAGAGGAAGTAGTCGGTGGAGTTCAGCAGCACGATCTCGGCCCGGTCCCGGGCGAGGCGGCTCAACGTCTTCGCCGCGTGGTAACCGGCGAACCCGGCCCCCACGATCACCACACGAGGTTTCGTCATTGCGGCCCGTTTCCCGTCGAAGCCCGGGACAAACGTCGAAGAAGCCGTACGTCGGGCGCGGCGGTCGGTCGGCGACGTCGGCGGCGGGACGGCTCAGCTCGGCTGGAGCCGGAGGTGACCGCTGCCGCCCACCGCCTCCAACCCCCACTCGTGGCCGAACGCCCGCACCCGATCGGCCGTGATCCGGCCCAGTTCGGGCGGGATGTCCGGGTCCAGCACCAGCCGCCCCTGCACCGGGTTGAGCCCCAGCATCGCGCGGATCAGGGCCAGCGGGGCGCCGGCTGCCCACGCCTGCGGGCTGCACGCCGCACGGCAGCCATGCCACCCACCGTAGGAACGGTCGACACCAGGTGTCATCACCCGGTCCGGGTGAAAGCAATGGAACATCCACGCCCGGCGATGTGGACAGACACCTCCATCGATGGGGAGGATGCCGGAATGGGATCTGACGACACCGGCGAGAAGCCCACGAGGTCCACCCGCCGCACCTTCCTGTCCGCCTCCGCCGCCGCCACCGCGGCGACCGCCGCCACCGTGGCGGTGCCCGCGCTCGCCGCGTCGGCCACCGCCGACGCCCCACCGTCCGGTCCGGGCCGCCCGCTACGCCCGCAACGGCCCGACCGCGAGCTACGCGAGCTGCTGCGCCAGGTCGATCCGCGCCGCATCGAGGCGATCGTCCGCCGGCTGGCCGCGTTCGGCACCCGGCACACCCTCGCCAACCAGGACGACCCGCAGCGGGGCATCGGCGCCGCCCGGGACTGGATCTTCGCCCGCCTCCAGGAGTACGCGGCGGCCTCCGGCGGCCGGATGACCGTGGAACTCCAGTCGTACATCCAGCAACCGGCGTCGCGGATCCCCACCGCGACCCGGATCACCAACGTGGTCGCCACCCTGCGCGGGACGACCTCGCCGAACCGGACGTACGTGGTGACCGGCCACTACGACTCCCGGGTCACCGACGTGATGGACGCGGTCAGCGACGCGCCCGGCGCCGACGACGACGCCTCCGGCGTGGCCGTGGTCATGGAGCTGGCCCGGTTGATGGCCAGCCGGCCCACCGCCGCCACCGTCGTCTTCGCCGCGGTCGCCGCCGAGGAGCAGGGGCTGTACGGCTCGACGTACCTGGCCCAGCAGCTCAAGGCGGCCGGTGCGGACGTGCATGGCATGTTCAGCAACGACATCGTGGGCAGCAGCACGGCCGACGACGGCACCCGCGACCCGTACGCGGTGCGGCTGTTCGCCGAGGGCGTGCCGACGGCGGAGACCCCCGCGGAGGCGACCACCCGGCAGTCCGTCGGCGGCGAGAACGACTCGCCGTCCCGGCAGCTCGCCCGGTTCGTTCGGGACGTGGCGGAGAACGACACCACCAGGATGCGGGTACGGGTCATCTACCGGCGGGACCGCTACCTGCGCGGCAGCGACCACATCTCGTTCCTGCGCGAGGGCTGGCCGGCGGCGCGGTTCACCGAGCCGAACGAGGACTTCGCCCACCAGCACCAGGACGTCCGGGTGCAGGACGGGCAGCAGTTCGGTGACCTGCCGGAGTTCTGCGACTTCGGGTACATCGCCCGGGTGGCCCGGGTCAACGGCGCGGCGCTGTGGTCGCTGGCCCAGGGGCCCGGCACGCCCAAGGGCGCCATCATCGTGACCACCGACCTGACCAACAACACCACTCTGCGCTGGCAGCTCGGAACCGAGCCGGACCTGGCCGGCTACGAGGTGCTGTGGCGTGAGACCACGGCCGCCGAGTGGCAGCGGGTCATCCCGGTCGGTGATGTCACCGAGGTCAGCATCGACCTTTCGAAGGACAACGTCTTCTTCGGCATCCGTGCCGTGGGCCGTGACGGCCTGCGCAGCCCGGTCGCGTTCCCCCGGCCGGGCAGCTGAGCAGGCGCCCCAGTGACCGCAGCCTGACCTCGGCCGCCGGGCCCGCCGCGGAGCGGGTCCGGCGGCCGTTCAGGTCGCCGCCGGTGCCGTGATCGCCCAGCGCTCGTGGTCGCGCCACGCGCCGTCGATGAACAGGTAGTCCGGGGAGAAGCCCTCCAACCGGAAACCCAGCTTGCGGGCCACCCGCCGGGACGGCTCGTTGCCGGGCTGGATGTTCGCCTCCAGCCGGTGCAACCCTTGCGCGCCGAACGCGTGGTCGATGACCAGGGCGAGGCCCGCCGAGGCGTGCCCGGTGCCGCTGTACGGCTGGAACGCCGCGTACCCGAGGTAGCCGCCGCGCAGCGCGCCCAGCACGATCCCGCTGATGTTCACGTAGCCGGCGATCTGGCCGCTGGCCCGATCGCAGATCAGGTAGCCGGAGCTGTCCCGGCGGCGGATCCGGCGCAGGTACCGGTCGTACTCCTCCGGGCTGTCCGGCGCGACCAGCCACGGGTGGTGCAGCTCCCGGCTGCGGCGCGCGGCGGCGAGAAACTCGTCCGAGTCGGCGGGCCGGGGTCGGCGGATCGCGGCGGGACCGCCGGTACGCAGGTATCTCACGGCGGACCACTCTGACCGACCCACCCCGGCGCTGTCCAACCGGCGGTCAGCGCACGGCCGGCCCGGTGCTTTCCCGGGGCAGCACGCTGTGCGGCACGGTGACCCTGGCGATCGCCGCGCCCGGCTGGTCGATCCGGGCGGTGAGCCGGGCCACGGCCTCCCCGGCCAGGAAGCCGGTGTCGACGGCGACGGTGCTCAAGGTGGGCCGGGAGTAGCGCCCCTCCTCGATGTCGCCGATGCCGATCACCGCGACGTCGACCGGGACGCGCAGCCCGGCGTCGAAGGCCGCGCGCATCGCGCCGATCGCGAGGGGGTCGGAGTAGCAGAAGATGGCGTCCGGACGGTCCGGCTGGGCGAGCAGGGCGCGGGCGGCACGGTAGCCGTCGGCCCGACGGTGCCGCGACGCGGGCAGCCGCTGACCGGGGACGGCCGCCAGCCCGGCCCGACGCAGCGCGCGGTGATATCCGTCAGCTGACTCCCTCGGGTACGCGCCGATCGCGGCGATCCGCCGGCGGCCGGCGCGCAGCAGGTGCGTGGTCGCGTCCTCGGCAGCCTGGGCGACGTCGACGCTGACCCGGTCGCAGCGCCCGTCCCGAACCTCGCCGCCGACCAGCACGACGGAACGCCCGGCGGCGGTCAGCGCCTCGACCAGTTCGGTCGGCGCGACGGGCGCGCTGACCAGCACGCCGTCCACCGGCAGCGGGCGGGCAGCGCCCAACGACGGCGCCGGGCGCTCGTCGTCGGGCCCCACCTGCTCGATGACGACCCGGTAACCCCGACCTGCCGCCGCGCGCACGACCTCGCGTGCGAGGTCGTGCGGGTAGGGCACGTCGGCACCGGGCAGGACCAGGGCGAGCACGCCGGTGCGGCCGGTGCGCAGCGTCCGGGCGAACACGTTCGGCCGGTAGCCCAGATGGGCGACGGCGGTCTCGACCCGGCGGCGCACCTCGGGGCTCACGTGGGGATAGCCGTTGACGACGTTGGAGACGGTCTTCACCGACACGTCAGCGAGCTGCGCCACGTCCTTGAGCGTGGAAGCCACGACCCGCCCTCCCCCCGACGAAGGTCACACCACCAAAGCCGTTTCGCTGGTGCAGTTCCGACCCTCGCAGGCGATTTCACACCTGTCAAGACGATACGGTGGTGTTAATGAAAGGGGAGTCAATGGACAACGACGCTGCGGTGCCGGCCACTGTGCGGCTCGTCCGGGACTTCGTGAACACCTTCGAGCGGCAGATCGACGACGAGATGCTGACCAGCCCCGACCGGCTCCGCGACTGGTTCGTCGAACGGGACCTGATGGCAATGGACGTGCACCTCGGGCCGGCGGACCTCGACGTGGCCGTGACGGTTCGGGAGGGCCTACGCGCCGTGCTGCTCGGCCACGCCGGTCACCACGCCGACCCCACCGCGCTCGACCGGCTCAACCAGGCCCTGGCCGGGGTGCCCGTCACGCTGCGCTTCGCCGACGACGGTCACCACCTTGTCGCCGCCGACAGCGCCCCGCTGAACCGGGCGCTGGCCGGGCTGGTCGACGCGATCCGCGTGTGCGGCGAGGATGGCAGCTGGCCGAGGCTCAAGGTCTGCGCCCGCGACACCTGCCGCTGGGCGTACTACGACGCCTCCCGGAACCAGGCCCGCCGCTGGTGCTCGATGGCCGGCTGCGGCAACTACATCAAGATGAAGCGGGCGTACGCCGTCCGCACCGGCCGGCCCACCCGGGGCAACGGTTTCGGGCCGTGAGTGTTGCGTAGGTTGAAGCAGAGCAAAGGGCGCGAGCAGACCGCCGGCTCCTCCGCTGGCGAGGAGTCAGCCGAGGTCCGGGGCAGCCTTCTCACCGGGCCGGACGAACCACGGCGCCAGCCACGGGGTGAGCGCGACAAGTGCGATGGCGAGGGCGGTGATGACCGCTTGGCCGATCCGGCCCGGGGTGACACCCGCCGCCGGACCCAGCACATAGTTCGCGTACCAGTTCGCGGTCGCGTCCGTCACCAGCACGACGCATCCCAACGCCAGTCCCCGCACCCGACGAGCCGCCAGCAGAAGTGCCGCCAAGGAATCCCACAGAGTCAGGGACACGAAGTAGAACGTGAGCCAGCCAGGCAGGATGAGCTGCGGCCTCAACGCGGGCACGAACAACTGAAGCAGGTGGACCACCGTGCCGTAGGCGAACACCAGCACGGCGACCGACACGGCGAGTCGAACAACGCGCGGCACGTCACGCCATCGAGCAGCGCACATGCGGCCAGTCTGCCTCAGCCGGGCAACGCCGCCCGCTTCCTCACAGCGGGCCGGGCTGGGTCTGCTCCAGTGGCATCGGGACCTGGAGGAACGTGGTGCCGCGCATGTCCAACCAGGCCCGGTCCGGTGCCCGAACCAGCCGCAGCATCACCGACTCACAGGACGGGCAGCGCGCGACCAGACCCGGGGCGTGCGAGAAGACGTGCAGGCTGGCCATCGATCCGGTCATTCCGCAGTTTTCGCAGCGGCCCATCGCCGTGCTCAGGTCGACGGCGAACAGCTCGCGCAGCGGGCCGTCGAGCATGTTGCCGTCCAGGTACGACATCTCGGTCATCGGGTCTCCTCGACGTTGCGTGGGCGGGTGGGCTGGTCAGCCGGTGGGGCCGAAGCGTTCGGTCTTCACCCGCCGCGACGCGTGGCCCAACCCCACCAGCAGGTCGGCAACGGTCTCCACGAACCCGGTCGGGCCGCAGACGTAGGTGAGTGGTTCCAGATCCGGCGGCCAGCCGTGGGTGTTGACGTCGGCCAGCCCGATCCGGTGCGGCTCACCACGCCACCCCTCGGGCGCCTCGCGGGTGTACACGTACGCCACGTCCAGCCCGAAGTCGTCGCGGACCCGGCGGCGCAGCTCGTCGCCGTAGATCACGTCGCCGGGCGTACGCACCGAGTAGAGCAGCCGGAACGGCACCTTGCTGCCGGTCGCCCGGCGAGCCCGGATCATCGCCATCAGGGGCACGATGCCGGAGCCACCGCCGAGCAGCTGCACCGGCGCCGTCTCCTCCGGCCGCCAGATGAACCAGCCACCGAGCGGGCCGCGGACCTCCACCGGGTCACCCGCGCCGTAGACGTCGATCAGGTACGGCGACACCTCGCCGTCCGGCACCCGCTGCACGGTCACCTCGATGCGCGGCCCGCCCGGACCGTCCACGACGGGCCCGGCCACCGAGTACGACCGGGCCGCCTGG
This sequence comes from Micromonospora sp. NPDC005087, assembly GCF_042872965.1. NCBI lineage: Bacteria > Bacillati > Actinomycetota > Actinomycetes > Micromonosporales > Micromonosporaceae > Micromonospora > Micromonospora sp. NPDC005087. Next base: position 85,753 of record NZ_JBIALB010000014.1, on the reverse strand, counting down.
TAGCCGTCCGGCGCGGTCAGCCGCAGGTCGACATGCTGCCCGGGCAGGTGCCCCGGCCAGTCCGGCACCTCCAGCACCAGGGTGTGCGCGCTCGGCGTCTCCACCCGGCGCTCCAGCAGCCGGCCGACCTGCCAACGGATCGGGGCTCGCGCCGGCGTGCCGGTCGCGACCGCGCGCTCAGTCACCCTGGTACCGCTGCTCACGCCACGGGTCGCCGTAGTCGTGGTATCCGGCCGTCTCCCAGAACCCCGGCTCGTCCATCGTCTTGAGCCGGATGCCGCGCACCCACTTCGCGGACTTCCAGAAGTACAGGTGCGGCACGAGCAGCCGAGCCGGCCCGCCGTGCTCCGGGGGCAGCGGCGCGCCGTCGAAGGTGTGCGCCACCCAGGCCCGGCCGCCGCGCAGGTCGTCCAGCGGGAGGTTGGTGGTGTACCCGCCGTACGAGTGCGCGAGCGCGAAGTGCGCGCCGGTGTCCACGCCGTCGAGCAGAGTGTCCAGCGAGACGCCCTGCCAGGTGGTGCCGAGCTTGGACCAGTGGGTGACGCAGTGGATGTCCACCATCGGCGTCTCCTGCGGCAGTGCCATCAGCTCCTGCCACGACCACCGGTGCTCGGTGCCATTTTCGGCGGCGATGACGAACTCCCAGGTGTCCAGCGACACCCGGGGCGTCGGGCCGGCCGAGAGCACCGGGAAATCCTCGGTCAGGTACTGACCGGGTGGCAGGGCGGGCTCCTGTGTTCGGGGCCGACCCTGAAAGCCCGGTGACACGATTCCCATTGCACAGTCGTACCACCCGCGCCGGCCGGGGCGGGAGCTTTCCCGCGTACCTCCTCGTCGCCCCGGCGCGGCGCGGTCAGCGCCGCTCCGCGACCACCTCACGCTCCTCGGGCTGGTCGCCCCGAGTGGCGCGCAAGCTGGTCAGCGTGACCACCACCAGCACCCCGATGATCACCACGAGCGAGGCCAGGGTGGGGATCTGCGGCACGCTGTCCCAGATGCCGTGCGCCCAGTGCAGGCCCAGCTTCAGGCCGATGAACGCCAGGATGATGGCCAGGCCGTAGCTGAGGTGCACCAGCCGGCTCAGCGCCGCGTGCAGGACGAAGTAGAGCGCACGCAGACCGAGCAGGGCGAACGCGTTGGTGGCGAAGACCAGGTACGGGTCCTCGGTGATGCCGTAGACCGCCGGCACCGAGTCGACCGCGAAGACCACGTCGGTGGCCAGCACCGCAACGACCACCAGGGCGAACGGGGTGAGCGCCCGCTTCGCTCCCTGCCGGACGGTCATCCGGGTGCCGTGGTACTCGTTGACCACCGGCATGAACCTGCGCAGCAGCCGCACCGAGCGCATCCTGCTGATGTCGACTTCCTGCTGGTGCCCGGAGAGGGCGTCCCGGAGCAGCTTCACCGCGGTGGCGATGAGGATGATCGCGAAGAGCAGGAAGGCGAAGTCGAGGGTCTGCAACGCCGCCGCACCGAGTGCGATGAAGACCGCCCGCAGCACCAGCGCGCCGGCGATGCCGTACAGCAGCACCCGCTGGGCGAGCACCGCCGGCACCGCGAACGCGGCCAGCAGCAGCATGAAGACGAAGAGGTTGTCGACCGAGAGGGACTTCTCCACCAGGTAACCGGTGAGGTACTGCACGCCCAACTCAGAGCCGTAGCGGGCCCAGACCCAGCCGCCGAACGCCAACGGCAGCGCGATGTAGAACGCCGACCAGCCGATCGCCTCCCGCATCGACACCTCGTGCGGGCGGCGCGTCACCAGGAAGTCCAGTACCAGCAGCAGCAGTACGCCGCCGATGGTCACCACCCACAGCGTGGGCGTGCCCACCGACGACAACTCACCGGCAGCGGACAGGTACGACACTTCGGTCATGGGGCCTCCTCGAACACCGTGTCATGTTCGAGGTCTCCTTCACCCACCAAAGATGGGCAACCACCCGAGGCACGCCGGGCGCGCCGTACTGACCGGAATGGTTCGTGGGAAGTACTCCCCTCGCAGGACAAGGTTAGGTCAGGCTCAATCTCGCCGCCAGGCGGGATGTCGATGGTTGCCCTGATCAACCGCTGTGTGCGAGCGGGGACATGCGCGGTCAGGCGCGACGCAACGTCGCCCCCGGGGCCATCGCAGGCTCGACGAGCTGCCGGTAGTCGCGCGGCAGCTGCGTGACCACGTCGTCGAACTCCCCGCCGGTGATCGCCTCGCGCAGCGTGGTGAAAACCGCGCGGACGGCGTCTCGGGCGAGGGGCTCCTCCACGTCGGCGCGTAGCGCTACCCGGGCGACGAACTCGGCCGCTCCGAACCGGTCCGCCTGCTCGGTGCGCGGGCTCGGCTTGAGCACCAGTTGCAGCGGTTTGGGCAGCTGGGCGGCCAGATCCAGCACCTCGCCGCCGGTCAGCCGCTCGGCGAACGTCTCCAGCACGGCCCGGGTCAACTCGACCGACCGCTCGGACGGCGCCCGGGTGCGCTGCGAAACCTGGTCGATGAAGGTGTCGTAGTTCATCACGTACTCCCTCGGGCTAGCGTCGGCGCCTGCGGGTACCCGCGGCAGCCGGGGGGAAACGGCAGCCGATTCGACCACCCGCCCGGGCGTGACCGGACGGCGAGCGGGTAACCGCCGCCCGTCGTGACCACATCGATGTCGTGAGGGAGCCCCTGCCATGGCGAGCTACGCCGACGTCCTGCAGTACCTGTCGAGCCTCGACTACCCGGCCGAGAAGAACGACGTGGTCCGCGAGGCCGAGCGGGAGGGCGCCCCGCCGGACGTGCTGAAGGCCCTGCGCGCCCTGCCTCCGGTGGACTACGCCAACGGCACCGAGGTGGCCCGGTCGGCCGGCATCGACGCGGCCCCCGAGGTGGGTCCTTCGCAGCGGGCCGCGCAGGCCCGGGACAAGCACAGCCGTGTCTCGCAGCACCTGCGTGGCATCTGACCCGAGGGCGGTGGCGGCCCGAGTCCCGACGCGCGGCCGGCACTGATGATCGGCACGGGTCCGCTGTCCCGGGTCCCGAGCGGGCACACCCCCGCCGCGGTCCAGCTCGCCCTGGTGGGGGTGGTGGGCATCATCGTCGGCGGCGTCGTCGCCGTGGTGTGGTCGCCGCCACTCGCTCCGCTGGTCGGCTGGGACGCGGCCGCGCTGAGCTGGCTGGGGCTGGTCTGGCGCAAGCTCTGGCCGCTCGACGACGCGCAGACCTCGCGGGTCGCCTCGTACGAGGACCCCAACCGGGCCGTCCGTGACCTGGTGCTGCTGATCGCCTGCCTGGCCAGCTTGCTGGCGGTGGGGTTGGTGCTTGCCAGCGCCCACTCCGCGCCGCCCGGGCTCCGCCGGGAGATGTCCGGCGGGCTGGGCGTGCTCAGTGTGGCGCTCTCCTGGCTGGTGGTGCACACCGTGTTCGGCGCCCGGTACGCCCGGATCTACTACACCGGCCCGGACGGCGGGGTGAACTTCAATCAGCCCGAGCCGCCCCGCTACTCCGACTTCGCCTACATGGCCTTCACCATCGGGATGACGTTCCAGATCTCCGACACGAACCTGACCAGCAACGAGATGCGTCGCACGGTGCTGCGGCACTCGATGGTGTCGTACCTGTTCGGCGCGTTCATCATCGCCGTCACGGTGAACCTGCTGGCCGGTCTGGTCCGCTGAGACGCCCGACGGGGCCCCGGAAGTAGCCACGGGGGCGTGGGCTGGCGCGCCGGGACAGGCGGGCGCCCCGTGGCCACGAACCGCGACCGGGGGCGCCACGCAAACCTGCCCAGGCGGTGAACCGCACCCGAACCGGATGCGATCACCAGGCGGTGGATGGTCGCCCGAACCGAGCGGCCAGCACTGCCGGGTACAACCATACGACAGAACATCATCCGTACGGTCAGAATTTGGCGAACTGTGGGCCAGGGCACGTCATGGTCAGCGGGTCAACTCCGCGTACCGGTGCTCCAGGTCGACCCGGGCCAGCGCCCCCACCAGCCAGGCCAGCCGCTCCGACTCCCCGCTGGTCAACCCCGCCAGGTCGTCCGCGGACCGGCCCAGCCCGAGGCGGCGGGCCGCGGCCAACGCCCGCCGGTCGGCCACCGGCGCGACCTCCCGCCACAGCGCCTGCGCCTCGCGCAGGAACAGGTCGACCACCTGGTCGTCCACGCCGGGCAGCTCGGCGAGGAGCTTGCGCTCCCGGGCCGGGTCGTGGTGCGCCAACGCGCGCAACCGGCGCAGGTCACCCCGGTACCGCTCGACGACCGTGCGAGCCAGGTCGCCCAGCACGTCGGCCAACGCGTCCACGTCGCCGCGCTGACCGCTGTCGCGCAGCACACGCACCCGGTCCTGGTGCAGCGAGCGGGCCAACCGGGCGGCACTGTCCCACCCCTCGTCGCGCAGCGCCCGCGCGCCGTCCAACGCGCGACGGAAGTCACCACGACGGGCCAGCAGCACCGCGAGGTAGAGCACCTGGAACAGGCTCGCCGGGTTGTTGGTGACCCGGAAGCCGTACTGCTCGGCGAAGCCCCGTCCGCTGCCGGCGAGCCGGCGGGCCAGGCGCTTCCGGTCCTCCACCGGAGTGATCAATGTGGTCGCCATGCCGGCGACTACCCATGCGGACGTCGGTCACACGCCGACCGTGAGGGTGCGCCGTGGCCCCGCCGCGCGGGGTGTGGCCTCAGCCGTGCAGGCCACCGGTGCGGTCGCGGGCCTTGAGCCGGGTGGTGGGCAGAGCGGGCGCCGGCAGCGGCGGCGCCGGATCGTCGGCGACGACGCCGAAACGTCGCCCGGCCATCCAGTCCTCCCGAGCCGCGACGACCTCCTCGTGGGAGCGGCCGACGAAGTTCCACCACATCACCAGCGGCTCATCGAACGGCGTCCCGCCCAGCAGCAGCAACCGGGCCCCGGCCCCACCGCGCACGGTCAGCTCGCGGCGGTTCGAGCCCAGGTAGAGCAGCGCACCGGGTTCGAACCCGACACCGGCCGCCTCGGCGGACCCCGACATCGCCAGCAGCGCGTACTCGAAATCGGGCCGCAGCGGCAGCGTGGTCGGCGCGGTGCCGCCCAGCTCCAGCTGCACACCGACCAGCGGGGTGTGCACCACCGCCGGGGACCGCTCCCCGGCGAACTCGCCGACCAGCAGGGTGACGTCCAGATCGTCGTCGCGCCAGCGCGGCAGGTCGGCGTGGTGCGCGAAGCCCGCCGCTCGGGCCCGCGCCGGGTCCGGCAGCGCCACCCAGAGCTGCACGCCGTGCATCACCGGCGGATGGGTGGCCGGCGACCGCTCGGAGTGGGCGATGCCGTGCCCGGAGGTCATCACGTTCAGCTGACCGGGCCGGATCGGCTGGACGTTGCCCAGGCTGTCCCGGTGCATGATCTCGCCGTCGAGCAGCCAGGTCACCGTCTGCAGGCCGGTGTGCGGGTGCGGCGGCACCTCCATGCCGGGCCGCTGCTCCACGTCGTCCGGGCCGAAATGGTCCACGAAGCACCACGCGCCGACCATCCGGCGGGGGCGCTGCGGCAGCAGTCGGCGAACAGTGGTGTAACGGCCCAGCGGCACGTCGTGGCCAGGCAGCAGCACGCTGCCGGGATCGACGTCGGCCACGCCGGGCGGTCGGGTCTCCGCCAGCATCGATTCAGTACGCTCCACCGCCCGACTGTACGCTCGCCCCCGCCCGCCGCCGCAGCGCTTCCACCGCACGGGCGACGGTCGGATTCACCGGGTGCTGGCGCCCACCGTCACGCTGCTGACTCCCGCCACCAGGTCGAGATGGAGCCGGTCCGCCGACCGGTCCCATCCCGGCGTACCCACCAGTGCCCCGGCAGCCACCCCGGCCCAGCGCTGGTCGCGCAGCACCACCGAGGCGGCGCCGGCTCCCGCGCGGATCCGTACCGGCGGCTCGCCCGGCACCCGGACGTCGAGTTGGCTGGCCCCGCCGGTCAACCGCACCGTCATGGTGCCGCTGACCGCTGGCAGGAGCAGTTCGGTACGGGCCGACCCGCCGGCGAGCTCCAGCCCCAGCAGCCGTGCCCGGGTCAAATCCAGCACCTGGCTGCTCACACCACCGACCAACTGGAGACGCCAGCTGACCCGCTCATTGAGCAACACCCGCACGGCCCTCGCCCCGGACGCACCGCTGGTCACCACGCCGAGCCGGACGGTCTCGCCCAGCACCGCCGGCCGGGCCGTCACGCCCGACCCGGCCGGGCTGCTGATCCGGTAGAGGTCGTCACCCAGGTCCACCACCCGCAGCTCGAACGAGGACAGCCCGTCCGCCAGCACGAAGGTGGCCCGCTGCCGCCCCGCCAACGGCGCGGTCACCGTCTGCCCGTCGCCCGCCGCGCCCTCCCTACCCGGCCCCCCGCCGGCCCGGTCGGGGTCGACCGCGCCCGTCCGAGGGCCGCCGTCCGATCCCGATCCGGCATCATCAGGTCGACCAGCACCGGGTTGGATGCTGCCGGGGCGGGCGTGGTCCGGCGGGGTGCCGTCGGAGCGGGTGCCGCCCGGGCGGGTGCCGTCGGAGCGGGTGCCGTCGGGGCGGGTGCCGTCGGGGCGGCCGTCGGGTGCGCTGGAGTAGGACATGCCGAGGCGGTGCGGATCAGCAATGATCACGGCCACCGCGGCGGCGCCGAGGATCAGCACGACGGCCGCGGCGGCGAGCAGCATCCGAGTCCCGACAGGCCAGCCTCGATGGGGGGCGGCGTCACCCCTCGGCTCCGGCTCTGGCTCCGGCTCCGGCTGGTGATCCGTGCCGTTACCCACTGCGGCCATGTTCTCGTCCCTCCGCCGGTCCCCGCCGGTGAGTACGTACCCGCCCACCGTTCGGATCACTCAGCGCCGACCGCACCGCTGCCGTGCGTCGCCAATCTTGGACAGTTTTCGTTCGTCGCCGGTGACGGGAACTGTCCAAGATTCGGTCGTGGGTATGCCGCTGGCCGGCACCCCGGGGTGGGGTGCCGGCCAGCGGTCGATGTCGTGCGGTGGTGCGGTGGGGTCAGCTGTTCCAGTGCTTGGCGACCAGGTCGGTGGCCTGCTGCTCCCACTGGGCGTAGGCGTCGGGGTAGGCCGAGACCTGCACGGTCTGCGCGGCGTCGGTCAGGGCCATGTCCTGCCACCCGTCGACCTGCTTCAAACCCTTGAGGAACGCGGTGGTGGAGTACTCGGGGTTGGTGATCTGCTCCGGGGTGCCCCAACCGGAGGTCGGGCGCTGCTGGAACAGGCCCAGCGAGTCATGGTCGTTGGCGTCGCCGAGGTGGCCCAGGTTCTCCAGCTTCGACTCCTGCAGGCTCGTGGCGATCGAGATGACCGCGGCCCGCTCGGGCAGACCGGCCTTCTTCGTCGCGGCGATGATCGCCTTCACGTTGCCGGTCTGCTCGTCGTTGAGGTCGATGTGCGACTGCGCGCCCTGCGCCTTGGCCGTCTGCACCGCGACCGCGACCGGCTTGCCCTCGGCGGGGGTGGCGGCGTGCGCGGCGATCGGACCGGCGAAGACACCACCGGCGAACGCGAGACCAGCAACAGACAGCATGCTCTTACGAATGATCGTGTTCATGAGAGGTCAGCTCCTTCAGGGGGGTAGACACCCACACGCCCGAGGGGGACGGCGCAAAGGTGCGAGCACCTCGTCCGGCGCTTTCAACAACACGGGGGAAAGTCATCGGTCGGCGGCCTACGCGCGGGGGGCTCGTGGCGCCGGGTCTGTGTGTAACGACCGCCAGACCGCGGGCATTCCGGGGGTGGCCCATCCATCGGCACCCCGGTGAGCGGGGGCTCCGTTCCAGCGGCCCCGGGTGAGGGGGTGCTGGTGCGGTCGGTCAGGGGTCTGCAACGACCGGCCACCCGCGGGCATTCCAACCCGGGCCCGGCTGCCATCCCAACCCTGTAGGGGGCGGGGTGCCGGGCCGTGGTGCTGCGATCGTCAGGGTGTGTAACGACCCCCGGCCCGCCACGATTCCACCCCACGGATGCACCGGGCCACAGGCCAGAAACCCTTATACCGGACATTCGGCGCGGGATCGCCGACGGTCTCGGGCGCCCGTTCGACCGCTTGGGGTTGATCGACTCGGTATCACCGATATCGGGCGATCCGGTCGCCCGGGACACCACGACATCGCTGACATCGCTGACCGCAAGTCGATCACGCCGAACGAGGCGAGCCCGGGCGAGGTGGTCAACGAGCGCTATACCTCAGAGGCATATTTATGCCTCACAGGTATATCGCTCACAACAGCGACCGCCCGGGAGGGCGGCGGGGCCGCATCCACGGCAGGACTGAGCGGGGGCGGCGAGCACCAGCGGGATGCAGCCCACTGCAGGGAAGTGCTGGACCGTCCGCAGGAACAAGGACCGGACGACGGTCGCCGCCGGGATGGGAGTCACCGCACGGCGGGCCCTACCCCATACCCGACGAATCCGGCACACCGGCCAAAGTCGGAATTTGGCATGCCGGGTACCCGGTCAGTCAGCGAGGCGGGAGCGGACCTTGGCGGCGCAGGAGTCCAACACCGACCGGGCATCCAGCCCCAGGCTCTCGATCGCCACCAGCGCCGTGAAGGCGACGTCAGCCAGTTCCGCTGCCACATCCTCGCGGGTGTGCGTGACGCCCTTGCGCGGGTTCTGCCCGAGCAGACCGATCCAGGCCGCCGACGCCTCCCCCGCCTCCTCGGTCAGCTTGAGGATGCGACAGGTCAGTTCCGTCTGCCCGGTGCCGTTCGCCGTGTCCAACCAGCTGCGCGACGCCCGGGCCGCCTCCCAGATCGACTCGTCCACGGCGACCAGTCAACCCGACCCGCCCACCGGGCCTCACAGCCGGGCCGCACAGCCGGGCCGCACAGCCGATCGGTGGGCGAGCCAGGTGAGGCCGGCACGCGCGCGGCCAGGGCGAACGCCGGGATGGAGGCGCCGGGGCAAGGACGGGCGGGCGAGCGGTGAACCGGACGGGGGCGGCGGGCCGTACTCCGGGGCGGCCGGTGGGTCGCGCCGGCACAGTGGCGGCGACGATGCCGCCGATACGGAAGGGACGTGCCGGTCATGCCGGAGGCCGTCGAGACGGTGTTCGCCAGTGTGGTTGCCCGCAATCCGGGCGAGCCGGAGTTCCACCAGGCCGTGCGGGAGGTGCTGGAGAGCATCGGCCCGGCGCTGGCCCGGCACCCCGAGTACGCCGAGGCGCGGATCATCGAGCGGATCTGCGAACCGGAACGACAGGTGATCTTCCGGGTGCCGTGGGAGGACGATCGTGGCCGGGTACAAATCAACCGCGGCTTCCGGGTGGAGTTCAACAGCGCGCTCGGCCCGTTCAAGGGTGGCCTGCGCTTTCATCCGTCGGTCTACCTGGGAATCGTGAAGTTCCTCGGCTTCGAGCAGATCTTCAAGAACGCGTTGACCGGCCTGCCGATCGGCGGCGGCAAGGGTGGCGCGGACTTCGACCCGAAGGGGCGCTCGGACCGTGAGGTGATGCGCTTCTGCCAGAGTTTCATGACGGAGCTGCACCGACACATCGGCGCGCAGACCGACGTGCCGGCCGGGGACATCGGGGTGGGCAGCCGGGAGATCGGCTACCTGTTCGGCCAGTACAAGCGGATCACCAACCGCTACGAGTCCGGCGTCCTCACCGGCAAGGGGCTGGCGTACGGGGGTGCGCAGGCGCGCCGGGAGGCGACCGGGTACGGGGCGGTGTTCTTCGCCGAGGAGATGTTGCGGGAGAGCGGCGACAGCCTGGAGGGCAAGCGGGTCGTCGTTTCCGGCTCGGGCAACGTGGCGATCTACGCGATCGAGAAGGTGCACCAGCTCGGTGGGACGGTGGTGGCGTGCTCGGACTCCGACGGGTACCTGCTCGACGAGAAGGGCATCGACCTGGAGTTGCTGCGCGAGCTGAAGGAGGAGCGCCGCGGCCGGCTCGACGACTACCTGCGGCACGTGCCGCACGCGGTGGCCGTGGCCGACCGTACCGTCTGGGAGGTGCCCTGCGACCTGGCCCTGCCGTGCGCGACGCAGAACGAGATCGGCGGCGCGGAGGCCGCGGCGCTGGTGGCCGGCGGCTGCGTCGCGGTGGTCGAGGGGGCGAACATGCCGACGACGCCGGAGGCGGTGCGGATCCTCGGCCGGGCCGGCGTGCGGTTCGCCCCGGGCAAGGCGGCCAACGCCGGCGGCGTGGCGGTGAGCGCGCTGGAGATGCAACAGAACGCCAGCCGGGACTCGTGGACGTTCGCCCAGTCGGAGCAGCGGCTGCGGGAGACCATGCGGGACATCCACGCCCGCTGCTGGAGCACGGCCCAGGAGTACGGGCTGCCCGGCGACTACGTGGCCGGGGCGAACATCAACGGGTTCCGCCGGGTGGCCGAAGCGATGTTGGCGCACGGCCTGGTCTGAGCGGCCGGACAGTCGAGCCTGACCGGCCGGTCAGCGCAGCCATTGACTCTGGTCGACGGCGGTCCTAGGTTCAGGACGCTACCGGCCGGTAGGCAACCGTCCCGCCTGGTCGCCCGCGGGCGACATCCGTCCGATGGGGAGCATCGATGCTGTCCTCACCCGTTCGCACCCTCCGCCGCCTGCTCGCCGCCACCGCGACCCTGACCCTGGCGGTCGGGCTGGCCGGCGCCGCGCCGGCCAGCGCCACCGCCGACCGCGACCCGGGCGGCGGCCAGCCGCTGCCCGGGTACACCATCGAGAACCCACCGCTGGCGCCGCTCGTCGTGGCCGGCAAGCCGACGACGGTACGTCAGGGCGTGCACCGCCACGCCGGGTACGTCATCGAGGTCCCCGCCCGGTGGAACGGTGACCTGGTGCTGTGGGCCCACGGCTATCGCGGCCAGGGCACGGTGCTCTCACCGGAGCCGCCCGGCTTCGGGCTGCGTCAGCGGCTGCTCGAGCAGGGGTACGCCTGGGCGTCGTCCTCGTACGACCGTAACGGCTTCGACATCCGCTCCGGGGTGCTGGGCACCAAGGACCTCGCCGACCACTTCGGACGGACGGTCCGCCGGCCGCACCACACCTACCTGGCGGGAGTGTCGATGGGCGGGTACGTCATCGGCCGCTCGCTGGAGCAGTACCCCGGCTACTACGACGGCGCGTTGCCCATGTGCGGCGTACTCGGCGACCAGACACTGCTCGACTTCTACCTGGACTACAACCTGGTCGCTCAGTCTCTCGCCGGGGTGTCGGCCTATCCCACGCCGACCGACTACCTGACCAACGCGGTGCCCCGCATCCAGGTGGCCCTCGGACTGGCGGGGCTCACCCCCACCGGGCCGGACACCACTACCGACCGGGGCAAGCAGTTGCGCGCGATCACGGTGAACCGTTCCGGCGGGCCGCGCCCCGGCGCCGACGCCGCGTTCGCGGTCTGGAAGGACTTCCTCTTCTCGATCAGCGTCACCAGTGGCGGCGACTCCCCCGCCCAGCGGCCCGGTCAGCTCTCCACCAACCTGCTCACCCGCTACAGCCCGAACAGCCCGGTCAACGTCAACGCCACGGTGCCGCGGGTCGCCCCGGAGAACGTCTGGCAGCGGCTCCTTCCGACGCTGACCGAGGTGCCCCGCATCGCCGGCCGCCCCACCGCGCCGGTGCTCACCCTGCACGGCCTCGGTGACCTGTTCGTACCGTTCAGCATGGAGCAGGCGTACGCCACCGACGTGGCACGGCACGGACGCAGCCGGCTGGTGGTGCAGCGGGCCATCCGGGCCACGCAGCACTGCGAGTTCACTCCGGCCGAGGCCGGCGCCGCCTGGGATGATCTGGTGTCCTGGGTACGCACCGGCGAGCGCCCGGCCGGCGACACCGTGACCGACCCGACGGTGGTGGCCCGTCCCGACTACGGCTGCCGGTTCAGCGATCGGGCCGCGTACGCCGCCGGGGTCGGCACCCGGCGCCTCTACGCCGCCTGCTGAGGTACCTGGACACGACGACGCCGGCCGGCCCCCTGTTCGGGAACCGGCCGGCGTCGTGTGCGCGGGTGTCACCAGAGCTGCTGGACGATGTCCGCCGCCTGCTCCTCCCACTGCGCGTACGCGTACGGGAACGCGGAGACCTGGACGGTCTGCGCCGCGGTGGTCAGCGGCAGCTCCTGCCAGCCGCCCACGTTCTTCAGCGCGCTGAAGAACGCCGTGGCGGAGTACTCCGGGTCGGTGATCTGCTCGGGCGTACCCCAACCGGACGACGGGCGCTGCTGGAACAGGCCCTGCGAGTCGTGGTCGTTGTACGCGCCGAGGTGGCCGAGGTTGTACAGCTTCGACTCCTGCAACGAGGTGGCGACGCCGATCACCGCGCCCCGGTCTCCGACACCGGTCTTCTTGGCCGTGTCGACGATGGCCCGGGCGTTGGCCAGCTGCGCGTCGTCGAGCGGGATGCGCGACTGGGCGCCTTCGATGCCGTGCGGAATGAGCTCCTCGCGGCTCGGCTTGCCAGCCGGCGGCTTGCCGGTGGCGGAGCCGGTGGTCAGCCCCGATTCGACGGGCTGGTCGGCCTGGCGGGCCGTGGTGGCGGCCTTGCCGGTGGCGAGGTCGATGGCGGCCACGGCGCCCTGGTGCGGCCCGGAGGTGACCGGGGCGGCGGCCGCTGTCGGCGCGAGTGCCAGGCCACCGAGGGCGGCCACACCCACAATGCTCAGCGCGGTCTTGCGGTACGAGTCCTTAGCGATGGCGGGGAGCCATCGAGTGAAGTCGGCCTTCACGATGGTTGCCCTTTCGATCGTGCGGAGCGCTCCGGGGTGAACACTCCTCGGGAGATGACCGCGGAAAGGGTTTGGGCTCCGGCGGTACGGGGGACACAACCAGGTCCACGTGTCGGGCATTCCGGAAATGCCAGGGCCCCGCGCGGCTGCGGTCCGGGTCACCCCCGGAATCGGACAGGTCGACCTTTCGCCTCCGAGGCCCCGCACCGGGTGACAGAGGGTGGTCTTCGCAGTCACGCGCCACACCCACCCAGCAGCCTTTGCTCTGCTTCAACAGACGCAACAGTCACGGACCGTGCTGACGGTTAGACACTCCCGAAGAGGCCCGAAATCGCCTTTGGGCAGCTCAAGGGACGTGTTGCGTCCGTTGAAGCAGAGCAAAGGGCCCGACACCGGTGGCGTGCAGGGCGGCGGGTGAGGGTGGCGCGTGGGTCACGGCTAACGGTGCGTGATCGGCCCAACATCTCACGCAGGGTGATTTCGAGCCCTGAGCTCAGTCGTTGCCGTCCCGAGCTCAGTCGTCGCCGTCCGGCGTACGCAGCTCCTGAAAGATGGTGATCTGGAGGTCGGCCGGTGCGTCGAGGCGGGCGTTGAGGGAGTCCCAAGGGGTACGGGTGGGCGGCGCGATCTCGGTCGCACCGGCGGCGACAAGCCGGGCGGTGGTCGCCTCGGTGTCGTCCACCTCGAAGGCCACCCGGATGCGCGGCGCGACCTGCCGGCCCACCTCGACCTCGTCGATCATGCGCTTCTGCGCCGGGTTCGCGATCTCCAGGTGGCGCGGCCGGCGTCCAGGATCACCACCCGGGCATCTCCGTCGCCGCTGAACGCCGCCTCCTCGGGCAGGCCGAGCGCGTCGCGGAAGAACGCCACGGCGGCGTCGTGGTCGGCCGCCTCCACCACGAGTCGCAGCTGACGGACAACGGGTGCGGGTTGCTCGGCGGCCATGAGCGGGATCCTAGCGCCGGCCGGCGGCGCTAGATTGGGACCGTCCCGAAGGGAGCGACATGGTCGAAGGCCAGAGCGACGACGCGTACCTGCTGCGCCCGGTCGGCCGGGTCTCGTCGCCTCTGACCGACGCGGCGAGTGCGCCGAGGCAGGGCGATGAGGGCGCGCCGGACGCCTGGCTGGTCTTCGACCCGCAGGTGGAGCGCGCACTGGACGACGTACGCGTCGACGCGGAGCTGCTGGTGCTGACCTGGTTGGACCGGGCCCGACGGGACATCCTCACGGTGCACCCGCGCGGGGACGAGACACGGCCGGAGACCGGCGTCTTCAGCACCCGCTCCCCACACCGACCCAACCCGATCGGGCTGCACCGCGTCCGGGTGCTGGCGGTGGACGGGCTGCGCGTCCGGGTGGCCGACCTGGAGGCGCTGGACGGCACGCCGGTGCTCGACGTCAAGCCGGTGCTGGGCGCGGCCGACGAGCGCTGACGCGCCGGCCCGGCCCGGCCAGCCGACCGTGCTCAGTGGCCTCGGGCCAGCCACTCCTCGAGGTGCGGCGCCTCCGCGCCGATCGTGGTGTCGTCGCCGTGCCCGGTGTGCACGACCGTCTCCGGGGGCAGGGTGAGCAGCCGGGTGCGGATCGATCGGACGATGGTGTCGAAGTCGCTGTACGAGCGGCCGGTGGCACCCGGGCCGCCAGCGAAGAGCGTGTCGCCGGTGAACACCACGCCCAGTTCCGGCGCGTGGAAGCTGCACGCGCCGGGGCTGTGCCCGGGAGTGTGCAGCACCCGCAACGCGGTGCCGGCCACATCGATCTCCTGGCCGTCGTGCAGCTCGCCGTTGGGCGGCAGCTGGGGGTGGACCATGTCCCAGAGCACCCGGTCGGCGGTGTGCAACAGCACTGGCGCGCCGGTGGCCATGGCCAGCTCGGGTGCCACGCGGACGTGGTCGTCGTGCGCGTGGGTGGCCAGGATCGCCCGGACCCGCCGGTCACCCACCACGGCGAGGATCGCGGCCACGTCGTGCGGCGCGTCGAGGACGACGCACTCGCTGTCGTCGCCCAGCACCCAGACGTTGTTGTCCACGTCGAACGTCTGCCCGTCGAGGGAGAACGTGCCGGTGGTGACCGCGTGCCCGACGCGGGCGCTCACGGGAACACCACCACCGAACGGAGCACGTCGCCGTTGTGCATCCGGTCGAACGCGTTCTCGACCTGGTCCAGCGCGATCTCCTCCGTGACGAACGCGTCCAGGTCGAGCCGACCCTGGAGGTACAGCTCAGTCAACATCGGGAAGTCCCGGCTGGGCAGGCAGTCCCCGTACCAACTGGACTTGAGGGCGCCGCCGCGACCGAAGACGTCCAGCAGCGGCAGCTCGATCTTCATCTGCGGCGTCGGCACGCCCACCAGCACGACGGTGCCGGCCAGGTCCCGCGCGTAGAACGCCTGCTTCCACGTCTCCGGTCGACCGACCGCGTCGATCACCACGTCGGCGCCGAAGCCGCCGGTGGCGGCGCGGATCGCCTCGACCGGGTCGGTCTCCGAGGCGTTCACGGTGTGCGTGGCGCCGAACCGGCGAGCCCAGTCCAGCTTGCGGGAGTCGGTGTCCACGGCGACGATCGTCGTGGCGCCGGCGAGGGCCGCTCCGGCGACCGCCGCGTCGCCGACGCCACCGCAGCCGATCACGGCGACCGAGTCGCCGCGGGTGACGTTGCCGGTGTTCATGGCCGCACCCAGGCCGGCCATCACCCCGCAGCCGAGCAGCCCCACCGCGGCCGGTCGGGCGGCCGGGTCCACCTTCGTGCACTGTCCGGCGTGTACCAGGGTCTTCTCAGCGAACGCGCCGATGCCCAGGGCCGGTGCGAGCTCGGTGCCGTCGGTGAGGGTCAACCGCTGGCTGGCGTTGTGGGTGTTGAAGCAGTACCAGGGGCGCCCACGGCGGCAGGCCCGGCAGACCCCGCAGACCGCCCGCCAGTTGAGCACCACGAAGTCGCCCGGGGCGACGTCGGTGACGCCCTCGCCCACCTGCTCGACGATGCCCGCCGCCTCGTGGCCGAGCAGGAAGGGGTAGTCGTCGTTGATGCCACCCTCGCGGTAGTGCAGGTCGGTGTGGCAGACCCCGCAGGACTGGATCCGGACGATCGCCTCACCGGGACCGGGATCGGGCACCACGATGGTGGTGACCTCAACCGGCGCGCCCTTGCTGCGGGAGATGACTCCCCGGACTTCCTGGCTCACTTCGCCTCCTGCTGGTGATCTGCGGCGGGGTCGGGTGCCGGGCTGGCGGGTGGCCGGGCCTGGCGGTGAGCCCCTCGCGAACCTACCGCGATCACCACGGCCGGCCCAGTCGGCTCAACGGGTTATCGCGGGCCGCGGCGGGTACGCGGGCCGCATTCGGACCACGGCCACCGGGAGTGATCATGAAACTGGCGCATCTGCCGCTGCGGGTCAGCATCGGCGCGTTCTTCCTCAACTCTGGTCTGAGCAAGCGGACGCTCGAGGGCGACGCCGCGCAGGGCCTGCACGGGATGGCGGTCGGGGCCATTCCGCAGCTCGGCCAGTTGGAGCCGGCGCGCTTCGCCAAGCTGCTGTCGTACTCGGAGATTGCCCTGGGGGCCGCGTTGCTGGCCCCGTTCGTGCCGACCACCCTGGCCGGGCTCGGCCTGACCGCGTTCGGCGCGGGCCTGGTGCAGCTGTACCTGCAGACGCCGGGGTTGCGCGAGGCGGGTAGCGTACGCCCGACCCAGCAGGGCACCGCGCTGGCCAAGGACGTCTGGCTGCTCGGCGCCGGGCTGACCCTGGTGCTGGAGGGCCTCACCCACGGCCGGAGACGCCACTGAGGAGCCGCGTTGACCCGTTCGCCATCGGTGCGGCCGTTCTACCGGCCGATGAGGCCCCGTCACCGGGATGAGCCGCACCGCTCGGCCACCCCGCTGGAGCTCTTCTTCGACCTGTGCTTCGTGGTGGCCGTGGCGCAGGCCGCCGGCAGCCTGCACCACGACGTCTCCGAGGGTCACTTCGGTCACGCGGCGGTCAGCTACGCGATGGTGTTCTTCGCGATCTGGTGGTCGTGGATGAACTTTACCTGGTTCGCCTCGGCCTACGACACCGACGACGACGTCTACCGGATCACCGCACTGGTGCAGATCACCGGAGCGTTGATCCTGGCGGCCGGGGTGCCGCGCGCCTTCGCCGACGGCGACTTCACCGTCATCACGTACGGGTACGTGGTGATGCGGTTGGCCGCCGTCGTGCAGTGGAGCCGAGCGGCCGCCGGCGACCGGGCGCACCGCGCGGCGGCACGCCGCTACGCGATCGGCGTGACCGTGGTGCAGGTCGGCTGGTTGCTGCGGCTGGCGCTGCCCGACGAGTGGGGCATCGCGTCGTTCGTGCTGCTGGGGCTGGCCGACCTGCTGGTGCCGGCGGTGGCCGAGCGGCCCGGAATGACCCCGTGGCATCCCCGGCACATCACCGAGCGGTACGGGCTGTTCACCCTCATCGTGCTCGGCGAGGTGGTGCTGTCGGTGTCGGTGGCGATCCAGACCGAACTGGACAGCGGTGGACGCGACCTCTGGTCGCTCGCGGCGGCCGGGGCGGTCATCGTGTATGCGCTCTGGTGGCTCTACTTCGACCAGCCGATCGAGGCGCCCGACCGGCTGCCGTACTCGCTGGTCTGGGGCTACGGCCACTATCTGATCTTCGCGGCGGTCGCGGCGGTCGGCGCGGGCCTGGTCGTGGCGGTGGACCACCAGCGGCACATCGGGCACATCTCCGGATCCGCCGCCGGGTACGCGGTCGCCGTACCGATCGCCGTCTACCTGCTCACCGTCTGGGTGCTGCACGTCCGCCGGAGGCAGCACGGCGCGGTGGTCGTCGCCTTTCCGGTCGTCGCGCTGCTGGCGCTGCTCGCGCCACTGGGTCCGCTTCCGGTGCACGTGCTCGCGCTCCTGCTCTTCGCCCTGGTGGCGCTGACGGTGGTGCTGCGCCGGCGTGACGTCCTGCCGACCTCGGCGCCGGCCGACGCCGACCCGGCCTGAGTCACCGCGAGATCAGCGACGTCAGCCGCGGCGGGCGTCGGCGGCCGGCACCGTGCTGGTCGGCGGTGCGGGGCGGACGACGCCGCGGTTCAGGCCGGTGACCAGCAGCCGGTTGTACGAGGCCGGCAGGACCCGGGCCAGCAGATCGGGCAGCTTCGCCGACCAGCCGATCAGCACCCGGCCCCGGCGGCGCTCGACGCCCCGCAGGATCACCTCGGCGGCCCGTTCCGGCGCGATGGTGAGCAGCTTCTCGAACTGCGCCCGGCCGGCCGCGTACTCCTCGATCGAGACGCCGCTGCCGACGCGGGCGTTCTCGGTGATCCGGGTGCGGATCCCGCCCGGGTGCACCGAGGTCACCCCGATGCCGTCCTCGACCAACTCGTGGCGCAGCGCCTCGGTGAAGCCGCGCACCGCGAACTTGCTCGCCGAGTAGGCGGTCTGCCCGGCCGGCGCGATCAGCCCGAACAGGCTGGAGACGTTGACCAGGTGGGCGCCCGGCTCCGCCTTGAGGGTGGGCAGCAGCGCGTGTGTCAACTGCGCCACGGCCCGGAAGTTGATGTCGATCACCCAGCTGAACTCGTCGAACGTCACCTGGTCGAACCGGCCACCGAGGCCGACACCGGCGTTGTTCACCAGCAGCCGGACCCGCGGGTGCCGTTGACCGATCTCGACGGCCACCCGGGCGGTGGCCGCCGCGTCGGCGAGGTCCACCAGGTAGGTGTGCAGCTGACGGTCGGGGTGGTCGGCCCGGATGGCGGCGGCGACCGCGTCCAGCCGCTCGGCGTCGCGGTCCAGCAGGACCAGGTCGCTGCCCCGGCGGGCGAGCGCGTGCGCCAGCGCGGCGCCGATGCCGCTGGCCGCGCCGGTGACCACGGCCGTCCCGCCGACGAAGTCGAATCTCTGCACGACCGGTGCTCCTCTCCTGGCGGCCCCCGAGCGGGAGAACCGCACACCCTCGTCGGTGAGCCGGCCGTGCCGCATCAGCAGCACGTCGCGGGCGTAGTTCTGATACAGCCGCCACGGTGCGGTGGCGCCCTGCTTGGGCAGCGCGTCGACGCTGCGCAACACGTACCCGGAGCGCAGGTCGATGAGCGGCACCCGCTCGTCGTCGGGCGGCGGGAGCGGGGTGACGACGTGCTGGCCGGTGCGGTCCAGGTGGCGCAGCAGCCGGCAGACGTAGCCGGCGACCAGGTCGGCCTTGAGCGTCCACGAGGCGTTGGTGTAGCCGATGGTGAACGCGAAGTTCGGCACGCCGGAGAGCATCATGCCCTTGTAGGCGACGGTGCCGGCCAGGTCGACCTCGGCGCCGTCCACGCTGAGTGTCAGGCCACCGAGGGCGAGCAGGTTGAGCCCGGTGGCGGTGACCACGATGTCGGCGGGCAACTCGTCACCGGAGGCCAGTCGGACGCCGTCCGCCGTGAAGGTGTCGACGGTGTCGGTGACCACCGACGCCCTACCCTGCCGCAGGGCGGTGAACAGGTCGCCGTCGGGCACCACGCAGAGCCGCTGGTCCCACGGGTCGTAGCGGGGGGAGAAGTGCCGGTCGATGTCGTACCCGACCGGCAGCCGGCCCTTCGCGCCCCTGCGCAGCAGCCGCTTGACCAGCCCGGGCGCGCGCCGGCTGAGCTGGAAGTTGATGGTGGACAGCAGCACGTTCTTCCAGCGCACCACGGGGTACGCGGCCTTCGCCGGCAGCCCGCGCCGCAGCGCGTCGGCCAGGACGTCGCGCGAGGGCAGCGCGATGACGTACGTCGGTGAGCGCTGGAGCATGGTCACGTGGGCGGCCCGCTCGGCCATCGCCGGCACCAGGGTGACCGCGGTGGCGCCGCTGCCGATCACCACCACCCGCTTGCCGGTGTGGTCGAGGTCGTCCGGCCAGTGCTGCGGGTGCACCAGCCGCCCGGCGTACTCCCCGACGCCGGGCAACTGCGGGGTGTATCCCTCGTCGTAGCGGTAGTAGCCGGCGCAGGCGAACAGGAACGAGCAGGTCAGCACGGTCGTCTCGGCGGTGTCGACGCGCTGTGCGTGCACCGTCCAGCGGGCGGTGTCGCTGTCCCACTCGGCACGCAGCACCCGGTGCCCGAAGCGGATGTGCCGCTGCACGTCGTACTCCCGGGCGGTCTCCCGGACATACTCGCGAATGGCCGCGCCGTCGGCGATGGCCTTCGGGTCGGTCCACGGCTTGAAGGAGTAGCCGAGGGTGAACATGTCCGAGTCGGACCGGACGCCCGGGTAGCGGAACAGGTCCCAGGTGCCGCCGATGGCGTCGCGTGCCTCGAGCACCGCGTACGTCTTGTCGGGGCAGTCGCGGCGCAGGTGGCAGGCGCCGCCGATGCCGGACAGGCCGGCTCCGACGATGAGCACGTCGACGTGGTCGGAGGTCATGGCGTTCCCTCCATCCGGGGCAGTGGACGGACACTATCCACCGCCGTCGACAGCAGTCAACACCCTGTCGAGTGCCGTCGACAGGGTGTCGAGTTCGGGTAGCATCACCGGCCATGACGACCGCGCGTACCGGGAGGGCGAGCCCGCGCGGTCGCCGCGCCGCCCGTTCCACCGGCGACGACCGGGAGACGGCGATCCTGGCCACCGCCGAGCGGCTGCTGGAGCACAAGGCGTTCGGCGACATCTCGATCGACGACCTGGCCCGGGGTGCGGGCATCTCCCGGCCGACGTTCTACTTCTACTTCCCGTCCAAGGACGCCGTGCTGCTGACCCTGCTGGACCGGGTCACCGAGGAGGCCGACGCGGCCGCCGGAGACGTCCTGGTCCGGCTCGCCGAGGACCCGCGGGCCCGGTGGCGGGAGCTGATCCAGCGGTTCCACGAGACGTTCGGCGCGCACCGCGCGCTGGTGCTCGCCTGTGCGCAGGTCCGTGGCACCAACGCCGAGGTACGCCGGCTCTGGGCGGCGGTGCTGGAGCGCTGGGTGCAGGCGATCGCGGCGGCCATCGAGGCGGAGCGGCGACGCGGCGCGGCCCCGGACGGGTTGCCCGCCCGGGACCTCGCCATCGCGCTCAACTCGATGAACGAACGCGTCTGGTACGCCACCTTCGCCGGCGACGGGCCGGCGGTCGACGAGCGGGACGTGGTGGACGTGCTGCTCGACCTCTGGCTGGTCGGCATCTACCGCGACACGACTCCCCCGCCGTCGACCTGAGCTACTCCGCCGCCTTGGTGAACGTCATGATCCAGTTGGTCTCCCAGGTGCGCTCGCCGTCGACGGAGAACGCCTGCTCCCAGCGGGCGGTGGTCGCGGTGATCTCCGACCAGATGAACCGGCACCGCACCGGACGTCCCTCGTGCTGGTCGTCGGCGTAGAGACGGCCGACACCGTCGACGAAGCGGCCCACCATCGGCGGCTGCTCCAACTCGCCGCGACCGCTGTTCATCCAGTAGATCGACCACTGCTCGGTCGCCGGGTCGAAGAGCCGGATCGTGGCGCCGGAGAAGCCCTTGGTCGGAAAAACGATCTCGTCGAAGTGGCCGCCGCCGCCGAAGAAGCCGTGCGCGACCGACACCCCCGGAAACTCCTCCCACTCGTCCGAGCCGACCAGCCGCTTGCGCAGCCGCCGGTTCACCACGTTCCAGGTGCCCACAAAGAAGTCGAAGTCGCCCATCAGCGGCCCACCGGCCCTTCCGCTCGCGTGTCGTGCAGATAACCGGTCAGATCGGGGCTCTCCGGCACCAGCATGTGCCGGACCCAGGCGGCCCGCTCGTGCTCCAGCACCGCCAACTCCCAGACGCAGCCCACCGCGGGGCGGCGCAGCTCGACGAAGTGTGCCGGATCATCGTCAGGGCAGTCCAGTGCAGGCTGCCCGGCCGCCGCGGTGCGCACCTCCAACGCGTTGTCCCACACCCAGGTGTACGCCAGCAGGTAGGCGCCGGTGTCCGCGCCCCGATGCAGCACCACCCAGCCGGCGGCCGGGGTGCCGTCATCCGGCACGTCGGCGAGCAGCGCGGGCAGCAGGTCGTACGCGGCCTTCTCCACCTCCGGCTCGATCGGCCGTTCCGGCTGGTCGATGTGGTAGCGCTTGAGCTGTCGGCCGTCCACCATGACCGGTCCCGGCGTTCGTAGATCCTTGTCGCGAAAAGCCATGCCGGGACGGTAGAACGACTCCCCTGACAGCTAGTGTCAGTGAAGTGCGGGCCAGTCGACTTCTCTCCCTCCTGCTGCTGCTCCAGTCGCACGGCCGGCTCACCGCCGCGCAGCTCGCCGAGCGGTTGGCCGTCTCACCGCGGACGATCTACCGGGATGTGGAGTCGCTGCACGCCGCCGGCATCCCGCTCTACGGGGAGGCCGGGCACGCCGGCGGCTACCAACTGGTCGACGGGTGGCGGACGCGGTTGACCGGCCTGACCGCCGAAGAGGCCGACCGGCTCTTCCTGGCCGGGCTGCCTGGGCCGGCCGACGAGCTGGGCTACGGCGACGTGGTGGCCGCGCTGCAACTCAAGCTGCACGCCGCGCTGCCCGCCCCACTGCGCGACCGGGCCACCCAGCTCCAACAGCGCTTCCACCTCGACACACCCGGCTGGTACGCCGACGGCGACGCGTCCCCCGAGCTGGCCCGCACGGCCGAGGCGGTCTGGCGGCAACACCGCGTCGAGGTGCGCTACCGCAGCTGGAACGGCGAGGTGACCCGGGTGTTGGAGCCGTACGGCCTGGTGCTCAAGGGCGGCCGGTGGTACGTGGTGGCCGACCGGCCCGGCCGGGGCGCCCCGGCGACCTACCGGGTCAACCAGATCCTCGCACTGACCCCCCTCGCCGAGGAGTTCGACCGCCCGCCCGACTTCGACCTGCCGGCCTGGTGGCGCGCGCACGTGGTGCAGTTCCGGGCCCGGCTGCACCAGGACGAGGCCACCGTGCGGCTCTCCCCGGGCGGCCGGGAACGGCTGCGGGAGATCGGCAGCGATCCGGTGGTGGCAGCGGTGGACGCCAGCGCCGGGCCACCGGACGCCCAGGGCTGGGTGACCGCGGCGCTGCCGATCGAGTCGCTCACCCACGCACACGGTGACCTGCTCCGTCTCGGCGCCGACGTGGAGGTGCTGACCCCGGTCGCGCTGCGCGAGCGACTCGCCGCCACGGCGGCCGGACTGGCCGCCCTCTACGCCCGCAGCGAGCAGCCGGCACGGTAACGGCACGCGCCACTTCTTCCACAATGGAAGATCCACGGGGCATCGACTGTCGGCGCGGTGTGCCACCCTGGGACGGTCACCAGCGGTCACCGGAGGTGAGGCTCACGTTACGGCTACGCGCACTGGTCGCCGTCCCCGGCACTGGGCCGGTGACCCTCGACGTTCCGGCCGGCACGACCGCCGCCCTGGTGACGCCACCCCGGGTCGGCACGGCCGTGGCCCGGGTGCTGGCCGGGCTCGCCGCCCCGGTCACCGGGCGGGTCATCGTCGGCGACCGGGACGTCACCGCCCTGCCGCCGCCACGCCGGCAGATCGGCTACGTGCCCGCCGGCGGCGCACTGCTGCCACAGCTCACCGTGCGCCGCAACATCGAGTACGGCCAACGCCGTCGCGAACGGGTGCACGAGGTGGCCGACGACTGGACAGCCACCGTGGTGGACCGGCTGGAGCTGGCCCCGACGCTGGCCCTGCTGCCGCACCTGCTCTCCGACGCCCAGCGGTTCCGGGTGGCGCTGGCCCGGGCCGCGGTCTGCCTGCCCGAGGTCCTCGTCGTCGACCTGCCCGTCGATCCGGCCGGCGGCGGCCGCCTCGGCGACCTGCTGCCCCGGCTGTCCCCACCGGACGCACCGGGGGTGGCCGTGCTGGTGTGCACCGCCGATCCGGCCACCCTGGCCGAGATCCCGCGCCGGCACGAGCTGGTCACCGAACCCGAGGGGACGGTCCGGTGACGCCGGCCGGGCGGGCGACCCGCCGTACCCTGCTGCGCGCCGCCGCGGCCGGCGCCGCGGTGACCGCGGCCGGCTGCGCCGGCGGCACCCGGTCCGTGCAGGTGGCGGTGGTCTGGAGCGGAAGCGAGCTGGACCGGTTCCGGCGGGTCGTCGCCGGCTACCCGGCCCCGGTGCACGTGGTCAGCGCCGGCAACGACATCGACGCGTTCCTGCGCGCCCGGCACCTCGCTGGCACCAGCCCGGACGTGGCGATCCTGCCGCGCCCCGGCCTGGTCACCGACTACGCCCTGCGGGGCTGGCTGAGCCCGGTGCGCCCGTCGAACGAGTACGCGGTGCCCACCGGGCTGAGCGACCTGCTGATGACCCGCGGGCGGCGTTACGGCGTCTGGGTGAAGGCGGCGCACAAGTCGCTGATCTGGCATCTGCCGTCGGTGCTGCCCCGGCCGCCGGCCACCTGGGACGAGCTGGTCACCGTGACCCGCACCCTCGGCGCGCTCGCCCGGCGCGGGTCCGGCCCGGCGCCCCTGGCGATCGGCGCGGCGGACGGCTGGGTGCTCACCGACTGGTTCGAGAACGTGCTGGCCGACCTGGCCCCCGACGCGTACGACGCCCTCGCCGGCCCGGACGCCGACTGGCAGGGCCGACCGGTGCGCGACACCCTGGACCGGCTCGCCGAGCTGTGGAGCATCGGCGGCGCGTTCCCCGGCGGCGGCCGCCGTGCCCTGCTCACCCAGTACGAGGAGTCGGTGATCCAGGTGGTGCGCTCCGGGCGGGCGGTGATGGTCTTCGAGGCCGACTTCACGGCCGAGGTGGCCGGCACGTTCCGGCGCGGCCCGGAGCAGCCGAAGACCTTTCGGTTCCCGAGCGCGCGGGCGGGCGGCGGTGGCCCGCTGATCGTCGGCGGAGACGCGGCGGTGGCGTTCGCCGACGCCCGGGGCGGGGTGGAGCTGATCGAGTGGCTCAGTCAGGCCGGCGCGTTCCAGCCCTGGTTGGACGCCGGCGGCTACCTGTCGCCGAACACCACGGTCGCGCTGGACAGCTACGCCGATCCGGTCCGCCGCCAGCTCGCCGGCGAGATGCGCGCTCCCGGCACCCTGCGCTTCGACCTCTCCGACCAGCTGCCCGGGCCCTTCACCGGCTCCGACGGGGTGGGCATCTGGCGGATCATGCAGGACTTCTTCGCCGACGTCACCGACGGCGTACCCGCCGCCGAGGCGGTCCGCCGGGCCACCGGGCAGCTCGCCGCTGCGGCCCGCAGCGCGGGAGGCGGGCGGTGAGCCGGGTCCGGGTGCTCGGCGAGCTGGCCGTGCTCGACGATGTGGGGCCGCCCCGGCGCGGCCGGGCGTACCCGGCGGCCGGCGCGACCTCCGCGCTGCTGTTGCCGGCGATCCTGCTGCTCGGCGGGCTGGTGCTGTGGCCGGTGCTGCGAACGGTGCACGCCAGCGTCACCACGGACGGTCACTGGGTCGGCGCCGAGCACTTCCGCACCGCGCTCGACGCGCCGGACACCGGCGCGGTGGTGGGCCGCACGGTCCTCTGGGCGGTGCTGGTGCCGGCGGTGGTCACGGCGCTGGGCTACCTGCTCGCCGCCGCGTCGCGCCGCTCGCAGGAGGGTGGGCTGGTCCGCCTGATCCTGCTGGTGCCGGTGGCGTTGCCGCTGGTCGTCACCGGAGTGACGTTCCGGCTGATGTACGACCCCGACCCGAGCCGGGGCCTGGCCACGCTGGTCGCGGCGCGACTGACCGGCCGGTCCGCCGCCGAGGCCCCGCAACTGCTCGGGCCGGGCCTGGTCACGGTGGCGCTGATGTCGGCGTTCGTCTGGGCCTGGGTCGGCCTGGCCGTGCTGGTCTTCCGGGCCGCGCTGGACGCGGTGCCCCCGAACCTGGCCGACGCGGTACGCGCCTACGGCGGCGGTCGCCGGCACGTGCTGTGGGACGCGCAGTGGCGACCGCTGCTGCTGCGTACCGTGGCGGTGGTCTTCGCGCTGGTCGCGGTGGGCACCAGCCGCACCTTCGACCTGATCCTGGTGATGACCCCCGGCTCGGTCCGGGACGAGGCCGCCGTGCTGGCGCTGCGGGTCTGGCAGACCTCGGGTGGCACCACCACCGGCGAGGGCGCCGCACTCGGTGTGGTGTGGCTGGTGGCGGTCATCGGCGGGATCCTGGTGGCGGCGCTGTTCGTCCGGCAGGCGTGGCCGCCGCCGCGGGCCGAGATGCCGCCGGACCCGGACCGGGTGGCACCGCCCCGGCGGGTGTTCCGACTGCTCGCGGCGGGCGCCGCGGTGGCCTGGCTGGTGCCGCTGGTGGTGCTGGTCGCCACCTCCCTGCACGGTCAGGTGGATGCGGCGGCGCGCGGTTGGTGGTCGACGCCGCCGGGGGTTGGCTCCTACCGCGACCTGGTCACCGGGGCCGAGCTGTGGCGAACGCTGGCCTTCACGCTGCTGCTGGCCACCGTCGTGACCGCCACGGTGCTGGTGGTCGCGCTGCTGGCCGCGTACCCGCTGGCCTGGTTGACCGGACCGGCCGCGCAGGCCACTGGGCTGCTGCTGCTGGCCGCCAGCGTCGTACCGGTACAGGTCATCGCCGGGCCGCTCAACGAGGTGCTCGGCCTGGTGCTCTCCTCCGGCACCGCCCGCGGCCTGGCCCTGGTGCACGTGGCGCTGGGCGTGCCGTTCGCGGTCCTGGTGCTGCGCAACGCGTTCGCCGACCTGCCCGCCGAGCAGGTGCGCGGCGCCCGGCTGGGTGGGCGCCGCTGGTGGGGCACGCTGCGCCGGCTGGCCCGGCACAACCTGCCCGCGGTGGTCGCGGTCTCCGTGCTGGAGTTCGTCCAGGTCTGGAACGACCTGGTGGTGGGCCTGCTGTTCAGCGGGCCGGAGGCGACACCGCTGGGGCTGTTCCTGGCCGGGCAGTCCCGTGGCTTCGTGTCCAACAGCGGGGCGCTGGCCGCCGCCTCGGTGTTCGCCTCGGTGCTGCCGGTGCTGCTGGTGGTGCTCGCCCGCCGGCAGCTCGTCGCCGGGCTGGTCTCCGGGGGCGTCCGGTGACCGGCCCCACCGGCACCGGCCGCGGGCCGCGCTGGCCGGTGCTGATCGCGGTCGGCACGCTGGTCAGCGGGGTGCTCGGCAACCTGGCCAGCAACATGCTCTCCGAGCTGGCGGCCAGCGTGCTTGGGCCGGCGAGCATCGCGCTGGTGGTCAGCGGCGGGGTCGGTTTCGTGGTGTTCGAGATGCGCCGGCGCCGAACCGGTCGGGAGGTGAGCCCGGAGCCCACCGAGGTCGTCGCCGCACCGGCCACCGGCGCGCCGACGCTGCCGTACCCGGCCGGCTTCACCGGACGCGACGAGCACGTCCAGGCGGTGCTCGCGCTGCTCGCCCGGGAGCACGCGGTGGCCGTGCTGGGCCGGCGGGCGGTGGGCACCTCCGCCTGCGCCGTACAGGCGGCGAACCTGTGCCGGGAGGACTTCCCGGACGGGCAGTACTACCTCGACCTGCGCCGCGGCGGTCGACCCCGGTCCGCCCGGCAGGTGCTCACCGCGCTGGCCGGGGTGCTGGGCACCGCCGCGCCCATCTCGGGCCGGCCGGACGCCCTCGCGGTCGCCGCCGACGCCCTGCGTGGCCAGCTCGACGGCCGCAAGATCCTGCTGGTGCTGGACAACATCGACCGGCCCGAGCAGGTCCTGCCGCTGCTGCCGCCGACCGCGCGGACCTGCCGGCTGCTGCTCGCCGGCGGCCCGGCGTTGAGTGGGCTGCAGGGCGTGGTCGCGCACTGGATCGCCGAGCCGGGCCCGGCCGAGGCGGTCGAGCTGTTCGCCGCAGCGGGCGTGGCCGCGCCGGCCGCCCGGGTCCGCCGCGCCGACCCGCGCACCGACCCGGCGGTCGGCGACATCGTCGAGCTGTGCGGGCGGCAGCCGCGCACCGTCCGGGCACTCGGCTACCGCACCGCCCAGCACGGCTGGCGGCACGCCGACGTGCTGGACGCGCTGCGCCGCGCGGTGCAGACGCCGCCGCACCAGCGGGTCACCGTTTCGCCGGCGGCCCGGCTGGTCACCGAACGGGACACCGCGTACCGGGCGTTGACCCGTGAGGCCCGCCGGCTGTACAGGCTGATGTCGCTGGCGCCCGCCCCGGTGGACCGACCCGCCATCGCCGCGCTGGCCGGTCGACACCCGGAACGGGTGACCGCGCTGCTCGACCAACTGGCCGCCGCGGCGTTCGTCGTCGGCGCGCCCGGCGACCGGTACGAGATCCGCCCCCTGCTCGCCGGCAACGCACGGCTGCACCTGCGCGACGCCGATCCGGCCCGGGCCCGGGTCGCCGCGCAGGCCCGGCTGACCCGGCACCTGGCCCGACGGGCCGAACGGCACGCGGCCAACCTGGCCGTGCTGGGCTCTCCACCGGACCGGGAGTGGTCACTGCCGCTGGACGACGACCCGTACGGCTGGTTCGACCTGCACCAGGAGCTGCTGCTGGCGGTGGTCCGGGTGCCGGCCGGCGCGGCCGAGACGCTGCCGCGCCGGGTGCGCCGGTGGTGGTTCCGGCTGGCCGTGGCGCTGTGCGGATGGCTGGCGCACGTCGAGCGGCTCAACGAGTGGGAGCAGGTCTGCCGTACCGTGCTGGCCACCCCGACGGCCGACGACCGACCGGAGATCGCCGGGTGGGCGCACAACGAGCTGGGGGTGCTGCGCCGGCGCCGGCACGACCCGCAGGGTGCCGCCGCCGCACTCACCCTCGCGGTCTCCGAGCGCGGCCGGCGGGGCACCGCCCAGGCCCGGATGAACCTCGGCCTGGCCCTGATCGACCTGGGGCAGCTCGACGACGCGGTGGAGCACCTGGAGCTGTCCCGCCGGCACCGCTCGGGCGCGGACCGGGCCGGGCACGCCCTCACCGATCTGGGCCTGGGCGCCGCGCAGTTGGCCCGGGGCGAGCTGGAGATCGCCCACCACCATCTGGTGCGGGCGGCGAACACGTTCCGGTCGGTGGGTGACGCCCGTGGCTACGCGGCGGCGCTGACCAACCTGGTGCTGGTGCACGCCGCCCTCGGCGAGCACCTGGATGCCGCGCAGGCGTGGCGGGCCGCGCTGCGCGAGTACGAGTCGGTCAGCGACCCGACGAGCCGGGCGGCGGCGCTGCTCAACGCCGGGGCGACGCTGCTGACCGCCACGCCCGGGCAGGCGCGGGCGGCGTACGAGCTGCTGGCCGAGGGTCGGCGGCTGCGCGAGGAGAGCCGGCCCACGGCGGGGCTGGCACGCACCCTGCTGTACCTGGGTGACGCCGCCGCGGCGCTGGGCGACCGGGCTGAGGCGCGGCGACACTGGGCGGACGCGGCGGCGGTTGCCGAGGAGGTCGGCGACGCCGACGGGCAGGCCGCCGCGGACAGCCGGCTGGAGGACGACGGGGAGCTGCCGGTGGCCGGCGCGTGATCCGCGTCCCGACCTGCGCGGCAGGGGCGCCCGCGTGATGTCGGTCGCTCAGGTTGGCCGGTTGCAGGGGTCTGGGAGAGTGTGTGATCGTGGATACGCTCTCGGTGCGGGGACTGAGCCGCAACTTCGGCAACCTGGTCGTGCTCGACGACGTGAGCTTCACGCTCCAGGCGGGCCGGATCGCGGTGGTGCTGGGCCCCAACGGGAGCGGCAAGACCACCCTGCTGCGCTGCGTGGTCGGCGCCGACCGGCCGGACGCGGGCGAGGTGCTGGTGCAGGGTCGCCGGGCCGACGAGACCGATCCCCAGGTGCGGGCGCTGGTGGCGGCCGCCCTGGACGACATCGACTTCTTCCCCGACCTGTCCGTGGTCGAGCACCTGGAGCTGGTCGCGTACGCGCACGGCGGCAACGCCGAGCCGGTTGAGGAGGTGCTCGCCGAGCTGGGCCTGGAACCGGCCCGCGACCAGCTGCCGGTGACCCTGTCCAGCGGGCAGCGTCGCCGGCTGGCGCTGGCGTCCTGCTTCGTACGCCCCCGCCGGGTGCTGATCCTGGACGAGCCGGAGCAGCGCCTGGACGTCCGCGGCCGCCAGTGGCTGGCCGACCGGCTGCGCCGGGAGCGGGACGCGGGCACCGCCGTTCTGCTGGCGTCGCACGACCCGGAACTGATCGACGCGGTGGTCGACGAGCGCATCGAGATCGGCCGGTGACCGCCCCGCTCGCAACCGTCGCGGACGCGCCGGCCGGCGTGCCCACCGCCCGGCAGGTGCGTACGCACCTGCGCCGGGCCCGCCGCCGGCATCACGACCACTCGCTCGGTGACGTGCTGGGTGATGCGTACGTCATGGTCCTTTTCGTGGGCATGTACGGCTGGTTCGCGATCAGCGCCAGCCGGGACATGCTGAACTCCCCCACCGTCGGCCAGGCCGATCCGGGGGTGCGCTGGTGGCTGGCGGTCGCCGCGCTGCTGGCCGGGGCCGGGCTCGCCTGGCGCGGCCTGCGTGCCCTCGGTCCGCTGCTGGTGACCCCGGCGACGCAGAGCTGGGTGGCCAGCGCGCCGATCGACCGGCGGGCCTGGTTGGCGCCGCGCCTCGGCGTCCTGCTGGCGGCCGCGGCGGCCGGCACCGCGCTGCTCGGGGTGGCCGTGGCGGCGATGGGCGGCGTCAGCGACCCGACCGCGCTGGGCTGGGCGGCGGCGGCCGGCGCGGGTTGGGGCGCCGCAGCGCTGGCGCTGAGTGTCGTCGCCCAGGGCAGCCGGACGGGCCGGCGATGGCCGGCCGTGGCGGGGGCGGTCCCGATGCTGGCGGCCGCCATCATCACGGGGCTGGTGGTGCTCGTCGGTCGCCTCGGCGACGGGCTGCCCCGGCCGTCGGCGACGCCGACCGCCGCGCTGGTCGCCGTCGGGGTGCCCCTCGCGGTCGTCGCCGCCGTCCTGGCGGTCCGCGCGCTGCCCCGGGTGGATCGGGCCACGCTGACCACCGGCGCGCAGTTCGCCAACGCCGCCGCCACGGCCACGATCCTGCTCGACCCGACCCTGCTCGCCGGCCTGGTGGAGAGCCGCCGCTGGCGCCGGATCGGCCGGGTACGCAGCCGCCGGTTCCTGCCCGGCCCCGCCTGGTGGGCGCTGCTCCAGGCCGACGTGCGCCGGCTGGGACGCCACCCCAGCGCCCTGCTGATCTGGGCGGCGCTGATCGGGGTCCAGTACGCGGCCGCGCTCGCCCTGCCCGGGCTGGCCGGTGCCGCGCAGGTGGTGTTCGGCTACCTCGCCGCCGACCGGTTGACCGGCGGCCTGCGGTCGATCAGCCGGTCACCCGGGTTGCGTCGGGCGCTCGGTGGCAGTGATGCGGCGCTGCGCGGGATCCATGTGGTCGTGCCGGCGGTCGGCGCCGGCCTGTGGTGGCTGTCGACCCTGCCGACCGTCGACGGTGGGCCGGCGTGGCTGGCGCCGACGCTCGCACTCGGGGTGGTGGCCGCCGCCTGGCGGGCCGCCACCCGACCGGCCATCGACTATGGCGGGGCGACGGCGAACACGCCGTTCGGGATGATCCCGGTCGACCTGCTGCGCCAGGGCGCGCGCGGGCCGGCGCTGCTCGCCGTGCTCGTCCTGGTCCGCCTGCTGCTGGGTTGACCGGGCGGACCCGCCCGGTCAACCCAGGACGTTCAGCCGTCCAGACGCCGGACCATGTTCATGACGGTCTCCAGCTGGGCGCCGCCCTTGATCGGGTAGTTGGTCGCGCCGAGGTAGCCCCACCAGTCCCAGCAGCCGTTCGGGTTGGTGCCGGCGGTGCTCGCCTGGGGGTAGAGGACGATCAGGTTGTTGGTGTCGGCGTACTGGTTCAGGTTCGCCCGGTCGACGAAGGCGGTGCCCACCGAGCCGTACCCCTGGAGGCAGCCGTGCAGGGCCACCAGCAGCCGGCACGACTGGCCGGCCGCGCAGGACGACGGGACGTACGCGAAGCCGTTGGCGTCCATGCTCAAACCGTTGGCCCAGCCGTTGACCGCGAAGGTGTTCTGGCTGAACCGGATGAGCGTGCCACCGAGCGGGCCGGTGTTTGGCGCGTTCACGCCACCGAGCAGTTTGCGGAGCAGGGCGTTCTGCGGGTCGACGCCGCAGTCGTTGAGGAACGGCGACGCGGTCGCGGTGCAGCCCCGTGTCCCGTACGGGGTGACCCAGGAGTGGCCGGCCGCGGAGCCGCTGTCGTACTGCACGCTGGCCCCGAAGTGCTGGTAGTACCGGACCAGGTCGTCGGTGACGGACTTCTTGACGGTGGTGTCGTTGCCGCCGTGGAAGACGTACACCGGGTCACCGGACAGGTTGCCGACCGGGTCGACCCAGCCGTAGGACGCCCAGGTCCGGGTGTACGCCTGCAGGGCGGACAGGTTGGTCGGGTACTGGTTGTCGCCGCAGCCGTAGAGCGCCTGGGCGACGTTGTTCTGGGCGCAGTAGTACGGCCCGGCGGCGAAGACGGCCGCGCCGCGGATCCGGGACGAGTAGGCGACGTGCAGTTGCGTGGCGAGGTAGCCACCGGAGGAGACGCCCGTGACGTAGACGCCGGAGACGTTGTAGGTGCCCAACGAGCCGGAGACCGGGGGCTTGGTGGCCGGGTTGGCGGCCTGGGCGGGCGCCGCGGTGGTCAGGATCAGCAGGAGGACGGCGGCGAGGGTGGCGGCGGCTTTCAGCGGTGTCGTCATGGACGCTCTCCTTGCGAGCGCCGGCGGGGGCGTCGGCGTGCGCCGACGCTATCGTGACGTAGACCACACCAGATATGAGCGCAACCGACACGTCCGAGGACACCGCTGCGTCCGCCTCGCCCATCACTGCTTCTAGAGCTGCCGG
The DNA here is from genome assembly GCF_042872965.1 of Micromonospora sp. NPDC005087. Taxonomy (NCBI): domain Bacteria; kingdom Bacillati; phylum Actinomycetota; class Actinomycetes; order Micromonosporales; family Micromonosporaceae; genus Micromonospora; species Micromonospora sp. NPDC005087. Next base: position 53,525 of record NZ_JBIALB010000014.1, on the reverse strand, counting down.
AGGACGGACGCGATCGTCGCGACGCCCTCCTCGATGTCCGACGCGGTGTTCGCGGCGTAGCCGAGCACAAGGCCGGGCCGGTGCGGCCGCTGGCAGTGCCAGGACAGCGGTTGCACCTTCACACCGCGGGCCAGTGTCGCCGCCGCCAGCTCGGTGTCGGCCAGCCCGGTGTCGAGTGTGATCGTCAGGTGCAGGCCGGCCGCCGCGCCGTGCACGGTCGCGCCGGGCAGGTGCCGGGTCAGCGCGGCGATCATCGCGTCGCGTCGACGGATGTGTCGGCGGCGCAGCAGCCGCAGCTGTCGCTCCAGCGCGCCGGAGGTCATCAGCTCCGCCAGCACCAGTTGCGGCAGCACCGCGTTGCCCAGGTCGGCATTGCGCTTGGCGGCCACCACCGCCTCCCGGTGGCGGGCCGGCACGAGCAGCCAGCCGACCCGCAGCGCCGGGGCGAGCAGTTTGGACACGCTGCCGGCGTAGCAGACCTGCTCGGGTAGCAGGCCGCGCAGCGCCGGCACCGGGGGCCGGTCGTAGCGGTGCTCGGCGTCGTAGTCGTCCTCGATGATCAGACCGCCGGACCGGGCCCAGTCGAGGAGCTGACGGCGGCGGTCGCCGTCGAGCACCACTCCGGTCGGGAACTGGTGCGCGGGTGTGAGCATCACCGCGGGCACGCCGCTGGCGGCCAACTCGTCGACGCGCAGCCCGGCGCCGTCCACCGCGATCGGCGGGGTATGGATCCCCCAGTTGTTCAGGTGCTGGCGTACGCCCAACGACCCGGGGTCCTCGACCGCGACCCGGTCGATGCCGAGCGCCTGGGCGAGCAGCCCGAGCGCCTGGGACACGCCCGCCACGATGATCACCTCGACGGGGTCGACGGCGATGCCCCGGCTGCGGGCGAGCCAGGTGGCCACGGCCCGGCGCAGCGCGGGCGCGCCGCACGGGTCGCCGTAGCCCAGGTCGGCCGCGGCGAGATCGCGCAGCACGACACGTTCGGCGCGCAGCCAGTCCGCGCGGGGAAAGGCGGCCAGATCGGGTACGCCGGGCGTCAGGTCGATCGTGGCGCTCGCCGCGCGTACCGCGTCGAAGATGTCGCTGCCCGGAGCGGGCGGGAAGAGCGCGTCCGGCGCTGGCGCGGCGGCCGGGGCGGGTGCCGACGTGGCGGGCGCGGCCGGGGCGGCGACGACCACCGTCCCGGCACGGCCTCGACCGGTGACGTGCCCCTCCTCGGTGAGCCGCTGGTACGCCTCAGTGACCACGCCCCGGGAGACGCCGAGGTCGGCGGCGAGCACCCGGGTGGCGGGGAGCCGCCCGCCGACCGGCACCCGCCCGTCGGCGATGGCCTGGCGCAGCCGGCCGGCCAGCCAGTCGGCCCGTCCGCCGGGCGGAGCGTCGGTGATGGTCAGGTGCAGGAAGTCCGACCCGGCCGTTATGGACCTGTCGGGTGCTCTCGGTTTGGCCCTGCTCACCGGACCATCCTGGCAGCAGAGTGGGAGTTCAGACAGCCCCGCCGAGCCCACCGGAGGACGCCGTGACGATCCCGTTCCTGATCACCACGCTGATCGTGGTGATCACTCCGGGCACCGGGGTGTTCTTCACCCTCTCCGCCGGGCTGTCCCGGGGCGCCCGGGCCGGCGTGCTGGCCGCCTTCGCCTGCACGCTGGGGGTGGTGCCGCACCTGCTAGCGGCGATGACCGGGCTCGCCGCGCTGCTGCAGGCGAGCGCGGCGGCGTTCGAGGTGGTCCGGTACCTCGGCGTCGGGTACCTGCTCTACCTGGCCTGGTCGACCGTGCGGGACCGCACCGCCTTCGCGGCGACTCCCGGTACGCCACCCCGCTCGGCTGCCCGGGTGATCGTCTCCGGGGTGCTGGTCAACCTGCTCAACCCGAAGCCGACGCTGTTCTTCGTCGCGTTCCTGCCGCAGTTCGTGGACACCACCGCGCCAGGCTCGACACGGTCGATGCTCGCGTGCGGGGCCGTGTTCATGCTGCTCACCTTCGTGGTGTTCAGCGGCTACGGCATCTTCGCGGCCCGGCTGCGCGACCGGGTGCTCACCCTGCCGAGGGTCACCGACTGGTTGCGCCGGTCGGTCGCCGGCACGTTCGTCGCGCTCGGCGTGACGCTCGCTCTCACCGAACGATAGGAGTCCCGTGCAGTTCCAGCATTCCGCGCCGCTCCGCGCCGCGTACCCGGACCTGGTGGCCGGCGTGGTCCTGGCCACCGGCATCACCCCCACGGCGGATGTGGCACAGCGGACCGCCGCGTACACCGCCGTCGCCCGTGAACGGTTGGCCGGCGGCGCCGAGAGCGGGTTCCCGGAGATCCAGGCGTGGCGGCGGGCGTACGCCGCGATGGGGCTGCGCCCCACCCGGTACCGGTGCGCGGCGGAGGCGCTGCTGCGCCGGTTGCGGCTGGACGGCGACCTGCCCCGGCTGCACCCCCTGGTCGACCTCTGCAACGCCGTCTCGACCGCGTACGCGATCCCGGTCGCGGTGCTCGACCTGGACCGGGTCGACGGCGATCTGGTGGTCCGCCCCGCCCACGGCGACGAGGAGTACCTGAGCTTCGCCGGCGAGACCGAGCACCCCGACCCGGGCGAGGTGACCTTCGTGGACGCCGCCGGTCGGGCGCACGCCCGGCGCTGGACGAACCGGCAGAGCGGCTGGTCGGCCGTGCGGGAGGGCACCTCGTCGGTGCTGATCGTCGCCGAGGCGTTGCACCCCGACGCCGAGGCGGACGTGACCCGGTTGGTCGCCGCACTGGTGGCGGAACTGACCGAGGGGTGGTCGGCACCGACGGGTGCCTCCGTGCTCACCGGCGCCGCACCCCGGTTCGACACGACGGCCGCCGGTAAAGCGGCAGGTCAGGCGGTGTCGCCGGGGACGAGGTGGCGGTAGCCGGGGATCGTCTCGGCGAACCAGCCGGCGACGCTGGCCAGGCCGCGCTCGTTGAGCTGCGCGTCGTGGATCGGGTACGCCCGTTCGGCGCCCACCTCCCGGGCGAACCGGATCGCCTCGTCGAGCCGCAGCCAGGACCCCTGCGCCGGAACCAGCAGCGTGCGGACCGGCTCGTCCGGCACGTGCACCGAGTCGCCCGGGTGGTAGAGCCCGTCGCCGATCAGGTAGCCGAGGTTGGGACAGTCCGGTTGACCGTCGTGGATCGCGGCGTGCCGGCCGCCGTGGGCGGTGACCGGAATGCCGGCCGCGGTGAAGCGTTGCCCGGCGTGGACCCGGGTGACCGGCAGCGGGGCGAGGTCGGGCAGTTGTGCGCCCTCCGGGGCGTAGACCGGGACGCCCAGGCCGGCCAGCCGCAGCACGTCCACGTGGTCGGTGTGCTCGTGGGTGACCAGGACGGCGTCCGCGCCGACCAGGGCGCGCGGTTCGCTCCACGTGCCGGGGTCGACGACCAACACGCCGCCGTCGTGCTCGATCCGGACGCAGGAGTGGGTGAACCGGGTGATCCGCATCCGACGACGGTACGCCGCCGGCCGGTAGGTCACGGTCCCATGGGACCGGGGCGGATCTGGGGCGGACGTGTCGACGGGCCGGCATGATCGGAGGCATGCAGCGCTCGACGCAGCGGGGGCACCGGAGCGTCCCGCACACCGCCGACGTACGGATCGAGGCGTGGGCGCCGGACCGGGAGGGGTGCCTGGCCGAGGCGGTCGCCGCGCTGGTCGAGACGTTCGCGGACATCAGCGGCGCCCGGGCGGAGGCGGACACCGAGTTCGAGCTGCCGCCCGGTGACGATGAGGACCTGCTGGTCGGCCTGCTGGACGAGGTGATCTTCCGGCTGGACACCGAGGGCACCCTGCCGCTGGACTGCGACGTGCGGTCGACCGGGGCCGGTGGCCTGCTGGCCCGCTGGCGGTCGACCAGCACCGACGCGGTGGAGCTGGTCGGCGCGGTGCCGAAGGCGGTGTCGCTGCACGCGCTGCGCGTCGGCCCGGACGACGCCGGCTGGTCGTGCGCGGTGACCCTGGACGTGTGAGCGTCGGCGGGCGCGCAGCCGCGGGTCAGCCCGGCCCGGTCAGCCCTTGACCACGCCGAGCGGCGTGAGCCGGGCGACAAGCCGGCACAGGCCCGCGCCCCGGGCCGCTTCCACCACCGCCGACACGTCCTTGTACGCCTCCGGCATCTCCTCGGCCAGCCCCTTCCAGGACGCGCCGCGTACGGCCACGCCCCGCGCCGCCAGGTCGCGCCGCACGTCCTGGCCCCGGGCGGCGCGGGTGGCCTCGCCACGGCTGCGGGTACGGCCGGCGCCGTGACAGGTGGACGCGAAGGCCGGGTTGCCGGCGACGCCGGTGAGCACGTACGACGAGGTGCCCATCGAGCCGGGAATCAGCACCGGCTGTCCCGCGTCGCGCAGGTCGGCAGGGAGGTCCGGGTGGCCGGGCGGCAGCGCGCGGGTGGCGCCCTTGCGGTGCACGCAGAGCTGCCGGGTGCCGCCGTCCCGCTCGTGATCCTCGATCTTGGCGAGGTTGTGCGACACGTCGTAGACCAGGTCCAGGTCGGTCCCGGCGACCCGGCTGAAGACCCGGCGGGCCGCCTCGGTGAGCAGTTGCCGGTTGGCCCGCGCGTAGTTCGCCGCTGCGGCCATCGCGCCCAGGTAGGCCCGTCCCTCCGGCGAATCGACCGGCGCGCAGGCCAGCTGCCGGTCCGGCACCTCGATGCCGTGCCGGGGCATCACCCCCTCCATGATCCGTACGTAGTCGGTGCAGATCTGGTGGCCCAGCCCGCGCGAGCCACAGTGGATCATCACGCAGACCTGCCCCTGGCGCAGCCCGAACGCCGCGGCGACCGGCTCGTCGTACACCTCCTCGACGGCCTGCACCTCAAGGAAGTGGTTGCCGGAGCCGAGGCTGCCGACCTGGCCCTGCCCGCGCTGCACGGCCCGCTCGCCGACCTGCGCCGGATCGGCGTCGGTCACCGCGCCGCCGTCCTCACAGCGGGCCAGGTCCCGGGGCACCCCGTGCCCCTGCTCGACGGCGTACCGGGAGCCACCGCGCAGCACCGCGTCCAGCTCGGCGCGGTCCGCGAGCTGCCAGACCGAGCCCCGGCCCATGCCACGCGGAATGGCCGGGTCCAGACCGTTCATCAGCGCGTCGATGATCCGGGGTAGCTCCGCCCGGTCCAGCTCGGCGGTGAGCAGCCGGACCCCGCAGGAGATGTCGAAACCCACCCCGCCGGGCGAGACCACACCGCCCGCGGCGACGTCGGTGGCCGCGACGCCACCGATCGGGAAGCCGTAACCCCAGTGCACGTCCGGCATGGCGTACGACGCGTCGACAATGCCAGGCAGGGTGGCCACGTTCGCCACCTGGTCCAGCGACCGGTCGGCACCGACGTCGGGCAGCAGCTCCGGCATGGCGAACACGACCCCGGGCACCCGCATCGGCGCCTCGCGGTCGATCCGGAACCGGTACGGCGACTCCTGGACCAGCTCCATGCCCGGACGGCTACCCGCCACGCGCACTCGTACACCCGGTTGGCGCCCGTCCGGTCCGGGTAGTGCGGGAGCATGCCCCAGCGGTACGAGAACTACCCGAGAATCGCGGTCGTCACCGGCGCGGACTCCGGCATCGGCAAGGCCTGCGCGGTCGCCCTGGCCGAGGCCGGCTTCGAGATCGGTATCACCTGGTACGGCGACCCCGACGGCGCCGAGCGGACCGCCACCGAGGTCCGGGCCACCGGGCGGCGCTGCGAGGTCGCCGAGGTCGACCTGACCCGGCTGCCGGAGGCCGCGGCGGTCGTGGACGAGCTGGCCGACCGGCTGGGCGGCATCGGGGTTCTGGTCAACAACGCGGGCACCGGCGCGTCGACCCCGTTCGTCGACACCTCCTGGGAACAGTGGCGGGAGGTGCTGTCGGTCGACCTGGAGGCGCCCTTCCTGTGCGCGCAGCGCGCCGCCCGGCGGATGCGGGCCGCCGGGAACGGCGGGCGGATCATCAACATCACCAGCGTGCACGAGCACGCGCCCCGGGTCGGCTCTGCCGCGTACTGTGCCGCCAAGGGTGGGCTGGGGCTGTTGACCGGGGTGATGGCACAGGAGTTGGCCGCCGACGGGATCACCGTCAACGCGGTCGCCCCGGGCGAGATCGCCACGCCGATGACCGGTCAGGAGGACATCGACCCGTTCACCCAGGAGCGGCCCGGCGTACCGGTGGGGCGGCCGGGCGACGCCCGGGAGGTCGCCGCCGTGGTCGCACTGCTCGCTTCCCCCGCCGCCAGCTACGTCACCGGGGCGTCCTGGCCGGTCGACGGGGGCATGCTGCTGATGGGCCCGCAGGCCAACAGCCTGACGTCGAACGACTGGCGCTCGGTCTGACCCCCCAGCGGAAAACACCGCCGGTCGCGAACGGGACAGCGAGCGGCAAACCGGGCACGTATCCTTCCCCCTTCCGGTGATCAGCGGCGGCGGTGAAGCCGGTCGACGACGGAGGGGGACCGGATGCCCGAGTGGGCTGGCCGGGGCGGCCGGCAACGACGCGCCTTCGTGGTCGGTGGGGCGCTGCTCGGGATCGCCGCCCTGATGCTGCTGGCCGCCTGGCGCAGCACCGGCTTCCTCAGCGACCTGCTGCTCAACCTGGGCGCCAGCGTGGTGCTCGCGGCCATCTCCTACGTCATCTTCGATCCGCTGTTCGAGGAGGCCCGCAAGGCGCGGGTGCAGGAGCACCTGAGCTTCGACCAGCAGGCCTTCGTGGCGCGGCTGCACCGCGCCGGCCGCCGGGTACGGATCCTCGACACCTGGACCATCCTGCTGGAGCAGCGGCACCGGGAGGAGACCCTGGCGGCGGTACGCGCGGCGCTGGCCAACGGCTCCCAGGTGCAGCTGCTCCTGCTCGACCCGGACTGCACCGCCGCCCAGCAGCGCTCCGAGGAACTGGAGCGGCAGCGGGTGAACGTGCCGCGGCAGATCCGCACCAACCTGCGCCACCTGGCCGCCTTCTCGGACGCCCTCGAGCCCCGGCTGCGGCACCGGTTACAGGTCCGGCTCTACGACGCCTCCCCGTCGATCCAGCTCTACCAGTGGGACGGTCGCGCGCTGATCTCGTTCTTCCCGATCGGGAAGCTGTCGTTCAACGTGCCCCAGCTCGAGGTGGACATGGACAGCCCGTGGGGCGGATTCGTGCACGCCCGGTTCGAGGAGCTGTGGGAGCACGAGCAGGCGACCTTGGATTTGGAGCGGTACTGGTCGGTGACGGTCACTCTGCGCCACGACGACTCGGACGTGGTCGAGGTGCAGGTGCCCTACGTGACGGTGGACGGGCAGCACTACGTCGACTGCCACGCGTTCCGGTTGGCCCGGCCGCTGACCGTGCGGGCCGCGCTGCCGCCACGGGCACCCGGGGCGGCGCCGGAGGTGTTCACCCTGGCCGAGCCAGCCGACGGAGACCGTACGCCGGTCGCCACCGTGGTCCGGCAGTTCGACCAGAAGTACGGGCCCGGCAACGGGGAGCGGGCGATCCGCCGGTTGGCGCCGCAGCAGCCGGCCGGTCCGCGCACCCCCGCGCCCCGCTCCGCGGCGACCGGTGACACGCACGGACGGTGACCCCACCCGGCCGGTCGGGACGGCGCGCGGGACAATGGTGGCTGCCGTGCCCGATCGCCAGGAGGACCGTCCGCGTGTCGCCCAGCCCCGCTCCCCCGCCCGGGCCGACGCAGCTGCGCGCCGACTGTGGGCGCTGCTTCGGGCTGTGCTGCGTGGTGCCCGCCTTCGCCGCCTCGGCGGATTTCGCCGTCGACAAGCCGGCCGGTCAACCCTGCGCCAACCTGCGTCCCGACCACCGCTGCGGCATCCACACCGAGCTGCGGGAGCGCGGGTTTCCCGGCTGCACGGTGTTCGACTGCTTCGGCGCCGGCCAGCAGGTCGCCCAGGTGACCTTCGGTGGGCGGGACTGGCGGGACGCGCCGCAGATGCTGCCGGAGATGGCTGCGGCGTTCACCGTGCTGCGTCCGCTGCACGAGCTGCTCTGGTACCTGACCGAGGCGTTGGCGCTGCGCCCGCCGGCCGAGCTGCGCGTCGAGCTGGAGCGCGCCCGCGCCGAGATGTCGGCGCTCATCGGGGGCGAGCCGGCGCAGCTGCGCGCGGTGGATGTGGCCGCGCACCGAGACCGGGTCAACCCGTTGCTCTCGCGGGCCGGGGAAGCGGCCCGATCCCGGGGCGGCGCCCCAGGCCTCGACCGCCGTGGCGCGCAGCTGCTGGGGGCGGATCTGCGCGGAATGGACCTGCGCCGGGCCAACCTGCGCGGGGCGTTGCTGATCGGCGCCGACCTGCGCGGTGTCGACCTGGGCCTGGCCGACGTCACGGGCGCCGACCTGCGCGGCGCCGACCTACGCGGCGCGGACCTGCGGGCCACCCTCTTCCTGCACCAGGCCCAGCTGGACGCCGCTCGCGGTGACGCGCGCACCGGGCTGCCGGCGACGCTCACCCGGCCGGCGCACTGGACGGCGCTGTCGCTGACGCCGGTCCGCCGACCGCACCAGGCCGCGGCGCCCGCCCGCCGCGGCCGGCGCCGATAGGCGACGCCAGCCCGATCGGGTGCGCGTCGCGGTCAGCCTCCGGTCAACTCGCGGAAGCCAGCGTGGACCGGGCACTGCGGGCAGCGGCGCGCTGGCGCTGGCCCTGGTCGTGGCGGTCAGCCGCCGCGGGACGCTGCGGCTGCCGTCCGCCCCGCCGCCGGCCGAGACGATCACACCGGCGGTCAGCGCCAGCGGGCGAGGTTTCGTCGGCGACGACGCCGGGTAGCCACCGCCGACGCGGAACGGCACCGACGGGGGGCACGGCGTGGGTTTCCGAAAGCGCGACGGTGAGCTGCCGAGCGACCCGCAGCACAGCGAGGACGAGGCCGGCCAGGCCCGGTTGGTGCAGGTCGAGGCGGACACCGAGGTCCCGCCGCCGGACGGCACCGACGTACGGCCGGACATCGTGACCGAGGACGACAACTCGGGTGTCGCCGGGGGCTCCTCCGGCAGCAGCGGCGGTGGGTCCAGCATGCCCGGGCACCCGGACGCGACCCGCTGACGCGGGCTCAGCGCGGAGTCAGCGGCTGGCCAGCGCGGCCGCCCGCGCCTCGGTCATGCCCTTGTTGGCCAGCCCGTCGGCCCGCTCGTTCTCCGGGTGACCGTTGTGCCCCTTGACCCACAGCCAGGTGACCTGGTGCCGCTCGCAGGCGGCCTCCAGCCGCTGCCACAGGTCGGCGTTCTTCACCGGCTGCTTCGCGGCGGTCAGCCAGCCGTTGCGCTTCCAGGACGCCAGCCAGCTGGTGATGCCGTTGCGCACGTACGTGCTGTCGGTGTGCAGCTCGACGGTTACCGGCCGGTTCAGGCTCTCCAAAGCCTGGATGGCCGCCATCAGCTCCATCCGGTTGTTGGTGGTCGGACTGGCCTCGCCGCCGCACAGCTCCCGCTCGTGGTCGCCGTAGCGCAGCAGGGCGCCCCAGCCGCCCGGTCCGGGGTTTCCGCTGCACGCCCCGTCGGTCCAGATCTGCACACCTCTGCCGGCCGCCGCGTCCACCATGGCGAGCAACCTACCGGGCTGCGACGCCGCGACCCGCGCTCGGGTGGCCGCCACGCCGGGTGTCGCCGGTCGAAAATCCCGCGCGTCGCCCCGGCCCGGTCTGCCAGAGTCGATCACCATGGGCGGGAACTGGGACGCCGAGCGCTGATCCGCCCGGTCAGCGGGGCGGCGCGCCGGGCTCCGAGCCGGCGCCATCCGGCCCGGCATCGCCGGCTCCGCCGGCGGGCGGGACGCCCACCACGGCCGCCGGGATGGCCGGGGCGGGTCGGGTCGGGCGCAGCCGGTCGCGGACGCGGTCCGCCGCGTCGCCGGCGGTGGCCGCGATCATCGGCAGCAGCCGGGTGGAGTTCATCACGGCGACCTCCTCGGCGGGGGTGGTCACGCCGTCGAGGAAGCGCAGCACCCGCTCGGCCGGGTTGCGGTCGAAGAGCCGGTCGAAGAAGTCCGGGCCACCGACCCCGCCCCGGTCCAGCGCGCGCAGCGCGACCGCGTCCATCCAGCGGTGCCGGCGGGGGTACGCCGGCGCGGGCACCGGCGGCCGCCCGGCTGCGAGGGCACGGGCCACCTGGTCGGCCTGGCGGTACATCGCGGAGAACGTGAAGCCGGTGGAGGGGCGGGTCGCGCCGCCGGCCGTGCCGAGGCGCACCACCCGGGGTGAGGGCCGGGCCGGGAACGGCGCGTCGGTCATCGGGATCACCCCGTTCTCCACCTCACGCACCCGCAGCCCGGCCGGATCGAGCCCGAGCAGGTCCCGGTAGCCGGCCAGCGCCGTGTCGTACCCGGAACCGGTGAGCAGGGCCGGCGAGAACTCGGTGTACTCGACCAGGGCGTAGCGGTCGCTCACCGGGAGCACGTACCCGAACGAGACGCCCCGGGTTGGCTGCGGGGTGCGGAAGTCCATCAGCACCGCCCGCGCCGGGTCGAACACCGGCCGGTCGGCTTCGAGCCACCACCCCCGGAAGTGCTGCAACCAGGTGGTGCGCCCAGGTCGAGCCGGTGGGCGGGGACGGGAGTCGAGCACCCAGCCGGCCCGTACGGTGGGCCCGCCGCCGGTGCGCACCACCACCCGGGTGCCGTCGTCGACGACCGTCCCGGCGGGCGCGACGATCCGGGTGGCGCCGAGGCGGCGCTCGGCCTCGGCAGCCCGGTCGTAGACCGGGCCGGAGCGGAGCATGGCGTACCGCAGCGGGGCCAGGTCGAGCACCCGACGCCGCGCCGGCGTGACCACCTCGACCTGCTGCCAGCTCGCGCTGAGCAGCGGGTCCAGGTCATCGTCCGGGTGGCCCCAGAACGCCCAGGTGCGGTCCTGGCCGCGCCGGCGCACCGGGTCGACGACCGCGATCCGCAGGTCGCGGACGCCGTGCCGGTCCAGCGCGGCGAGCAGCAGCGACGCGGCGCCGCCGCCGCCGAGCAGCGCGAGGTCGACGTCCAGCGGCGCGGATCCGGTCACCCGCCCCACGCTGCCACACCGCTCTGCCCCACCACCCGCCGCCACCGACGCGGCGCGTCCTCAGCCCACCCGGGCGGGATCGGGTACGGCCGGGGGCGGGTCGGCGTAGGCGCGGGCCACCGTCGCGCGGGTGAAGACCCGCCAGGTGGCGGCGGAGACGCCGATCGCCACCGCCAGGCCGACCCAGTACGGCGCGGTGATGCCGAACCGGGCGGCGAGCAGACCACCGAGCAGGGCGCCCACGCAGTTGCCACCCGCCGCCACGAAGAGCGTGGTGCTGGCCACCCGGCCCTGCAACTCCGGCGGGGTGAGCCGTTGGCGCAGCGAGTTCGCCACGATGTTCCACAGTGCGCTGTGTACGCCGAAGGCGAAGAGCGCGAAGCCGACCACGACCGTGCTGCGGGAGCCCGCCAGCGCCAGGTGCAGCCCCGCCTCGATCAGCAGGCCGATCCGGATCGTCCAGGTGGCGCCGGACCAGGCGATGAGCCGATCGCCGAGGAGCGCGCCGAGCACCCCGCCGAAGGCCATGCAGGTGAACAGCAGCCCGTAGCCGACGGACCCGAGCCGCAGTCGCTCGTCGGCGAGCAGCACCAGCACCGCCAGCGCGGCGGTCAGGGTCACGTTGAGCAGGCCGATCAGCACGGCCATCGTCCGGAGCAGCCGCTGATGGGCCAGCCAGCGCAGCCCTTCGACGATCTCCCCCCGCATCGAGCGGGTACGGCGTGCGCTCACGTCGGTGGCGGCGGCCCGGAAATCGCCTCCGATGAGCGCCACCAGCACCGCGCTGAGGGCGTACGTGACGGCGTTGACCAGGAACGGGCTGCTCGCCGCGAGCACGAACAGGAGACCGCCCAGCGGTCCGGCGAGCATGCCGTGCATGAGGGTGGTGCCGCCGCCGAGCCAGCCGTTGGCCCGCTCCAGGCGGTGCCGGGGCACCACGCTCGGCAGCACGGCCTGGCCGGCCGCACGGAACACGATCTCGCCGGTGTTGACGACGAACAGCACCACGTACAGCAGCGCCACGCCGGCTGTACCGGTCATGATCGCCGCGGCCAGCACGGCCAGCGCTACCACTCGCACCAGGTCGATGACGATCATCAGGCGGCGCCGGTCCATCCGGTCCACCAGCACCCCGCCGGGCAGCGCGAAGAGCAACCAGGGCAGCCAGGCCACGGCGGACGCCGCAGCCACCACGAGCGGGTCGGTCGTCCGCGAGGCGACGAAGAGCGGCGCGGCGACGGTGGCCAGGCCGCTGCCCAGGGCGGAGAGGGTGCTGGCCGCCCACAGCCGGGCGAACCGCGTGCCGAGTCCGGCGTCCCTGTCCCGTGTCACGGGCACGGAACCTACCAGCGAGCCGGCCCCGGCGGAGCGGGCCGGCTGGGCCGCCGGCCGGGTGGTGCATTACCGCCGTCGCCGGCAATACCTCGCCATCGGCCCACCCGTGACAGCCCGGCCGGACGGACATCGACCGGATCAGCGGTGCCGGTCCGGCCGTGCGGGCCTTTCCGCAGCTCTCCCCGCCTTCGGGTGGACACGTGACGGCAACGAGGATTTCTCATTTTCACCGGATCGAGGTCCCAACGCACCTAGTGTTGGGCACACCGGTGCTAGTCACGGAGTTGGCCACCCGAACGACGTCCCACGCAGTCAGCGGACGAAAAGTGAGGGAAGACGCGTATGAAGGTCTCAACAGCACTCTGTTCGGCAGCGCTCGGCGTGGGCCTCGGCACGCTCCTGCTGCCGGGCGCCGCACTGGCCGACACCACCGTGTCACCAGCCACCACCCCGGTCGGTGGGACCGTCGTGCTCACCGCGACGACCTGCAACCCGAAATCGGGCGACGCCATCTTCCGCGTCACCGGCCCCAACCGCGACCAGAACGTCCGATCCACCACCGCCGCGGCCGGCGGCGGGCTCAGCGCCGAACTCTTCACCGCCGGGTTCACCCTCGGTACGTACACCGTGGCGGCCACCTGCGGCGACGGCAGCTCGGCCGGCAGCGCCGCGTTCACCGTGACCCCGATCGGCGGCGCGCCCGCCGGATCCGGCGGCGGCAACCGCGACAACGGTGCCCTCGCCGCCGGCGGCACGCTGCTCGGCACCGCCCTCGCCGGCGCGGTGATCCTGTTCCGCCGGCGCCGTCCGGTGTCCGCCGTCGCCTGATCGGCGACCCGCTCCATCCCTGAGGACGGGTGCCCGCACCGGTGTCACCGGCGCGGGCACCCCGACGATCCCGTACGGAGGTCGGCACGTGTGGAGACGGCGGACCCTACCGGCCGTGGTCGCCCTGCTCGCCATGAGCGGGCTGGGGCTGATCACCGCCGGCGTCACCGCCGACCCGCCGCGGCCGCCCCGGCCGCCGGCCGACGCGCCGACCCGCACCCACGCCGCACCGGACCTGGCGCCGCTGCCCCGCGCCGCGCCCGTCCGGGTGCAGATCCCGGCCATCGGCGTACGCGCCGAGGTCGTCCCCGTCGGCGCGGACGCAGCCGGGGTGCTGGAGGTGCCGCCACTGGACCGGCCGGCCCTCGCCGGCTGGTACCGGCACGGGGTCAGCCCGGGTGAGACCGGCAACGCCGTCCTGGTGGGACACGTCGACTCCCCGGCCGGGCCGGCGGTCTTCTTCGATCTCGGCCGCCTAAGCACCGGCCAGGAGATCCAGATCACCCGCGCCGACGCGCGCGTCACTACGTACACCGTGGACGGTGTGCGGTCGTACCCCAAGGAGCACTTCCCCACCACGCTGGTCTACGGTCCGGCGGACATCGCCGGGCTGCGCCTGATCACCTGCGGCGGCCGGTTCGACACCGGGACCGGCAACTACGTGGACAACATCGTCGTCTTCGCCACCCGCACGGCCTGAGCCCGGCCCGCCCGGCTGTCGGGAGCCGGACCCCGCTCGGCAGAATGCGGTGGCACCATCCCCTGCGGGCATCGTGGAGCGGTGCGCCGGCGACGGGGAGGCACGCGGTGGATCAGCATTCCGTACGGGACCGGGCCGGCCGAGGCGTACGCGCCCTGACCCGTCGGCTCCTCGGTCGGGTCGAGGACCGGTCGCCCGCTCCGCGCCGGTCCAACCCGGACGCCGTGGTCGACTGCGCCGTCTACGTCAACGGCCGGCGCGAGCCCGGCCGCCCGCACTACGCCGACGCGTACGCCCACGCCCGGCGCGGCCGCGACGCCTTCGTCTGGCTGGGGCTGCACGAGCCCGGGCCGGCGGTGCTCGCCGCGGTGGGCCGGACCTTCGGGCTCGACGAGCTGACCGTCGAGCAGGCGCTCGCTGACGGGCACCGGCCCACCGTGCAGCGCCACGGGCCGGTCACCCTGCTGGTGCTGCGCACCGCCGGGTACGTGGAGCACGACGAGCTGACCGACACCTCCGAGGTGATCGACACCGGGGACGTGATGGTGCTGCTGGGGGACCGGTTCGCCCTCACGGTGCGGCACGGGGCCGCCGGGGCGCTGCGCAGCGTCCGTGCCGACATCGAGCGCCGGCCGGCGCTGCTGGCCGCGGGACCGTGGGCGGTGGCGTACGCGGTCTGCGCTCGGATGGTCGACTCCTACCTGGAGGTGGCCGGGCACGTGGAGCGGGACCTGGAACGCGTCGAGGAGTCGGTGTTCGCCCGTGACCGCTCCGCCAACATCCAGCACATCTACCAGCTCAAGCGGGAGGTGGTGGAGTTCAAGCGGGCGGTGCTGCCGTTGCAGGCACCCCTGCGTTCGCTGCTCGACCCGGGCCCGGACGGGCCGCCGCGCGCCCTGCACCGCTGGTTCGTCGACGTGGACGGCCGGTTGGGCCGGGCGGTGGACCGGGTGGCCGCGTACGACGACCTGCTCACCTCGATCGTCCAGTCCCGGCTGGCGCAGCTCGCCGTGGAGCAGAACAACGACATGCGCAAGATCGCCGCGTGGGCGGCCATCGCGGCCACCCAGACCGGCATCGCCGGCGTGTACGGCATGAACTTCGACCACATGCCGGAGCTGGCCTGGCGCTACGGCTACGCGGGCGCGCTCGCCCTGATGGCGGTGGCCGCCCTCGCCCTGTACCGGCTGTTCCGGCGCTCGGGCTGGCTGTGAACTCCCCGTCCACCGCCGTCGGCTAACCTCGCGCGGTGATGTGGCAGCGGTACGTGGCGATCGGCGACAGCACCACCGAGGGGCTCGACGACCCGGACGGCGCTGGCGGCTACCGGGGCTGGGCCGACCGGTTCGCCCTGGCGGTGGCCCGCGCCCAGGGCGGCCTGGAGTACGCGAACCTGGCGATCCGTGGCCGGACCACCGCGCGGATCCGCGCCGAGCAGCTCCAGCCCGCCCTCGATCTGGCCCCCGACCTGGCCACCGTGGTCGCCGGCATGAACGACGTGCTGCGCCCCTCGTTCGACGCCGACAAGGTCGCTGAGGATGTCGCGGCGATGCAGCGGGCGCTGGTCGGGCAGGGTGCCACCGTGCTGACGTTCACGATGCCGGACCCGGCGCCGGTGATGCCGCTGGCCCGGCCGCTGCGGGGTCGGATGCTGGCCCTCAACGAGGCGCTGCGGGCCGCCACCGCGCGGACCGGCGCCACCCTGCTCGACCTGGGCGCCCACCCGGTCTCCTCCGATCCCCGGCTGTGGAGCGACGACCGGCTGCACGCCAACAGCGCCGGGCATGAACGGATCGCCGCCGCGCTGGCGTACACGGCGGGTCTGCCCGGGTTCGACGACTCCTGGACGCGGCCGTTGCCGCCGCCGCCACGGCGTCGGCGGGGCGAGGTGTTCGGCGCGGAGCTGGCGTGGAGCCGACGGCACCTGCTGCCCTGGCTGGCCCGGCACCTGCGCGGCCGGTCCTCGGGCGACGACCGGGTCGCGAAGCGGCCGGTGCCGCTGCCGGTGTCGCTGGACTGACGACGGGCGGTGCCCGGGGCCGGCAGGTGGTGCGGCAGGATGGCGACGTGGGCAAGGGTGCGGGGCGCCGGCGGGCGGACGCGACGACGGGACGGGCCTGCCCGTGCGGCTCCGGTCAGGCGTACGCCGACTGCTGCGCGCCGCTACACCGGGGTGTGGCGCAGGCGCCGACCGCCGAGGCGTTGATGCGCTCCCGGTTCAGCGCCTTCGCCGTCGGCGACAGCGGCTACCTGCTGCGGAGCTGGCACTCCTCGACCCGCCCGGAGCGGCTGGAGCTGGACCCGGGGCAGCGGTGGACCCGGCTGGAGGTCGTCGAGACCGAGCGGGGCGGCCTGCTCGACACCGCCGGCACGGTGACCTTCCACGCCCACCACCGGGCGGCGGGGCGCCCGGGCACGCTGACCGAACGCAGCCGGTTCGTCCGCGAGGACGGCCGGTGGGTCTACCTCGCCGGCGAACAGTCCTGACGACCGCCCGGACGGCCGGTTCGGTCGTAGGATGATGGTGGCCCTGGTTCTGCGCCGCACCTCACCGTACGAGCAGGTCCGCGCGGTGTACGGGGCCCGGTCAGCGACGTGGCGGCGGCTCCGCTGGAGTCGGACGGAGACCACGGATGACCATGACCTTCATCAATCTGCCGGTGCGTGACCTGACCACCGCCGCCGAGTTCTATCGGTCGCTCGGCTTCACCAGCGAGCAGGCCGAGCTGGATGGGGACAGCCAGGCGTTCACCATCTCCGACGGCACCCGGCTGATGCTGCACCTCCGCTCGGCCTTCGAGGAGTACACGGGGCTCACCGTGACGGACACGGAGAGCAGCCGTGAGGTCATCGTGGGGGTGACGACCGAGAGTCGGGAGCAGGTCGACGAGCTGGTCGACCGGGCGGCGGTGGCAGGCGGGGAGTCGCTCGGGCCGGGGACCACCAATGGCGGGCGGTACATGCGCGGCTTTCGGGACCTCGACGGCCACCAGTGGTCGTTCCTGCACATGCAGGGTTGAACCCGGGTCCGACGGCGATCGGCGCGACCGCCGCCGGGCTCGTGCCGCACGTCGCCCCGGTCACTCCGGGCCGGGTGCGCCGACCGCCGCGACGCCGCCGCGCGCGCCCACGCTGGCCGCGCGACGCCGGCGGTGGGCCACCAGCACCAGCGCCACGATGAGGTACGGCCCGGCCGCCACCGCGAACGCCACCGCGTTGCCCGCCGCCGTGGCGACGAGGCCATAGCCGACGTAGGTCACGATGACCAGCACGTCGGTGGCCATCCCGGCCAGCGAGGTGACGGTGGCGCGGCTGTTCCCGGTGATCCGCGCCTGGAGCCGCGCGTCGGCCAACACGGTGGCCAGTTGCGCGGCCCCGAACGCCACCGCGAGCAGCACGAACCCGGCCGGGTGCGCGATGAGCGCTCCCCCGGCCAGCGCACCGGCGACGACGACCAGCAGTGCGGCGTAGCCGAGCGCGCCCAGCCGCTCCCCCGCCGGAGCGAGCAGTCCGCCGGTGGTCACCCCGGCCCAGAGCAGCAGGAGCAGCAGCGGCACGACCTGCGCCCCGACGCCGGTGTCCAGGGCCAGCAACGGGGTGTACTCGTCGAGGGCGCCCCAGTCGGCGGCCACCACCGCGACCAGCAGCACGGCGGCCCGCACCGGCGGATGCGTACGGACCTGTGTCACCCCCGCCCGCAGCGTGTCCCACCAACCCGGATCGCTGTCGTGCACACCCGACGGTGATTCCGGGTCGGCCTCCCCGGCCACGGCGGGCGCGGTCGGCGGTGTGCGGTGCTCCGGGAAGCGGCCGGCGACAGCGGCGGCGAGCAGACAGGCGAGCACGCTGCCCACACCGACCGCCGGGTAGCCGCCGACGGCGAGCACCGGGCCGGCGAGCACCCCGGAGACCAGCACGCCCAGCACACCCGCCGTCCGGGCACGACCGAGCACCCGCGGATACCGGCCGACCGCGCCGAGCCGGTCCAGTTCGGTCCAGACCAGCGCCTCCAGGGCGCCGGAGACCAGCGCGCCACCGGCGCCCCAGAGCAGGAACCCGACCGCGAACGCCGGGTACGACGGGACCAGGACCCAGAGGGCGTACGCGGCGGCGGTGACCAGCGGAGCGAGGCGCAGCAGCAGCCGGCGGGACACCGTGTCGGCCCAGGCGCCGGAGGGCACCTCGAACAGGATGCCGGCGGCCGACCAGATGACGAAGAGCGAGGAGATCTGCCCCACCGACAGCCCGGTGTCGGCGAAGAGCAGCGCGTACACCGGGTAGAGCAGGACGAGGTCGCTGAGGAACGCGTACCCGTAGAGGGTGGTCGTCAGCCGGCGGACCGGCGGGTCGGGCACGCGTGCGGCGATGCGGGTCATGAGGCCTTCCCGTGGGAGTGGAGACGGACACCGGACGTGCGGTGCCCGTGGTGGCCCACGGGATCGGCCTACAGCGTTGGATCAATGTCGCCAGGTCATGTCGGAGATGCTAGACCCGCCTCGCGGCGCCGGCCAGCGCTTTCGGCACGCCGGACGACGCGAGGCGGGGCGGGACCTCGCGGACCCCGCCCCGCCGTCCGGTACCGCGTCAGCGACGGTTCGGGTCGACCGGCGGAATGACCGTGGTCGCCTCGCTGTCGTCGCTGGCGCGCTGGTCGGGCACCACGCGATCGGCGCCGGCGCTCACCACCTGGGTAGCCTCCGGGTCGGCTGCGGGACGCACCACCTGGGTGGCGTCCGGGTCGACCGGGCGGGCGACCACCTGGGTGGCCTCCGGGTCGGTGCTGGGGGTCGCCTGCCAGGCCAGTTCGGCCTCGGCGTCCCGGCGGCCGGCCCGGTAGGCGCGGGCGTGCGTGGCGATCAGCTGCGACTCCTGCTCCGCGCGGCTCAGCCACGACTCCCAGCGGCTCTGCATGGGACGGATCAGGCCGCCACCGACCCCGACGACGAGGATGCCGCCGACGGTGGCCAGCACGGCGATCAGCACGGGAGTGGTGACCGCGGTGGCCACGCCGACCTGGTTCAGCGCGGCGATGACACCGAGGCCGAGGATGAACACCGAGGCGATGCCGGCCAGCACCCGACCGTACGACAACCCGCCGAGCGCGCCACTGATGATGTCCTTGACGGCGTTGGCGATGGCGGCGGCGACCACGACGATGACGATCGCGACGAAGGCGCGGGGCAACCAGGACACCACCGCGGCGATCAGGTCGGAGATCGGGTTCGGGCCCCAGATGCCGAAAGCGAGTTGAAGGGTGAGCAGCAGCACCGCGTAGTAGACGAGCTTCGCCACGATGTCGCTGGCGTCGTACCGGGAGCGGCTCAGTGCCCGGCGGACGCCGCCGCGCTCGACTGCGCGGTCGAAGCCCACCCGTTCCAGCACCTTCTCGACGATCTTCAGCACGGCCTTGGCGATCAGCCATCCCGCCACCAGGATCGCCAGGAAGGCGACGGCCTTGGGCAGGAAGAGCATCACCGAACGGAGGGCGTCGCCCACCGCGTCGCTGACGTTGTCACTCATCGGGTTTTCCTCCACGCGGGGCAGCCGGGACGGTCGGCCCCCGACCTACCCCCGCCGACGCGCGCGGAAACGCCGGCCGCTCAGCGCTGCGGCGTCCCGGGGTGGTCGTCGCCCTCCTCGGCGGCGGCGGCAACCCCCTCCGTCACCGGCCCCAGATCCGGCGTCGCGGGTGTCACCGGCTGGCCCGGCCCCGCTGCGTGTGGTGCCATCTGGTCGAAGAAGCGCAGCAGCTCGACCGGGAACGGCATGACCAGGGTGCTGTTCTTCTCGGCCGCCACGTCCACCACGGTCTGCAACAGGCGTAGCTGGTACGCGCCGGGTGTGGCCTCCATCGCCCGGGACGCGTCGGCCAGGCGCCGCGACGCCTGGAACTCGCCGTCCGCGGCGATCACCCGGGCCCGGCGTTCCCGTTCCGCCTCGGCCTGCCGGGACATCGACCGTTTCATCCCTTCGGGCAGCGAGACGTCCTTGACCTCCACCCGCTCGATGAGCAGCCCCCACGGCTTCTCCGTGGGCGCGTCGATGACGGACTTCAGCTCGGCGTTGACCCGCTCCCGGTCTCCCAGCACGGTGTCCAGGTCGGCCCGGCCGATCACCGAACGCAGCGCGGTCTGCGCGACCTGGAGCACCGCCGAGGGATAGTCGTGCACGTTCACCAGCGCCTTCACCGGGTCCACCACCCGGTAGTAGACGACCGCGTCGACGGTGAGCGTGACGTTGTCCCGGGTTATCGCGCCCTGTGCCGGTACGCCGATCACGGTGGTCTGCAGGCTGACCCGCGCCATCCGGTCGGCGATCGGGACGATCAGTTGCAGGCCCGGCTGACGGACCCGTTCCAGCACCCGACCGAACCGGAACACGATGCCGCGTTGGTACTGCTGCACCTGACGGAGGCTGAGTGCCAACGCCAGCAGCACGACCACGACGACGATGACCAGGCCAACGACGGCGGCTCCCATGACATCCCGCTCCCCGGAGGCGCCCACCTCCCGGAGCGCCGGGTACCCGTTCCGCTCCCCGCCATGCGGCCCCGATCGCAACACGCGGCGAGCGGGATCGTGGGTGAAGTGCTCGCGAACGCGTGCCGCGCGGAGCCCGGCGTCTCGCCCGCGCGGGGGAGGCGCTCATGCGTGCGAGGGAGGTGCCGGGTGCGGGCAAGATCGCCCGGCGGAGCGATCCCATCGGGGCGGCGAAACGGCAGGCTCGATCACGTTGAACACACGGCGCAAACACCCCGAGGAGACACCACAATGAAGTTCCGCCGCCCTGCTTTCATCGCCGCGCCGGTCCTGGTCATGGGCTACGGGATCATCCGTCTCGTCGACGGCCTGGACGGCATTCGTGGTCCCGGCCCGGCCTGGACCATCGGGCACCTCGCATTCATCGGCGCACTCATCGCGTTCATCTCCGCGTTCTGGCAGATGCGTCGCATGGCTGGCGGCCGGGTCCTGGCGACGCTGAGCGCCACGGCCGGCACCCTCGGCGCGCTGGCGCTGATCACCCAGTTCTCGATCGACATCGCAGCCGGCTTTCTGGCCACCGACAACTACGGCATGAGCATGATCGTCCACCAGGTACGCACTCTGCCGGGTGTCTCGCAGCTGGCCTACGACTTCGGGCCCTACGCCTTCTACCTCGGCCAGCTCGTGCTGGTCGTCCTGCTCGCCGTGCAGCGCCGGGTCAAGCTGTGGACGCCGGGCCTGGTGCTGGCCGACCTCGCTACGCCGTTCATCGACAAGGACCTGATTCCGCTGGGCGCGGTCCTGTTGCTGGTCTCCTTCCTCCCGCTGGCCCGCGGCACCACCGCCGCCACCCCGGCGAACCCGGTGCCCGCTCTCGCCTGAGCGGAGAGTCCGGAACCGATCCCCCCGGCCGCGGGGGGATCGGTTGCACCTGGGGAGGGGGTCGGCGGTTATGCATACTGTCGCGATGTCGCTCGCCCGCTTCGTACGCACCACCAATCCGTACGTGGTGGATGCGGCGATCACCGTGTTCGTCCTCGTCGCGGTGTCACTGCCGTTCGTGCTTCCCCGGCCGGGTGGCACACCGGGGCTGCTGGCGTACCTGCTCACCGCGGGTACGGCGATCCCGCTGATCTGGCGCAGACGGGTGCCGTTCACCGTGTTGGTGGTGGTCGCGCTGGCCACGATCGCGGGCAAGGCGGTGGACGCGCCAGGGCAGCCCCTCGCGTACGGCGGGTTGGTCGCGCTCTACACGGTCGCCGCAATCGGCGGTCGCCGGCAGCGCTGGGGCGCACTCGCCGCGACCTTCCCCGGTGTGGCGGCAGGAGTGGCGTTCAACACGAACCGCGTGAGCGAGTACTTCTACACGTTCCTGGTCTTCTTCACCGCGTACGTCCTGGGTCGGCTCAGCCACGCCCGCCAGGAGCGCGCGACCGCCCTGGAGGACCGGGCACTTCGGGCCGAGCGCGAGCGCGAGTTCGAGGCCGATCGGGCCGCCGCGCGCGAGCGGGCCCGAATCGCCCGGGAGATGCACGACGTGCTGTCCCACGCGGTGAGCCTCATGATCGTGCAGGCCGAGGCCGGGCCGGTTGCGGTGCGCACGGCCCCGCACCGGGCCGAGGCCGCGTTCGACGCGATCGCCGCCGCCGGCCGCGACGCCATGGTGCAGCTGCGCGGCATGCTCGGCCTGCTGCGCTCGGAGGCCGGACCCCGCGGCCCGCAGCCCACCCTGGCCCAGCTGCCGCCACTGATCGACGGTGTCCCGGTGGCCAGCCTGCGGGTGACCGGCGAGCCGCGCCCGGTGTCGGCCGACGTGGAGCTGGCCGCGTACCGCATCGTGCAGGAGGCCCTGACCAATGCCGTCAAGCACGCGGCGGCCAGCAGGGTCGACGTACACCTCGGCTGGTCGCCCGAGGCCCTCACGATCACCGTGACCGACGACGGTGCCGGAACCGGCGGCCCGGGCGGCGGACACGGCCTCATCGGCATCCGGGAACGCGCGACCGCCTGCGGCGGTACGGCGAGAATCGGGCCGGACGCAGGTGGACGTGGGTTCACAGTCGGGGTTCGGCTACCGTTCCCGGCGTGACGATTCGGGTGGTGATCGCGGACGACCAGGAGCTTGTGCGCAGCGGGTTCGCCATGATCCTTGACGCCCAGCCGGACATTACCGTCGTCGCCGAAGCCGGTGACGGCGAGGCGGCCGTGACCGCCGTTCAGGAGTACCGGCCGGATGTGGCACTCCTGGACATCCGAATGCCGACGATGGACGGTATCGAGGCCGCCCGTCGCATCTGCGCGGACACCGGCAGCCGAGTGATCATGCTGACCACATTCGACCAGGACGATTACATCTACGAAGCGCTCTATGCCGGTGCCAGCGGCTTCCTGCTCAAGGACGTGCGCCGCGACGACCTCGTCCACGCCGTCCGGGTCGTGGCCTCCGGCGATTCGCTGCTGGCCCCCTCGGTGACTCGGCAGATCATCGCCGACATCACCGCCCGCCACCGGCCCGGTGCGACCCGGCTGGCCGACGCGCCCGACGCCCGCCTCAACGTGCTCACCACCCGCGAACGGGAGACCCTGCACCTGCTGGGCCGAGGTCTGTCCAACGCGACGATCGCCCAGACCCTGATGGTGAGCGAGCACACCGTGAAGACCCACGTCAGCAACGTGCTGACCAAGCTCGGCCTGCGCGACCGTGCCCAGGCGGTGATCTGCGCCTATGAGACCGGCCTGATCACCGCCGGCGAGAACTGAGCCGCACCGGTGTGCGCATCACGAGTGGGTTGGTCCGAGCGATGACGTGGGGTGGTGAACCTCTAGCGCGCGGACGAGTTTTGGCAATATCCTCCGGAGAACGTGCGGCCATTGGAGCTACTTTTCATTCACCGCCGGCCGCAGGAGGAGACAACATGCACGTCGACCCTTCCGAAGTGGACCGCCGGACGCTGCTGCGGGCCGGTCTCGGCGCGGCCACGGTCGCCGTGGTCGGGAGCGAACTCGCCTTCCCGGGCGCCGCGCAGGCCGCCCCCGGCACCGACCTGGACTGGATCATCAGCTGCGACGAGTGGGCGGCTCGCCCGCCGAAGGACCCGCTGTCGGTCAGCGCCATCGCCACCAACAAGATCATCGTGCACCACATGGCGTTCCCGAACGTCACCGACTACTCCCAGGAGCAGGCGGTCAAGCTGGCCCACGACTGCCAGGACCTGCACATGGACGGCAACGGCTGGTCCGACACCGGCCAGCACTTCACGGTGAGCCGGGGTGGCTACGTGCTGGAGGGTCGGCGGGGCAGCCTGGAACGCCTCGAAGCCGGCGACCGGCAGATGATCTCGGCGCACTGCCCGGGCGAGAACGGCCGGGCCATCGGGATCGAGAACGAGGGCACCTACGTCACCGAGACGCCGCCGAAGGCGCTGACCGACTCGCTGGTCAAGCTCTGCGTCGCCGTCTGCCGGCAGTACGGGCTGCACGCGCACGACATCTTCGGCCACTGGGACTTCCGCACCACGCAGTGCCCCGGCGCCGCCTTCTACCGCGAGTTCCCGGCGCTGCGCCGGCGGGTGTTCGCCGCCCTCGGCACCGATCTGGCCGACGTTCCGGCGCGCCGCTGGCCCGACCTGTGGCGCTTCGTCAACTCCCCGTCGGTCCGGGTGGTGCAGTACCTGCTCGCCTTCCGCGGCTACCCGGTGACCGTCAGCGGCACCTTCGACGCCGCGACCGTGACCGCCGTGCAGGACTGGCAGGCCCGCAACGGCATCCCGGTTGACGTGGATGCCACGCTCACCACGCCGACCTGGGAGACCCTGGTGCCCGAACTGGACCAGCACGCCAGCGGCCTGCCGGTGACCGCGGTGCAGGAGATGCTCTTCACCAAGGGGTACGCCGTCACCGTCACCGGCGCGTACGACCACGCGACCCGGGACGCCGTGAAGGACCTGCAGGCGCTGCACGGGCTGCCGCGCAACGGCAAGCTCAGCACGAGCACGTGGTGCACGATCGTCGGCGGAAATGTCCGCCAGTCGTTCCGGCACCGCTGATCCTCCGGAGCACCGGCGGCGGCGCGGGCGCGAACCCGTGCCGCCGCCGGGCCCGGCAACCAGCGCAAACGTGGGCGCGCCTCGTTGGTCGCCCTCCCCCGGTCTGCGACGATGACGCTGACCAGGACCAAGGAGGGCGCTGTGCAGACACGACTCAATCCGTACCTGAACTTCCCCGGCACCGCCCGCGCGGCGATGGAGTTCTACCACCGCGTGTTCGGCGGCGACCTGACGATGAACACCTTCGGCGAGTTCGGCAGCACGGAGCCGGGCCTGTCCGACCAGATCATGCACGCGCGGCTGGAGTCACCCAACGGGTTCACCCTGATGGCGTCGGACACCGCGCCCGGGATGAACCATGTGCCCGGCACCAACATCGCGATCAGCCTCGGCGGCGACAACGCCGACGAACTGCGCGGCTACTGGGCTCAGCTCTCCTCGAGCGGGTCGGTGACCATCCCGCTGGAGAAGCAGATGTGGGGCGACGAGTACGGCCAGTGCGTCGACCCGTACGGCATCCACTGGATGGTCAACATCACCCAACCGCAGGCCTGACCAGCGCACCGTCGCCGGTCAGCCGGTTTGGCCGACAGCGCGGGCGGAAAGAGTGGCGGGCATGAGATGGGCCCGTCGAGCCGTACCCGCCGTCGCCGCTGCCGTCGCCGCGCTCGCCGCGCGGGACCTGATCCAGCGCGACCACGCGCTGCTGCGCAACTTCCCGGTGCTCGGGCGGGCCCGATACCTGTTGGAGGCGGTCGGGCCGGAGCTTCGGCAGTACATCGTGGCCGGCAACAACGAGGAGCGGCCGTTCACCCGGGACCAGCGCCGCTGGGTGTACGCGTCGGCGAAGCAGCAGAACAACTACTTCGGCTTCGGCACGGACAACGACATCGAGTACACCCCCGGCTATCCGATCATCAAGCACCGTACCTTCGGCCGGGCCGTGCCGCCGTCGACGCCGGCCGCCGGGCAGGACGTGCGACTGCCCTGCGCCAAGGTGCTCGGCGCGGCCCGGGGGCGGGCCCGCGCGTTCCGACCGGAGTCGGTGGTCAACATCTCCGGGATGAGCTTCGGCTCGCTCTCCGGCAACGCCGTCGCGGCGCTGAACAGGGGTGCCGCACTCGCCGGCTGCCTTCAGAACACCGGCGAGGGTGGCCTGTCGCCGTACCACCGCCACGGTGGTGAGCTGGTCTTCCAGCTCGGTACGGCGTATTTCGGCTGCCGGGACGTGCACGGCCGGTTCAGCCTGGACCGGTTGAAGGATCTGGTCGCCAGCGCGCCGGTGAAAGCGCTGGAGATCAAGCTGAGCCAGGGCGCAAAGCCCAGCCTCGGCGGGCTGCTCCCCGGCGCGAAGGTGTCCGCCGAGATCGCCGCCACCCGGGGCATTGCGGCCGGTCAGGACTGCGTCAGCCCCTCCCGACACGCCGAGTTCTCCGACTGCGACAGCCTGCTCGACTGGGTGGAGCTGCTGGCCGCCGAGACGGGCCTGCCGGTCGGCATCAAGTCGGCGGTCGGCGACCTGGGCTTCTGGCAGGAGCTGGCCACCCTGATGCGGGACACCGGCCGGGGCGTCGACTTCGTGACGATCGACGGCGGCGAGGGTGGCACCGGCGCCGCGCCGCTGATCTTCACGGACTCGGTGTCGCTCCCGTTCCAGCAGGGCTTCTCCCGGGTGTACAAGGTCTTCGCCAAACACGACCTGCACGAGCAGGTGGTCTTCGTCGGCGGCGGCAAGCTCGGCCTGCCGGACAACGCCATCGTGGCCTTCGCGCTCGGCTGCGACCTGGTCAACGTGGGTCGGGAGGCGATGCTGTCGATCGGCTGCATCCAGGCGCAGAAGTGCCACACCGACACCTGCCCCACCGGCGTGGCGACCCAGAACGCCTGGCTGGCCCGGGGGCTGGACCCGACGCTGAAGTCGGTGCGCGCGGCCAACTACCTGCGGACGCTGCGCCGGGACCTGGTGAAGGTCGCCGAGGCGTGCGGCGTGGAGCACCCCGGCCTGATCGGCACCGACGCGGTGGAGATCCTGGACGGCCGCACCGGCTCCACTCCCCTGCACGAGGTGTACGGCTACCGGCCGGAGTGGGGCCTGCCCTCGCCGGCCGACCGGGCGGAGATCGTCCGGCTGATGGCACCCGAGGCGCCGCAGGGCGGCAGCGCGACGCCCTCCCCCACCGCCGTCGGCTGACCGGCGCTCGCCGATAACCCCTGGAGGCGGACGCCGGGGGCCCCGTATCGTGGCGCGGTGCTGATCAGACGCGAGACGCCCGCCGATGTCGACGCCATCCGCGCGGTGCACGCCGCCGCCTTCACCGCGCCGGACGGTGGCGTACCGGTCGAGGCGACCCTGGTCGACGCGCTGCGCGCCGACGAGGGCTGGCTGCCCGCGTACTCCCTGGTGGCGACCGACCCGGACGGGCAGGTGGTGGGGCACGTGGTGGCCACCCGCGCCCAGGTGGCCGGCCAACCGGTCGCCCTCGGCGTGGGGCCGCTCGGCGTGCTTCCCGACCGGCAACGGCGCGGGGTCGGCTCGGCGCTGATGCACGCGGTGCTCGGCGCGGCCGACGCCCGGGACGAGCCGCTGGTGGTGCTGCTCGGCCACCCCGACTACTACCCGCGATTCGGGTTTCGACCGGCCGTCGAGCTGGGCGTCACCCCGCCGCAGCCGTGGGGCCCGCAGTACTTCCAGGCCCGCCCGTTGAGCGCGTGGCGGGAGTCGATCCGGGGCGAGTTCCGGTACGCCGGCCCGTTCGACGAGCTGTGACCGCACCGCAGATCCGGCGGCGGCGCGCCACCGACCTCGACGGATGCGTGGCGGCGCTCGCCCTCGTCCATGGGGCCGACCGGTACCCGCTGAACTGGCCCGCCGACCCGCACCAGTGGCTACGCGAGCCCCGTCCGGCGCGCGCGTGGGTCGCCGTCGACGCCAACTCGGCGATCGTCGGGCACGTGGCGGTGCAACGGCTGCCCGACCCGGCGGACGGGTCGCTCGCCCGGCCGACCGCCGAGGTGACTCGCCTCTTCGTGTCGCCGACCGCCCGCGGGACCGGGCTGGGCGCTGCTCTGCTGACCCGGGCACGGCGGTGGGCGGCCGAGCGCGGGACGGACCTGCTGCTCGACGTGGCTGTCAGCGACACCGCGGCCACCGCCCTCTACGAGCGCACCGGGTGGCGGTGCACCGGCACCAGCACGGCGCAGTGGACCGCCCCGGACGGAAGCGCCGTGTCACTTCATCACTACACGCTGCCAACGGGCGGGGAAATCAGCGACCGGCGGCCCTGTTAGCGCAGCTCACTGTGGTGATCGCGAACGCCATGCGAACATATGTACGTGTCGCCCGGGGCCAGCATCCTGCACGCCGACCTGGACGCCTTCTACGCGTCGGTCGAGCAGCGCGACGACCCGCGCCTGCGGGGGCGGCCGGTGATCGTCGGCGGCGGCGTGGTGCTGGCGGCCAGCTACGAGGCGAAGGCGCGGGGCGTACGCAGCGCGATGGGCGGCCAGCAGGCGCGGCGGCTCTGCCCGGACGCGATCGTCGTGCCGCCCCGGATGTCGGCGTACACGGCGGCCAGCCGGGCGGTGTTCGAGATCTTCCGGCAGACCACCCCGCTGGTCGAGGGGCTTTCCATCGACGAGGCGTTCCTGGACGTGGGCGGTCTGCGCCGGCTGGTCGGGCCGCCGGCCGACATCGCCGAGCGGCTGCGCCGGGAGGTCCGCGAACGGGTCCACCTGCCGATCACCGTGGGCGTGGCCCGGACGAAGTTCCTGGCGAAGGTGGCCAGCGGGGTGGCGAAGCCGGACGGGCTGCTGGTCGTCTCGCCCGACGCGGAGCTGGCGTTCCTGCACCCGCTGCCGGTGGAGCGGCTGTGGGGCGTCGGCCCGGTCACCGCCGCCAAGCTGCGGGAACGGAGGATCCGCACCGTCGGCGAGGTGGCCCGGCTCGGCGAGGCGGCGCTGGTGTCAATACTCGGCGCGGGCGCCGGCCGGCACCTGCACGCCCTGGCGCACAACCGCGACCCGCGGGCCGTGCTGGTCGGCCGCCGACGCGGCTCGATGGGCGCGCAGCACGCGCTGAGCCGTACGCCACACGCGCCGGCGGAACTGGACGCCGTCCTGGCCGGCCTGGTCGACCGGGTCACCCGGCGGATGCGGGCGGCCGGACGGTCCGGGCGCACGGTGATGCTGCGGCTGCGCTTCGGCGACTACACCCGGGCCACCCGCTCGCACACCGTCCGCAAGGCGACCGCGGACACCACGCCGCTGCTCGCCGCCGCGCGGGCGCTGCTGGGGGCCGCCCTGCCCGAGATCGACCGGCGGGGCGTCACGCTGATCGGCGTCTCGGTCGGCAACCTGGACGACAACCCGGTCCAGCCGGAGCTGCCGTTCCACCACAATCCGGGAGCCGAGCTGGACGCCGCGGTGGACGCGGTCCGCGACCGGTTCGGATCGGCGGCGCTCACCCGCGCGGTGCTGCTCGGCCGTGATCCGGGCGTCGAGGTGCCGCTGCTGCCGGACTGACCGCACCAGGTGGCGGCGGGGCGAAAGCGCCGGACATCACAGCGGCGAGGGGTTTGGCGACGGCCGCAGCGGGTCACGTAGTGAAGATCAGTCTGACCAGGGGGGACCACCATGTCCGACGACACCAGCAACCGTCCGAGCCGGCGCGAGCAGCGTCCCGGCGACGTGACCGACCCGCTGCTCTGGCAGCTCGCGATCGACGTGCTCAGTGCACATGAGCCGGACGAGGACGGCGCCTGCCGCAACCTGCTCTGCGCCGGCCAGCCGTGGCCGTGCGCGGCCCGCAGCTCCGCTGAACAGGCGCTCCGGCTGGCCCGTGGTGCGGCCGGCACACCGTCCACAGTCGCTCCGACGCGGGGCGAGGAAACAACCGCATCCGCTGACCGGCCCGCTGAGGGCGTTCCGACCGCGCGCCGGGCCTGGTCGGCGCGTCCCGAAGCCGCCGTGTCGGCCGCCTGACGCCCACCCCTTCTCGACACGCCCGCGGGCGCCCGGCCGGAGTCCGGTCGAGCGCCCGCGCGTCGTGTGTCAGAGGGCGAGCCGCTGACCCGGGAAGATCAGACCGGGGTCGCCGCCGACCACCTGACGGTTGCGCTCGTACAGGGCCTGCCAGCCGCCGGCCACCTGATGGGCCTGGGCGATCTCGGACAGGGTGTCGCCCGGCTTGACCAGGTACGTCCTGCCGTCCGTGGAAGGCGCGGTGCGCTTGTGGTTGCGGGTCGCCGGCTGCTCGCCGCGCGACGACCGCTCCCGGGGCTTGGACGTCGACTCGGACTTCTTCGTCGCGGACTTCGCGGCGGAGCCGCCCGACGAGCCGCCCTTCTTGCCGCAGGTCGGCCAGGCGCCGATGCCCTGCCCGTCGAGCACCTTCTCGGCGATCGCGATCTGCTCGCCGCGGCTGGCCAGGTCGGCGCGGGCGGCGTACTTCTTGCCGCCGTAGCCGGCCCAGGTGCTCTGCGAGAACTGCAACCCGCCGTAGTAGCCGTTGCCGGTGTTGATGTGCCAGTTGCCGCTGGACTCGCACTGGGCGATCGCGTCCCAGTTGACCCCGGCCTGCGCCGGGGCGGCCGGGCCGAAGAGGGCGACGGCGCCGGTGACAGCGCCGACGGCCAGGGTGCCGACGGCGACGCGGCGGGTGGTGACCCGTCGATGACGGGGCGTGTGTGCAGATGACATGTGAGGCTTCCTCCACGCCGGCGAGGTGAGCTGTCGGGTTCGGGCCGAGGAGCCCGGCCGCGCGGTGGCGGCTTCACCCCGAGGTGACGTGCACCGAGGAACGTTGGGTCCCCCGCTCCTGCCCGGGTGACTGGGTTCCGACGACCGGGGGCAGGATTTGGCGTTGCCGGTCGCGGTGTCCGCATTGGCGAACCCGACCGACGTTAGGCACGGTCGGTGACGGTCGCCCACCCCCTGTGAACTTCTTCACCGGGCCGCGCGGGGCGAGCCGCGTAGCGGTTGCGGGCAATCGAAGTGTGTGCAGTGACCACCATGGACCGTTTCCGATCAGGCCGGCGTTTCAGGTCTCGTGCCGGAGCCAGGCCACGATCCGGCGAGCAGTTCGACGTGTCCCGGCGACTCGTACGACCGGACGTCGTGACCGAGGGCGCTGTAGACGATCTGGCTGGTCCCGACGGTTCGTGCCCAGACGAGCGGTGGCTGGTCGCGGCGACCAGGCGACTTCGCACCGCTTGCCGCATCCCCTGGTACGCCGACCGTCCCGCCCGGTGCGGTCAACGGCCGCCGGGCGGCGTGGCACGGCGAATCCGGGCGGCCGTCATCTGCCACGCCTGCGCCTCGTCGACCAGGCAGCCGGCGAGCAGCTCGCGGCCCCGGGCGAGAACCGCGAGGGCGTCGGGGTGGCCCGGCAGCCACTGTTCGGCGTCCCCGACAGTCAACTCGGCCCGCCGGCCGGGCAGCGGCGTCGCCCCGGGTGGCAGGCCACCGAGCCGGTCGAGGTGCCCGGCGGAGAGGATCTGGTACCACATGGCGTCGGGGATGAGCGCGTCGGCGAGCATCTCCACCCCGGGCCGCCGGGTCACCGGCTTTCCGTCGCTCGGGAGCCGCTGCGACCACTGTGGCGTGCTCACCCGACGGCTGTCCGGCTCGGCGTCCACTCCGGCCCAGACCAGCAATCCGCTGTGCGCGTGCAGCTTGTCGCGCAACCGGTGCATCGGCCCGGCCAGGTCGCCAGCGTCGGCGGGGTCGGCGCGCGGCTGCGCGACGGAGAGCGCCGCCGCCGGTAGCACGTCGTGGTAGCCGCCGACGGTCGCGGCCACCAGCCGGTTGGTGAGGTCGCCGGCGAGCAGGGTCACCGTGATGGCTGTGGGCAGAGTAGACAGTACGGTGGCGGTGGCCGAGCCGGCCGCCTCGGCGGTGAGCGGAACCCGCACGCCGAGCACGACAGCGCTCAGCTCGTCCGCGGGTCCGCGCTCGGCGTGCAACCAGTCGAGCGCCACGTTCAGCAGGGGCGGGGGCAGTTGGCACGGGGCGTCGCCGAACGGCGCGCCGAGTGGCCCGCGCAGGTAAGCCCGGGCGGACACGCCGAACTCCTCGATGTCGTGGCTCGGGCCGCGCCGGGCCACCGAGACCAGAGCGTCGCGCACACCGGCATCGCGCAGTTGCCGGGCCAGCAGCTCCGGTATGGCGAGGACATGCTCGGCGGGGATCGGGCCGAAGTCGATCACGAGGAGCTGCGCGCCGGGCAAGGCGATCGGTGACGAGACGACGGCCGGGCCCACCCGCTCCCCGCCGGCTCCCGTCGCTTCGAGTCGGAGCAGAGCCTGCCGGAGCGCGGCCACCGCGACGGGCACACCGGCGTCGTCCGAGCGGACTTCGATCGTCAGGCTGTGCTGCTCGCGCAGAGTTTCATCGATATCTAGCACTACGACGACGGCCATGTGTCCCCCAATGGTGGCGCATCCGCACTCTGCGGCAGCCCATTCCTGAACCCCGCTTCGCACGTCGATCGGAATGGAGAATGAGATATTTGCTTGTGTCTATTGACAGTGGAAGGGGCCTGTCGGGGAGCATATTGCCGTCGCAATTTTCCGGGAGCCCTGCCGGGTGCGGAGCGCTCCAAACTGGCCAATCTGTCTCGTTAGCGCGAATACGCGCAGCATGAAATAGCGCTGCCCGGATTCCACGATGTAACACAATCGAAGAGGTCAGCGCTATTTGCGAATCACCAACGACTATCGCCGCACTTTTCCCAACCCTTCCGTAACGGCCGAGGCCCGTAATCGCCGTACGGGGTGCCGGCCGCCTCGGTAACGTCACCCGCAGCCGGGCGGCGGCCCGCCGGATGCGCGTACTCCGCCGACCTCGACGCGTCGTAGACGTTGTCCGTCTGCTCCTCGGACAGCGCCGTGATCTGGATCAGCGGCGTCGGGTGGGCTCGGCGCAGCCATCGGAGTAGTGAAGCTTGTGGCTACCTGCAGACGCTGCATGATCCAGAAAGCGACGCCGCCCCATCCGACGAAAGGATCAGTCCCCCTCCGGCTACAGGGTGCGGGCCAGCCGGTCAGCGAGGGCCCGGGTGAATCGGGCCGGGTCGGCCAGCTCGCCACCCTCGGCGAGCACCGCCAGCCCGTACAGCAGCTCGGCCGTCTCGGTCAGGGCCTCGGAGCTCCCGCTCTGCTCGTGGGCCTTGCGCAACCCGGCAACGAGCGGGTGCCCGGGATTGATCTCCAGGATCCGCTTCGTCGACGGGACCTCGTGCCCCATCGCCCGGTACATCTTCTCCAGGGTCGGGGTGAGATCGTGCGCGTCGCCGACGACGCAGGCCGGTGAAGTGGTCAGCCGCGACGACAGGCGGACCTCCCGGACGCTGTCCGCAAGGGTGGTGCCGAGCCAGTCGAGCAGCCCGGCGAACTCCTGTCGCTGCTGCTCACGCTCGGCCTCGGCCTGCTGCTTCTCCTCGTCGGTGTCCAGGTCGACCTCACCCTTGGCGATCGACCGCAGCGGACGGCCGTCGTACTCGCCGACCCGCTCGACCCACACCTCGTCGACCGGGTCGGTGAGCAGCAGCACCTCGTGGCCCTTGGCCTGGAACGCCTCCAGGTGCGGGGAGTTCTCGATGGCGGCCCGGGAGTCGCCGGTGGCGTACCAGATGTCGCTCTGGCCGTCCTTCATCCGTGCCACGTAGCCGGCCAGGTCGGTGGGCTCGGCCGGGTCGTGGGTGGAGGCCACCGACAGGATCTCCAGCAGGGTGTCGCGGTTGTCGGTGTCGTCGATCAACCCTTCCTTGACCACCGCGCCGAACTCGGTCCAGAACGTGCGGTAGCGCTCGGGGTGGTTGGCCTTGAGGTCCCGGACCGTGGCGAGGACCTTACGGACCAGCCGACGGCGAACGATCTGGATCTGCCGGTCCTGCTGGAGGATCTCCCGGGAGATGTTCAGCGACAGGTCGTGCGCGTCGACCACGCCCTTGACGAAGCGCAGGTAGGTGGGGACCAGCGCCTCGCAGTCGTCCATGATGAACACGCGCTTGACGTAGAGCTGGACGCCACGGCGGCCCTGTGGGGCGAACATGTCCAGCGGGGCGTGGCTGGGCAGGAACAGCAGCGCCTCGTACTCGAAGGTGCCCTCGCCCTTCATGTGCACGACCTCGAGCGGGTCGGCCCAGTCGTGGCTGACGTGCTTGTAGAACTCGTGGTACTCGGTGGCGTCGACCTCGTCGCGGGGCCGCGCCCAGAGCGCCTTCATCGAGTTGAGCGTCTGCACCTCGCTGGTGGGCGCCTCGCCGTCGGCGCCCGAGCGCTCGACGCGCATCCGGATCGGCCAGGCGATGAAGTCGGAGTATCGCTTGACGATCTCCCGGATGGTCCACTGGGCGGTGTAGTCGTGCAGGTTGTCCTCGGTGTCGGCCGGCTTGAGGTGCAGGGTCACCGTGGTGCCCTGTGGCGCCTCGTCGACGGTCTCGATCGAGTACGTGCCCTCGCCGGCGGACTCCCAGCGGGTGCCGCCGGTCTCGCCGGCCTTTCGGGTCAGCAGGGTGACCCGGTCGGCGACCATGAACGCGGCGTAGAAGCCGACGCCGAACTGGCCGATCAGGTCCTGCGAGGCGCGGGCGTCGGCGGATTCGCGCAGCTGGCGCAGCAGCTCGGCGGTGCCCGACTTGGCGATCGTGCCGATCAGCCCGACGACCTCGTCGCGGGTCATTCCGATGCCGTTGTCCCGCACGGTCAGGGTGCGGGCGTCCCGGTCGACCTCGATGGCGACGTGCAGGTCGTCGGTGTCGGCGACGAGGTCCTTGTCGACCAGAGTCGCCAGCCGCAGCTTGTCCAGCGCGTCGGACGCGTTCGAGATGAGTTCCCGCAGGAAGACGTCCTTGTTCGAATAGATCGAGTGGACGACCAACTGGAGGAGCTGACGCGCCTCGGCCTGGAACTCCAACGTCTCGGCCTGGTTGCTCACACCGTCTCCCATGTCGGCTCGTGCGGAGGTTCGCGGACAGGATACGAGCCTTCACCGGCTGGGTCGTGCCCGCGTCCGGGTCGTATTCCCGATCCGGCGATGCCGCTTCGTGAGATAGCTGACTTTGCCTAACGTAAGTCAGCCCGATAGCGTCTCGGTGAGCAAGAGGCCGCACGAGCCTGACGACCCACCGTTCCGCCCGAGCAGCGGCGCGCGACCCCTGGAGCAGACCATGAAGATCGCTGGAAGCACCGCCCTCGTCACCGGCGCCAACCGCGGCTTCGGCCGGCACCTGGCCGCCGAACTCCTCTCCCGCGGCGCGACCGTCTACGCCGGCGCCCGCAACCCGGACAGCGTCGACCTGCCCGGCGTGACGCCGGTCCGGCTGGACATCACCGACCCCGCCTCGGTGGCCGCCGCCGCCGCGCTGACCGGAGACGTGAACCTGCTGATCAACAACGCCGGCATCGACACCGGATCGGACCTGCTCGAAGGCGACCTGGACCTCGTCCGGCTCGAGCTGGAGACCCACTACCTCGGCACCCTGTCGATGGTCCGGGCGTTCGCTCCGATCATCGCGGGCAACGGAGGCGGGACTGTCCTCAACGTGCTCTCCGTGCTGTCCTGGGTGACCTTCCCGAGCGTCGGGGCGTACAGCGCCGCGAAGTCGGCCGAGTGGTCGATGACCAACGCGTTGCGCGCCCAGCTCGCCGACCGGGGGGTCCGGGTCGCCGGCCTGCACGTCGGCTACATGGACACCGACATGACCGCCGCGGTCACCGCCCCGAAGTCCGACCCGGCGGTCATCGCGCGGCTCGGCGTGGACGGCATCGAGGCCGACGCCTACGAGATCGTGGCCGACGACATCAGCCGGCAGGTCCAGGCCGGGCTCGCCGGCGGCGTCGCCGCGCTCTACCCGCAGCTGCCCTGAGCTGCCGCACCACGGCCGTGATCGGGCCGCCGCCGGCTTCCCGGCGGCGGCCCGTCCTCGGGTACGCGGTCAGCTCCGTCCGCGCACCCGCCTCAGCTGCCGGTCAGCAACCGCCACAGCTGTAGAAGAGGATGTCCCAGTGACTGCCCTCCTTGGTGTAGAGGTTGCCGGAGGGGGCCCGGTACTGGTAGCCGAAGCCGGCGATGTAGCCGACGTACGTGTAGTTCGCGGAGATGTAGTTCTGGATGCAGGTGCTCAGCGCGATGTCCAGCTTGTAGCCGTTCCAGTGGCTGTACGTCCCGCCGGCATGCCCGACCTCGGTGCCGGCGGTGATGGTGACCGCGCAGCCGCTGGCCCGCTTGAAGGTGATGATGCCGCTGATCGTCGCCTGCCGGACCCCGTCGAACGAGGTGCAGGTGGCGATGTTGCGGTTGCTGCAGTTGCCACTGGAGGTCCAGGAGATGTTGGCGGCGCTCAGCTGCGAGGTGGCACTGGAGTGGCTGATGGCGAAGGCCGGGGCGGCGAGACCGAGCGCGGCGCCGACCGCGGCGAGGGTGGCCACCAGCAGTGTGAGCACGCGGCGGCGCAGGGTGGATCGGGTGGTGGACATGGCACTCCCGTTCGCGTGAGGGGTGGAATTTTTGCGAACCAGGGGCCGGCCTTGAAGGATTTCTACCAGAGATAGACGAGCATGACTAGATGCCGGGTGGAGGCGGTCGCCCGCCTCCACCCGGCGACCCACGTCAGCTCGCCTGCAGCGTCACGTCGTCGATCACGAAGCTGGTCTGCAACGAAGAGTCCTCGGTGCCGGTGAACCTCAGCGTCACCGTCTGCCCGGCGTACGCGGCGACGTTGAAGGTGCGCTGGACGTAGCCCGCGGCGGCGTTGAGATTCGAGTACGTCGCCAGCGTGGTCGAGCCCACCTGCACGGTGAGCCTGTCGTACGCCGTGGAACCGGTGGTCTCCGCGGTGTCGATGTGCAGCCAGAACGACAGCGTGTAGCTGGCGCAGCCGGCCGGCACGGTCACCGACTGGGTCAGGGTGTCGGTGTGGGTGCTGCCGTACCCGTCGAGCCACGCCTTGTACGACCCGGTCCGCGCCGGCTGACCGCTGGAGCTGGTGATCACACCGGAGGACGCGGTCCACGGCGTGCTGCCGCTCTCGAAGCCACCGTTGCCGATCACCTGGCCGCCCGCGCAGCCTCCGGTGCCGGTCACCGTGAGCGTGAGGCTGGCGCTGCGGGTGACCGAGCCGGTGCCGGTGACCGTGATGGTGAAGGTGCCGGTCGCCGCGCTGGCCGACGCGGTCAGCGTCATCGTGGCCGAGCCCCCCGAGGTCACCGAGGACGGGCTGAAGGAGACGCTCACCCCACTGGGCGCACCGGAGGCCGAGAGGCTGACCGACTGCGCCGAGCCGGCGGTGGTGGCGGTGACAACCGTGGCGGTGGTGCTGGCACCCCGTGCGACCGAGCGCGCGGTGGGGTTGACGGCCACGGAGAAGTCGTTGGTCGGGGTGCCACCGCCCACGGCGAGCTGCCACAGCGCGTACGCGACGCCGTCCGCGGCCCGGTTCAGCACCGTGGCGCTGACGTTGGCGGTGGTGTCGCAGGCCCGGTGGTAGCAAGGGTCGTAGGCGGAGTTGGCGGTGCCGCCCCACTTGGCCGCCTGCGCGCTGGTCTTGCGGGCGCTGGCGCCCGCGGCGTAGCCGGAGGTGGGGATGCCGGCCTGCTGGAAGTAGTAGTCGTCGGAGCGGCCCTGACCCTCGACGTTCTCCTCCGGTTGCAGGCCCAACGAGTCCCAGTACGCCTTCAGCGGCGCCGCCGTGGTGGAGGTGACCCGGTTGATGAAGTAGCCACCGTTGGTCGAGCCGACCATGTCGAAGTTGTAGTAGCCCTTGATGTAGCCACGCTGGGTGGCGTTGAGCGAGTTGACGTAGAAGCGGGAGCCGTTGAGCCCCTGCTCCTCGTCGGTCCACCAGGCGAACCGGACCCGCTTGGTCATGGTCGGGCTCTGCGCCGCCAGCACCAGCGCGTTCTCCAGCAGGGTCGCCGAACCCGTGGCGTTGTCGTTGATGCCCGGCCCGGCCGAGACGCCGTCGAGGTGGGCGCCGAACATGACCACCTGGTCGGCCGGACCGCCCGGCCACTCCGCGATCAGGTTGTTCGAGGGGTACGTGCAGCTTGAGCAGTACTGCTCGCTGACCGTGTAGCCGGCCGACTGGAGCCTGGTCTTGACGTAGGTGAGCGAGGCGGTGTAGCCGGCCGAGCCGGCCCGTCGGTTGCCGCCGTTGCTGCTGGCGATGGAGTTGAACTGGGTCAGGTGCGCCTGGACGTTGCTGACGGAGATGTCCGGCGCCGCCAGGACGGCGGCGGGTGCGGCGATCGGCCGGGCCACTGCCGTTCCGACGATGGGTGACGCGGTCACCGGCTGGGCGGCCAGCGTCACCGTCATCCCGGTGAACACGGCGAGCGCGATGCCCGCGCTCAGCGTTCTGCCTCTCATGGGGGCTCCTCGGGGGTTGGAGAGATAACCGAGACACTTACAGATATCAATGTCTTGGGCATCGGTCGTTCGTCCGGAACGCCCACCGGTTCGGTGGCCACCGCCGCACCGCCGAGCGAGCCGCCCAAACCACCACGATGGGGACGAGACGGTTCGTTTCGCCGCCGCCGCTCCGGACGCCGAGCGCACGTCGACCCGGGCGGCCGGATCAGCGGGTGCCGGCGTCGGCACAGGTGAGTGAAGGTGTCAGGATGGGTAGGTAACGCCAGCAGGGGTCATCGGGCCCGGAACGGGGGCTTGCGATGGGGCCGGGTCGAGCGTGATACGACCCAGCACGGACCTGTTCACCGACGGCGGTGACACCGGCCGGTTGATGGCGGAGCTGGACTGGACCGCCAGCCCGCTCGGCCCGGTGACCGGCTGGCCGCAGAGCCTGCGAGCCGCCGTACGGATGGTGCTCAGCTCCCGCTACCCCATGCTGCTGCTGTGGGGTGACCGCTTCTCCCAGCTCTACAACGACGCCTACTCCGCGCTGATCGGTGACAAGCACCCGGGCGCGCTCGGCGATGACGTGCGGGTGACCCTCGCCGAAGGCTGGGACGTGCTCGGCCCGCTGATCCAGCAGGCCATGGCGACCGGGGTGGCCAGCTGGGTGCCCGCCCTGCGACTGCTGCTGGAGCGGGCCGGCTACCGCGAGGAGGCGTACTTCAGCGTCTCGCACGCCCCGGCCCGCGACGACGAGGGCCGCACCGTCGGCGTACTGACCGTGTGCAGCGAGGTCACCCAGCAGGTGGTCGGCGAACGGCGGCTACGACTGCTGCGTGACCTGGCGGTACGCGGCGACGGACGCACCGTCGACGTGGACGCCACCGGCGCGCGGCTGATCGACGCGATCGAGGCCCACCCACTGGACGTGCCGTTCGCCGCGATCTACCTGCGCGACGGCACCCTGCTGCGCCGGGTCGCCTGGGCCGGCGGCGCCCCGGGTGACGCCACCGTGGCGAGGGCGCTGCCGGAGGTCACCGAGCTGACTGACCCGAGCACGGGCGCCCGCGCCTGGGGTCTGCCGGCCGCCGCCGAGGGCCGACCGACCGAGGTGACCGGCGTCGGCGATCGGCTGCCACTGCCGGCCGGCCCGTGGAAGGACCCGGTCGACACCGCGCTGGCGCTGCCGCTGCCCTCGGCCGCCGAGGCCCAGCCGCTCGGCGTCCTGCTGGTCGGGGTCAGCCCCAGCCGGGGGCTGGACGAGGCGTACCGCTCCTTCTACCACCTACTGACCCGGCAGGTCTCGGTGGCGCTGCGCAACGCGCGGGCGTACGAGGAGCAGCGACGCCGGGCCGAGGCGCTGGCCGAACTGGACCGGGTGAAGACCGGCTTCTTCACCAACGTCAGCCACGAGTTCCGCACCCCCCTCACCCTCATGCTCGGTCCGTTGGCCGACGCGCTCACCGACGCCACCGCGCCACTGGCACCGGTGCAGCGAGAGCGGGTGGAGACCGCCTGGCGCAACGCCACCCGCCTGCTGACCCTGGTCAACAGCCTGCTCACCTTCTCCAGCCTGGAGGCCGGACAGGCCCGCAGCGATGCCCACCCGGTCGATCTCGCCACCCTCACCGCCGAGCTGGCCGGCGTCTTCCGGGCCGCCATCGAGCGGGCCGGGCTGACCCTGGAGGTCGACTGCCTGCCGCTGCCCCGGCCGGTCACGGTGGACCCGGTCAACTGGGAACGCATCGTCACCAACCTGCTGTCCAACGCCCTGAAGTACACGTTCATCGGCCGGATCCGGGTCGCCCTGGAGGCCGACGGCGAGGAGGTGCGGCTCACCGTCACGGACACCGGCATCGGCATCGCCGAGCAGGAAGTGCCGAAGCTCTTCGAACGCTTCCACCGGGTGCGCAGCGCCCTCTCGCGCAGTCACGAGGGCACCGGCATCGGCCTGGCCCTGGTGCACGAGCTGGCCCGCCTCGA
Organism: Micromonospora sp. NPDC005087; assembly: GCF_042872965.1. Taxonomy (NCBI): domain Bacteria; kingdom Bacillati; phylum Actinomycetota; class Actinomycetes; order Micromonosporales; family Micromonosporaceae; genus Micromonospora; species Micromonospora sp. NPDC005087. The sequence continues at coordinate 13,838 of NZ_JBIALB010000014.1, read as the reverse complement.
GGGTGGCGAGGTCCGGGTGACCAGCCGGGTCGGCGTCGGCAGCACCTTCACCGTCGCGCTGCCGTGGACGTCGGCGCGCCCCGCCGTGCCGACCGGATCACCGCCCACCGGGCGGGGCGACGCGGCCCGTGCCGCCGTCCAGGAGGCGGTGACCTGGCTGGCCGACCCGGGCGATGGCGTCTCGGAGCCCGTTCCGGCGTCCGGCTCCACCGGGGACGAGCTGACCGGGGCCCGGATCCTGGTGGTTGACGACAACAGCGACATGCGGGCGTACCTGAGCCGGCTGCTCACCGGGCAGGGCTGGCGGGTGCGGACCGTCACCGACGGTCGGCAGGCCCTCGACGCGGTCCACCGCGACCCACCGGACCTGGTCCTCACCGACGTGATGATGCCGGTGCTGGACGGCTTCGAGCTGGTCCGCCGGCTGCGCGCGGACCCGGCGACCCGGGCGTTGCCGGTGCTGGTGCTCTCCGCCCGCGCCGGAGGGGACGCCAGCGTGGCGGGCCTGAGCCTGGGCGCCGACGACTACCTGGTGAAGCCGTTCGCCGCAGCCGAGCTGATCGCGCGGATCCGGGCCGTCATCCGCCGGTCCCGCGCCAGCGCGGCGCCCCGGCCCGACGCGGCGCCGGCCTGGTCCGACGACATCCCACCGGCATTCGACGCCAATCCGGCGGCGGCGCGACCTGCCCCGGCCACCACCGTCGCGCCGATTCCGACGGCCGTGGAGCCGGCCGCGGACCCGCCGGGCCACCCGGCCGACACTCCCACCCGGAGCGCCATCGCGGAAGCGGTCGGCGACGCCCTCGACATCGGATGGACGTACCCCTCCGCGCCCGCGTCGGCGGCGGCGATGCGCCGCGACGTCCGGCTGGCGCTGAGCGGCCTGGACGTCGACCCGGACGTGCAGGAGGACCTGCTGCTCGCCGCGTCCGAGGCGGTGAACAACGCCGTCGAGCACGCCCAGCGACCCAGCCGTCCGGAGGTGCGGGTCCGGCTCCAGGCTGGCGGCGGCCTGGTCCGGATCTCGGTACGCGACTTCGGCACCTGGCGGGACCGCCGGCCGGCGATGGACCGGGGACGGGGCGCGCTGCTGATGAACGCCTACGGCGACGTGCGGCTGGTCTCCACCAGCGAGGGGACGACGGTGACCATCGAGGGTCGGCTGGCCTGAGCCGTCGGCCGTCCGCGCGACGGCCGGCGCGTCACAGCCGACGGTTGCCGGCGTCGCGGGCGATGATGCCGTCCAGCCGATCCCCCGGCACCAGCTCGGCCGGGTCGAACCAGAAGATCACCACCTGCTTGTCGGCGCTCCACCGGGCCAGCCGGGCGGCGACCTGACGGCCGTCCACAGTGCCGGTGATCCGGTGCGCCGGGCCGACGAAGTAGCCGAACGTGGGCACCGGCGCCGCGGCTCCCCCGCTGTCGTAGCCGATCTGGTGGAACCCGGGGCTGCGGTCCGCCCCCTCGACGTCGTTGACCAGCAGATCCGTGGTCAATGTGCCGTCCGGGGCGCGGCGGCCGGCGGCCAGCCCGATCTTCACCCGGGGCTGACTGGGCACCGCCACCGGCACGACGTAGTACACCCGCTGGTCGCCGCCGTGCCGGATCCCGCTGTCGACGACCTGGCCCAGTGGCGAGGGCGGCGGCTCCGCACGGCCGATCGTGGTCGCCGCCGTGGGTCCGGGCGTACCTGGCGTCGGGGAGACGCCGACCGGCGGCGTGGGGGCGACGGCGACCTGCGACGGACGATCGACCGTACGCGGATCGCCCGGTAGCGCGCCGACCACCACCGCGACGACGGCGGCGACCAGCCCGATCGCCAGCGTCGTCGCCCCGGCTCCGGCGACCCGGCGGCGACTCCGCAACCGCCGCCCGTCGCGCATGACGGCCGCCAGGTCGAGGGTGGCCTCGGGTCGCTCGGTGGCCCGCATGGCGTGGCGGAGCCGGTCCAGCTCGCTCATCGGCACGCCTCCTGACTGTCGACCGCGCTCGGTCCGGTGGCGCGCAGCTTCTCCAGCGCCCGTGAACTGGTGCTCTTGACCGTGCCCACCGAGATGGCGAGTTCCCGGGCCACCTGCGCCTCCGGGAGGTCGAAGTAGTAGCGCAGCACGACGATGGCCCGCTCGCGAGGGCTGAGCGCGCCGAGGATCGCGGTCAACCAGCGCCGGGTGGCCACCTCGTCGGCCACGTCGGCCCGCCGTTGCTCCGGGACCTCCTCGGTCGGATACTCCCGGATCGGGCGCCTCCATCCGTCCACCAGGTGGTTGACCAGGATGCGGCGGGCGTAGCCGTAGGCGTCGTCGTCGCGGATCCGGGACCAGAACGCGTAGGTGCGGGCCAGCGCGGTCTGCGCGGCATCCTCGGCCGCGTGATGATCCCCGGTCAGCAGGAACGCGGCGTGGACCAGCCGCGCGGACGCGGCCCGCGCGAACTCGACGAACTCCGCGTCACCCCGCGCCACGCCGAACCCTCCCCCGTGCCACACAGTTACGGACGGGCGAGGACCGCGAAAGGTTGAGTCTCCCTGAGATCAACTTTTTGGCGAGGTCACCCGTCTCCTCCCCTGCGGCGCCGCGGACCGGCGCGCGAGGGGAGAGACATGTCGACGAAGGCTACCCGTCGAGGCCAGGCCGCCTCCGCGACCTTGCTGCTGGTGGTGGCGCTGCTCACCGGCTGCGGCCTGCCGGCGGCCGGGCAGCCCGCCACCGGCCCGCCCACGACCGGGCCGGAACGCGTCGGGCAACCCGCGGCGGGGCGCGCCACGACCGGTCGACCGGCGGGAGCCGCCGGTGTCACGCCCTCCCCGGCCGCCCCGATCAGCTACCCCGCGACCGGCGGCGACCGCTGGTCGACGGCCGCCGCCGAGAAGTCGTCCGGGCACGGCGACAGCGGGCGGCTGCTGCGGTACCGGGTCTCCGTGGAGCGCGACATCCGCGGCCTGCCGGTGGCCGACGTCGCCGCGGCGGTCTCCGCGACACTCAACGACCCGCGCGGGTGGACGGCCGGCGGCACCTGGCGGCTGCGCAGGGTGGGCGCCGGCACACCGGCCGACTTCACCATCTACCTGGCGACCCCCGGCACCCGTGACGAACTGTGCCAGGACGTTCCGGACGGCTACACCTCGTGCCGCAACGGCCAGCGGGTGGTCCTGAACGTGGCCCGCTGGGTCAAGGCGGTGCCGGGATACGGCGCCGGCCTGGCCACGTACCGGCATTACATGGTCAACCATGAGGTCGGGCACCGGCTCGGCCTGGGTCACGAGCGGTGCCCGGGGCGGGGCCGGCCGGCGCCGGTGATGCAGCAGCAGACGCTGGGCCTGCACGGGTGCACCGCGAACGCCTGGCCGTACCCGGACGGGGTTCGCTACCGCGGGCCGATCGGGGCGTACCACGACGAGATCCCACCGCGCGAGGGCGCTCGGCCGGCTCGCTGAGGCCGGCGGCCGGACGCCACTCGTCAGGACCGGTGGCGACGCTCCTGTTCGAGCCGCTCGTCCAGCCGGCCCAGCTCGTAGATGGCATTGAGGTTGGTCGGAAGTCGGCTGACATTGCCCGGCGTCGGGCCGGGATCCGGCGCAGGGGTCGGCGCCGGCGCGGGGGCACCGGCAGCGCTGGCGGCGCGGGCCGCCCTGCGAGGACCCAGGAGCAGCAACGCCAGCAGCGCGAGGGCACCGGCGACCAGCAGGTAGTACGCCGGCAGCAGCGGCCAGCCGCCCCGGTCCGGGGCCGCGAGCGTCGGCGGGGCGACCGGATCGCCACCGTTCGGCAGCGGCACGGCCGCCTCACGGGGGGCCCGACCGCCGGCCGTGCGGTCGGGCGCGGCGGGCGCCGCCGGTTGCCGGGGACCGGTCGACGATCCGGCGGGCGTGGGGGTCGGTGCCGGCAGCATCGGCGCAGGCGTCACCGGGGCCGACGGCCCGGCGAACGGCGGCGAAGTCTGGCTCGGGGTCGCGGCCGGGGTCGGGTCCGGGTTCGGGGAAACACTCGGGGTGCCACCGCCACCGAGCAGATCGTCGACGATCTGGCCGACGCCGCCGAGCAGGCCGCCGACCGGGCCCGAGGGGGCCGACGGCGACGGCGCGGGCGACAGTGCGAGGGTCAGCACGAGTGCGACGACGGCAGACATGAGACCACCTCGGATGGGACGATGTGCCAGGCACGCTACCCCAGCGAGCGACGCCTGGGCGACCCGGCTGCGCGAGGCGGGCACGCGTGTCCGCGTGCCCGCCACGGGTGTCCGAAGTGATCAGACGGGCAGACCACCGACCTGGGTGGAGATCCAGGACCGGATGGACGGCAGATCGACGTAGATCGACGGGCCGGTGGCGCAGGTGGAGTTGTTGTTGCCGGCCCGGCTTGTCGCGCCGATCAGGTTCCACAACCCGTTGACTCGGCGCACCTGCGGGCCACCCGAGTCGCCGTAGCAGGCGCCGGCGGTGCCGTTGGTGTTGTTGGTGCAGATCTCGTACGGGCCGTTGATGCCGGAGCACCGGCTGTCGGCCACGATGGACGTGTCCAGCTCGTTGGCCACCGCGGGGGCCGAGCCGCAGCCCGGGCGGGGGCAGGTCTGGCCCCAGCCGATGATCCGCGTGGCGGTGCCGACCGCGCCGGAGGTCGTCGGAATCGGGGCCGGGGCGTAGCTGACCGAACTGGCCAGTTGCAGCAGCTTGACGTCGACGCTCGGGTGGTTGACCGCGCGGGTCACCCGGACCACGGTGCCGCCGCTGGTGCGGTTGACGCTGCCCACCCGGACCGAGGACGGCGTGGAGCAGTGCTTGGCGGTGACCGCCCAGTTGGCCTTGATCAGCGTGCCGGTGCAGCCGGAGACGTACACCATGAACGGGTAGTTCTCGGAGGCCGGCCGGCCGCCGACCACCGTCGGCCCGATGTCCCCGGCGCCGTCCCAGGTGTACGTGGCGCCGGTGACCGGCGCGGCGAGCGTGCCGGCGAACAGCGAGGTCACCCGGGACGCCTCGGCCGAGCTGGGGTTCGCGTTGCGGCAGGAGACCGGGGCGCTGCTGCCGGACATCAGGTCGGAGCAGAGGCCGGTGCGCCGGTCGGGCAGGCCCAGGATGTGGCCGAGCTCGTGGGCGGCGATCCGGTTGCGGTCGTAGCCCTGGTTGACGGCCGTGCGGCCCATCCAGATGCGGCCCGAGCCGAGCCCGGTCGGTTGCGCCCGGGGCCAGCCGTCGTCGACGTAGATGGTGATGCTGGCCGGGGTGCCGGGTTGCAGCCGGACGGTGCTGACCCGGCTGTTCCAGATCTGCGCCGCCTGGTCGAAGTTGGTGCGGAACCCGCCGGTCCGGCTCGCGTCGTAGTAGACGGTCCGTACGGCGGCGGCCGGAGCGCCGGTGGCGAGCTGCACCCCGGCCGCCGCCAGCACGGCCACCAGTACGGCCTGCGCCGCACGCAGCACTTGTCGTCGGAACATCACGCACTCCCCTGCGGTCGTCCGGCGACCACCGGCCGCCGGTCATCGATGTAGGTGAATGTTAATGTGACGGCGGTCGAGGACCGGCATAGCGGAACCGTCATACCGGCGACCGTGCCAACGCCCTCGGCGAAGGGGGCCGGAAGCGTCCACGGCACCCCCGTCGACCGCCGTTACGCGGCTGTTACGCCACGGCGAAGTGGCCGTGCCGGGGCGGGACGACCGTCGCGGCAGAGGGTCACCGGCAACGCCGCCGCGGCGTGGCCCCGAGCATCGGACGGAGGCACCACGATGAGGATCAGAAGCGCACTGACGGCGCTGGCGGTCGTACTCGCCGGGCTGGTCGCCAGCGCGGGCAACGGCGCCGCGGCCGGCACCACCACGGCGACGACCATGGCCCCGTACTGCGGTATCACCTGGGGCAGCGCGGAGAAGTCGGCCGGCGCCCTGAGCACCGCCCCGCTGGTCGACGTGCGGACCGGTCGGCACGACTGCTACGACCGGGTGGTATTCGAGTTCGCCGGGTCGGTGGACGGGTACGCGGTCGGCTACGGCGAGACGTGGACTGAGGGCGAGGGGTTGGCGCTGTCGCCGTACACCGCCGGGGGCGCGCTGCTGCGGGTCTCCCTGCGGGCCCCCGCGTACGACGACTCCCGCCTGGGCACCGTTCCGTACCGGGTCGGTGAGCACGCCGCGAACCTGCTGCGTTACCAGACGCTGCGCGACGTCGTCTTCGGCGGCAGCTTCGAGGGCTACACCACCTTCGCGGTCGGCGTGCGGGCCCGGCTGCCGTTCCGCACGTTCGTGCTGGCCGGCCCCGGCGGGCACAGCCGGATCGTCCTCGACGTAGCCCACCAGTGGTGACCGAAGGAAGGGCCCCTCTTTATCGCCTGGCGATAAGAAGGGGCCCTTCCTTCCGGGTCCGGGCGGGCCACCGACACCGACCGTTTCGCCAGGGCTGCGCACCGTCGCGGCGGGTCTACCCTCAGGTCATGGAGGGCCGCCTGCTGGTGGTCGAGGACGATGCCTCCATCCGGGAGGTCACCGCCCTCGGTCTGCGCCGCGCCGGCTTCCGGGTCGACACCGCCGCCGACGGGCGGCAGGCCCTGGCGGCGTGGCGGGCCCGTCCGGTCGATCTGATCGTGCTCGACGTCATGCTGCCCGGCCTGGACGGCCTGGAGGTCTGCCGGGAGATCCGGCGCAGCAGCCAGGTGCCGATCCTGATGCTGACCGCGCGCACCGACACGCTCGACGTGGTGGTCGGGCTGGAGTGCGGAGCGGACGATTACCTGCGCAAGCCGTTCGACCTGCCCGAACTGGTGGCCCGGGTTCGCTCGGTGTTGCGCCGGGCGAGCGCGCCGGTCACGTCGAGCACCATCGAGGTCGGCGGCCTGGAGATCGACCCGGGTAGCTTCGTGGTCCGCCGGGACGGCCGGGAGGTGGCGCTGACCGCCACCGAGTTTCGCCTGCTGCTGGAGCTGGCCCGCCGACCCGGGCAGGTCTTCACCCGGGAGCTGCTGCTGGACCTGGTCTGGAACCACAGCTTTCTGGGCGACTCGCGGCTGGTCGACGTGGCGGTGCAACGGCTGCGCGCCAAGGTCGAGGACGACCCGGCGCACCCTCGGCTGGTACGCACCGTACGCGGCGCCGGCTACAAGCTGTCCACGGGCTGACAGGAGGTCGGCGATGGCCGGACGCGCAGTGCCCCCGGGCCGCCTGCGGCGACGGCTGACGATCGCGTTCGTGCTGGTCGCCGGGGTTTCCGCCGGACTGCTCGCCGGGGGCACCGGGCTGCTGCTGCGGCAGTCCTGGTTGGACGCCTCACTGCACCAGGCCGCCGCCGACGCCCGCTACCAACTCGTCCTCGCCGGACAGTTCCTGCCGTTGACCGACCAGCGCAGCACCGAGCTGCTCACCAGTTTCGAGGGCAGCGGCCGGCACGTGGTGCTCGTCGACGGTCCGGCCCGCCCCTCGCACCCGTCGTACGCCCCGACGCTCGGCTCCCAACTGCGGGCCACTGTCGCGGACGGGCAGCTCGGCTACCAGCGGTCCGCGCCGGCGGAGCGCCCACGGCTGCTGGTGGTCGGCGGCCGTATCCCCGGCTCGACCGCCGAGCTGTACGTGATCACCGTCGAGGACGACATCGCCGCCGACCTGGGCCAGCTGCGCACCGCGCTGCTGGCCGGCTGGGTGCTGGTGGTGCTGCTCGCCGCCGGGGTGGGACACCTGCTGGCCCGCCGCACGCTGGAGCCGGTGGGCCGGGCCAGCCGGGCCGCCCGGGCGCTCACCGAGGGCCTGCTCGCCACCCGACTGCCGGTACGCGGGCGGGACGAGTTCAGCGTCTGGGCGGCGTCGTTCAACGAGATGGCCGAGGCGCTGGAGTCGAAGATCGCGGCGCTCTCCGCGGCGCAGGCGCGGGAGCGGCGGTTCACCGCCGACGTCGCGCACGAGCTGCGTACCCCGGTCACCGCCCTGGTGGCCGCGGCCTCGTTACTGCGCGAGCACCTGGACCAGCTGCCCGGCGACGCCCGACCGGCCGCGCGGCTGCTGGTCGGTGACGTGGTCCGGCTTCGCCGGCTGGTCGAGGACCTGATGGAAATCTCCCGGCTGGACGCCGGCCGGGAGCGGCTCAGCGTCGAGCCGGTCGACGCGCCAACACTCCTGCGCGGGATCGTCGCGGCGCGCGGCTGGTCGGAGCGGGTGCTGGTCACCGGTGAACCGCTCGCGCTGCGCACCGACCCGCGCCGGCTGGAACGGGTGCTGGCCAACCTGGTCGCGAACGCGGTCGAGCACGGCGGCGGCGAGATCCGGGCCACCGTGACCGGGGACGGCCCGGTGGTCGTCTTCGAGGTCACCGACCAGGGGCCGGGCATCCCGCCCGAACACCTGCCGCGCCTGTTCGACCGGTTCCACAAGGTCGACCCGTCCCGTTCGGCGCCGGGCAGCGGGCTCGGGCTCGCCATCGCCCGGGAACACGCCGCCCTGCTCGGTGGGGTGCTGACCGCGCACAGCGAGCCGGGCGCGGGCAGCCGGTTCCGCTTGGAGCTGCCCGCCCCCGGCCCCGCCCAGCCGCACGACGGCACGCCGCGCCCGGTCGAACATCCCGACGACCGCGCCCCGGCACGGCCGCCCGGAGGCGGGCGCACGGCCCGCACAGCGCCGTCGGGTGGTGCGGGGTGAGCCCGCGCGGTGCGGCCCGGCTGGCCGCGCCGGTGCTCATCGCCGCGCTGCTCGTCGGCGGGTGCGGCACCCCACGCTCCGGCGTCCTCGGCCCGGCGCCCACCGCCGCGCCGTCGAGCACACCCGCGTCCACCGGGCGCCCCGACCCGACCCCCACCCCGTCCGCGGAACCGCCACCGTCGCCCACCGGCACCCCGGCCCGGACGCCGGCACCGTCCGCCACCGGTACGCGCCCCCGGCCGGACACGGTGACCATCGAGCTGTGGTACGTCCGTTCCGGCCAGCTCGTCCCGACCCACCGAACCCGGCCGGCCACCGTGGCGACGTCCCGGCTGGCGTTGACCGAGCTGGCCGCCGGGCCCACGTCGGCGGAGGCCGCGACCGGGCTGGCCACTCTGCTGCCGGCCGGCGTCGAGGTCACCCGGATCGCCGACGGCGTGGCGACGCTCGGGGCGGTCCCCTCCGCCGACGACCCGGCGGAGCGCCGGCGGCTGCGCGAGGCACAGGTGGTGTGGACGCTCACCCAGTTCCCCACCGTGCGGCAGGTCCGCTTCGGCGGTGGCGCCCCGGTCGGCCGGGCCGACTACGCGGACCTGCTGCCGCCGATCGTGGTCACCGGCCCCGGTGTCGGCGAACGCGTCACCGCCCCGCTCACCGTCACCGGCACCGCCGACGTGTTCGAGGCCACGGTGAGCGTCCGGGTCCTGGACACCGCCGGCCGGGAGGTGGCCACCGGCTTCGGCACGGCGAGCTGCGGGAGCGGCTGCCGGGGCGGGTACCGGGTGGTGGTCGGCTGGCGCACCGTCCGCGAGCAGCGCGGGACCATCGAGGTGTACGAGGTGTCCGCCCGTGACGGTTCCCGGATCAACACGGTGGCCGTCCCGGTGCTCCTCGCCCCCTCCGCGGGAGGCTGAGTACCCGGTTCACCTGCCGGACACCGGCCAGAAACGTAATCGTTTCGTCCACCCGGTGCGACGCAACTCATAAAACCCTGCACGATCTCCAGATCGCGAACTAGGTTCAGTACGACATCGTTTCGGGGGGGGGGTCGGGATGCTGGGTGGTCAGCAGGTGGGCACGGGTGCCGCGGTGCCGGCTGCCCGGGGTGCCCGGTGCACCGACACCGACCTGTTCGCCGTGGTCATCGACCTGCTGCGCGAGGTCGGCTACGACCGGACGACGATCGACGCCATCGCCGCCCGGGCGCACGTCAGCAAGGCCACCATCTACCGGCGCTGGGACGGAAAGGCCGAGCTGATCGTCGCCGCGCTGCGCGACCGGCACGTGGACGTGCACAACCCGCGGGACACCGGCTCCCTGCGCGGCGACCTGATCGAGTTGCTGCGTGCCACGGCCGCCATCTGCAGGGCCGACGGTGACCTGATGCAGGCGTTGACCTTCGCCATGCGGACCAACCCAGAGCTGGAACGACTGGTGCGCCACCAGGTGCTGCCAGCCGGGCGGGTGGCCAGCACGGCCATCCTGGTCCGCGCCGCCGCCCGAGGCGAGATCCCGCCCGAGGCCGGCGAACGGGACCTGTTCCACGACCTGGCGCCCGCCCTCACCATGTCCCGCATCGTCGCGCACGGCCTACCGGCCGATGACGCGTTCCTCACCCAGGTCGTCGACCAGGTGCTGATTCCGGTGCTCCGCTACCAGCCCGACCGCCCGTCTCGGCCCTGACTCGACCGGCTCCGCTCCTGATCTACAGACACACGGAAGGCTTCACCATGCCCGGAACTACCTCGACCGCTCCCGGCGCGCCCGGCGCCGGGACGTCGACGAACGCGCCGCACCCGCGGCGCTGGATCGCGCTGGCGGTCATCGCGGTCTCACAGCTCATGGTGGTCCTGGACGCCACGATCGTGAACATCGCCCTCCCCCAGGCCCAGTCCGACCTGGGAATCACCGACGCGAACCGGCAGTGGGTGATCACCGCCTACACGCTGGCCTTCGGTGGCCTGCTGCTGCTCGGCGGCCGGATCGCCGACTACTGGGGCCGCAAGCGCACCTTCCTGGTCGGCATGACCGGCTTCGCGCTGGCCTCCGCGCTCGGCGGTCTGGCCACCACCGGCGGGATGCTCTTCGCCGCCCGCGCGTTGCAGGGCGCCTTCGGCGCGCTGCTCGCCCCGGCCGCGCTGGCGCTGCTCACCGTCCTGTTCACCGAGGCCACCGAGCGGGCCAAGGCGTTCGCCGTCTACGGCGCGATCGCCGGCGGCGGGTCCGCGGTCGGCCTGCTGCTCGGCGGGGTGCTCACCGAGTACGCCGACTGGCGCTGGTGCCTGCTGGTCAACATCCCGGTCGCCGCGGTCGCGATCGCCTTCGCCCTGCCGCTGGTGCCGGAGAGCCGGGCGCACGGCAACACCCGCTACGACGTCCCCGGCGCGGTCGTCGTCACCGCCGGTCTGGTCTCCCTGGTGTACGGCTTCACCAAGGCCGCCGAGGACGGTTGGGACGCCGCCGCGACGCTCGGTTTCATCGCCGCCGGTGTGGTGCTGCTCGCCGCCTTCGTGGTGATCGAACTGCGCTCCAACCACCCGCTGCTGCCGATGCGGATCATCCTGGACCGCAACCGGGGCGGGGCGTACCTCGCCTCGACGCTGATCGGCGCCGGCCTGTTCGGCGCGTTCCTCTTCCTGACCTTCTACTTCCAGGTGGTGCTGCAGTACAAGCCGCTGGAGGCCGGTCTCGCCTCGCTGCCGGTCACCGCCGGCGTGCTGATCGCGGCGGGTGGCGCCAGCCAGTTGATGCCACGGTTGGGCGCCAAGCCGCTGATGGTCGGCGGCGCCGTGCTCGCCGCCGTGGCCATGCTGCTGCTGACTCAGATCGACGTGGACACGTCGTTCCTCACCCACCTGCTGCCGGCCCAGGTCATCCTCGGCATGGGTCTCGGCTTCACCTTCGTGCCGCTGTCCAGTCTCGCCCTGGTCGGGGTGCCGGAGCACGACGCGGGCGCGGCCAGCGCGACGCTGAACGCCACCCAGCAGATCGGCGGCTCGTTGGGCACCGCATTGCTGAACACCATGTACACCAGCGCGGTCGCCACCTACCTGGTCTCGCACGTACCGAGCCCGGCCAACCAGATCGAGGCGCTGGTGCACGGCTACAGCGTGGCGTTCGCCTGGGGCGCGGCCCTGATCGTGCTCGCCGGGCTGGCCACCCTGCTCCTGATCAAGGTGCGCAAGGAGGACATCCCGGCCGGTAACGCCGTGCACATGGGCTGAGCCGACCGACGCGTCCGCCGGCCGGTCCGCTCCCCACGCGGGCGTGGGCCGGCCGGCGGCCGCGTCCGGTAACGTCCCGACCACCGTCGAAAATCCCGTTGAGGAGACATATGTCCACGGCTGCCGATCAGATCATCAGCGCGCTGCGCGCGGGCCACGAGGAGCTCGCCGCGCTCGTCCGGGACCTCAAGGAGGACGACCTCCTTCTGCCGTCGGGGGCCAGTGAGTGGCAGGTGTCCCAGGTGCTCAGCCACCTGGGCAGCGGCGCGGAGATCAACCTCGCGACGCTGACCGCCGCCCGCACCGGCGCGCCCGGCCCGGATGGCGACTTCAACCGCGGCGTCTGGCAGCGCTGGGACGCGATGCCCCCGGCCGAGCACGCCGCCGGGTTCCTCGAGGCCAACCAGCGGCTCATCGAGACATACGAGGCGTTGGACGCCGAGAGCCGGGCCTCGCTGCGGATCGACCTCGGCTTCCTGCCGGACCCGGTCGACGTGGCCACCGCGGGCCGGTTCCGGCTCAGCGAGTTCGCGCTGCACCAGTGGGACGTCGAGGTCGCGTTCAACCCGTTCGCGGCGGTGACGCCGGGGGCGGTGCCGCTGCTGCTCGACCAGATCGGCGGCATGCTGGCGTGGACCAGCCGGCCGCAGGAGCTGGCCGGCCGGGAAACCGCCCTGCTGGTACGGCTGCACGAGCCCGAGCAGACGTACGGGCTGCGGCTGGGCGAGCACATCGAGCTGACCGACACGCCGGAGCAGCCGGACGGCGAGCTGACCGCCCCGGCCGAGGCGTGGCTGCGCCTGGCCACCGGGCGGCTCGGCCCCCAGCACACCCCGGACGGTGTGCGGGTGACCGGCCCGGTGAGCCTGGACGACCTGCGGCGGGTCTTCGCCGGCTTCTGATCCCTACCAAGGCGCCGGGTCCTCCACCATCAGCGGTCCCGACCCGGCGTGGGATACATCGAGCGCTCCGCAACGCAGCCGCTCGACCACCGCGCGGCCGGTGACGGCACCGTCCCGGCCGCGCGGCGCATCGATCACGTTTGCTCCTCAGAAACACCACTTGGCGAAGGTGCACGACCACCTTCGCGAGGATCCGAGGTTTACAACAGCCCTCGACCATACCGCTCACGGGAAGGGGCCTCCGTGAGGATGTTCCCTTCCAAGGCGAAGGAATGGCCTCCTTCCACGACGGCGCAGTAAACCTCTTCGATCGCTTGGGTCCTCCGGACCTCCCGCAGAGTCCATCCTCGCCGCTCGACAGCTTTTCGGTTTGCCGACCAACGTTTGCGATGCTCGTGCAGGAGAAAGAATTCTGGGCCGAGGTCCGCTCGAGAGATTCCCATGACATAGATCGCAGTGTCAACTGACCCGTACCCGCGACGCATCCGACTTCTGATGGGGGGAGAGTCCAAATTCCGATCGCGTCGCATGCAGTCTTGACAAACTCCAAGTTCTGCCGATCCGCAGACCAGATCGATGGCCGGCCCGTACTTCCGACATCGCCATCCGCGGCGAAATATCCGGCGAGCCACCCATAAATCACGTCCGCATTTCCCTCTATTGGCGGCTACTCCCGCTTCCATTCTCGCGGAAGCCCGCCCAACCTCCGGTAACGCTTCACCTCGCCACCGGCTAAACGCTCTTCGGTCACCTCGCGCGACGGTACATGGAGCTTCCGACTCGGAAGATCGGGGCGATACACGTAGTAGTAGGTGGCCAACCGGTCGACGTTGTCGAAGTAGGGGAGGACGGCGTCATCCTTGTCGCCATAGAAGGAAGCATGAGCAAAACCATCGCCGGAGATAGAGCCATCTCCGAAGACGAAGCCACGAGCAACTCCCATCCGCGATAACGCAACTCCTCGCAACGGCGGCGGAAACGCATAGTCGAGACGATCTCCAACCCTAAGAGCGTCCGCCAGTAGGTCATCGGATGCGAGGGCTGCGGGGTCGGGTGTCCCACCGGTAGTGCTTCCACGCCCGCACGATGATGCTACGGATGG
>NZ_JBIALB010000013.1:0-204798 GCF_042872965.1 Micromonospora sp. NPDC005087 | reverse complement strand
CCATCCGTAGCATCATCGTGCGGGCGTGGAAGCACTACCGGTGGGACACCCGACCCCGCAGCCCTCGCATCCGATGACCTACTGGCGGACGCTCTAAGTGGACTTCGCAGGCTATGACCCCGCCGGGGGACGGCCGAGCCGGGGAATCGTCTCCGCGAAGATCGTCGTCGCGGGCGGCTTCGGCGTCGGTAAGACGACGCTGGTCGGGTCGATCTCCGAGATCACACCGCTGACGACGGAGGCGGTGATGACCGCGGCCGGTGTCGGCATCGACGATCCGTCCAAGGTGCCGGGCAAGGAGACCACCACGGTCGCCATGGACTTCGGCCGTATCACCATGGCGCAGGACCTGATTCTGTACCTCTTCGGCACCCCCGGCCAGACCCGGTTCTGGTTCATGTGGGACGAGATCATCCGGGGTGCGGTGGGTGCGGCCGTGTTGGTGGACACCCGCCGGATCACGGACGCCTTCGCGCCCCTGGACTACTTCGAGAACCGCAACCTGCCGTACGTGGTGGCGCTGAACCGGTTCGACGACGCTCCCCAGTACGAGCTGGAGGAGGTCCGCGAGGCGCTGGCCATCTCGCCGCAGGTGCCACTGGTGATGACCGACGCCCGGCACCGGGAGTCGGTCAAGCAGGTGCTGGTGACGGTGGTCGAGCACGCCATGCTCCGGCTCGAGGCCGAGCACGGCCGGGGATTCGCCACGCCGGTCGGCTGACCCGGGGCGGCCGGCCGGCACACGCCGGCCGGTCGCGAGGCGTCAGTCGACCCGGAGCCGGTAGCCGCGCTTGACCACGGTCTGCACCACGCGGGGGGCGTGCAGGCCGGCCCGGAGCCTGGCCACGGCCATCTCCACCGCGTGCTCGTCCGCGCCCCGGGGCAGGGTTCGCAGGAGCGCGGTACGGGACAGCACCCGGCCGGGGGACTGGGCCAGCGCACGCAGCACCGCCATCGGGGCGGGGGCGAGCGGGCGCAGCTCGCCGTCGATCATCGCGGCGTGTCCGCGCAGGGTGAGCAGGTGCCCACCGGCCTTGAACGTCGTCGTCCGGCGGGGCAGCTCGTCGACGATGGTCCGTACCAGCGCGCCCAGCCGGGCCCGGCCCGGCGCGCTGACCGGCACCCCGAGCCGTAGCAGCGGCTCGGCGGTCACCGCGCCGACGCAGCTGGCCAGCACGTCGCCACGGAACGCGGACAGCACGGCGTCGGTACGGTCGCCGGCCGTCCGCAGCAGCGCCTCGGCCGCCGGTGCCGAGGTGAACGTCACCGCGTCCACCAGCCGGCCGGCGATCAGGTCGACCAGCCGGTGCAGCGGCGCCGGGTCGGTCGGCGGTGCCCAGCGGTAGACCGGCACCTCGATCACCGTGGCCCCGGCGGCCTCCAGCGCGAGCGTGCAGTCCGGCTGCCGCTCGCCGTGCAGCTGCATGGCGATCACCTGCCCGGCCACCCCGCGCCGCCGCAGGTGGTCGACGACCTCGTCGCAGCTCTCCGAGGCGGGCGACCACTGGTCGTGCAGCCCGGCGGCGCGGATCGCGCCGCGTGCCTTGGGGCCTCGGGCCACCACGTACGACCTGGCGAGCACCGAGCGCAGTGGCTCGGCCAGCCCCCAGCCCTCGGCAGCCTCCAGCCACCCGCGCATGCCGATGCCGGTGTTGGCCATCAGGATGTCCGGCGGCCGGTCCAGGCAGGCGCGGGTCGCCTCGCGCAGCTTGGTGTCGTCGGACAGCGGCACGATGCGCAGAGCCGGGGCGAGGACCACCCGGGCACCTCGGCGTTCGAGCAGCGCGGCCAACTCGTCGCGCCGCCGGTCGGCGGTCACCCCGATGGTGAAGCCGGCCAGTTCCTCCCGCATCAGGCCTCCTGTCGCAGCCGCACCTCGACCAGCCCGTCCCGGCAGCGCACGTCGTGCCGGGCCACGGCCACCCCGGGCAGGTCGAGGCAGCGACCGGTGCGCAGGTCGTACACCTGCTTGTGCAGCGGCGAGGCAACCGTCGGCGCCGCGCCGCGGCTGCCCACGATGCCCCGGGACAGCACGTACGCGCCGGTGACCGGATCGTGGTTGTCGATGGCGAACAGCCCGTCCGTGGTCCGGAAGAGTGCCACCTGCACGCCGTCGACCAGGGCGGCGACGCCGCGGTCGGGCTCCAGCCGGTCGAGCCGGCAGATCCGGGTCCAGGTCAGGGTGGCGGTCCCGCTCATCGCCGTACCTCCGGCAGGCCCAGTGCCACGGGCTGCCGCCGCCGGCCGGTGTCGGCCGGTTCCCGTTCCCGACGGTCGTCGCCCGGGGTGGCGGGCGGCGGACCACCGCCCGCCGGCACCGGCTGGCCGCGCTCCAGCGCGAAGGTGATCGACGGGTCGGGTACGTCCGGCGCGTTGACGAAGGAGGTGAACCGGCGCAGCCGCTCCGGGTCGTTCAGCACGTCCCGCCACTCGTCGGAGTACGACGCGACGTGCCGGGCCATCGCCGCGTCGAGGTCGGCGCAGAGCCCCAGCGAGTCGTCGACGATGACCGACCGCAGATGGTCGAGGCCGCCGTCCATCGCCTCGATCCAGGCGGCGGTGCGTTGCAGCCGCTCGGCGGTGCGGATGTAATACATCAGGAACCTGTCGATCAGCGAGATCAGCGCTTCGGTGGACAGGTCGGAGGCGAACAGGTCGGCGTGCCGGGGCCGGAAACCGCCGTTGCCGCCGACGTACAGGTTCCAGCCGGTCTCGGTGGCGATCACGCCGAAGTCCTTGCCGCGCGCCTCGGCGCACTCCCGGGCGCAGCCGGAGACCGCCGACTTGATCTTGTGCGGGGCGCGTAGCCCCCGGTAGCGCAGCTCCAGCGCGACGGCGAGCCCCACCGAGTCCTGCACCCCGTACCGGCACCAGGTCTCGCCGACACAGGACTTCACCGTGCGCAGCGCCTTGCCGTACGCGTGGCCGGACTCGAAGCCGGCATCCACCAGCCGCCGCCAGATCTGCGGCAGCTGCTCCACCCGGGCTCCCAACAGGTCGATCCGCTGACCACCGGTGATCTTCGTGTAGAGGCGGAAGTCCCGGGCCACCTCGCCGATGACGATCAGCTTCTCCGGGGTGATCTCCCCGCCGGGGATCCGCGGCACGACGGAGTAACTGCCGTCGCGTTGCAGGTTGGCCAGGAAGTGGTCGTTGGTGTCCTGTAGCGACGCCTGCTCGCCGTCGAGCACGTGCCCCGCGCCCAGCGAGGCGAGGATCGACGCCACCACGGGCTTGCAAATGTCGCAGCCGCGTCCCCGGCCGTGTTCGGCGACCAGCCGGGAGAAGGTGCGGATGCGGCGTACCCGGACGATCTCGAACAGCTCGCGCCGGCTGGCGTCGAAGTGCTCGCAGAGCGCGGTGGACTGCGCCACGCCGGCCGCGTCCAGGAGCTGCTTCAGCATCGGCACGCAGGAGCCGCAGCTGGTGCCGGCCCTGGTGCACGCCTTCAGTGCCGACACGTCCGCGCATCCACCGGCGATGGCGGCGTCCACGTCGCCCCGGGTCACCGCGTTGCAGGAGCAGACCTGGGTGGCGGCGGGCAGCGCGCCGGCGTCCGCGCCGCCGTCCGGCGCGAGCAGCGCCAGCGGAGCGGCCGGCAACGGGCCACCGACGCTGGCCCGCAGCGTCGGGTACGCGCTGGCGTCACCGACCAGCACACCACCGAGCAGGGTGCGCGCGTCGTCGGAGAGGACCAGCTTGGCGTAGACCCGGGTGGCCGGGTCGGTGAACGTGACATCCAGGCAGCCCGGGGTCACGCCGTGCGCGTCGCCGAACGAGGCCACGTCGACGCCGAGCAGTTTCAGCCTGGTGGCGGTGTCCGCGCCCGGGAAGGTCGCCGCACCGCCGAGGAGCCGGTCGACCACCACCTCGGCCGTGGCGTACCCCGGGGCGACCAGCCCGTGGCAGGTGCCGTCGACCGCCGCGCACTCGCCGACCGCCCAGATCCGCTCGTCGGCGCTGCGGCAGGTCGCGTCGACCAGCACCCCGCCGCGCGGACCCAGCGGCAGGCCGGCGGCCCGGGCCAGTTCGTCCCGGGGCCGGATGCCGGCGGCCACCACCACCAGTTCGGCCTCCACCGTGCGGCCGTCGGAGAGGTCCAGCGCGGCGACCGCGCCGTCCGGACCGGGCCGGATCGCGGTGGTGGCCACCCCGAGGTGGGTCCGCACGCCCAGCTCCTCGACGTAGCGGCGGAGCATCGCGCCGCCGGCCGGGTCCACCTGCACCGGCATCAGCCGGGGTGCGAACTCGACCACGTCGGTGCTCAGGCCGAGCAGCCGCAGGGCGTTCGCCGCCTCCAGCCCCAGCAGCCCGCCGCCGATCACCGCGCCGGCCCGCCGGCCCCGCGCGTACGTCCGGATCGCCACCAGGTCGTCGAGGGTGCGGTAGACGAAGACCCCGGGCAGGTCCGCGCCGGGCACCGGCGGCACGAACGGGTACGACCCGGTGGCCAGCACCAGCGCGTCGTACCGGTGTTCGCCGGTGGCCGTGCTGACCACCCGCCGCTCGCGGTCGATCGCGGTGGCCGGCTCGCCCAGGCGTAGCCGCACCCCGTCGTGCGGGGTGTGCAGGTTCAACGCGTCCGCGTCCACCCCGTCGAAGAAGGCCGAGAGTCGCACCCGGTCGTACGCGGGTCGGCTCTCCTCGGCGAGCACCGTCACCCGCCAGCGCCCGCGCGGGTCGCGGGCCCGCAGCGCGTCCACGAAGCGCTGCCCGACCATGCCGTTGCCGATGACGACCAGATCGCCGTCGTTCATCGTGTCACCTCCACGGAGTCCGCCTGGGAAAGCCAGTCGACGATGCCGGCGACGGCGTCCCGACAGCCGCCGCAGCCGGTTCCGGCCCGGGTCGCCGCCAGCACGGCGTCGACGCTCCGGGCGCCGGAGCGCCAGCAGCTCACCAGGGCGCCCTTGGTCACGGTGTTGCACTGGCAGACCGTGGCCGCGTCCGGCATCAGCGCCGGGGACGCGGCCGGTGCCGCGCCGGCGCTGCCCGAGGCCCGGCCCAGCAGCAGTGACCGCCGGTCGGCCGGGACCGGCTGACCCCGGTCGAAGAGCTGGATCACGGTGCCGATCGTCGGGTTGTCGCCGATCAGGATCGCGCCGGTCAGCCGCTCGTCGCGGATCCGCAGCCGGGCGTACGTGCCCCGGGTCGGGTCGCTGAAGGTCAGTTCCTCACCCGGACCACCGCCGGTGGCGTCGCCCATCGCGGCCAGGTCGACACCGGCCGCCTTGAGCCGGGTCACCGCCGGCCGGGGCCGGTACCGGGCCAGCGGCTCGGCACCGCTGAGCACCTGGGCCAGCACCCGTGCCTGGGCCCAGGCGGGGGCGACCAGCCCGGTGAGTGTGTCGTCGTGCTCGGCGCAGTCGCCGATCGCGGAGATCCGCCGGTCGCTGGTGCGCAGCCGGTCGTCCACGACCACGCCGCGACGCACGTCCAGGCCGGCGTCGGCGGCGAGCGTGGTGTCGGGGCGTACCCCGCAGGAGAGCACCAACAGGTCGGCGTGGAGCGACCGGCCGTCGGCCAGGTCGAGGCGGACGCCGGTCGAGTCCGCGGCCACGCCGGTCGCCGGCACGGCCAGCTGGATGGTGACGCCCAGGCCGGTGAGCGTGTCGGCGAGCACGCCGCCGGCCATCGGGTCGAGCTGCCGTTCCATCAGGTGCCCGGTGGGGTGGACCACGGTGGTCGCCAGCCCCCGGGTGGCCAGCCCGCGGGCGGCCTCCAGGCCGAGCAGTCCGCCGCCCAGGACCAGCGCGCTGCGCGCGCCGCCGGCCACCCGGAGGATCCGCCGGCAGTCGTCCAGGGTGCGGAACGGCGCCACCCGGCGCGGCAGCTCCCCGGTCAGGCCGGGCAGCGGCGGCACCATCGCCCGGCTTCCGGTGGCCAGCACCAGGTGGTCGTAGCCGATCCGGTCGCCGTCGGCGGTGTGGACCGTCCGGCCGGCCCGGTCGATGCCGGTCACCGGCACGCCGGTGCGCAGGTCGCTGCTGTGCCTGGCGGCCTCGGCCAGCTCCACGTCCTGCTCGCCGATCCGGCCGGCCAGCAGCGCGGAGAGCATGATCCGGTTGTACGCCCGGTGCGGTTCCGCCCCGAGCACGGTGACCTTCCGGTCGCCGGCGCGGGCGTGCAGCTCGGCGGCGAGCCGTGCGCCCGCCATCCCGTTGCCGACGACCACCACGCGCTCGGTCATGCCCTCTCCACCCGCACGGCGCAGATCTTGAACTCGGGCATGCCGGAGATCGGGTCCACCGCGTCGTTGGTGACCGAGTTGGCCCGGGCGGGGCCCGGCCAGTGGAACGGCGCGAAGACGGTGTCCGGCCGGATGGTCGGGCTGAGCCGGGCCGGCGCCCGCAGCTCGCCCCGCCGGGAGGTGACCCGTACCGGCTCACCGTCGCCGATGCCGAGCCGGGCGGCCAGGTCGGGGTGCAGCTCGACGAAGGCGTCCGGTGCGGCCAGACGCAGCGCGTCCACCCGGCGGGTCTGGGTGCCGGACTGGTACTGGGCGAGCACCCGGCCGGTGGTGAAGTGCAGCGGGTACTCGTCGCAGACCGGCTCGGCGGCGGGACGGTGGTCCACCGGATGGAACCGGGCCCGCCCGTCCGGGGTGGCGAACCGGTCGGTGAAGAGTCGTGGCGTGTCCGGCCCGTCCTCGGTGGGGCAGGGCCAGAAGACACCGTCGGCGGCGTCGATCCGGGACCAGCTGATCCCGGCGTAGTCGGCCGGCCCACCGGCGGAGGCCCGCCGCAGCTCCGCGAAGACGGCGGCCGGGTCGGTCGGGAACCGGGCCACCGCGGCGCCGGTCGGCACCTCTGTCGGCTCGGCGGCGGCCAACCGGGCCGCCAGGTCGGCGAGGATGGCCAGATCGGTACGGACGCCCGGCGGGGGAGGGCGGAGCGCCCGTCGGCGCAGCACCCGGCCCTCCAGGTTGGTCATGGTGCCGTCCTCCTCGGCCCACTGCGCGGTGGGCAGCACCACGTCGGCCAGCGCGGCCGTCTCGGACAGCAGCAGGTCGGCCACGACCAGCAGATCGAGCTCCCGCAGTCGGCGTTCGACGTGGGCCGCCCGGGGTGCGGACACCACCGGGTTGGAGCCGAGCACCAGCAGCGCCCGTGGCCCGCCCGGGGTGCCGAGCGAGTCGAGCAGTTGGTACGCCGGCACGCCCGGGCCGGGCAGCTCGTCGGCCGGTACGCCCCAGACCCCGGCGACGTGCTCCCGTGCGGCCGGGTCGTCGATGCGCCGGTAACCGGGCAACTGGTCGGCCTTCTGCCCGTGCTCCCGTCCACCCTGGCCGTTGCCCTGGCCGGTCAGGCAGCCGTACCCGGAGCCGGGGCGGCCGGGTAGCCCGAGGGCGAGTGCGAGGTTGACGTACGCGGTGACGGTGTCCACGCCCTTGGCGTGCTGTTCGGCGCCGCGCGCGGTGAGGATGATCGCCCGTCCGGCGGTGCCCAGAGCCCGGGCGGTCGCCTCCAGGTCGGCCACCGGCACGCCGGAGAGCTGTTCCGCGCGGGCCGGCCACCAGGCCGCCACGCTGCGCCGGACCGCCGCGAAGCCGGTGGTCCGCTCCCCGACGTACGCCCGGTCGACCCAGCCCTCGGTGAGCGCGATGTGCAGCAGCGCGTTGGCCACCGCCAGGTCGGTGCCGGGCAGCGGTTGCAGGTGCAGGTCGGCCTGGCGTGCGGTGGCGGTGGCCCGTGGGTCGACCACGATCAGCCGGCCGCCGTTGCGGCGCTGCTCGGTCAGCCAGCGGACCAGCGGCGGCATGGTCTCCGCCGGGTTGGCGCCGACCAGCAGCAACGTGTCGGCCCGGCCCAGGTCGGCGAGGGGGAACGGCAGCCCGCGGTCGACGCCGAAGGCACGTAGGCCGGCGGCAGCCGCCGAGGACATGCAGAACCGTCCGTTGTAGTCGATGTGCCGGGTGCGCAGCGCGACCCGGGCGAACTTCCCCAGCGCGTAGGCCTTCTCGTTGGTCAGTCCGCCGCCGCCGAACACGGCGACCGCGTCCCGGCCGGACTCGGCCTGGACGGCGCGGATGCCGGTGACGATCCGTTTCAGCGCGGCGTCCCAGCTGGCCGGGCGCAGCTCGCCGCTGGCCGGGTCGCGCAGCAACGGGGTGGTCAGTCGTTCGGGGTGGTCGAGCAGCTCGGCGGCGGTCCAGCCCTTCTGGCACAGCCCGCCCCGGTTGGTGGGGAACTGCCGGGGGAGCACCGTCACCCCGTCGGGCTCCTCGCGCAGCAGCATGCCGCACTGGAGCGCGCAGTACGGGCAGTGCGTGGCAACCTCGCGGGGCGGGAACCCCGGTGGAGTTGCCGACCGTGCACCGTCTGTCATGTCGGCAAAGCGTGCCGTCGGGCGGTTTCCGGTCCGGGTCCCTTCTGTTTCGGTCCTGTCAAGTGGGGCTCACACCGCACCGAGGCAGGGGACGCGATGGCGGGGCGACGCCCTCGGCCTAGAATATGAGAAACCTGTCTCGATAATTGGGAGGGCGCGATGAGCGTGGCGGACGCCTTCGACGCGGTGGCGGGCAGCTACGACGCGGCACGCCGACGGTTGGTCCCCTGCTTCGACTCCTTCTACGGCACGGCGGTGCAGGTGGCCGCGCCCCCGCTGCGGGCCGCGCAGGCGGCCGGGCGTACCCCGGAGGTGCTGGACCTGGGCGCGGGCACCGGCCTGCTCTCGTTGCTGCTCGCCGCCGCGGTACCGGGGGTGCGGCTGACCCTGGTGGACGCCGCGCCGGCGATGCTCGCCCGCGCCGCCGACCAGCTGCACGTCCGGTCCGTGCCGCACCGGACGGTCCGGGCCGACCTGGCCGACCCGCTGCCGACAGGCCGGTACGACGCGGTGGTCAGCGCGCTGGCGATCCACCACCTGGCCGACACCGGCAAACGTGCCCTCTACCGGCGGGCCGCCGCCGCGCTGGTGCCCGGCGGGGTGTTCGTCAACGCCGAGCAGGTGGCCGGCCCGACCCCGACTCTGGACCGGCGCTACGACGAGGTGTGGACCGAGCGGATCACCGAGCTGGGCTCGCCCTCCGAGGAGATCGCCGCCGCCCGGGAGCGGATGCGGCACGACCGACCGGCGACCGTCGCCGACCAGTGCCGGTGGCTCACCGAGGCCGGCCTGGTCGATGTCGACTGCTACTTCAAGGAATGGCGCTTCGCGGTGTTCGGCGGTCGGGCGACCGGCGCCGGGCGCTGACGCGGTCCGACCAACGCCGGAATGTACGTTTCGACGCCAATGGTGACCTGCCCGGTCGCGAGGATGACTGACGGTCATACCGATGGGTAGTCTCACCGGCATGACTGCCAAGGTGACCCTGTCGTTCACAGACGAGACGATCGAGGAGGCCCGACGGTTCGCCAAGCGCGAGGGCCTGTCGCTCTCCGCGTGGATGGACCAGGCCGCCCGGGAGAAGGCGCTGCGTGAGGTCTTCACCGCACACGCCGCCGCGGTGAACCGCGCTGGCCTGGATCTGGAATCCGCCGCCCTCGCCGACGCGCGCGAGGTGGGCATGGTCGACGACCTGCTCTTCCGCGGCCGGCCGCGTGCTGCGTAGGGGTGAGGTCTGGCGCATCGAGGGCGCCCGGGAACGCCTCGGACTCGTGATCAGCTCGGACGTCTACAACTCCACCGACGTGCCCATCGTGATCGTCGTCGAGGTGGTCGAGGAGTCGCTGCTGCGGGACTCCCCGCTCGCCGTGTCGATGGGCCGGTACGTGGTGATGCCCGACCGGCTCTCCTCGCCGATGAAGAAGTGGTTCACCGAATGCGTGGATGTCGCCGACACCGACACCATGCTCCGGGTCGGCCGCGCGCTGCGCATCCTCCAGGAGCTCTGACCACCGCCGCTACCCGTCCGGCCGTCGCCGGGCGGGTCTCACCGTCGCCGCCGGCCTGCGGTGCGGCCCTCGTTTCCGCGCCGACCCGCGACGGGCACTGCCCGGTAACCCGGCGTTCCTAGCGTTCCCCCTGGTCACACCGACGAGGAGGAGCCGCAGTGAGCACGCTCACCAGCACAACCGCCCCACCCGCCGCCGCCGGGCGCCGGCACGAGCTCGCCGACTGGCGGCCCGAGGACCCCGACTTCTGGCGTACGACGGGCGCGCCGATCGCCCGGCGCAACCTCTGGGTCTCGATCTTCGCCGAGCACGTCGGCTTCTCGGTGTGGAGCCTCTGGTCGGTGACCGTGCTCTTCCTCGGCCCCGAGTACGGCATCGACCCGGCCGGCAAGTTCCTGCTCACCGCGGTGCCAGCCGCGCTGGGCGCGGTGCTGAGGCTGCCGTACACGCTGGCGGTGGCCCGCTTCGGCGGACGACGGTGGACCATCGTCAGCGCGCTGCTACTGCTGGTGCCCGCCGTGCCGATGGCGGTGCTGCTGGAGCCGGGCGTCTCGTACCCGACCCTGATGGTGCTGGCCTGTCTGACCGGGGTCGGCGGCGGCAACTTCGCCTCCTCGATGGCGAACATCAACCTGTTCTATCCGCAGCGGCTCAAGGGCCGGGCCCTCGGGCTCAACGCCGGTGGCGGCAACCTGGGCGTACCCGCGGTGCAACTGGTCGGGCTGACGGTGCTGGCCACCGCCGGGGCCGCGTACCCCCGGCTGGTGCCGGCGGTCTACCTACCGCTGATCGTGCTGGCCGCGCTGGCGGCAGCCCGGTGGCTGGACACCGTCCCCGGGGCCCGGAACGAGCCCGGCGCGCTGCGCGAGGCGGCCCGCGACCCGCACACCTGGATCATGTCGGTGCTCTACGTCGGCACCTTCGGGTCGTTCATCGGGTTCGGCTTCGCCTTCGGCCAGGTGCTCCAGCTCCAGTTCGCCGAACGCTTCCCCACCCCGGTCGACGCCGCCGGGCTGACCTTCCTCGGCCCGTTGGTCGGCTCGCTGATCCGGCCGCTGGGCGGGCACCTCGCCGACCGGCTGGGCGGAGCCCGGGTGACCTTCTGGAACTTCGTGGCGATGGCGGCCGGCGCCGGAACCGTCCTGTACGCGGCCCGGGAGCGGTCGTTCGTGCTCTACCTGGTGGGTTTCCTCGCCCTGTTCGTCTTCTCCGGCGTCGGCAACGGCTCCACGTACAAGATGATCCCGGCGATCTTCCGGGCCCGGGCGGCGGGCGCGGTGGCCGACGGCCGGTGCGATCCGGTGGCCGCCGCCCGCTGGGCCCGCCGGATGACCGGCGCGCTGATCGGCATCGCGGGAGCCGTGGGCGCCTCCGGCGGACTGCTGGTCAACGTCGCGTTCCGCCAGTCGTTCCGCACCACCGGCACGGCCGACGCCGCCTACCTCGCGTTCATCACCTGGTACGCGTTCTGCGTCGCGGTGACCTGGCTCGTCTACCGTCGGCGGGGGGCGGCCCGACTGGCCGGCGTGTGAGCTGTGCCATGATGGGCCGTGTCGGCACGCGCGACCGTACCCCCGTTTTGACCTGCTGATGGGGCGCCGGGTATCGTTGCCTGCTGTTGTACGACATCCAGAGGCGTGCCCTATCAGGTACGCTTGGTCGTTCGTGCGCGCTGGTCCGGCCTGCAAGATCTGGTCACCTCGGCGCGCGACCCCAGACCGACGACGAGACAAGGTAGACCTGTGCGTACGTACAGCCCGAAGCCGGGTGAGATCGAGCGTCAGTGGCACGTCATCGACGCCTCTGATGTCGTGCTGGGCCGCCTGGCCACCCACGCCGCCACGTTGCTGCGTGGTAAGCACAAGCCGACTTTCGCGCCGCACGTCGACACGGGCGACTTTGTCGTCATCGTGAACGCGGGCAAGGTTGCGCTGACCGGCAACAAGCGCCAGACCAAGATCGCCTACCGCCACTCCGGTTACCCGGGTGGTCTGAAGCAGATCGGCTACGAGGAGCTGCTGACCAAGCGCCCCGAGCGGGCCATCGAGCTCGCCGTGAAGGGGATGCTCCCGCACAACAAGCTCGGCCGTCAGCTGATCAAGAAGCTGAAGGTCTACGCCGGTGCCGAGCACCCGCACCTCGCGCAGCAGCCGGTGCCGTTCGAGATCAAGCAGATCGCGCAGTGAGCGCGGGCGAAGGAAGCAGCATGACCGACATCACCGAGACCGAGGTTGCCCCGGAAGCCCCCGAGGCCACCGAGGCGCCGGCGCCCGTCGCCCGCGCGCCTCGTGGTGACCGGCCGATCCAGACCGTGGGCCGCCGCAAGGAGGCCATCGTCCGGGTCCGTATCGTCCCGGGCACCGGCAAGATCACCTGCAACGGCCAGGACCTCGAGGCCTACTTCCCGAGCAAGGTGCACCAGCAGCTCATCAAGGACCCGCTGGTCACCGCCGAGAAGCTCGAGCAGTTCGACGTCATCGCCAACCTGCGTGGCGGCGGCACCACCGGGCAGGCCGGTGCGCTCCGGCTGGGCATTGCCCGCGCGCTGATCATCAACGAGCCGGACGACCGCCCGGCCCTGAAGAAGGCCGGCTTCCTCACCCGGGACGCCCGGGTCAAGGAGAGCAAGAAGTACGGCCTCAAGAAGGCCCGTAAGGCTCCCCAGTACTCGAAGCGCTGATCTTCGCCAGCGCCTTGTACTTCTGACGGACGGCCGGTCCGCCTCCCCTCGAACGGGGAGGTGGGCCGGCCGTTCCGCTTTCTCCTCATTGGCAGTGCTCATCGGAAGTTGGCGGGTATGGGTCGGTTGTTCGGCACGGACGGCGTACGCGGGCGGGCAAACGCGGATCTCACCCCGGAGTTGGCGCTCGCGCTCGCGGTGGCCGCCGCGCACACTCTCGCCGAGACGGACCGCAGCCATCCGCCGCTCGCCGTGGTCGGCCGGGACACCCGGGCCAGCGGCGAGATGCTGGAAGCGGCCGTGGTGGCCGGGCTGACCAGCGCCGGCGCCAACGTGGTGCGGGTCGGCGTGCTGCCCACTCCGGCGGTCGCGTTCCTCACCGCGGAGGCCAAGGCCGACCTCGGGGTGATGCTCTCCGCGTCACACAACCCGATGCCGGACAACGGCATCAAGCTCTTCGCCGCCGGCGGGCACAAGCTGCCCGACGAGATCGAGATGCAGATCGAGGCGGCCGTCGAGACGAACGCCACCACCGCCTGGGACCGGCCGATCGGCGCCGGTGTCGGCCGGGTGCACGACCTGCTCGACGGCGCCGACCACTACGTCCAGCACCTGGTCGGCACCGTGCCGCACCGGCTCGACGGGATCAAGGTCGTGGTCGACTGCGCCAACGGCGCCGCCGCCGAGGTCGCCCCGGTCGCCTACCGGGAGGCCGGCGCGGAGGTCGTGGCGATCCACGCCGAGCCGGACGGGCTGAACATCAACGACGACTGCGGCTCGAACCACATCGAGGCGCTGCGAGAGGCCGTCGTCGAGCACGGCGCCCACCTGGGCATCGCCCACGACGGCGACGCCGACCGCTGCGTGGCGGTCACCGCCGACGGCGACGAGGTCGACGGCGACCAGGTGATGGCCATCCTCGCGCTCGCCATGCGGGACGCCGGCACGCTCACCCAGGACACCCTGGTGGCCACCGTGATGAGCAACCTCGGGCTGCGGCTGGCGATGTCCGCCGAGGGCATCCGGCTCATCGAGACGAAGGTCGGCGACCGGTACGTGCTGGAGGAGCTGCGCGCCTCCGGGCTGGCGCTCGGCGGTGAGCAGAGCGGCCACATCGTCATGCCCGCGCACGCCACCACCGGCGACGGAGTGCTCACCGGCCTGCACCTGATGGCCCGGATGGCGGACACCGGCCGATCCCTGGCCGAGTTGGCCTCGGTCGTCACCAAGCTGCCCCAGGTGCTGATCAACGTGCCGGTCGGCGACCGCACCGTCGGCGCCGCCGCGCCGGCCGTACGCGCCGAGGTCGAGCGGGCCGAGGCGGAGCTGGGCGAGACCGGTCGGGTGCTGCTGCGCCCGTCGGGCACCGAGCTGCTGGTCCGGGTGATGGTCGAGGCGGCCACCGAGCAGACCGCCCGCTCCGTCGCCGAGCGGATCGCGGAGCAGGTCCGCACCGCCAGCCCGGTCGGCTGAGGCCGCCACCCGGCGGCCTCACCACCGCAGTTGAGCCGCCCGCTCGTACGTGTCGGCGGGGTCCTCGCCGTCGGTGAGGTCGAGGTCCTCGACCATGCTGCCGTCACCGAGCCGGACCAACCGGTCGCAGCGGGCCGCGATCGACCGTTCGTGGGTGGCCAGCAGGATCGTCATGCCGTGCCGCTCCCGCAGGTCGAGCAGCAGGTCGAGGATCTGGGCGCTGGTGGTCGAGTCGAGGTTGCCGGTGGGCTCGTCGGCCAGCAGCAGCCCGGGCGCGCCCATCAGCGCCCGAGCGATGGCGACCCGCTGCTGCTCGCCACCGGACAGCTGCGCCGGCATCGCCCGCTCCCGTCCCGCGAGGCCGACCGCGTCGAGCAGCTCACGGGCCCGGGTCGCGTGGTCGGCCCGGCCGCGTTGCGGCAGCACCGGGGTGATCACGTTGTCCAGCACGGTCAACGCGGGCAGCAGGCGGTAGCGCTGGAAGACGAACCCCACCCGCTGCCGGTACCGGGCCAGCGCGGTGCGGCGCAGCGCCGTGATCTCCACGTCGTCGACCGTGATGGTGCCGCTGTCGGCCTGCTCGATGGCGCCGATCAGGTGCAGCAGGGTCGACTTGCCGGAGCCGCTGGGACCGGTCAGTGCCACGACCGACCCGGCCGTGATCTCCAGCGAGACGTCGTCGACCGCGGTCAGCCGCTCGGCTCCGGTGCGGAACTGCCGGGTCAGCCCGAGGGTCCGGACCGTGCTGCCCGTCGTTGCCTCCATCGTCACTCCTCTGCGAGTAGCCGTGCGGTCGGGAGCCGGCGCAGCAACGCGGCCGGCACGAGCGCCGCGAGACAGGTGACCAGCACCCCGACGAGCGCCACCGCGGCGGCGACCAGGACCAGGGCGCTCGGCAGGCCACCGACCAACCAGGCGGCCCCGGCGAGCCCCAGCCCGGCGCCGGCCACCGCCCCGAGCGCGCCGATGAGGAGCCCTTCGTAGCCCACGAGGCGGCCCAGCGCGGCGTCCGTCCAGCCGACCGCGCGCAGGGTGGACAACTCCGCGGCGCGGTCCCGGACGTTCAGGTACAGCACGTCGGCGACGGCGCCCGCGCCGAGCAGGACGGTGACGACCGCGGCCAGGGTGTCCGCGCCCCGCACGTTCAGCGAGACGGTGTCACCGAGCAGGCTGCCGACGATCGCGCCGCGGAAGGCGTAGGCGGCGGCGCTGACCAGGGTGAGCGCGGCCAGCCCGATGGCCAGCGCGCCCGCCCCGAGCAGGGTGCGCCCGGGCGTGCGGACCACATTGGACAGCGCCAGCCCGAACAGGCCGCGGGGCCGACGTACCCAGCGGGCCGGGGCCACCAGCGGTCGCAGGGCGGCGGCCGGGTGGGCGCCCGCGGCCCGCAGCGCCGGGACCAGGCCCGCCACCAGCGCCAGCAGCAGAGCCACCGGTACGGCGAGCACCGCCTGACGCCAACCGATCCCGATGTCCAGCGCGGCGGCCAGGGGGAACGCCAACCCCAGGGCGAGCAGGCCGGCGGCCAGCCCCAGCGCGGCCACCTCGCCGAGGACCAGCGCCGCGATCCGACGGGCTGACCAGCCCAGGCAGGCGAGCACCGCCAGCTCGCGGCGCCGGTCCCGGACGGCGGCGGACACGGCGTTGCCGAGGAACAGCCCGCAGACCACCAGCACCAGCCCGAACAGCACGAGGCTCTTGCGGTCGACGGCCTTGGTGATGACCGACGCCACCCCGAGGGCGGACCACGGCTCGGTGAGCCGCAGCTCGGGCCGGCCGAACGAGCCCGCCGGCAGCTCCACGGTCTGCGGGGCGGGAGACGAGCCGAAGGTGAGATCGACGTCCAGCCCGGTCGTGTCGGCGATCCGCTCGGCGATGAGCCGGACCCGCTCGGCGGACCGGTCGGTGTAGCCGTCGACGCCGGCGACCCGGACCCGGATCGCGCTGATCGGCGCTGTTCGGGTGGGGGTGGCGTCGTCCGCCAGCAGCTTCGGCACCGCAGTCAGGCTGGTGAGCATCAGCGGCGGCGAGGAGAGGTAGCCCGCCGGGTTTCCGCTCGGCTCCAGCGGCCGACCGCCCAGCGCCTGGCGGCTGCGTTCGTCGGCGCCGTCGGTGCGTGGCGGCTCGTAGGTCTCCAGTGGCACCCGGGACAGGTCGCTGAACCCGCTCACCTTCTCCGGATCGAAGATGCCGACGGTCCGCCAGAGCCGGACCTGGAGGTGCGCGCCCGACGGCGGCTGAGGAAGCGCAGTCACCGGGCGGAAGCCGTTGTCGTCGGCCAGCCACGGACGGGAGCGGAAGTTGAGATCGTTCTCGCCGCCGTAGAGCGCGTGATCGAACGGTGGTCGCACGACAGCGCGGAGAGTGCCGTCGGGGAGCCGCTCGTACTCCGGTGCGCCCGCCTGAATGATCGTCTGTAAATCACCCGTGCAGCAGCCGGTCTTGGAGATCCCCTCGGCGAGCAGGTCGCGGTACCCGTCGGTCAGCGCGTACTCCTCGGTCCCGACCCCGAGCCCGGTGGCGCTGCCCAGCGTCCGCTCCAGCTCGTCGATCGGCAGCCCCGCGGGTCGCGCCTGCGGCAGCCGGGTGAGGGCGGACCGCACGGTGACGTCGAGGTAGGGACGGCTGGTGCTCAACACCGGGACCGACCGCTCGGTCACATTGGGCCCGGGAGAGGTCTCGGTGGCCGTGTCGTCGAGCCGGAGCGAGCGACCCTCGGTCACCGCGTCGTCCAGGCCGACGAGGCGCTGCTCCGCGTCGGGGTCGACCGCCGCCAGCAGGAACGGCACCGTCACCCGGTAGGTGACCACCAGTTGGTCGGTGACGACGCGTTCGGCGCGGCCGGGGAACCAGCGGTTCGCCTCGAAGCGCCCGTCGGGCAGGAGCCGGACGGTGTCGACGCTCCAGTCCTCCCGTTCGGAGGTCAGCCCACCGTTCGCCGTCCGCACGGTCAGGCGCGGGTCGCAGATCGGTTCGCTGCGTCCACCGGGGAACACCTCCCGTGGGACCTGCCCGCAATAGTCGTCGTACTTGTACGTCTTGCCGTCCGAGTACGGAGACGACGAATCGTTCACGTCGCCGCCCCACTCGGGGTAGAGCAGCGGGCGCTTGGTCACGTACACGTAGCGCGGGCTGCTGGGGGCGGTGGAGAGCCCTCGCTCGGCGGTGAAGGTGGGGTTGAGCCGGATGACCTGCTGCTCCAGCGAGGGGTCGACCGCGCTGGTCACGTCGAATCGGACCGGCACCGTCGAGGTCGAATAGCCCAGCATGGCGATCGGCGCGGCGACGTCGATGCCGGCGAGCCCCTTCACCTGCTCGTACTGCGCGGGGGTGATGCCGCCGAAGAGGCCGGAGAGGTAGTTTGGGCGGACCAGCCCGCGTTCGGCCTCGAGCGGTGTGCGCGCCCCCTTGGGCCGGACCAGGATGTCGTAGGCGGCTCGGGTGTTGCGCTCCACCGCGCCGGTGACGTCGAGGCGGGAGGTGGTGGTGGCGCCGGTCAGGACGACGAAGCCGGTGGTCGCCACCAGCACCCCCGCCAGCAGCGCCACCGACCGCCCAGCACGGCCGCGTAGCTGCCCCCAGATGAACCCCAGCATGTCGCGCCTCCCCGTGTGCCACCTCACACTCTGCGCGTTACATTGTCACAATGCAAGACCTGGTCCGGTCGGCCAGTGGAATCGGAGGAGACGGTGGCGATCCAGCACGCGGTCCTGGCACTGCTCGCACGCGGCCCGAGCTACGGCTACGAGCTGAAAGGCGCCTTCGAGGCCGCCACGGGTCCACAGTGGGGGCCGCTCAACATCGGCCACCTCTACCAGATCCTCGACCGGCTCTCCCGGGACAGCCTGGTGGTCGCCGAGCGGCAGGCCCAGCAGGTCAAACCCGACCGGGTGGTCTACCAGATCACTCCCGATGGCCGGGCCGAACTCGACCGATGGCTCAACGAGCCGAGCCCGCGCAGTGGCGGCTTCCGGGACGACTTCTTCCTCAAGGTCACCGCTGCCGCCCGATCGGGTTCCGCGCACACCGTCCGCACCGTGCTGAGCAACCAACGCGGGCACCTGCTCCGCGAGCTGCGCAACCTCGACGGGCTGCGCCGCAGGGCCGGCGACCCGGTGGTCGGGCTGCTGCTCGCCGCGGCGAGCCGGCACGTTGAGGCCGACCTCGCCTTCGTCGATGATGCCGAGGCGGTGCTGCTGGCCGACAGCGGCGCGCTGCTCGCCACCCTGGCGGTCACACCGTCGGAGATCACGGCGTCCGCCGTCGACGCCTCGCCGCCCCCGCAGGCGGACGACGCCGGACCGGCCCGCGCGGCCGGCTGACCCCACCGGTCAGTGCAGCCCGCGCAGCCGGGTGACCGCCTCGGTCAGCACCTCCGGGCGCTTGCAGAAGGCGAACCGGACCAGCCGCCGGCCGGCCTCCTGGTCGTCGTAGAAGACCTGGGTGGGCACGGCCACCACGCCGCAGCGCTCCGGCAGCGAACGGCAGAACTCCACCCCGTCCCGACCGCCGAGGGCGGTGACGTCCGCGGTGACGAAGTACGTGCCCTCCGGCACCAGCACCTCGAACCCGGCGTCGGTGAGGCCGCCGACGAGCTGGTCACGGCGCTGCTGGAGCCCGTCCCGGAAGCCGGTGTAGTAGTCGTCGGGCAGGGCCAGCGCCACGGCGACCGCGGGTTGCAGCGGGGCGGCGTTGACGAAGGTGAGGAACTGCTTCACCCGCAGCACCGCCGAGACGAGCGCCGCCGGACCACTCACCCACCCGACCTTCCAGCCGGTGCACGAGAACGTCTTGCCGGCCGAGGAGATGCGCAAAGTCCGCTCCCGCATCCCGGGCAGGCTGGCCAGCGGCACGTGCGGGCTCGACGCGTCGGTGAAGACCAGGTGCTCGTACACCTCGTCGGTGACCGCGTACGCGCCGTACTCCTGGCACAGCTCCGCGACCAGTGCCAGCTCGGCCCGGGTGAAGACCTTGCCGGTGGGGTTGTGCGGCGAGTTGAGCAGCACCAACCGGGTGCGTGGGCCGAACGCCGCGCGCAGCTCGGCCGGGTCGAAGGCGTACCGACCATCGGCCGCGGGGCGCAGGGTGACCGGCCGCCGGACCGCGCCGGCCAGCGCGATCGAGGCGGCGTACGAGTCGTAGTACGGCTCGAAGCAGACCACCTCGTCGCCCGGCTCGCACAAGGCGAGGATGCTGGCCGCGATCGCCTCGGTCGCGCCCGCGGTGATCACGATCTCGCCGTCCGGGTCGTACGCCAGGTTGTGGAACCGCCGCTGGTGGGCCGCGACCGCCGCGCGCAGGGCGGGGATCCCCGGCCCGGGCGGGTACTGGTTCTGCCCGCCGCGCAGCGCCTCGGCCGCGGCGGCCAGCATCTCCGGTGGGCCGTCGGTGTCCGGGAAGCCCTGGCCGAGGTTGACCGCCCCGGTCCGTACGGCGAGGGCGGACATCTCGGCGAAGATCGTCGTGCCGAACGGCCGCATCCGGGCCACCAGCGGGTCGACATCGGTGCTCGTCGTCACCTGCGCCAGCCTACGGGCACCCGCGGGCCGAACCCCAGCCTCAACAATCCGTTTCGAAACATGATCGACTCGAGATCGTTGATATCGGGGTGTCAGCGGCATCCCGATACCGCGGTATCGCTGATCCCGTGTCGATCAAGCGAGAGCCTCACTCCGCCGTGCAGGTGGTCCGCCAGTAACCGCGGGTCTTGTCGACGACCGGCTTGCCGGTGCCGGTGACCGTGACCGTGCAGTCGAGAGGTCCTTGATATTCGATGTCGGGCCAGGTGGCTTCCACCATCACCCGGCTCCGGCCGTTGGTTCGGATGGTGGTGCGCCACGGCAGCTTCACGTCGTCGACGTGGATGAGGTCGCTCTCGGCGTCGTAGTACGAGATGTCGGCCTCGCCCGCTCCGGTGACCTCGTAGACCACCGTCACCGGGGCCGGCCCGGAGGTGGGGCGTGTGATCGGCTTCTTGGTGGGGGTGGGCGCGACGGCCGTTGGTCCGGCGGTGGGCGGCTCGGCCGTGGGCGTGGTCCGGCCGTCGTCGGGAACGACGTACGGCTCTCCGGCGATCGGATCCGGGGTGGACGCTTCGAGCAGCAGGCCGGCCCCGCAGGCGCAGCCGCAGACGGCCAGCACCAGCGTCACGACGATCGCGATCACGATCCCGACGACCCGACCGGTGCCCGTGGAGGCGCTGCTGGCCGGTGGGTGCCCGGGGTGGGTGTAGGGCGGCGGATAGCCCGGCACCGGCCATCCCTGGGGTGTCGGCTGGCCGGCGCTCGGCGGCCAGTCCGCGGGCGGCTGCGGCGTGGACGTCCATGGCGGGGTGGGGGGTGCGGGCGTCCACGGCGCGGCGGACGGATCGGGCGTCCATGGCGGGGTGGGCGGGGGCGGTGCCCACGACGGGGTCGGTGAGGTTGGCGTCCACGGTGACGGTGGCGCCCATGGTTGCCCCGGAGCCAGTGGGTCCGGCGCTGGCAGCGGTGCCGACGGGGTCCACGAGTGCGGTGCGGTGGGGTCCGGTGGGAGGCCGCCACCCGGGGCGGCCGATGGTTCCGGTGCCGCCGAGCCGCCGGGAGACGGATCCGAGGGCGGCGTCGGGGACGGGTCGGGCGGGGGCGCGTCGGACATGGCTGCTCCGGGCGGGAGTGGGTATGGGTCGAGCGAGCCGCGGAGAGGACCCGCCGCACCCGCCGAGAGACTTTCGTACCCGGGAAAGCCTCGCAACCCCGTCGCGCCGGGCACGCCCCGAGCGGACCGGGGTGGCTCGTCCCGTTGTTACCCACCAGCCACCGATCGCTCAGATTCAGTGATTGTTTAGCCGACTTTCGAGCAACCATCGTGAGCGAAACTGGGTTAGGCTGCGGGCCATGTGTGGAATCGTGGGTTACGCGGGCGCACGCCCCGCACTCGGCATCGTGCTGGACGGGCTGCGGCGGCTGGAATACCGCGGCTACGACTCGGCGGGCGTCGCCATCGTCTGCGACGACCAGCTGCTGATCGAGAAGAAGGCCGGCAAGCTGGCCAACCTGGAGAAGGTGCTCTCCGAGCGGGCCGCCGACGACCCGACCTCCTGCGCGGCCAGCCCGATCGGCATCGGTGACGGCACCACCGGCATCGGGCACACCCGCTGGGCCACCCACGGCGGCCCGACCGACCGCAACGCCCACCCGCACCTCGCCCCCGACGGCCGGGTCGCGGTGATCCACAACGGCATCATCGAAAACTTCGCCAAGCTGCGCGCCGAGCTTGAGGCCGACGGCGTCCAGTTCACCAGCGACACCGACACCGAGTGCGCCGCCCACCTGCTCTCCGCCGCGCTGGCCGACCTGCGCGCCGCCGGCCAGCCCGACAGCCCGCAGCTGCTCGCCGCCGGCATGCGGGTGGTCTGCCAGCGGCTGGAGGGCGCCTTCACCCTGCTCGCGGTGGACGCCGCGGTGCCCGGCGCGGTCGTCGGCGCCCGGCGCAACTCGCCGCTCGTCGTCGGCCGGGGCGACGGGGAGAACTACCTGGCCAGTGACGTGGCCGCGTTCATCGAGCACACGCGGGACGCGGTGGAGCTGGGCCAGGACCAGATCGTCCTGATCACCGGCGACAGCATCGAGATCACCGACTTCGAGGGCCAGCCCGCCACCGGCAAGGACTTCCACATCGACTGGGACTCGTCGGCCGCGGAGAAGGGCGGCTACGACTGGTTCATGCTCAAGGAGATCGAGGAGCAGCCGCAGGCCATCGCCGACACGCTGCTCGGCCGGCTCACCGAGACCGGTGAGATCGCCCTCGACGAGGTCCGCCTCAGCGACCAGGACCTGCGCGACGTCGACAAGATCTTCATCGTGGCCTGCGGCACGGCGTACCACTCCGGCCTGGTCGCCAAGTACGCCATCGAGCACTGGACGCGGATCCCGTGCGAGGTGGAACTGGCCAGCGAGTTCCGGTACCGCGACCCGGTGCTCGACCGGTCCACGCTGATCGTGGTGATCTCGCAGTCCGGCGAGACGATGGACACCCTGATGGCGCTGCGCCACGCCAAGGAGCAGAAGGCCCGGGTGCTGGCGATCTGCAATACGAACGGCTCGACCATTCCCCGCGAGTCCGACGCGGTGCTCTACACCCACGGCGGGCCGGAGATCGCCGTCGCCTCCACGAAGGCGTTCCTCACCCAGCTCGTCGCGTGCTACCTGATCGGCCTGCACCTGGCCCAGGTACGCGGGATCAAGTTCGCCGACGAGGTGGGCGCGGTGGTCGCGCAGTTGCAGGAGATGCCCGGCAAGCTGCGCGAGCTGCTGGACCGGATCGAGCCCGTGCGCGAGCTGGCCCGGGAGCTGAAGTCCGAGCCCACCGTGCTGTTCATCGGCCGGCACGTCGGCTACCCGGTGGCCCTGGAGGGCGCGCTCAAGCTCAAGGAGCTGGCGTACATGCACGCCGAGGGCTTCGCCGCCGGCGAGCTGAAGCACGGCCCGATCGCCCTGATCGACAAGGGCACGCCGGTGATCTGCGTGGTGCCCTCGCCGGTCGGCCGGGGCATGCTGCACGACAAGGTCGTCTCCAACATCCAGGAGGTGCGGGCGCGCGGCGCCCGGACCATCGTGATCGCGGAGGAGGGCGACGAGGCCGTCGTCCGGTACGCCGATCACCTGATCTACGTGCCGCGTACGCCGACCCTGCTCGCCCCGCTGGTCACCACCGTGCCGCTCCAGGTGCTCGCCGCCGAGATCGCCGCGGCCCGGGGGCACGACGTGGACCAGCCCCGCAACCTGGCCAAGTCCGTCACCGTCGAGTAACCGAGCCTGACCACCGACCCGGGCCCCGGACGTCGCACCACGCGGCGACCGGGGCCTCCGTCGTGCCTGACCTGGCCCGTCAGCGGCCCAGGACGATGCGGGCCATGCCGTCCAGCGCCGGGTTGGCCGGATCCCAGTAGCCCACGTGACCGTGCCGCCCGCTGGGGAAGGTGCGCCCACCGAAGCCCGCTCCGGCCGGATCCCGGCCGAACCACAGCTCGTGCTCGCCCTGCCCGGCCAGGTTGAGCGCGGCCGCCAGCGGTGACGTGCCGAGCAGCACCTGCCGGGCCAGGTCGGCCGGGGGCCGGGTCAGCCGGATCACGTCGTCCGGGGCGCTGCTCGCCCAGACCTGCCCGGGCGGCACGCCCAACTCGGCGGCCTGCGCGGCGCCGACCCCCGGTGAGCCGACGAAGACCAGCGCGTCGGCGGCCAGCCCGTGGTCCCGGGCGGCCATGCCCACCACCAGCGACCCGTAGCTGTGCCCGAGCACGGTCTGCCGGGCCGGCGGCCCCTCGTGGCTGGCCCGCAGCCCCTCCTGGAAGCGGTGCAACGCCGGACCGGCGTCCCGCGCCTGGCCGGCCGTGGCCGCCTCGTGCAGGAAGTCCGGGGCGTCGTAGTCCAGCCAGAGCACCCCGGCGGTCTGCTCGCCCGGGTCGAGCGTGGCGCACCGGCCCTGCACACGCGCCACCCGGGCCAGTTCGCCCGGCGCGTCGTCGAGGCCGGCGGTCATCCCCGGCACGTAGGTCACCACCCGGTCGGCCTGGTCCGGGTCGCCGAGCGAGACCACCACCCGTCCCTCGCCGGCCGGGTCCAGCCGGAGCAGGTAGGCCCGCGGGGCTCGCGGCTCGCCCAGCCGGTCGGCGAGCGCCTCCAGCCCGGCCAGGCGCGCGTCGACCCGGCGCAGCCGCAGTGCGCCGACCGGCCCGGGCGGGACGCGGGACAGCAGCCGCCGCCGCTCGGCGACCAGCTCCTCCCGCCGGGCGTCGAGCAGCAGCCGGTTGGCCTGGTCGCGGGCTGCCACCGGCAGGCCGTCGAGCCGCCCGACGAGCGTCGGCTCGTGCCCCACCAGCCACCGGCGCTGCGCCGGGGTCAGCCCCGCCCACCACGCCCGGACGTCGACCGGGGTGGCACCCGGCGCGGGCCGGCCGGGCGGCGGCGGTGCCTGCCAGCCGTCGAGAGCCGCCGTGACGAGTTCGCCCAGCCGGGCGGTCGCGGCCCGGTCCGCCGCCCCGGCCAGCTCCAGCGCCGCCCGTAGCGCCGCCGCCACCCGGGCGGCCGCCGGCCCGTCCCGCTCACCGGGTGATCGCGACCGGGCCGGATCCGCGCCTACCCGCCCGTCCCGGTCGATCAGCAGCCCCGCTCCGTCTGCCAGGGCCACCGCCGCGGCCAGCCGGCCCTTCGCCACCGTGAGCCGACCGGCGAACTCGGCGAGCACCTGATCGGCCTCGATCAGCGCGGGTGCGATCGAGGTCAGCTCGCCGCGCAGCCCCGCGAGCCGACCGTCGGCCGCCGTCGCCGCCCGGCCCGACCAGGCGACGCGCAACGCCCTCGCGTCCGTGCTCAGCTCGCCGGCCCGCCTCTCGACCAGCGCGGTCAGCCCGGCCCACGCGGCTCCGGCGGCCTGCCACGGCCCCGGATCGGCGGCCCAGAGCTGGGCGTAGCCGACCGCGGGCGCCGACGGGTCGTCGCGATCCGCCGCGCCGCGTCCCCGGGCCCCCGCCGGCCCGCCGTCCGCACGCGGGCGAGTCGGCGCGGTCACCGGGGTAGCGCGGTGAGCCGGCGGGCGGCCCGGTCGTCCACCGCCCGGTAGGACTCCACCGCCGTCCGGACCGCTCCGCCGGTCACCGCCACCAGGCCGCCGAGTCGGCCCAGCCACCCGTGC
Source organism: Micromonospora sp. NPDC005087 (assembly GCF_042872965.1). Taxonomy (NCBI): domain Bacteria; kingdom Bacillati; phylum Actinomycetota; class Actinomycetes; order Micromonosporales; family Micromonosporaceae; genus Micromonospora; species Micromonospora sp. NPDC005087. The sequence goes on along the minus strand of NZ_JBIALB010000013.1, from coordinate 180,138 downwards.
ACCGCCGACTCCAGCCCGACCAGCGCCGCGCCGGTCGGCCAGTCGGGCGCGGACACCACCAGCCCGGGCACCCCGACCAGCCCGTGCGCCAGCCGGTACGCGTCGTCGTCCAGCGCTCGGGCCACCCCTCGCAACAGCTCCGGTCGGACCGTCAACGGCTCCTCTGTCATCCCACACCCCCGCGTGCGATCGGCATCGACGTGTCGACGGTAGGCGGGACACGTACACCCCGAAGTGCCCTGTGGACGGCCGTTGGCGGCCGTACCCCGACCTGTCCACAGGCGTTGCCCACCGCCTGGCCGACGGCTAATCTGCGGCCTCCGACGCCGGTAGGGTGGGTTGGTGATCGTCGCGGTCGGCATCGACGTCGTCCTGGTCGACCGGTTCGCCCGGTCCCTGGCGCGGACGCCGCTGCTCGCCGACCGGCTCTTCACCGAGGCCGAGCGGTACACGCGCTCCGGCAATCCACGCTCGCCGGAGTCGCTCGCCGCCCGCTTCGCCGCCAAGGAGGCCGTCGCCAAGGCGCTCGGCGCGCCGGCCAATCTGAGCTGGCACGACTGCGAGATCGTGTCCGACCCGGACGGCCGTCCCTGGCTGACGGTCTCCGGCACGGTGGCGGCGGCGGCCGTGGAGCGCGGGGTCGACCGCTGGCATCTCTCGCTGTCGCACGACGGCGGGATCGCGTCGGCGATGGTGGTCGCGGAACGGTGACGTCGGCCGGGTGGGCCGTTCCGGCCGCCCGCAAGCGGAATGGGGCGGTGGCATGAGATCGGTGTGGCGGGTGGCCGACGTACGGGCGGCCGAGGCGGGGCTGATGGGCACGCTGCCCGAGGGCACGCTGATGCAGCGGGCCGCCGCCGGTCTGGCCCGTCGGGCCGCGCTGCTGCTCGCGGAGCGGGGCGGGGTGTACGGCGGGCAGGTGCTGCTGCTGGTCGGCTCCGGCGACAACGGTGGCGACGCCCTGTACGCCGGGGAGCGGCTGGCCCGTCGGGGCGTCACCGTGTCCGCCCTACTGCTCACTCCCGGGCGGGCGCACGCCGCTGGGCTGGCCGCGCTGCGGGCCGCGGGCGGCCGGTTGGTGGACCACCCGACCGGCCCGGTCGACCTGGTGCTGGACGGCATCGTCGGCATCGGTGGCACCGGCGGGCTGCGGACGAACGCGGACGAGGTGGTCCAGGGTCTCGGTGAGCTGCGCGGGCGGGACGGCGGCCGGGCCACGGTGCTGGCGGTGGACGTGCCGAGCGGAGTGGCGGTGGACACCGGGCACGTGCCGTTGTCCGCGTCCGGCCGGCCCACCGCGGTCCGCGCCGACGTGACGGTCACCTTCGGCGCGCTGAAGCCCGCCCTGGTGGTCGGGCCGGCAGCCCCGCTGGCCGGTCAGGTGGAACTGGTCGACATCGGGCTGCGGCCGTGGCTGCGGGGCACCCCGGCGCTGCGGGTCACCGAGTGGTCCGACCTGGTTGACTGGTGGCCGAGGCTGGGCCCGGCATCGGAGAAGTACAGCCGGGGCGTGGTCGGCCTGGCGACCGGCTCGGAGACGTACCCGGGGGCAGCGGTGCTCTCCGTCGGCGGGGCACTGGCCGGGCCTACCGGCATGGTCCGCTACGCCGGCGGCGCCCGGGCCGAGGTGCTGCACCAGCATCCCTCGGTGATCGCCACCGGCCGGGTCGCCGACGCGGGCCGGGTGCAGGCCTGGGTCTGCGGCTCCGGGCTGGGCACGGGGGAGGACGCGGCGGCCGAGCTGCGCGCCGTGCTGGCCGCGCCGGTGCCCGTGGTGCTCGACGCCGACGCGCTGACCCTGCTGGTCGACGGTTCGCTCGCCGACCGGCTGCGCGGCCGGGACGCCCCGATCGTGATCACCCCGCACGACCGGGAGTTCGCCCGGCTCTGCGGGGAGGAGCCCGGCGCGGACCGGGTCGCCGCGGCGCTGCGGCTGTCCGCCTGGATGAACGCGGTGGTGCTGCTCAAGGGGGACCGCACGGTGATCGGCACGCCGGACGGTCGGGCGTACGTCAACCCCACCGGCACCCCGGTTCTGGCCACCGGCGGCACCGGCGACGTGCTGGCCGGGCTGCTCGGCTCGCTGCTGGCCGGCGGTGTGCCCGCGGACCGGGCGGCGGCCTCGGCCGCGTACCTGCACGGGCTGGCCGGCCGGGAGGCGGCCCGAGGCGGGCCGGTGACCGCGCCCGACGTGGCCACCGCGCTGCGTCCGGTCGTTGCCCGGCTGGGCTGATCGCGGCGTTGCGGCCGGGATGACCGGATCGATGACTCGGGACGTGCGTCGCCGCCCGCGGTGATCACGGCGGAAAGTAGGCTGGGCTCATGTGGCAGGCCGAGGTACGCGTCGATCTTGACGCGATCCGTGAGAACGTGAGTCGACTCCGGTCCGGCACCAACGCCGAGCTGATGGCGGTGGTGAAGGCCGACGGGTACGGCCACGGCATGGTCCCGGCCGCCCGGGCGGCGATCGACGCCGGTGCGGACTGGCTCGGTGTCTGCACCCTCGACGAGGCGCTCACCCTGCGTCGGGCCGGTGTGGCCGTGCCGGTGCTGGCTTGGCTGCTCGCGCCCGGCCTGCCGCTGCACGAGGGCGTCAGCGCGGGGGTGGACCTGGCGGCGGCCAGCCTGGCGCAACTGGACGAGATGATCGAGGCGAGTCGGCGTGCCGAGCGCCCGGCCCGGCTGCACCTGAAGATCGACACCGGGTTGTCCCGGGGTGGGGCGACCGTCGCCGACTGGCCGGCGCTGCTCGACGCCGCCGCCAAGGCGCAGGCCGACGGCCTGGTCGAGGTGGTCGGTGTGTGGAGCCACTTCGTGTACGCGGACATGCCCGGCCACCCGACCACGGACCGGCAGTTGGCCGTCTTCCACGAGGGGCTGGCGATGGTGGAGCGGGCCGGGCTGCGCCCGCGCTGGCGGCACCTGGCCAACTCGGCGGCCACCCTGACCCGGCCGGACACCCACTTCGACCTGGTCCGCCCGGGGCTGGCCGTCTACGGGCTCTCCCCGGTGGCTGGCGAGACGTACGGGCTGCGGCCCGCGATGACCGCCCGGGCCCGCGTGATGCTCACCAAGCGGGTGCCGTCCGGCACCGGCGTCTCCTACGGGCACACCTACACCACGGCGAGCGACGCGAACCTGGCCGTGGTGCCGCTCGGGTACGCCGACGGAGTGCCCCGGCACGCGTCCAACAGTGGGCCGGTGCAGCTCGCCGGCGCGCGGCGGACCATCTCCGGGCGGGTCTGCATGGACCAGTTCGTGCTGGACTGCGGCGACGACCCGGTGGCCGACGGCGACATCGCCACGCTGTTCGGCAGCGGCGCCGACGGCGAGCCGACCGCCGACGACTGGGCCGAGGCCGTCGGCACGATCAACTACGAGATCGTCACCCGGTTCGGCAGCACCCGGGTGCCCCGGGTCTATGACGGTGAGCGGCCATGAGCCCGTACCGCATTCCACGACCGCGGACCGCTGCCGGCCGGGTCGCCGGGCTGGTCGGCGCCGCGGTCGGAGTGGCCGCGGCCGGCCTGGCGGCCGGCGTCGCGACCGAGCGCACGCTGGTCCGCCGGCTCAAGGCCGACCCGACGGACCGCTACGCGCACGAGACGTTCGGCGAGCAGCGGTACGACGACGCGTTCCGGCTGGAGCTGCCGGACGGCACCGACATCCACGTCGAGGTGGTCGAGCCGACCCGGCCGGTGCCCGGGCACCCGACGGTGGTGCTGGTGCACGGCTTCTGCCTGGACATGGGCACGTTCCACTTCCAGCGCCAGATGCTCGCCGCGCGCGGCGACTACCGGATCGTGACGTACGACCAGCCCGGTCACGGTCGGTCCGGCCGGCTGGAGAGCGGCGAGTACGACCTCGCCGCGCTCGGCCAGACGCTGCGCCGAGTGATCGACCGGACCGCGCCCGAGGGGCCCCTGGTGCTGGTCGGTCACTCGATGGGCGGCATGACCATCATGGCGTTCGCCGAGTTGTTCCCGGAGCTGTTCGGTGACCGGGTGGTGGGTACGGTGCTGATGGCCACCTCGGGCGGGCTGATCGCGGAGACCAAGCTGGTCGCGCCGGCGCTGCTCGGCCGGGTCGGCGGCCCGGTGCTGTTCATGGTCAGCAACGCCACCCGGTACGGCGGGCCGGTGATCGACAAAGCCCGCAAGTCGACCTCGAACGTGGCCTGGTTGCTGACCCGCAAGTACGGCTTCGGCACCCGCAAGCCCAGCCCGGCGCTGGTGTCCTACGTGGAGATGATGAACTCCCGGACTTCGGCCGACACGGTGACCCGCTACCTGCGGACCCTGGCGACCCACTCGCGCTTCCCGGCGCTCGCGGCGCTGGCCGACACCCCCGTGCTGGTGGTGGTCGGCGACAAGGACATGATCACTCCGGTGACACACTCGGAGGAGATCGTCCGGCGGTTGCCGCACGCCGAGTTCGTGAAGATCCAGGACAGCGGGCACGTGGTGATGCTGGAGCACGCGGACGAGGTCAACACCGCGCTGGCGGAGTTCCTCGAGTCACTGGAGAGCGTGGAGGAACGGTGAGTCACGTCGTCAAGCTCCCGACCGTCGAGGACACCCGGGAGTTCGGCCGCCGGTTGGCCGGGCTGCTGCGCGCCGGTGACCTGGTGCTGTTGACCGGGCCGCTGGGCGCCGGCAAGACCGCCCTCACCCAGGGCGTCGGCGCCGGGCTCGGGGTGCTCGGAGACGTCACCTCGCCGACGTTCGTGATCGCCCGGGTGCACCGGCCCGATCCGGCACGGGGTGGCCGGGTGGCCCTGGTGCACGCCGACGCGTACCGGCTGGGTGACGCCACGGACCCGCGCGCCGAGATCGACGACCTGGACCTGGACGCATCGGTCGATGAGTCGGTGACCGTGGTGGAGTGGGGCGAGGGGCTGGTGGAGCAGTTGGTGGACGCGCACCTGCGGGTCCGCATCGACCGCCGCGACGACGACACCCGGATCGTCGAGCTGGACCCGGTCGGTGGCGACTGGTCCCGGCGGCTCGCCGACCTGGGTTAGGCCGCCGGGCCGCTGTCGTACCCGATGCCTAGAGTGCGGGGGACCGACCCGCGCTGTGAGAGGTTCCCGATGCCCGACGACGCCCCCGCCCTGGATCTGCTGGCCCTGCTGCCGGAGCAGTGGCGTGCCGTGCTCACCCCCCACCTGGATCCGGCCCGCGCCGCCGCGCTGGCCGAGTTCGTCGCCCGGGAGTACGCGACGCACACCGTCTTCCCGCCGTTGGCGGACCTGTTCTCCGCATACCGGCTCTGCCCGCCGCAGGGCACCCGGGTGCTGATCCTCGGGCAGGACCCGTACCACCGGGCCGGGCAGGCGCACGGGTTGAGCTTCAGCGTCCGGGACGGGGTGACGGTGCCGCCGTCGCTGCGCAACGTCTTCAAGGAGCTGGGCGAGGACCTGGGCGTGCCCAAGCCGCGTAGCGGCAACCTCGACGGCTGGGCCGCGCAGGGCGTGCTGCTGCTCAACGCGGTGCTGACGGTCCGTCAGGCCACTCCGGGCTCGCACGCCAGCTCCGGTTGGGAAGAGTTCACCGACGCCACGATTCGAGCGTTGGACGCGTCACCCGACCGGGTGGTCTTCCTGCTCTGGGGCGGGTATGCCCGCAAGAAGGCCGCGCTGGTCACCAACCCGCAGCACGTGGTGCTGGAGGCCGGTCACCCCAGCCCGATGAACCCGCGCGGCTTCCTCGGCAGCCGGCCGTTCAGCGCGGCCAACAAGGCGCTGGCCGACGCCGGCCTGCCCACCATCGACTGGGACCGCACCGCCGGCTGACGCGGTCCCGCCGACGGGTCGGGACCGTCACTTCCCGCTGGCGACCTGCCGGGCCCGGTAGCGGCGCAGCAGGTCGCCGGCCCGCGGCTCGGTCAGCTCCAGCTCTACCAGCGGCACGACCCGGTAACTCCGGCCGCCGTGGCGTACCTCGATCGTTTCGGGCAGTTCGTCACACATCGTGGCCCTGATCTCGCCGTACCGGGTCGTCCAGAAGTGCTCGCCCTGCTCCTCGGGCTCCAACCACACCCCGCCGAACTCACCCCAGCGGGCGTTCCACCGCTGGCCGTAGGCCGCCTCCAGCCAGCGGGTGAACAGTTTCGAGTCCTGCCAACGCACGGCGATCTCCAGCGCCTCGACCGGCACCGGAGCGCCCTGCAGCAGGGCCGCCGTGCTTCCGGTGATCACCTGTGGGAAGTCGGTGAGCCGGTCCAGCATCCGGTGCAGGCCCAGCTCGTCGATCCGCTCGGCGATCGGGCGGGCGGCCAGGTCGTCGATCCGGGCGTCGAGGTGCGCGTCCAGCGGTTCGACCCCGACAACCAACTGCACGTCCATGGCCGCGAGCAGTCGCTCCAGCACCGGGATGCTGGGCGCCCGATCGCCGCGCTCGATCCGGGCGACGGCTGCCTGGCTGACCTCGGCCAGGTCCGCCAGCTCCCGCTGGCTCAGCTCGCACAGGTGCCGTTGCCGTCGCACGACGGCGCCGAGGAGGGGGACGAGGCGAGTGGAGGACATCCCGGCATCGTGGATCAGGGGAAGCGGCGGCGATACCGGTGAGGCAACTTGTCGACTCACGGGGCTCCGGTGGGGAGCCGACCCCAGGAGGACGACGTGCCTCGGGGCGGCGGGCCTCGCTCTGATGAGCCTGATACCTGTGAGGCATAAATATGCCTGAGAGGTATCACGCTCAGGGGGGTGACCGGCCCCCTGACCCAAGCCCCGCGCCTTCGCCGGGGCCACCGGGTGGTGGGCCGGGCTGGGGCGGCTAGGCTGGCTAACCGTGCTCGTACTCGTGGTGGACAGCTCGACCCCCGCGGTGACCGCAGCGCTGGTGGAGGTCTCGGCGGACGGTGTGGCGTCCCGGGCGCACCGATGCACGGTCGACGCCCGCGCGCACGGTGAACTGCTGGCCCCTCAGGTCGACGCGGTCCTCGCCGACGCCGACGCGCGCCCGCGGGACCTGGGCGCCATCGTCGCGGGGCTCGGGCCGGGGCCGTTCACCGGACTGCGGGTGGGTCTGGTCACCGCCGCCACCATGGGCCAGGCGCTCAACATCCCGACGTACGGCGTCTGCTCGCTGGACGGCATCGGCTACCCGGCGGCAGCCGGCGAGCCGGTGCTGGCCGCCAGCGACGCTCGGCGCAAGGAGCTCTACTGGGCCGTCTACGACGGCGCCGGCCAGCGGATCGTCGGACCCGAGGTTTCCACGCCCGCGGTGGCCGCCGCCCGCGCCCGGGAACTGGGAGCGACGGTCGCGGTCGGTGACGGTGCACACCGGTACGCCGAGACTCTGAGCCTTCCGGTCCGGGTCGAGCCGCGCTACCCGGACGCCACCGTGCTGGCGCTGCTCGCCGCCGAGCGGATCCGGGCCGGCGCACCCGGTGAGCGGCTCACCCCGCTCTACCTGCGCCGTCCGGACGCCGTGGTGGCGACCGCGCGCAAACCGGTCCTCCCGTGAGTGTGCGGCTGGACCGGTTCCGCTGGTGGCACATCGACCAGGTGCTGCCGATCGAGGCGGACCTCTTCGGTGCCGAGCAGTGGTCGCCGGCGATGTTCTGGAACGAGCTGGCGAACGGGCACCACTACCGGGTCTCCGTCGACGACGACGGCACGGTGTTGGGCTACGCCGGCCTCGCCGGGGCTCCGCCGGACGAGGTGTGGGTGCAGAACATCGCGGTCCGCCGCGACGCGCAGCGGCGCGGCGTCGGCCGTGCCCTGCTGGAGGAACTGCTCGCCGAGGCGGCCCGGGTCGGCGCCCGCAGCACCCTGCTGGAGGTCGCCATCGACAACGCTCCGGCCCAGCGGCTCTACGCGATGTACGGGTTCGAGCCGATCGGGGTGCGGCGCGGCTACTACCAACCGAGCAACACCGACGCGCTGGTCATGCAGCGCGTCGCCGAGTCGACCGGGGACGGACCACACGACCATGGCTGACGAACCGCTGATCCTGGGCATCGAGACCTCCTGCGACGAGACCGGCGTCGGCATCGTGCGAGGGCACACACTGCTGGCCGACGCGCTCGCCTCCAGCGTCGAGGAGCACGCCCGGTTCGGGGGCGTGGTGCCCGAGGTGGCCAGCCGGGCCCACCTCGAGGCCATCGTGCCGACCATGGACCGGGCGCTGGCCGATGCCGGCGTCACCCTGGCCGACATCGACGCCATCGCGGTCACCTCCGGCCCCGGGCTGGCCGGCGCGCTGCTCGTCGGCGTCGCCGCCGCCAAGGGATACGCGGTCGCCGCGGAGAAGCCGGTGTACGGCGTCAACCACCTGGCGGCGCACGTCGCCGTGGACACCCTGGAGCACGGTCCGCTCCCCGAACCCGCCATCGCGCTGCTGGTGTCCGGCGGGCACTCGTCCCTCCTGCTGGTCGACGACCTGGCCCGGGGCGTCACCCCGCTCGGCGCCACCATCGACGACGCGGCCGGCGAGGCGTTCGACAAGGTCGCCCGGCTGCTCGGGCTGCCGTTCCCGGGTGGACCGCCCATCGACCGCGAGGCCCGGGCCGGCGACGCGGCCGCGATCGCCTTCCCGCGCGGCCTGACCGCCGCCAAGGACCTAGCCGCGCACCGGTACGACTTCTCGTTCTCCGGACTGAAGACGGCGGTGGCCCGCTGGGTCGAGGCGCGGCAGCGCGCCGGCGAGCCCGTGCCGGTGGCCGATGTCGCCGCGTCCTTCCAGGAGGCCGTGTGTGACGTGCTGACCACCAAGGCGCTCGCCGCCTGCCGGGCGAACGGAATCGAGACCCTGGTGATCGGCGGGGGCGTGGCGGCGAACTCGCGGCTGCGAGCTCTGGCCGAGCAGCGGGCCGAAAAGTACGGCATCCGGGTCCGGGTGCCCCGGCCGAAGCTGTGCACCGACAACGGGGCGATGGTTGCCGCGCTCGGGTCGCACCTGGTCGCCGCCGGGGTGGCGCCCAGCCGGCTGGACCTGCCGGCCGACTCGGCGCTGCCGTTGACCACGGTCAGCGTGTGACGGAGGCGACGGACATGATCGTGCGGATGTGGGAGGCGCGCGCCGAGGCGTACGGCGTCGCCGACCTGATCACCTGGGTGTGCGACACCGCCCTGCCCGAGTTGGAGCACGACCCGCTGCACGTGTCCAGCGAGGTCTTCTCCTCCACCGACCACCGGGTGGTGGTCATCTCCAAGTGGCGCAGCAACCCGCGCCCGTTACCGGATCCGCCGGCTCTGCTGGTGGCCCGCGCCCCGCACTCCTGGGACTTCACCCAGGTCGACCGCTGACCCGTCGACCCCGCCCGCGCCGTGAGCTGCGGCACCTTCGGCGCCTTCGGGCGGTAATTGATTCGCCCGGGCCAGTGTCGCCGCCTAGCGTCGAGCCGCTATGCGCTTCTCACCGGCCGGCGAACCCGGCGTACCCGATGCCCGGTCGGCGACCCGCTACCTGATCTGGTTGGCCGGACGGCACAAGCGGCTGTTCACCGCCGGCATCGCGCTCGGTGTGGTGTGGATGGTGGCGCAGGCGCTGATGCCGGCCGCCGTCGGCCGGGCCGTCGACGGGTTGGCACGCCGCGACGAGGACGCCCTGCTCACCTGGGGTCTGGTGCTGCTCGGGCTGGGCGTGCTCCAGGCGGCAGCAGGGATCCTGCGGCACCGCTGCGCCGTGCACAACTGGCTGGCCGGGGCATACCGCACGGTGCAGTTGACGGTCGAGGCGGCGAACCGGCTCGGAGCCGCGCTGCCCCGCCGGGTGGCCGCCGGCGAGGTGGTGAGCATCGGCACGGCCGACATCGGCCAGATCGGGCACGCCATCGACATCACCGCCCGGGGCGCCGGTTCGCTGGTCGCGATCGCCACCGTCGCGGTGATCCTGCTGAACGCCTCGATGCCGCTCGGGCTGGTCGTGGTGCTCGGCGTGCCGTTGCTGATGGCCGTGGTGGCGCTGCTCATCCGGCCGCTGCACCGCCAGCAGCAGGCGTACCGGGACGCGGAGGGAGCGCTGACCACCCGGGCCGGCGACATCGTGTCCGGGCTGCGGGTGCTGCGCGGCGTCGGGGGCGAGCCGGTGCTCTCCGCCCGCTACCGGACCCGGTCGCAGGAGCTGCGTACGCGTGGCCTGCGGGTGGCGCGGGTGGAGTCGCTGCTGGAGGCGGCGCAGGTGCTGCTGCCCGGTGCCTTCCTGGTGCTGGTGACCTGGCTGGGCGCCCGGTTCGCGCTGCGTGACCAGATCAGCGCCGGGCAGCTGGTCGCCTTCTACGGCTACACCGCGTTCCTGGTCAGCCCGCTGCGCAACCTCACCGAGGCGGTCGACAAGCTGACCCGTGGGCACGTGTCGGCCCGCCGGGTGGTCCGGCTGCTGCAACTCACCCCGGAGCTGGTCGATCCGGCGCAGCCGGTGGCGCTGCCGGACGGGCCGGGTGAGCTGGCCGACCCCGACTCGGGGGTGGTGCTGCTCCCCGGCCGGTTCACCGCGCTGGCCGCCACCGCCCCCGAGGACGCGGCCACGATCGTGGACCGGCTCGGCCGGTACACCGATTCGGACGCCACGCTGCACGGCGTACCGCTGCGGTCGCTGGCACTGGCGACGGTGCGCGCGCGGATCCTGGTGGCCGACAACGACGCACATCTGTTCACCGGCCGGCTCCGCACGGAGCTGGACCCGCACGACCGGGGCGACGACGCGGCACTCGCCGCGGCGCTGGTGGCGGCGAGCGCCACGGACATCGTCGAGGCGCTGCCCGACGGGCTGGACAGTGCGGTGGCCGAGCGTGGCCGGGAGTTCTCCGGGGGGCAGCGGCAGCGGCTGCGGTTGGCCCGCGCGCTGGTCGCCGACCCGGAGACGTTGCTGCTGGTCGAGCCGACCAGCGCGGTCGACGCGCACACCGAGGCGCGCATCGCGCAGCGGTTGGGTGACGCGCGCGCCGGCCGGACCACCCTGGTCTGCACCACCAGCCCGCTGGTGCTCAGCCGAGCCGACCGGGTGATCTTCGTGGAGGACGGCAAGGTGGTGGCCGAGGGGACGCACGCCGAGCTGCTGGACGGCGAGCCGCGCTACCGGGCGACGGTCAGCCGGGAGGAGGACTGATGGCCACCGCACTGCCGGTCGCCGACGCGCGGCAGGTCCGCCGGTACGCGCGCACGCTGGTCCGCCGGCACCCGCGCGCGCTGGCCGCCGCGCTCGGCCTGCACGCGCTGGCCGCAGCCGCCGGGCTGGCCGCGCCGCGGCTGCTCGGCGACATCGTGGAGGGCATCGCCCGAGGTGTCGGTCAGTCCACCGTGGACCGGGCCGCGCTGCTCATCGGCGGTTTCGTGCTGGCCCAGTCGGTGCTGGTCCGGTTCGCCCACCTGGCCTCGGCCCGACTCGGTGAGAGGGTCCTCGCCGAGCTGCGTGAGGAGTTCGTGGACCGGATCCTCGACCTGCCACTGGCCACCGTCGAGCGGGCCGGCACCGGCGATCTGCTCACCCGTACCTCCCGGGACGTCTCCGCGCTGTCGCGGACCGTCCGCCTGGCGGTGCCCGAGACTCTGATCGCGGTGGTCACCACCGGGTTCGTGATCGGCGCGCTGCTGTTGATCGGCCCGCTGCTCGCGCTGCCCTGCCTGCTGGCGGTGCCGCTGCTCTGGGCCGGCACCCGCTGGTACCTGCGCCGCGCACCCGCCGGCTACCTGCGGGAGAACGCCGCCTACTCGGACATCACCGACGGCATCAGCGAGACCGTCGAGGGTTCGCGGACCACCGAGGCGTTGCGGCAGCAGGCGCGCCGCCGGGCCCGCACCGACGTGGACGTCCGCCGGTCGTACGCGGCGGAGCGGTACACCCTCAACCTGCGGACCGTCTTCTTCCCGGTGGCCGAGATCGGGTACGTGGTGCCGGTGGTCGCCACGCTGCTGATCGGCGGCTGGTTCTACCTGCGGGGCTGGGTCAGCCTCGGTCAGGTCACCGCGGCCACCCTCTACGTGCAGCAGCTGGTGGACCCGGTCGACCGGCTGCTGTCCTGGCTGGACGAGCTCCAGGTCGGCGGCGCGTCGATGGCCCGGCTGCTGGGGGTGGCCCGCACCGGCGACAGCCCCGCCGCCGACGCGCGACCCGCCGGCACCGCGCCGTCCCCCGCCGCGTCCGTCGACGGCGGCGTCGAGCAGCTCGCCGCTCGCGACGTCCGGTACGCGTACCGGACCGGGCGGGACGTGCTGCACGGGGTGACCCTGATCCCGAGGCCGGGGGAGAAGCTGGCCATGGTGGGGCCGTCCGGCGCCGGCAAGTCCACCCTGGGTCGCCTGCTGGCCGGGGTGCACGCCCCGCGCAGCGGCTCGGTGACCGTGGACGGCCGGCGGCTGGACGAGTTGCCGCTGGACGAGCTGCGCTCGCACGTCGCGTTGGTCACCCAGGAGCACCACGTCTTCATCGGCTCGCTGCGGGAGAACGTGGCCATGGTCCGGCCCGGCGCCGACCCGGCGCAGGTGCGGGCGGCGCTCGCCGCGGTCGCCGCCCTGGACTGGGCCGACGCGCTTCCCGACGGGCTGGACACCGTGGTCGGCGCCGGTGGCCACCCGCTCTCCCCGGCGCAGTCGCAGCAGGTGGCGCTGGCCCGGCTGGTGCTGGCCGACCCACACACCCTGGTGCTGGACGAGGCGACCTCGCTGATCGACCCGCGTGCCGCCCGGGAGTTGGAACGCTCCCTGGCCGCCGTGCTCGCCGGCCGTACCGTGATCGCCATCGCGCACCGGCTCTTCTCGGCGCACGACGCCGACCGGGTGGCGGTGGTGGAGGACGGCCGGATCACCGAGCTGGGCCCGCACGACGAGCTGGTGGCGGCCGGTGGTTCGTACGCGGCGCTGTGGCGCTCCTGGCACCACAGCGACGCGCCCGACGACCGACCCGCCACGAGCTAGGTGTGCTGTCCAGGGAGGTTGGTCGAGGTTGTGTGACGACACGATCTGATGTCGTAGGTAGGTGAAGGCCTCCGGTTGTGGAGTGGAGCTGTCGAGGAACCGCTCCGCCAACCAGGAGGCCTTCGTGTCCCACGCTAACGCTGCCTTGACTCCTCGCGCACGTCTGCGCTTGGCGCGTCTGATCGTGGATGAGGGCTGGCCGGTCGCTGCGGCAGCGCGTCGTTACGAGGTGTCCTGGCGCACCGCGGACCGGTGGGCGCAGCGATACCGGCAGCAGGGCGTCGAGGGCATGCAGGACCGTTCGTCGCGGCCGCACCGCAGTCCCGCGAAGACAACGGGGCCGGTGGTGCGCAAGATTGTGCACCTGCGGTGGAAGCAACGCCTGGGACCCGTGCAGATCGGCGGGCGTCTGGGCATGCCGGCCTCGACCGTGCACGCGGTGCTGACCCGGTGTCGACTGCAGCGGCTGTCCCACATCGACCGGGTCACCGGGGAGCCGATCCGCCGCTACGAGCACCCGCATCCGGGAGCGATGCTGCATGTGGATGTCACCAAGTACGGCAACATCCCTGACGGCGGCGGCTGGCGTTTCGTCGGCCGCCAGCAAGGCGGGCGCAACCGTCAGGCCACCGCACGACGGACCGGGGCACGTAACGGCGTCTACGAACCGCAGATGGGCACCGCGTTCGTGCACACCGTCGTCGATGATCACTCCCGGGTCGCCTACGCCGAGATCCGTGACGATGAGAAAGCCGCCACGGCTATCGAGGTGCTGCGCAACGCGGTCGGCTGGTTCGCCGCCCGCGGCGTCACCGTCGAACGCGTCCTGTCCGACAACGGCTCGGCCTACAAGTCGCATGCCTGGCGCGACGCCTGCGCCGAACTCGGGATCACGCCGAAGAAGACCCGCCCCTACCGGCCGCAGACCAACGGCAAGGTCGAACGGTTCCACCGGACCCTGACCGACGGCTGGGCCATCGCCCGCTTCTACAGCTGCGAACAAGCCCGCAGGAAGGCCTTACCGGCCTTCCTGCATCACTACAATCACCACCGACCCCACACCGCCACCGGCGGCCTACCACCCATCACCAGGTTGACCAACGTCCCTGGACAGCACAGGTGTGCAGCACCGACGGTCAGCTGCGGCGCAGCATCCGGTAGGTGGCGATCCCGCCGGTGCCCAGCGCGGCGAGGAAGACCAGCCAGACGACGGTGCTGCTGACACCGACCTGCGGGCCGGTGTTCGCGGCGGCGGCCGCCAGCAGCCCGTCGTTGCCGGGGGCGGGCAGAGCCGCCGGCGGCAGCTCCGGCCAGCGGACCAGATTGGTGCTCTCCAACATCTGCATGTGGTGCAGCACGAAGCTGTTGGCGTCGTCGCAGAGCTTGCGGACGGTGGCGTCCCGAGTGCTCGCCCGCACCGCGCCGATCACCGGGAAGATCTTGCCGTGGGCCACCCGGAGCCGGGTGACGAAGATCTGGTCGAACCGGGCGCCGGAGGCCTTCTGCATCTCCGACAGCCAGCCCTTCTGCTCGGCGGTCGGCTCGGACGGGATGCTCGCGCCCAGCTTGTTGGCGGCGTCCACGACGAGCTGGTCGAGCTTCTGGTGCTCGTTGGCGATGCCCGCGCCGATTTCCCGGACCTTGGCCGACTGCCCCTTCTCGGCGGCCATCTGACCGGCCGGCATCTCCCACAGCCCGGCCAGCCGCACCCCGTTGAGCAGCGTCATGTCGGCGGCGTTGAGCTGCTGCCCGCCGGCGGGTGCGGCGACGGCCACGCCGGGCAGGACACCGACCCCCGCGATGACGGCGATGAGCAGCATCGCCGCCCGGTGGGTCCGGTTGCCCGGCCGGCGACGGGCGGATCTGAGCGGTGCCATGTCTGCGGTGCCTCCTCGGTCCGGACCGAAACGCGTCTGGACCGGGCAGTCGCGTGCCGACTGCCCGTCCGTCCACTGGTACGGACTGACCGCCCGATCAGTTCACCGGTTGGGGCAGCGGGTCAGCGGGTGACGGCGAGGAAGCCGCCGAGCAGCAGCAGGGTGAGCGCGGCGACGGCGAAGAGCACCAGCAGCTCCCGGCGGCCGTGCCCGGTGGGGTCGCCGCCGGCCGAGGCGTCGGCGGCCAGGGCCGGCAGGTCGCGGGTCAGTGCGGCCAGGTCACCGAGGGTGCGGGCGCTCCACACCGCGCCCACCCGGTCGGAGAACTCGTCCAGGGTGAGCCGGCCCGCCGTGGTGTGCCGGTGCAGCTCGGCGACCACCCGGTTGCGGTCGTCGTCGGAGGCGCGCAGCTCGACATCCACGCCGGACAGGGTACGCGGATCAGCCCACATCGAGGGGGTCGGCGAGCAGCCGTTCGAAGGCCAGCTCGGCGGCGCCGATCAGGGGCGCGTCCTTGCCCAGTTTGGGGGTGCGCAGCCGGACGTGCTCCAGGCAGGCGCCGAGCGCGTTGGAGTTGAGCCGGCTGCGGACCTGGGCTGCCGCGGCGAGGTAGAGGTCGCGCATGGTGCCGCCGAAGATGACCATCTCGGGGTTGAAGACGTTCACCAGGTTGGCCACCCCGAAACCGAGCCAGTCACCGGCCTGGCGGACCGCCGTCTGAGCCCGGGCGTCGCCCCGGTCAGCGGCGTCGAAGACCGCCAGCAGCGCGTCCCGGCCCCGGGCGTCGGAGCGCCCGGCGGCACGGAGCAGGCCGTGCTCGCCGATCTCGGTCTCCCAGCAGCCCCGGGAACCGCACTCGCAGGGCATGCCGTCGCGGACCACCTTCATGTGGCCGACCTCGCCGCCGTACCCGCCGTGCCCGGTCAGCCGACGCCCGCCGGCGATGATGCCGGCGCCCACGCCGACGTCGCCGTACAGGTAGATGACGTTGTCGCAGCCGGCGGCGACACCTCGCGCGTGCTCGGCGAACGCGGCCACGTCGGCCACGTTGCCCACCGTGATGGGCACGTCGATGCCCAGTTCGGCGCCGAGCGCCGCGCCGATCGGCTCGTCCACCCAGCCGGTGGTCGGGCCGAGTCGGACCAGGCCGTCGTCGCGGCGGACCATGCCGCAGACCGCGACGCCGGCGCCCACGCAGATCGCGTCGGGCGGTACGCCCTGCTGCATCTCCTTGACCGCGCCGGCCAGCAGCGGCGCCGCCTCCGCGGCGAGCAGGCCGCGCGGTCGGTCCAGCTCCCGTTGGTCCAGCACCGCGCCGCCGAGGCCGATCCGGGCGGCGCGCAGCCGATCCACCTCAACGGAGTACGCGTACGCGAACACCCGGTCCGACTCGGGCCGGACGACCAGCGACGGTCGTCCGGCCCGGCCGGTCTCCCTCGGTGCTTCCTCGCTGACCAGCCCGACTCCGGCCAGGTCGGCGGTGAGTGCGCCGATGGTGCTGCGGTTCAGGCCCAGCGTGGTGGTGAGTTCGGCACGTGTGGTCGCCCCGTGGACGTGCACGTGCCGCAGCAGAGCTCCGAGGTTCTGCCGTCGGACCTCGTCCTGGCTTGGTGCCGGGCGCATCGCGGTGCTACCTCCCGCGGTCAGCGGGTGCCGGTGGCCGCCGCGCGGCGGCGGGAGACGGCGTCGACACTCGCGGCGAGCAGCAGCACGACGCCGGTGACCACGTACTTGACTCCCGCGCTGTACCCCATCAGGCCCATTCCGTTTTCGATGACCGCGACCACCGCGCCGCCGAGCACGGCGTCGAGGACGCGGCCCTTGCCGCCGAAGAGGCTCGTGCCGCCGATCACCGCCGCGCCGACCGCGTAGAGCAGTACGTTACTGCCCCCCGTGTTCGGGTCGACCGAGTTGGCCCGGCTGGCCGCCACGATGCCACCGACGGCGGCCATGGACGAGCAGATCACGAACACCGAGATCCGGATCCGGTCGACGTTGATGCCGGCCCGGCGGGCCGCTTCCCGGTTGCCGCCCACGGCGTAGATGTGCCGGCCGTAGCTGGTGCGTTGGAGCACGAAGGTCCAGACGATCAGCAGCACCGCGATGACCGGCACCACGATCGGCACACCCTTGAGCGAGACGATCAGTACGTTGCGGCTGCGCTCCAGGTTGAGGACGTACACCGCCGTGCCGAGGATGACGGCCAGCCCGCCGATCCGGAGCGCCACCACCGCGATCGGGTCGGTGATCAGACCGCGGGCCACCCGGTTGCGGTGCCGCAGCAGCTGCACCGTCCCGTACCCGGCGACCGCGAGGGCGGCCAGCACCCAGCCCAGGACGGGGCTGAGGTTGCGGTTGGCGATGGCGACCAGCACCTCGTCCCGGACGGAGATGTTGGTTCCCTCCTTCACGAGCAGCAGGACGATGCCCTGGAAGGCGAGGAAGCCGGCGAGGGTGACCACGAAGGACGGAATTCCGATCTTCGCGACGAGCAGACCGAGACCGGTGCCGATGACCAGACCGGTGGCGACTGCGGCGAGCACGGCCACCCACCAGGGGTAACCGAGCACGGTGACCACATTGGCCAGCACCGCCGCGCAGACCCCGCTGGCGAAGCCGGCGGAGAGGTCGATCTCGCCGAGCAGCAGCACGAAGACCAGACCCATCGCGATCAGCGTGACCGCCGCGCCCTGGGTGAAGAGGTTGGCGAAGTTGCCGGCCGACAGGAACGACGACGGCCGCATGACCGCGAAGACGGTGCAGAGCACGATCAGGCCCAGCACGGCCGGTAGCGCGCCGACGTCGCCACCGCGTACCCGGCTCCAGTAGTTGCGGACGTGGCCCCCGACGGTCGGCGCCGGTGTGACGGCCGCGGGGCCGCCCTTCCGCACGGCGGTGGTGGTCATCGGTCGCCTCCTGAGTTCGAGTCGGCCGGCTGTGCGCCGTTGCCGTTGCCGCCTGTGCCCGCGTCGGTGGCGAGGCCGAGCCCGCCCGAGCGCCCGGCCGTGATCAGTTCGACCACCTGGGCGTGGGTGATGTCGGTGGTCTTCACCTGGGCGACCATCTGGCCGAGGTACAGCGCGGCGACCCGGTCGGAGACGGCGAAGACGTCGTTCATGTTGTGCGAGATGAGCACCACGGCCAGGCCGTTGTCGGCGAGACGGCGGACCAGTTCGAGCACCTGGGCGGTCTGTGCCACACCCAGCGCCGCGGTCGGCTCGTCGAGGATGACCAGCCTGCTGTTCCACAGCACCGCCTTGGCGATGGCCACGGTCTGGCGCTGACCGCCGGAGAGGCTGGAGACGTGTTGGCGGAGCGAGGTGACGGTGCGGATGGAGAGCCCGGCCAGCGTCTCGGCGGCGAGTTGTTCCATTGTCGGTTCGTCCAGCACGATGCCGCTGCGCTTCTCCCGGCCGAGGAACATGTTCTGCACGATGTCGAGGTTGTCGCAGAGCGCCAGGTCCTGGTAGACGACCTCGATGCCGAGCGCGGCGGCGTCGCGCGGGTTGCCGATGTGCACCGGTTCGCCGTTGAACAGGAACTCGCCGGCGTCGGTGGGGTGGATGCCGCTGATGCACTTCACCAGGGTCGACTTGCCAGCGCCGTTGTCGCCGACCAGTGCGGTCACCTCGCCCGGGTGGACGGTGAGGGCGACGTCGCGGAGCACCTGGACGGGACCGAAGCTCTTGTCGATCCCGCGTACTTCCAGCAGGGGGGTCGCGGACACGGGGGGTCTCCTTCTCAAGGGAGGTCGGGGCCCGTCCGGCGGGCGCCGCCCGGCACGGGAGGGGTGCTCCCGTGCCGGGCGGCGATGGTCGTCCCGGCGGGTACTGCGGAGTCGGTCAGCTGATGCCGGCGTCGGCGCAGAGCTTGGCGTACGTCCCGGAGCAGACCTCTTCCTTGGTCACGTAGCCGTCGGCGATGACGTCCTTGACGTTCTCCTTGTAGATGGCCTTGGGGGTGAGCAGCACCGAGGGGACGTCCCGGCCGCCCTCCGGGTCCTTCACCGTCTGGCCGGTCTCCTTCTTCTCACCCTTGGCGAGCGCGACGGCCAGGTCGGAGGCGGCCTTGGCCTCTTCCCGGACCGCCTTGTAGACAGTCATGCACTGGTCGCCGGCGAGGATGTTCTGCAGGCCCTCCGGGGTGGCGTCCTGCCCGGTCACCGGCACCTTGCCGTTGAGCTTGTTCTTCTTCAGCACGGAGATGGCCGCGTTGCCGAGACCGTCGTTGGCGGCCAGCACGCCGTCGATCTTGCCGTTGGCCTTGGTGAGCTGCTGCTCGAAGATCGTGGCGGCCTGCGCGTTGTCCCAGGCCGGTACGGCGTCCTCCGGGCCCTTGGTGTATTCCTTGGCGTCGAACTTCGGCTTGAGCACCGAGTCGTAGCCGTTCTTGAACAGGGTGGCGTTGTTGTCGGTGGGGGAGCCGTTGAGGTACGCCACGACCGGGTTCTTGGCGCTCTGGTCGGTCAGGCACTTGACCAGACCTTCGCCCTGGAGCTTGCCGACGGTCTCGTTGTCGAAGCTGACGTAGTACTGGGCCGAGCCGCCCAGGGTCAGCCGGTCGTAGTCGATGGTGGCGACGCCCTGCGACTTGGCCTTGTCGAGCACGGCCTTGCCGGTGCCGGAGTCCAGGTTGACGATCATCAGGGCGGTGACGCCGCTGGTGATCATCTGGTCGGCGATGGTCTGGAAGGCGGTCTTGTCGTTCTGGGCGTTCTGGATGTCGTACTGGACGCCGGCGGCCTTGAACGCCTCTTCCAGGAACCGACGGTCCGCGCTCTCCCAGCGGGCGGAGGACTTGCTGTCCGGAAGGATGACGCCGATCTTGGGGGTCTTGGCGGAGCTGGCCTGGTCGTCGCCGGAGTCGCCGCCACAGGCGGTCATGCTGCCGGTCGTGAGCAGGCCCACGGCGGCGATGGTGAGGAGCCCCTTACGCATGTGCAGGGTCCTTTCGGGGTGGGGGAAGGTGTTCTTTTGTTGTGCCCGGCAACGTATTGCGCCCCGCGCACGGTTCACAAGACCGGCGGAGCGTCAAGTTTGTTGGGAGCGATAACAATTCAGCAACGCGACTGTCACTCCCTGATCATCCAGGGGAAATGACCATGGACGGCAGCCGTCAGCGGGCCTGCAAAGCCGCCGTGCGCGCCTCGGTCAACGCCACCAGATCCGTCGCGGCCAGTTCGAGTTGCAGACCGCGCCGGCCAGCGGAGACATAGATCGTCGGCAGGCCCAGCGCGGAGTCGTCCAGCACGGTCGGCAGTCGCCGGCGCTGCCCGAGCGGGCTGATCCCGCCCCGCACGTAGCCGGTCGCCCGCTCGGCGACCGCCCGCTCGGCCAGCGTCGCCCGCTTGCCGCCGACCGCCGCCGCCAGCGCCTTGAGGTCCAGCTCGCCGGTGACCGGTACGACCGCGACGGTGAGCGCGCCGTCGACCTCGGTCACCAGCGACTTGAACACCCGCTCCGGGGGTACGCCGAGCGCCGCCGCCACCAGCGCGCCGTAGTTCGGCGCGTCCGGCGACACCCGGTACGGGTGGGTGCGATGCGCGATCCCGCGCTTGACCAGCAGTGCCGTTGCCGGAGTGCCCTGTCCCGCCACGTCAGCGAACCTAGTCGACCGGCTGACAGATCAGAACGGTCGGTGCCCCGGCGACCCGGGTGAGCACCAGGCTCGCCGCCGCGTCACCGGTCAACCGCAGGTCCCGCCGGAGCTGCTCCGGAGTGAGCGCGGAACCCCGCTTGAGGATCTCCACCCGCCCGACCCGGCGGTCCCGCAGCAGGGCCCGCAGGCGCTTGAGCGAGAACGGCAGCACGTCGGTCACCTCCAGGCAGCGCGCGTACGGGGTGCGGGTCGGGTGATCGGCGTAGAGGTAGGCGATGCTCGGGTCGCCGAGGGTGGCGTCCAGCTCGCCGGCCAGCTCGGCGACGAGGTGCGCGCGGACCACCGCGGCGTCCGGGTCGTACAGGTAGCGGCGCGTCGGGCCGACCGGAGCCTCGGCGGCGCCCGAGCCGGTGAGCTCGTGGCGGCGGGTCTCGTCGCCGTCCGCTCCCTGCCGGTAGAGCGTGGCGCGGCGGGGCACCTCCGCCAGCTCGCCGCACCAGAGCGCGGCCTCGACCAGGTCGCCGTCCACGCCGACCCACTCGGCCTCCGCGCCCGCCGGGATGAGCGCGTGATCCAGGCCCGGCGCCACCTTGACGACGGTGCGTGGCACCCGCTCGGCGAGCCCGGTGACGAAGTCCCACGGCGGCGAGTAGGCGCGCGGGTCGAAGATCCGCCGCCCGGTGCCGGCCCGGCGACGGGCCGGGTCGCAGAAGACCCCGTCGACCCGGGAGACGTCGAACGTGGTGGCGTCGCCGCACTCGACCGTGAACAGCTCGGCCAGCCCGTGCGCCGCGGCGTTGGCGGCGGCCATCGCGGCGGTCACCGGATCGGCCTCCACCCCGTACACCCGGATGCCGGCGCGGGCCGCGGCGAGCGCGTCGGCACCGAGCCCGCAGCCGAGGTCGGCCAGGGTACGCACGCCGGCCGCGCGCAGCCGGGCGGCCCGGCGGTCGGCGACCACCCGGCGGGTGGCCTGCTCCAGCCCGGCGCGGGTGAGGAACATCCCGGCGGCGGCCGGGCCGAACTTGCCGACCGCCCGATGGCGCAGCTCGGCCTGGGTCAGTGCCGCCGAGGCCAGTGCCGGCGGCACACCGGTCGCGCGCAGGGCCGACGCCGCGACCAGCGGGTCACCGCCGGCCAGCCCGGCCGCCGCCGCGAGCGCGGCCGACCCCTCGGGGGTACGCAGCGCCGCCAACTGGTCGAGATCCACCCGAGCATTGTCCCGGGCCGACCGGACTGGCCGGACAGTGGTGTCAGTCGGTGGGCGTGGCGGCGACGAAGGCCCGCCAGCTCGCCGGGGGGAAGGTGAGCGCCGGCCCGGCCGGGTCCTTGCTGTCGCGCACGGCGACCACGCCGGGCAGGTTGTCGGCGACCTCGACACAGGCGCCGCCGTTGCTGTTGCTGCGGGAGGACTTGCGCCAGGTGGCGTGGGTCAGGTCCATGTCTGCACCACTTCCTCGATCAGCCGGGCGGACTGCCGGCATGGCAGCGCCTCGCCGGTCACAGTCTCCCAGCGCCGCTCCAGGGCGGCAACGTCGTTCGGGCTGTCCACGGTCTGCCCCCGGAGCTGGTTGTCCAGGTGGGCCAGCTCGGCCCCGTTCTGGAGCCGGGCCAGGATGAACGGGCCGTTGAGCCCGACATGCCAGGGAGCGTCGGCCGGCACGACCCGGACCTGCACGTTCGGCTCGGTGCCCACAACCAGCAAATGCTGTAGCTGCTCGCGCATGGTCTCCCGGTCGCCGAGTTGCCGGCGCAGCGTGTGCTCCTCCAGCACCGCGACGAGGTGCGGACGCGGCTCGGCGGCCAGCAGGGACTGCCGGGCGAGCCGGGCGACCACCCGCGTCTCCACCTCGTCGGCGGTCAGCTCGCCGCCCACGCCGAGCATCGCCCGCGCGTACCCCTCGGTCTGGAGCAGGCCGGGGATCACCGTCGGGTCGTACCAGCGCAGCGCCGCCGCCTCCCGCTCATTCTCGTCCCACGGGCGGAACCAGTCCGGCGCGGCGTGGAAGCGGATCAGCTCCAGCATGCCGACGAAGAGACCGCCGGTGTCCAGGGTCGAGTCGATGCGGCCGACGTAGTCCGGCTTGACCGGGCTCTGCCCGGTCTCGACCGCACTCACGTACGACGATGAATAGTTGATCAGTTTGCCCAGCTCCTCCTGGCTGAGCCCGCGCGCCTGGCGTGCGCGGCGTAGCTGTTCGTGCAGGAACGTCAGTGTCGGTATCCGGGACACTCGGCTCCCCTTTCCGCGGCTTCTGGTGGAGGCAACCGACGGTAGGGAGATGGCCACTCTGTGGCGAGGTGTTCCCGGCGTGTTGCGGTAACGACTGGCGGATCTGTGGCGACACGGCGAACGGTGCGTTGGCACTCTCCTTGACGGAGTGCTAGCCACGGAATAACCTGCGATTAGCACTCTCACCCTGAGGGTGCCAGCTTCCGGGTTTCACGACCCGGGTGCGAAACGCCAGGCGGACCGGCACCCGCGACGACGGCCCCGCCCGGTGGCATGTGGCAGATTGACGCTGGTCGGCCCCGCCGGCCAGCAACGAAACCAATACCCCAGGAGGGTATGCCCGTGACTACCGCGACCAAGGTTGCGATCAAGCCGCTCGAGGACCGGATCGTGGTCCAGGCGAACGAGGCTGAGACCACCACGGCGTCGGGCATCGTGATCCCCGACACCGCCAAGGAGAAGCCGCAGGAGGGCACTGTCCTCGCTGTCGGCCCGGGCCGGATCGACGACAACGGCAACCGTGTGCCGCTCGACGTCAAGGTCGGCGACACCGTTCTCTACTCGAAGTACGGCGGCACCGAGGTCAAGTACGCCGGCGAGGAGTACCTGGTGCTCTCCGCCCGCGACGTCCTCGCGGTCATCGAGAAGTAAGCAACCGATCAGTGCCATTGCCCCGGTCCGGCTCGCCGGGCCGGGGCAGTGGCGCTTCGAAGGGACATTCATGGCGAAGATCCTGAGCTTCTCGGACGACGCCCGGCACCTGCTGGAGCACGGTGTCAACGCCCTCGCGGACGCGGTCAAGGTCACCCTCGGCCCGCGCGGGCGCAACGTCGTCCTGGACAAGAAATTCGGTGCGCCGACGATCACCAACGATGGTGTGACCATCGCCAAGGAGATCGAGCTCACCAACCCCTACGAGAACCTCGGCGCGCAGCTGGTCAAGGAGGTGGCGACCAAGACCAACGACGTCGCCGGCGACGGGACCACCACCGCGACCGTGCTGGCCCAGGCCATGGTTCGCGAGGGCCTGCGCAACGTGACCGCCGGGACCAACCCGGCCGGGCTCAAGCGGGGCATCGACGCGGCGGCCACCAAGATCTCTGAGGCGCTGCTCGGTCGGGCCGCGGAGGTCACCGGCAAGGAGTCGATCGCGAACGTGGCGACGATCTCCGCGCAGGACTCCACCATCGGCGAGCTGATCGCCGAGGCGATGGAGCGGGTCGGCCGCGACGGTGTCATCACCGTCGAGGAGGGCTCGATGCTCACCACCGAACTGGACGTGACCGAGGGTCTCCAGTTCGACAAGGGCTTCATCTCGCCGAACTTCGTCACCGACCTGGAGGGTCAGGAGTCCGTCCTTGAGGACGCGTACATCCTGGTCACCACCCAGAAGATCTCGGCGATCGAGGAGCTGCTGCCGCTGCTGGAGAAGGTCCTGCAGAACAGCAAGCCCCTGCTGATCATCGCCGAGGACGTGGACGGCCAGGCGCTCTCCACCCTGGTGGTCAACTCGCTGCGCAAGACCCTCAAGGTCTGCGCCGTGAAGGCCCCGGGCTTCGGCGACCGGCGCAAGGCGATGCTCCAGGACATCGCGATCTCCACCGGCGCCGAGCTGGTCGCCCCGGAGCTGGGCTACAAGCTCGACCAGGTCGGCCTGGAGGTGCTCGGCACCGCCCGGCGCGTCGTGGTCGACAAGGAGAACACCACGATCGTCGACGGCGGCGGCCAGAAGGCCGACGTCGCCGACCGGGTGGCCCAGATCCGCAAGGAGATCGAGGCCTCCGACTCCGACTGGGACCGGGAGAAGCTGGCCGAGCGGCTGGCGAAGCTCTCCGGCGGCATCGCCGTGATCAAGGTGGGCGCGGCGACCGAGGTCGAGATGAAGGAGCGCAAGCACCGCATCGAGGACGCCATCGCGGCGACCAAGGCCGCGGTCGAGGAGGGCACCGTGCCCGGCGGCGGCGCCGCCCTGGTGCAGATCCTCCCGGTGCTCGACGACGACCTGGGCTTCACCGGTGACGAGAAGGTCGGCGTCTCGATCGTGCGCAAGTCGCTGGTCGAGCCGCTGCGCTGGATCGCGCAGAACGCCGGTCACGACGGCTACGTCGTGACCCAGAAGGTCGCCGACATGAAGTGGGGCAACGGCCTCGACGCGGCCAAGGGCGAGTACGTCGACCTGGTCAAGGCCGGCATCATCGACCCGGTGAAGGTGACCCGCAACGCGGTCACCAACGCCGCCTCGATCGCCGGTCTGCTGCTCACCACGGAGAGCCTCGTGGTCGAGAAGCCGGAGCAGGCCGAGCCGGCCGCCGCCGGCGGGCACGGCCACGGCCACCAGCACGGCCCGGGTTTCTGATCCGGTAGCGACACCCGTTCCGGGGCACACCGTCGTACGGCGGTGTGCCCCGGTCCGTCTCCAAATCATTACCGCACCCTGACATGGTTGGCGACCCGCCGAGTTGATCGCGCACACTGGGCCGATGAGCACCACGTCGCGCCGGTACGCCGCGCTGGCCGGAGTCACCGCCGCCGCCATCGCGATCGGGATCGCGGAACCGGTGGCGGTGCTGACCGGGCCCCGGTCGGCGCCGCTGGTCGCGGTCGGCGGGGTGGTCGTCGACGCCGTCCCGGAGTCGCTGAAACAGCTCGCCATCGACATCTTCGGCACCGCCGACAAGATCGCCCTGCTGGTCGGCACCGCGCTGCTGCTGGGCGCGTTCGCCGCGCTGCTCGGGGTGCTGGCGGTGCGCCGGTTGGCCCTCGGCCTGGCCGGGATCGCGGCGTTCGCCGCCGTCGGTGCGGCCGCCGCCCTGACCCGTTCCGGCGCGGACGCCGCCGACGCGCTGCCGTCGGTGGTCGGCGGCGGCCTCGGCGCCCTGGTGCTCTGGCTGTTCATTGCCGGTCCGCTGGAGCTGGACCCCTGGCCCTGGTCCCCACCCAGCCCACTCGCGTCCCATCAGCCGGTGACACCGGCACCGGTGTCGCCAGCCGGCCCTTCGGCGGCGGACGGCCGCGCGGTGCCCGGCACCCCACCGGTGCCGTCCGCCTCGCCGGAACCGGCCGTGCCGCCGGTGTCGTCGGCCTCGCCGGGGGCGGCCGTGCCGCCGGTCTCGTCTGCCTCGCCGGGGTCGGCCGTGCCGCCCCCGGAGTCGGCGGCGCCGGGCGAGGGGGTCGATCCGGAGTCACGGCGACGGTTCCTCACCGGCGCCGGGTTGCTGCTCGGCACGGCCACGGTGGCCGGTCTCGGCGGGCGCTGGCTGGCCGGGCGACGCGGGGTGTCCGCCGCCCGGGAGGCGATCCGGCTGCCCGCGCCGGCTGTCCCCGCACCGGCCCTGCCGGCGGGCGCGGACCTCTCGATGGCCCAGCTCGCGCCGTACGTCACCTCGAACTTCGGGTTCTACCGGATCGACACCGCGCTGGTGGTGCCCCAGGTGGACCCGGCGACCTGGCGGCTGCGGATCCACGGGCGGGTCCGTACCGAGCGCACCTACAGCTACGCCGACCTGCTGGCCCGGCCGTTGGTCGAGCGGTACATCACGCTGGCCTGCGTCTCCAACGAGGTGGGCGGGGATCTGATCGGCAACGCCCGCTGGCTCGGCGTACCCCTGCGCGAGCTGCTGGACGAGGTCGAGCCGGAGGCGGACGCCGACCAGGTCGTCGGCCGGTCGGTCGACGGCTGGACGTGCGGCACCCCCACCGCCCTGCTGCGCGACGGGCGGGACGCGCTGCTGGCCATCGGCATGAACGGTGAGCCGCTGCCCGTCGAGCACGGCTTCCCGGTACGGGTGGTGGTGCCCGGCCTCTACGGCTACGTGTCCGCCTGCAAGTGGGTGACCGAGCTGGAGTTGACGCGGTTCGCCGACTTCGACGCGTACTGGGTGCCGCGGGGCTGGTCGGCCCAGGGGCCGATCAAGACCCAGTCGCGGATCGACGCGCCCCGGGCACGCAACCGCCTGACCACCGGCCCGGTGACCGTGGCCGGCGTGGCGTGGGCGCAGCATCGGGGCATCCGCCGGGTCGAGGTACGCGTCGACGGCGGGCCCTGGCAGGAGGCGGAACTCGCCCCGACGGTGTCGGTGGACACCTGGGTCCAGTGGTCGTGGCGCTGGGACGCCACGCCGGGCGAGCACCGGCTCCAGGTCCGGGCGACCGACGCGACCGGCGAGACCCAGACCGAGCGCACCCAGGGCGTCGTCCCGGACGGCGCCACCGGCTGGCACACGGTCACCGTCACCGTCCGCTGACCGCGGTGGCATGCTGGCCAACCGGGGTCAACCGGACACCAGTCCCCGTTAACCTCAGCCGGTGGAGGCAGGGCGTGGCGGCAGGCGCTCCCTGATCCATGGCTACGGTGTTGCGCGCCGAGCCAGCTGGCTGGAGCTCTTCTTCGACCTGGTGTTCGTGGTCGCCGTGTTCCGGCTCGGCCAGCGGCTGGTGGACGATCCGTCGGCCCGCGGAGTGCTGGTCTTCGCCGGTCTGATCAGCGCGATCTGGTGGTTGTGGTTCAGCTTCTCCTATTTCGCCGACCTCTTCGACGACGACCGCCCACCGAGCCGCCTGGCGCAGCTGACCGCGATGCTGGGGGTGCTCGCGTTGGCAGCTTCCCTCCCCGGTGACGCCGCTGCCGACGCCAGCCGCTTCGCGGTGATCTACGGGCTGCTGCTGGCGCTGCTCACCGCGATGTACGCAGTCGTGGGCTGGCTCGATGTCGAGGCACGGGAATTCTGCTGGTGGAACGCGGCCGGCTTCCTGGCCGCCGCCGGGCTCTGGTGTGGCTCGCTCCTGGTGGCCCCACCCGCGCGGTACGGGGTCTGGAGCGTCGCACTCGTCGTCAACGCCACGATCGCCGGACCGCTGGCCTACGCCGTGGTGCGCCGGGCGCCGACGCAGAAGTCCCACATGCCCGAGCGGTTCGGTCTGTTCACCATCGTCGTGCTCGGGGAGGCGGTCCTGTCGGTCGCGAACGGGATCGACGCCACGGGGTGGCGAGGTGTCTCGGTGGCGACCGGGATCGGCGGTTTCGTCATCGCCAGCGGGGTGTGGTGGGTGTACTTCATCGCCACGTTCGACAGCGAGGCGGGAAACCGGGCGCTGCGTGCCGGGCGGCAGGCGGTGGTCCGGAGCTACCTCTACGCCTACGGGCACCTGCTGGTCTACGCGGCGATCGTGACCGCGGGTGTCGCCGTCGAGCTGGCGGCGGAGGAGGCGGCCCACCGGGGGCCCGGACATGACGTGGCCGGGCGGCTGCTGGGCGGTAGTCAGCTGGCGATGATCGCCGGCTGCGTCATCATCTACCGGGGAATCAGCCTGTCGGTCAGCCGCCGGGTGGCGTTGGCTCAGGCCGGGGTGGGCTTCGTCGCGCTGGTGGTCGCGCTGGGGGGACTGCCGCCGCTGGTGGCGGTGTGGCTCATCGCGGCGGCCTGGGTGGTGCTGGCGGTCGTCGAACAGGGTGCCGCGTCGGGCCGGTCACGCTGACGGCCTTCCCGCCGTGGTGCCGCGACCGCTGGTCACGCTCGGGTCGGCCCGACTCGGCTGGCCGCGGCCCGCCCCACGGTTGGAGCACCGTGAAGCGGGCCGCGAGGTGGTGCCGGGCACGTCAGACGGCGATGCGTCCACCGTCGACGGGCAGCACCGCGCCGTGCACGAAGCTCGACCGCTCGGTGGCCAGGAAGGCGACCGCCTCGGCGATCTCCTCGGCCGAGCCGGGCCGGCCGGCCGGTGCCATGGTGGCCAGCTGGTCAAGGTTGTCCCCCATGCCGGCGGTGCCCTCGGTGCGGGTCGGGCCGGGGCTTACCGCGTTCACCCGGACGCCCTGAGGCCCGTACTCGGCGGCCCAGGACTTTGTGAGCAGGACCAGCGCGGCCTTGCTCGACCCGTAGAGGCTCATCCCCGCCTGACCGAACTCGGCGACCATGGTCGTCAGGTTGATGATCGCGCCGTGGCCGCGCTTCGCCATCTCTGGCGCGAGTTCGGCGACCAGGAAGTACGGGGCCTTCACGTTCAGCGCGAACACCGAGTCGAAGTCCTGCTCGGTGGTCTGCTCGGTGGGGCCGAACGGGTAGATACCGGCGTTGTTGACCAGTACGTCCACCTGCCCGACCAGCTCCCTGGTCCGCGCGGCCAGGTACCGGGCCGACGCCTCGTCACGCAGATCGGCGACCAGGAAGTCCGCCCGCCCGCCTGCCGCACGGATCTCCCGGACCACGTCGCCGCCCCGGGTCTCGTCCCGCCCGGAGATCACCACGTGGGCACCGAGCGTGGCCAGCGCCATCGCGGTCGCCCTGCCGATGCCGCTATTGCCACCGGTCACCAGCGCCGATTTTCCTCGAAGGTCTGTCATCGTTTCTCCACCCACATTCAGTTCCGTCAATCGGCGGCTTCGGTCGGGGCTGTCCCGACCAGTGGGTGCAAGTCGTCCAGGGGCTCAGCGTTTCCCATCGCCCTCTGCGGGCTGCTTATGGCCGCCATAAGCACCGCGGTCGTGCAGCTGCCGGAGCTACTCCGGGTCCCGCAGTTCCAGCGCGGCGATGAAATGACCGAGGTCGCGCCGGTGGGAGTCGGCCGGCCAGGCCGCCCAGGTACGCCGGACCAGGGGATGCCCGACCAGCGGTGACCAGGTGACCGGGTCGGGAATCGGTGGTGACCAGTCGGGTGGCGCCAACGCGAAGGCTGCGCCGGCGGTCACCGCGGCGAGCTTCACCGCGGGGATGAGTTCCTGTCCTTCCGGCGCGACAGGCCCGAGATCGAGTCCATGGCTGCGCAGGATCGCGGTGAGTTCGTCGTACCAGGCGGGGCTCCCGGAGCGGGGGAAGCCCACCCAGCTCAGCCCGGCCAGCGCGTCCAGGCGAATCCCGTCGGGCCCGGCGATCTTGGCGGCCGGTTCGGTGGCCAGCAGCACACCCAGCCGTTCCTCGATGACCAGCACAGCGTCCAGGTCCGGGCCGACCGGGCGTTCTCGGACCAGTCCGACGTCGATGTCGCCGGCCCGCAGTGCGGCGACCTGCGCCGCGGTGGACATGTGGCGAGCCTGCACCCGGGTGCCCGGGTAGGCCGCGGCGAGATCGGCCAGCGGTCGGGAGAGTACGTCGGTGGGGAGTTCCAGCGGGATCCCGAGCCTGAGCACGCTGTCGCCGACGGAGGTGTGCCGGGCGACGGCGGCGACCGCCTGGTCGTGCCGGGCGAGCACCGCGCGAGCCTCGTCGAGCAACGTCATGCCCGCCTCGGTGGCCCGCACTCCGGTGCTGCCACGAATCAGCAACTGCACGCCGAGTTGTCGCTCCAAGGCGTTCATGCTCTGCGACAGCGCGGGCTGGCTCACGTGCAATCTGCGCGCGGCCGCGGACAGACTCCCCTCCTCGACGACCGCGACGAACGCCCGCATTTCCCGTATTTCCACCCGCCCATCACATCACGCAGGCCGATGCCCCTCGCGCGGCGAGCCCTCGGGTGCCTGCTCCGCGATGTGCGTCGACGCCGCGCCCCGGTGCAGAGGCGCGGCGTCGCATGTCGGTGTCGCGGAGGTGAGGCCGCTCAGGCGACGTTGCGCTGGGCCGGGACGGTGGACTTGTGCGGGCGGCCCAGCCGGGCCTCCAGGCGGGCCACGTCGACACGGGCCTGCCGGCGGTCCGCCAGGTCCTCCCAGCCGAGGGCGAGGAGCCGCAGCCGCTCCGACTCGCTGAAGCCGCCCCACACGCCGTACGGCTCGCGGACCGACAGCGCGTGCGCGGCGCACTCGGCGCGGACCGGGCAGGCGCGGCAGACGGTCTTGGCGGCGGACTCCCGACGTAGCCGGGAGGAACCCCGCTCGCCGTCGGGGTGGAAGAACTGGGCACTGTCCCGCCCTCGGCAGGCACCGAGCCGCTGCCAGTCCCATAGGTCGACGATGGGTCCGGGCAGTCTACGTACGTTCGACATCAGCACCCCTCCTCCCGCGCGGCACCGCGAGATCCTTTTGGCCGGCTTCCGGGCGGCGGGCCGCGCAGGCGCACCGTTCCCGGCCTGGATGTCTCGGTACCCGGGCTTTCCCCGGCTCACACGTCTGTGATCGAGAACGCCCCAGATGTTGCGGCTTTTGTCCTATCTGTCGGAAAAGTTCGGAGGATTGCCCGGAACCCCCTCCTCAGCCGACCCCGTCATGGTCTGCTCGTTGGCGGAGAGGAGATCACAGTGCGTACCGTTCTTGTGTGCGTTCGGACACCACTCGCGGCCCAGCACCTGACTTCGGCCGCCGCGCGGCTGGGGCTGTCCGCGATCGTTCGTACCGCCGTCTCCGATCCCGAGGTGATGCTGCGGCTGGCCGAGCGACCGGCCGACGTGGTGCTGGCCGACACGGCCCTCACCCGGCCGGACAGCGCGGGCTTCGTCCGCCGGGTCCTGGCCCGCGCGCCGCAGGCGGCGGTCGTGCTGCTCGGCGCCGAGGAGTCCGAGGCGGCGGCGGCGACCATCAGCGCTGGCGCTCGGGGCCTCATCCAGAACGCCGACCATGACCTGACCAGCGCGGTGGCCAAGGCTCTGCTGCTGCTCACCGCGCCCGGCCGGGCGTCCCGGCAACGGATCACCGACCCGGCCCGGGACACCGCGGCGGTCGGCGGGCGCTCCGCGCCGTCGCTGCGCGGCTCGGGCGAGCCCGGCTGGGGCGCCGCGCCCGGCGAGGGCCCGGCGGGTGTGCCGTCGGTGCCGGTGCAGCGGGGCGACGACGAGGTCGAGCCGGCGACCGGTGAGCCGGAAGCGGACCAGACCGAGCCGCCCAGCCCCGCCCCGAGCGCCCGGCCTGCCCGGGCGG
The DNA here is from genome assembly GCF_042872965.1 of Micromonospora sp. NPDC005087. Lineage (NCBI taxonomy): Bacteria > Bacillati > Actinomycetota > Actinomycetes > Micromonosporales > Micromonosporaceae > Micromonospora > Micromonospora sp. NPDC005087. The sequence continues at coordinate 148,789 of NZ_JBIALB010000013.1, read as the reverse complement.
TCGGACTCACCGAGCGGGAGCTCCAGGTGCTGCTGGGAATGGCCGAGGGCAAGAGCAATGCGGAGATCGGCCGGGAGCTGTTCGTCTCGGAGGACACCGTCAAGACCCACGCCCGTCGGCTGTTCCGCAAGCTCGGCGCCCGGGACCGGGCGCACGCGGTGGCCGCCGGGTTCCGCGCCGGCCTGGTCGCCTGATCCACCACTCCGACGCGACACGGGCCTGATCGTGCTCGATCCAGGATGTAGTGGCTTCCTCGAACCGGGAAGCCACTGTTTCCTTGTTGCAGCACGATCTTGCCGGCTCGAACACCGGGCCGAACGAGCGGGTGGACCGGGTCAGTCGGCGGCGGGGGTGCCCGGTTCGTCCTCGGTGCCCTCGGTCAGGGTGTCGTGCACCCCGTCGGCGTACCCGCGGGCGTAGTCCCAGGTCACGTAGTGGTCCGGGTCCGGGTCGTACGCCGGCTCGTGCACCCGCGGCCGGCCCGAGTTGAGCAGGTGTCGCAGGTTGCCCCGGAGCAGGTCCCAGTCGAAGTAGTGCGGCTCCCGGCAGTCCTCGCACTCGATCACCAGCCCGCGGACCCCGATGGGCGCCAGCAGCGCCTGGTAGATCTCCAGGTCGGCGAGGTCTTCCAGCACATCCTGCCGCTCGACGTCGGTCAGCGGATCCGGCGTCGCGTCGTCGCCCGGATCGTCCAGCCCCGCGGTCGGGTCGGCCGGGTCGCCGTTGAACGGGTCGATGGGCTCGTCGTGCACCCCCTCACCGTAGACCCAAGTCGGTGGGAGCGTCCGCCCCCGGCCCCGCGCCGGGCCGGCCCGCCACCGGAGGAGTCGCCCAGCTCACTGGGTACGATGGGACGACGCGCCGGCACCGTGGCGCGTTCCGGTGCCCGCCCGCGCCACCTCGCTGAAGCCCATCCGAGCAGCTCAGGGGAGCAATCGTGGAAAATTCGCCCAGCACCGACCTTCCGGCCGGCGCCGAGCACGCCGAGCTGGGCGGCCACCTGCCCGAGCTGCCGGCCGGCTCGGCCCGGGTGGTTCCACTCGGGCTCACCTTCGACGACGTGCTGCTGCAGCCGGGCGAGTCGGACGTGGTTCCCAGCCGGGTGAACACCCGTACCCGGCTCACCCGCACGATCGAACTGACCATCCCGCTGCTCTCCAGCGCCATGGACACCGTCACCGAGGCGCGGATGGCGATCGCCATGGCCCGCCAGGGCGGCATCGGCGTGCTGCACCGCAACCTGTCCCTGGAGGACCAGGCCCTCCAGGTCGACCTGGTCAAGCGCTCCGAGTCCGGCATGATCACCAATCCGGTGACCGCCAGCCCGAACGACACCCTGCGCGAGGTCGACGAGCTCTGCGGCCGGTACCGGATCTCCGGTGTGCCGGTGGTGGACGGGGACGGCCAGCTCGTCGGCATCGTCACGAACCGCGACATGCGCTTCGTCTCCGAGCCGGACACGCCGGTGCACGAGATCATGACGCGTACGCCGCTGGTCACCGCTCGGGTCGGGGTGAGCAAGGACGAGGCGCTGGACCTGCTGCGCCGGCACAAGGTCGAGAAGCTGCCGATCGTCGACGACTCGGGCCGCCTGCGTGGGCTGATCACCGTCAAGGACTTCACCAAGAGCGAGCAGTACCCGGACGCCACCAAGGACGACGCCGGTCGGCTGCGGGTGGCCGCCGCGATCGGTGTCGGCGAGGACGCGTACAAGCGGGCCCGCACCCTGGTCGACGCGGGCGTGGACGTGCTGATCGTGGACACCGCGCACGGCCACCAGCGGGCGGTGCTGGACATGGTCCGCCGGCTCAAGAAGGACGTGACGATCGACATCGTGGGCGGCAACGTGGCCACGTACGCCGGCGCGAAAGCGCTGGTCGAGGCCGGTGCCGACGGCGTGAAGGTCGGCGTGGGGCCGGGCGCGATCTGCACCACCCGGATCGTCGCCGGGGTCGGCGTGCCGCAGATCACCGCGATCATGGAGGCCGCCCGGGCGGCCCGTCCGGCCGGCGTGCCGGTGATCGGCGACGGCGGCATTCAATACTCGGGCGACATCGCCAAGGCGCTGGTGGCCGGCGCCGACACGGTGATGCTCGGCAGCCTGCTGGCCGGCTGCGAGGAGAGCCCCGGCGAGCTGATCTTCGTCAACGGCAAGCAGTACAAGGCGTACCGCGGGATGGGCTCGCTCGGCGCGATGCAGTCCCGGGGCCAGGCCAAGTCGTACAGCAAGGACCGCTACTTCCAGCAGGACGTGCTCAGCGACGACAAGCTCGTGCCCGAGGGCGTCGAGGGTCAGGTGCCCTACCGGGGGCCGCTCTCGCGGGTGGCCCACCAGCTGGTCGGCGGGCTGCGCCTGGCGATGGGGTACGCCGGTGCGGAGAACATCCCCGATCTGCACCACCGCGGCCAGCTCATCCGGATCACCGCGGCCGGGCTCAAGGAGAGCCACCCGCACGACATCCAGATGACCGTCGAGGCGCCCAACTACCACACCCGCTGACCATCCCCCAACAACCTGGAGTCCCCCATGCGTGACGTGGTCGAGATCGGGCTGGGCAAGACCGCGCAGCGCGGCTACCACCTGGACGACATCGCCATCGTGCCGAGCCGCCGGACCCGGGACGTCGACGACGTCTCCACCGCGTGGCAGCTGGACGCGTACCCGTTCGGCATCCCGTGCGTCGGGCACCCCTCGGACGCCACGATGAGCCCGGCCTCGGCCGTCCGGCTCGGTGAGCTCGGCGGCCTCGGCGTGCTCAACGTCGAGGGGCTGTGGACCCGCTACGAGAACCCGACCAAGGTGCTGGAGGAGCTGGCCGGCCTCGACGAGGACGCCCGCGCCACCAAGCGGCTCCAGGAGGTGTACGCCGAGCCGATCCGCCCGGATCTGATCGCTGAGCGGGTCCGCGAGCTGCGCGCCGGTGGCGGCACGGTGGCGGTGCGGGTGTCCCCGCAGCACACCCTGGCGCTGGCTCCGGTGATCCTGGACGCCGGAGTGGACATCCTGGTCATCCAGGGCACCATCGTCTCGGCCGAGCACGTGTCGACCACCGACGAGCCGCTGAACCTCAAGGAGTTCATCGCCGACCTCGACCTGCCGGTGATCGTCGGCGGCTGCACGGACTACAAGACCGCGCTGCACCTGATGCGTACCGGTGCGGCCGGCGTGATCGTGGGCATCGGTGGCGACGAGTGGTCGACCACGGAATCGGTGCTGGGCATCCGGGTGCCGATGGCGACCGCGATCGCCGACGCCGCGGCGGCCCGCCGGGACTACCTCGACGAGACCGGCGGCCGGTACGTGCACCTGATCGCCGACGGCGACATCCAGACCTCGGGTGACATCGCCAAGGCGCTCGGCTGCGGCGCGGACGCGGTGATGCTCGGGGAGCCGCTGTCGCTCTGCGAGGAGGCGCCCGCCGGTGGTGCCTGGTGGCACTCGGCGGCCAGTCACCCGTCGCTGCCCCGGGGCGCGTTCGAGGTCGCCGGTGAGCCGATCGGCTCGATGGAGCAGCTGCTCTTCGGGCCGGCCGACGAGGCCGACGGCCAGCTGAACCTGTTCGGCGGGCTGCGCCGGGCGATGGCCAAGTGCGGTTACCGCGACCTCAAGGAGTTCCAGAAGGTCGGGCTGGTCCTCGACCGCTGACCTGTCTCCCGTACGCCGGAAGGCCGGCCCCGCCACGCTGCGGGGCCGGCCTTCGTCGTACCGGGGGCGTCAGCCCTCGGTGAACTCGGGCCGCGCCGGCGTCACTTCTTGAGGTAAATGGTCAGGTCGGACATGTTGCGGTAGCTGGTCGCCGCGAAGTCGAGCGACTGGCCCCGGTTGGCGGCGCCGCCGGGGGCGGTGTCCATCTCCCAGTTGGCGTGGTGGAAGTCCCGCTCGCCGATGGTCTGGAAGAACTGCTGGAAGTTGAGGTCGCCCTCGCCCAGCGGGGTCATCTGGTAGCCGTTGGGCACGCTGGTGTCCCGGTCGCCGTCCTTGGCGTGGAAGAGCGGGAATCGGGTGGTCCGGTCGGCCACGGTGAGGATCGGGTCGAACAGGTCGGTCACCTCGCGGCCCGCCGGGTCGACGTACTTCTGGTGCTTGTAGCGGGCCACGTAGGCCCAGTAGATGTCGAGCTCGAAGAAGACGTACCGGGGGTCGGTCCTGCCGAAGAAGTACTCCAGCCGCCGGACGCCGGAGGAGCGGGTGGGTCGGCCCTGGTCGTCCAGCGGACCGGAGTCGAGCAGGAAGCTGTACGCGACGTCGTGGTTGTGCGTGTAGAGCCGCATGCCCCGGGCCCGGGCCTGCCGGCCCAGCTCGTTCCAGGTGTCGGCGGCGGCGTCCCAGTCGGCCTTGTACGCGCTGTTGGTCGGGTCGCTGCCGGTGCCGATGTTCTTCATGCCGAGTTCCTCGGCGATGTCCAGCTGCTGCTGGAAGGTGGCCGCCTGGATCGAGGCGTGGGTGCCGTTGGCCACCAGGCCGTTGTCGTCGAGGATCTTGCGGATCTCGCGGGGCGTGATCTGCCGGCCGAGGATGTCGGTGCTCTGGGTGTAGCCCGCGAACTCAATCTCCTTGTAGCCGATCTCGGCGAGCCGGGCGAGAACTCGCTCGAAGCCGTACGGCACGCCGCTGTCGTCGGGCGCGGCGGTGATCCGGTCCCGGACGCTGTAGAGGATGATGCCGCGGTTCCTCGACGGGATCAGCGGTTCGACCCGAAGCCTGCTCTTCCCCTTGTCCTTGCGGTGGGCGAGCGCCGGGGTGCCGGTGGCGAGGACCGGCAGGCCGGCCGCGCCGAGTGCGGCGGCCGCGCCGGCGGACGCGGCGAGCAGTGACCGACGGCTGAGCCGGCCGGGAGAGGAGGCGTCGGGTGCGGTGTGGTCTGGCATCTGTTCCACCTTTCGCGACGGCGGTTGCCGTCGATGTCGATCAGCAGACGTGCGACGAGGGTCAGGTCGCGGGGCGCCGCCGAGTGACCGTTCCGCATTCCCGGCGGCCGGGAGCGTGCGGGTGCCGCGAGGTCGAAGGGGCAGGTCCACGCCGCCGTCACGGCGGGTGGCAAGGGACGGTCGTCCCGTTCAAGCGCGACCGGCGTGAATGTTCCGAACGCATTACATCTTGGTGACAGACAGTAACGTCGATCGAAGCCGAAAGAAAGTATTGATCAGAGCCAACTTTTGTTTGATTCAACGAAAGCAGCTGATGGTCTTCGATACCGGCTTCCCGCCCGGTGGTGCTGGCTAGGCTCGTCGTGACCCGGGAGGCCGCAGGAGGAGTGTGCATGGTCGTGACCGGACGGACATCGGCCCGCCGCCGGCTCGCCGCCGCCGTCACCGCGCTGACCTGTGCGATCGCGGTGGCCACGGCCGGCTGCACCCACGACGACGACGGGTTCCGGCCCGGTGCCGCCGACGCCGGAGACCCGTACGTCCCGGGCCGTGGCAACGGCGGCTACGACGTCACGCACTACGGCCTGGACGTCCGCTACGACCCGGCGACCGACCGGCTGACCGGCCGGGCCGCCATCACGGCGACGGCCACCCAGGACCTGTCCCGGTTCAACCTGGACCTGGCCGGGCTCGAGGTCAGCGCGATCACCGTCGACGACGCCCCCGCCGAGCACCGCCGCGACGACGGCGAGCTGGTGGTGACACCGCCCGCCGGGCTGCCGCGCGGCCGGGCGTTCACGGTCGCGGTGGAGTACGCGGGCGTGCCCACCGCCATCGCCGACGGGGAGCTGGGCAGCGGCGGTTTCCTGCACACCGCCGACGGAGCGGTCGCCCTGGGCCAGCCGGACTCCGCCGCCACCTGGTTTCCGGTCAACGACCACCCGTCCGACAAGGCCAGCTACGACCTCGCGGTGACCGTCCCGGACGGCCTGTCGGTGCTGAGCAACGGGGTGCCCGGGCCGAAGAGCAGCGCCGACGGCTGGACCACCTGGCGTTGGTCGGAGCGCACACCGATGGCCAGCTACCTGACCACGCTGGTGATCGGCGACTACCGGGTGGTGAGCGGCAGTCACGCCGGCCGGCCGATGGTCACCGCGGTGGCGGCGAGCATTCCGGCGACCGGTGGCGCGGCCGACTCGTTGGCCCGTACCGGCGAGATCGTCGACTTCCTGGCCAGCCGCTTCGGCCCGTACCCGTTCGACTCGTACGGCGGGATCGTCGTCGCCGACGACCGGATCGGCTACGCGCTGGAGACCCAGTCCCGCCCGGTCTACGGGCCCGCCTTCTTCGACGACGACCGGCCCAACCCGGGTGTGGTCGCGCACGAGCTGGCCCACCAGTGGTTCGGCGACAGCGTCTCGCTCAGCAGGTGGGGCGACATCTGGCTCAACGAGGGCTTCGCCAGCTACGCCGAGTGGCTGTGGGAGGAGCACGACGGCGGTCGCACCGCGCAGCGCAACTTCGAGCTCCAGTACGCGGCGACCGACTGGTCGCAGCCGTCGGTCGAGCCGGGCCGGGAACGGATGTTCGGGACCGCCGTCTACAAACGCGGAGCGCTCGCCGTGCATGCGCTGCGCCGGACCGTCGGAGACGACACCTTCTTCCGCATCCTGCGTACCTGGACCGCCGAGCGGGCCGGGGGCAACGCCACCACCTCCGACTTCGTCGCGCTGGCCGAGCGGGTGGCGAACCGGCAGCTGCGCCCACTCTTCGACGCGTGGTTGGTGGGCGGTGCGGCACCCACCCTGCCGTGACGGGGCCGTGATGGTCGGTCGATAGGCTGCCGCCCTGCGGCCGGCGGGCGGACGCCGTTCGCGTGGGGCGGCGCAGGCCGCCGCCGTACGGGGGAGGGCTCGTGATGTGGGTGACGAGGCACAGGCTGCGGGTGTCTGCCGGTCTGCTGGTGACCGCGGCGCTCGTACTGTCCGGATGCGACTCTTCGACCCCGGAGGCGGCGCCGCCCATAGGTGCCTCCCCGACGCCGTCGCGGACGTTCGCCCCCGGCGCGGCCGGGGTCGGTGACGCCTACTTCCCCACCTACGGCAACGGCGGCTACGACGTCGGCCGGTACACCGTCAAGGTGCGTTACGACCCGGCGAAGGACCAGCTGACCGGCAAGGTCACGGTGCAGGCCACCGCGACCGCCGACCTGTCGGCGTTCAACCTCGACCTGGCCGGCCTGACCGTCAGGACGGTCACCGTGGACGGCGCCCCGGCCACCCACACCCGGCAGAAGAACGAACTGGTGATCAAGCCGGCCGCCGGCCTGATCAACGGCAACGGATTCGTCGCCGAGATCGGGTACGAGGGGCAGCCGAAGCCGTTGAAGAACGAGGTGCTCGGCGACGGCGGGTTCCTGCACACCTCGGACGGTGCCATCGCGCTGGGCCAACCCGAGTCGGCGAGCACCTGGTTCCCGGTCAACGACCACCCCTCGGACAAGGCGGCGTACGACTTCGAGATCACCGTCCCGGACGGTGTGACCGCTGTCAGCAACGGCGTACCGGGTGGCAAGACCAGCAAGGACGGCTGGACCACCTGGAAGTGGTCGGAGAAGTCGCCGATGGCCAGCTACCTGAGCACGCTGGTGATCGGCAAGTTCCGGATCACCACCTCCGAGCACAAGGGAAGGCCGGTGTACAGCGCGGTCACCACGAAGGTGGCCAAGGGTGCGGCGGACGCCTCGATCGCGAAGACCGTCAAGGTGGCCGACTACCTGGAGAGCGTGTTCGGGCCCTACCCGTTCGACGCGTACGGCGGTGTGGTGGTCTCCGACAGCCGGATCGGCTACGCGCTGGAGACCCAGAGCCGCCCGGTCTACTCCGCCGCCTTCTTCCGGCAGGGCGAGAACACCGAGGTGGTCGCGCACGAACTGGCCCACCAGTGGTTCGGCGACAGCGTGGCGCTGGCCAAGTGGGAGGACATCTGGCTCAACGAGGGCTTCGCCACGTACGCGGAGTGGCTCTGGGCCGAGCACACCAGGGAGTACACCGCCGAGCAGGCGTTCGACAGCCGGTACGCCCAGGTGCCGGCGCAGGTGTGGACGACGCCGCCCGGCAAGCCCGGGGTGAAGGGGCTGTTCAGCGAGTCGGTCTACCAGCGCGGCGGGATGACCCTGCACGCGCTGCGGGTCGCCGTCGGCGACAAGGCGTTCTTCGAGATCGTCAAGACCTGGGCGGCGGAGAAGCGCAACGGCACCGCCACCACCGCCGAATTCGTGGCGCACGCCGAGCGCATCTCCGGCAAGCAACTCGACAAGGTCTTCGACGCCTGGCTCTACGGCACGAAGAAGCCTCCCACCCCCAAGCCCCTCTGATCCCGCCACGGTCCCCGCGATCCGGTCAGATCGCGGGGACCCCGGGTCAGGTCTTGACGCGCAGCGTGGGGTGGGCGGACAGATAGGCGTCGGCGCGGCCGGCGCGCAGCTCGGAGATGAACTTCCGGCCGACGCTGGTGAGCTGTTCGCCGCGGTAGGCGCTGCCCTTGCCGACGCCAGAGCCGGGCAGGCCGACCAGCACGAACCGGTCCTCCGGCACCCCGCCCAGCGCGTACGCCAGGTCCACGATGCGGCGACCGCCCACGTAGACCAGGGTGTCGCCCAGTGCGGCGACCACCTGGTCGACCCGCTCCGGCTGCCGGGCCAGGCCCTCGTCCAGGATCTTGCGGGTCAGCGCCCGGATCAGCTGCTGCTGGTGGCGCTGCCGGGCGTAGTCGCCGCCGGTGATGTAGCGCTGCCGCGCGTAGTCCAGCGCCTGCCAGCCGTTGAGGTGCCGGTCGCCCTTCTCGTAGACCATCTGCGGTCCGGTGTACCCGCCCGGGGCGCTCTCCCGGTACTTGCCGTCGGGCCGACGGTGCAGTGAGGCGACCCGCTGGTCGACGTAGATGTCCACCCCACCCAGGGCGGTCACCAGCCGGTCGAACCCGGTGAAGGTGAGCACCGCGCCAGCGTCGATGCGCAGGCCGGTGTACCCGCTGACCGTGCTGCGCAGCAGCTCGTACCCCTGGGCGGTGCTCGGCTGTTTGGGCTTGCCCGGCACCCGGCTGCCGAAGCTCATCGCGTGGGTGAGCTTGGTCTTGCCGCCGGCGTAGTCGGCCTTCGGGAACGCCGGGATGTCCACCAGCAGGTCGCGGGGGAGCGAGAAGAGGTACGCCCGGCCCAGTCCCTTGGGCACGTGCAGCACCAGCACGGAGTCGGCGTGCGGCTCCCAGCCGGGCACGCTGACCCGGGTGTCCACCCCGACCAGCAGCAGGTTCAGTGGTCCGGTGATGTTGGCGCCCGGCGGCGGCCCGGTCGGGCTGGGGCTGGGCGTGCCGGCCGGCAGCGCGCTCGGCGAGCCGGCCGGTGCCGAACGGTCCGGCGTGTCGTCGCCGGTCAGCCGGGTGACCACCACCGCCCCGGCCGCGACCAGCGCGACGATGGCGAGGGCCGCCAGCCCCAGCAGCAGCCACCGCCGGCGTGGTGCCATCGATCCGAGAACCATCTTCGAATTCCCTTCCACCCGTATCCGGAACAACGCTCCGACGGGTGCTCCGGGTTGCGGCCGGAAGGCACCGGGTCGGTCGGCCGGAGCATGATCGCGCGAAACTGCCGCTGGCGCGAGCGCTACTCACCGGTAATGATGCGTTCATGCGGTACGACGTGATCGTCATCGGGTCCGGCTTCGGCGGCAGCGTCACCGCGCTCCGGCTGGCTGAGAAGGGCTACTCGGTCGGCGTGCTGGAAGCGGGCCGACGGTTCGCCGACGACGAGTTCCCGCAGACGTCGTGGCGGGCCCGCCGGTTCCTGTGGGCGCCGAAGCTGGGCTGCTACGGCATCCAGCGGATCACCCTGCTCCGTCCGGCCGACCGGCGATCCGGCGGCGGTGTGCTGGTGCTCTCCGGAGCCGGCGTGGGCGGCGGTTCGCTGGTCTACGCGAACACCCTCTACGAGCCGCTGCCAGCCTTCTACAGCGATCCGCAGTGGCGGGACATCACCGACTGGCGCGACGAGCTGGCCCGCCACTACGACCAGGCGAAGCGGATGCTCGGCGTCACCACGTACCCGGTGGACACCGGAGCGGACCGGGCCATGCGGGCGGTGGCCGAGCGGATGGGGGTGGGGCACACCTTCCACGCCACCCCGGTCGGCGTGCACATCGGCCGCCCCGGCCAGCGGGCCGCCGACCCGTACTTCGGCGGCGCCGGCCCGGAGCGCACCGGCTGCCTGCACTGCGGCTCGTGCATGACGGGTTGCCGGCACGGGGCGAAGAACACCCTGGTCAAGAACTATCTCTGGCTCGCCGAGCGGCTGGGCGCCACGGTGCACCCGCTGACCACGGTGACCGCCGTCCGGCCGGCCGCCGGCGGCGGGTACGAGGTGCACACCCTCCGCACCGGGGCCTGGCTGCGTCGCCGTCGCCAGGTGATCCAGGCCGACGAGGTGGTCTTCGCGGCCGGGGCGCTCGGCACCCAACGGCTGCTGCACGAGATGAAGGCCGATGGGGCGTTGCCGGGGCTCTCGCCGCGCCTGGGCGAGCTGACCCGGACCAACTCGGAGGCGATCCTGGGGGCCTCGGTGCCGCGCCAGCGTGCCCGGTCCGAGCGGCTGGACTTCACCGAGGGGGTGGCGATCACCAGCTCGTTCCACCCCGACCCGCAGACGCACGTCGAGCCGGTCCGCTACGGACGCGGTTCCAACGCGATGGGGTTGCTCCAGTCGCTGCTGGTCGACGGGGGTCCGCACCGGGTCCGGCGCTGGCTGGGCAGCATCGTGCGGCAGCCCGGGCTGGCCGCCGGCATGCTCTCGGTGCGTGGCTGGTCGGAGCGCACGGTGATCGCCCTGGTGATGCAGTCGGTGGACAACTCCCTGACCACCCGGTGGCGGCGTGGCGCGCTCGGCCGCCGGCTGGTCACCGGCCCGGGCCACGGCGCGCCCAACCCGACCTGGATCCCGGCCGGCAACACCGCGGCCCGGCTGCTCGCCGAGGAGATCGGCGGTACGCCCGGCGGCTCGCTCACCGAGCCGTTCGACATCCCGGTGACCGCGCACATCCTGGGCGGGGCGGCGATCGGGGCCACCCCGGCGGACGGGGTGATCGACCCCTACCATCGGGTGTACGGGCACCCGGGGCTGCACGTGGTGGACGGCGCGGCGGTCTCGGCCAACCTCGGCGTCAACCCATCGCTGACGATCACCGCGCAGGCTGAGCGGGCCATGTCCCTCTGGCCCAACAGGGACCACCCCGACCCGCGACCCCCGCTCGGCAGCCCGTACCGCCGGGTGGACCCGGTCGCACCGCACAACCCCGCCGTCCCGGCGGACGCTCCCGCCGCCCTGCGCCCCCCCTGACCCACCCCGGCGGCGCGCTGGGGGCGAGCCGGTGCCGGGGGCGGCGGTGACTGTCGGTAGGCTTTGTGCACATGAGCCTGCCTCGCCCCGTCCTCGTGGTGGACTTCGGAGCCCAGTACGCCCAGCTCATCGCCCGCCGGGTCCGCGAGGCGAACGTCTACTCGGAGATCGTGCCGCACTCGATGCCGGTCGCCGAGATGCTGGCGAAGAACCCGGCCGCGATCATCCTCTCCGGCGGCCCGTCCAGCGTCTATGCGCCGGACGCCCCGCAGATCGACGCCGGCGTGTTCACCGCCGACGTGCCGGTCTTCGGCATCTGCTACGGCTTCCAGGCGATGGCCCAGGCACTCGGTGGGACGGTCGCGAGGACGGGCAGCCGTGAGTACGGCGGCACGCCGCTGCGCCCCCGTCTCCTCGAGCCCGGCGTGCTGCTCCGCGACCTGCCGGCCGACCTGCCGGTCTGGATGAGTCACGGCGACTGCGTCACCGAGGCGCCCGAGGGCTTCACGGTGACCGCCGAGTCGGAGGGCGCGCCGGTGGCGGCGTTCGAGGACCTGGCCGGTCGCCGGGCGGGCGTGCAGTTCCATCCGGAGGTCGGGCACACCGCGCACGGCCAGGAGATGCTGACCCGCTTCCTGTACGACATCGCCGGCATCGAGCCGACGTGGACGGCCGAGAACATCATCGACGAGCAGGTGGCCCGGATCCGCGCCCAGGTCGGCGACAAGGAGGTCATCTGCGGCCTGTCCGGCGGGGTGGACTCGGCGGTCGCCGCCGCGCTGGTGCACAGGGCGGTCGGTGACCAGCTCACCTGTGTCTTCGTCGACCATGGCCTGCTGCGTGCCGGTGAGGCGGAGCAGGTCGAGAAGGACTACGTGGCGGCCACCGGCATCAAGCTGAAGGTGGTCGACGCGGCGGACCGGTTCCTGGGCGCGCTGGCCGGGGTGACCGATCCGGAGCAGAAGCGCAAGATCATCGGTCGGGAGTTCATCCGGGTCTTCGAGGCCGCCGCCCGCGAGATCGCCTCGCACGGCGATGTCGAGTTCCTGGTCCAGGGCACCCTCTACCCGGACGTGGTCGAGTCCGGCGGCGGCACGGGCACCGCCAACATCAAGAGCCACCACAACGTCGGCGGCCTTCCGGAGGACCTGAAGTTCGCGCTGGTCGAGCCGCTGCGCACGCTGTTCAAGGACGAGGTCCGCGCGCTCGGCCTGGAGCTGGGCCTGCCCGAGGCGATGGTCTGGCGGCACCCGTTCCCGGGCCCCGGCCTGGCCATCCGGATCATCGGCGCGGTCGACCGGGAGCGTCTCGACCTGCTGCGCCGGGCCGACCTGATCGCCCGGGAGGAGCTGACCGCGGCCGGCCTGGACCGCGGCGTCTGGCAGTTCCCGGTGGTGCTGCTCGCCGATGTGCGCAGCGTCGGCGTGCAGGGCGACGGGCGCAGCTACGGGCATCCCGTGGTGCTGCGCCCGGTCTCCAGCGAGGACGCGATGACCGCAGACTGGTCACGACTGCCCTACGAGGTGGTGGCCCGCATCTCCACCCGGATCACCAACGAGGTGGCCGAGGTGAACCGCGTGGTGCTGGACGTGACCAGCAAGCCGCCGGGCACCATCGAGTGGGAGTGAGCGCGCCTCACGCGGTCGGTGGATAGGACGGCGTCGGGGCGTACCCCGGGTCCGGCACGCCGGGCGCGGGCCCGGCGGTGGGCGGCGGGCCCTGCGGCGCGACGCCCGTCGGGTGCGGCCAGGCCGGCGCTCCGGTGGGCTCCTCGGGCATCAGGAACCACATGATCGGGTACGCGAACAGCGCCAACCCGCCGGTGAGCAGGCCGCTGACCGCGAAGATCACCCGGACCACGGTGGGGTCGACGGCGAAGTAGCGACCGAGGCCGCTGGCGACACCGGCCACCATGCGGTCGGTGGTGGGTCGCCGGAGCTGCTTGTACGGGGCGTGGGGAGCGGTGGTGGATGTCATGCCTCCACACTCCGCGCCGGTGCCCGGCCCGACCTCGGTGACCGCCCGGATCCTTACCCTGACCGATCCCTGATCGGGGTCAGACAGTCAGGAATCCGACTCTTTTCCGTTCCGGTAACCCGGCCCGGGGAGAATTTGCTTCCGTGACCACCTTGCTGGAGCCGCTCCGCAGGATCGCGGCATACGCAGTTTGTGCTGACCCAGACGGCCAAGTGTTGCTGGTCCGTGCATCGGAGCGCTCCGGCACACCCGGCACGTGGTCGCTGCCCGGTGGGGCGGTCGACCACGGCGAGGACCCGAACCACACGGTGGTCCGGGAGACCGCCGCCGAGACCGGCCTCTCGGTCGCCGTCTCGGGCCTGGCCGACGTGCTCGCCGACATGCGGGCCCTGCCGGAGCGCGGCATCACGATCCACACCGACCGGCTGATCTACCGGGTGGCGGTGCGCGGCGGCACCCTCGCAGACCGGGTCGGCGAGCGCCCCACCGATCTGGCCCGCTGGTACACCCTCGACGAGGCCCGGCAGCTTCCGCTGCGCTCGTTCACCGCGCGTGCCCTCGGTCTGCCCGCCTCCTCGGCCGACGTGGTGCCCGACGAGGCGCCGGAGTTCCCCTCCTTCTACGCGGTGCCCGGCCCGGACGGGCTGCACCGGGCGCAGCGCTTCGCCGCGTACGCGGTGTGCACCGATCCGGCCGGTCGGGTGCTGCTCACCCGCGTCTCCGACGGCTACCCGGGCGCCGGCTGCTGGCACCTGCCCGGCGGCGGCACCGACTACGGCGAGCAGCCGGGCGCGGCGCTGATCCGGGAGCTGGTCGAGGAGACCGGCCAGACCGGCCGACTGGTCGAGCTGCTCGGCGTGGCCAGTCACCGCGACGCGGCCTCGCTCGGCCCGGAGGGCTACCCGATCGACTGGCACGGGGTGCGTGCGTTCTACCGGGTGGTGGTCGACCAGCCCAACCCGTTGACGGTGGCCGACGTGGGCGGCTCCACCTGCGAGGCCCGCTGGTTCGCCCGCGAGGAGCTGGGCGCCCTCCCCACCCACCACCTCACCGAGGTGACCGCCGAAGCAGTCCAAGCCGCCCAACTCACCTAACCCGCTCCCTCCCTCTCCCACCCCCCTCCCCGGCCCCCCGGACCCGCCCATCCCTGCGTTGATCATGAAGTTATTGTCAGGACACGCCGAGATGGATGGCGATAACTTCATGATCGACGGGGGATGGCGGGGGATGGCGGGGATGGCGGGGAGCGGGATGGAGCTGCGGCGGGGTGTGGGGGTCTACGGGGTTCTGTGGGACTCGGGGCGCGTGTTGGTGGTGCGGGAGCGGGGTGGGGACGAAGGGCCGGAGGTTTGGCGGGTGCCCGGGGGTGCGGTGGCGCATGCCGAGCATCCGGAGCACGCGGTGGAGCGCGAGGTCGCCGGGCAGACCGGGCTGACCGTGACGGTGGACCGGCTGCGGGCGGCCGTCGCCGACGTGACCACCTACCCGGAGGACGGCATCGCCCTGCACACCGACCGGTTGGCGTTCGAGCTGAGCACGCGTGGTGGCACGCTGCGTGACGCCGGGGACGGCCCGACCGACCGGGCTCGCTGGGTCACCACCGCCGAGGCGGCCCGCCTCCCGCTGGCACCGTTCAGCGCCGAGCTGCTCGGCCTGCCGGTCACCCCGCTCCCGACCGGTGTCCACCGGCCCGCCGAGCCGTTCCCGCCGGCGCACCCCGACCGTCGGCTGCGCTTCGGGGCGTACGGGCTGGTCACCGATCCGGCCGGGCGGATCCTGCTCACCCAGATCGCGCACGGCTACCCGGGAGCGGGCAGGTGGCACCTGCCGGGTGGCGGCACCGATCACGGCGAGCAACCAACCACCGGGCTGCTCCGTGAGCTGGTCGAGGAGGGCGGTCAGCTGGGCCGGGTGGTGGAGCTGCTCGGCGTGGACAATCTGCACAACCCTGCCGCGCTCGGCCCGGAGGGTCGGCCGTTGGACTGGCATGGCGTCCGAGTGATCTATCGGGTGCTGGTGGACGTACCTACCGATGCGGTGGTCACCGAGTCTGCCGGCGGTTCGACGGCCCGAGCCGGCTGGTTCACCCCGGCCGAGGCCGCCGACCTGCCGTTGACCGGGATCGCTGCCTCGGCAATCGGACAGTCGGGTCGATAGCCCCACGCTCGGTGAGCCGAGATGGTGACCCTCCGGTACAGTCGATGGCGGGAATGATGGAGGAAACGGGCGATGAGGCCCGGCATGGGAACAAGAGTGCGGTTCGCGCGGTTTAAGCCAGATATAAGTACCGCCGGCAGCTATCGCCAAGTCCCGTTCCCCTATGCGATGGTGTACTCCGCAAAACGGCTGCCGGGCCACCCAAGGTCCGGCACGAGACAGCCGGACACCCGCCCCACGGCGGCAGCCGATCCGGTGATGGAGGAAACGTGCCGAGAGCCCTATGGCGCCGGCGTCGTACGACTGACAGTCCGCGCCCCGCCGGGCGTCGCTGGGCGGGCCGGTTGCGCCGCAGCAGCACGTTCGCCCGTCAGGTGCTGCTGGTCCGTGTGGGCCGCCGCGACGGCGACCTGCGGACCACCGACCTGGCGCTGCCCGAGCACCGGTACGCCGACCGGCAGCGCCGCCGCTACGGCCTGGACCGCCTCGGCCGCTCATCGCTCGACGTCAGGCGGTCGGAGATCGAGGCCGTCATGCCGGTCAGCCCGGCGCTGCCGCCGATGGCGCACGCCGACGAGGCTTCGGCCCGGTCGATCCC
The DNA here is from genome assembly GCF_042872965.1 of Micromonospora sp. NPDC005087. NCBI lineage: Bacteria > Bacillati > Actinomycetota > Actinomycetes > Micromonosporales > Micromonosporaceae > Micromonospora > Micromonospora sp. NPDC005087. Next base: position 132,800 of record NZ_JBIALB010000013.1, on the reverse strand, counting down.
ACTGCTCCCCGGCGAGCGCACAGTCGCCCGCCGGATGAAGTTCGGCCTGGTCAACGCGTGCACGCTGGCCAGCCTGATGCTCGGCATGCTCGCCATCTTCCAGGCCATGCAGGGTGAGGTGCGCCTCGCCGCGCTCTGCCTGATCGCCTGTGTCGCCTTCGACGGTCTGGACGGCGCACTGGCCCGCCGGCTCGGTGTGGCCAGCCCGTTCGGCGCACAGATGGACTCACTGGCCGACATGTGCTCGTTCGGTCTCGCCGCGCCGGTCGTGGTCTACGCCTCGCTCGCCGGCTCGGTGTCGACGGCCGCGGCGGCGGTGGCCTGCGCCCTGGTCGCAGCGTGTGCCGCGATCCGACTGGCCCGTTTCAACGTCTCGCCGAAGGACGGCCGCTTCTTCTGCGGGGTGCCCACCACCATGGCGGCCGCGGTGCTCGCCGTGACCGTCGCGATCGGTCTGCCCGTCCCCGGCCTCGTGCTGGTCGCCGGGGTGGCGCTGCTCGCCTTCGCGATGGTCTCCAGCTTCCCGTACGCCAAGCTCGCCCGGCTGGTCAAGCTGCCGCCGTGGCTCTGGCTGGCCCCGGTGATCGGCGCGCTGGTCGACATCCGGCTCACGTTCGCCCTGATCGTGGTGGGTTACCTGGTCAGCGGGCCGGTGCTCTGGCTGCGGCAGCGTCGTACCGCCTGATTCGCGCGCAAAGGAAACGGGGCGCCCGCCGACCGGCGGGCGCCCCGTTTCTCGTTGGACGGGGTCAGCGCCAGCGGGCGATGACCGTGGAACCCCCGACCACCTTGTCGCCCGGTCCGACCAGCGGCTCGGCGGCCTCGGCCGGCAGGTACACGTCGGTCCGGGAGCCGAACCTGATCAGCCCGAAGCGCTCGCCCTTCGCGAGCAGCGCGCCGATCGGCGCGCGCTGCACGATCCGGCGGGCGATCAGCCCGGTCCGCTGGGCGACCACCACCGTGCCGCGGCTGGTGTCCAGCACGGTGTACGCGGCCACGTTGTGCTCGGCGTCCGGCTTCATCGCGTTGACGAAGCCGCCGTCGGCGACGAAGTAGTCCACCACCTTGCCGGCGACCGGCGCCCGGTTGACGTGCACGTCCAGCACGGACAGGAAGACCGCGATCCGCAGCCACTCACCATCGCCGAAACGTTCGTCGTGCAGTCGCTGCACCGACAGGACCTGCCCGTCCGCGCTGGCGACCACGGCCGCCGGGTCCTCCGGCACGTCGCGCTGCGGGTCGCGGAAGAACGCGGCGACCGGCCCGGCGGCCAGCGCCGGCAACAGCCAGAGCTTGGACGACGGACGTGCCACCCGGGCCAGCACGGCCAGGCCCAGCGTGATGCCGGCCGCGGCCACCCCGTTGGAGTCGATGTGCATGCCACGGGTCAGCGGAACGCTCGACGGCCGGTGCGCCGGGGCCAACCGGTCGGCCGCGGCCGGGCTGGCCGCGGTGAACCGCAGCCGGTAGATCCGGACCGGCGGCGAGTTGCGCAGCACCAGGTCCGCGCCGACGCCGTAGAGGGCGTCCTGCCGGGCCAACTCGGCGGCGGCGCCGGTGGTCCGACCGGGCGTGGCGGCGGTGGCGACGTTCAGCACCGCGCCGTCGGCCAGGTGCTTGACCAGGGTCTCGATGGTGCCGCGGGTGTCCTCGGCGGTGCCGGTGAACGCCTCGCCGGCGATGACCACCCCGGCGACCTCCGCCTCGGCCAGCGAGTCGATCACGCGAACCCGGTCGGCGACCCACCGGCCCTGGGCGGTGACGTGCTCGCGCAGCACCGTGACGCCGGACGACTCGGCGGGTACCACGGTGAGCCGGTCACCGGGGAGCAGCGCCTCGATCGCCGCGGCCAGCACCGCGGACTCCGGGCTCGCGCCGACCAGGAGGGCGACCTTGGGATCGTTGATCCGGGCCAGCTCGGTGACGAGCGTACGGGCGGCTCGCTCGCCGATGCGGACCGGACCGGACCGACCGGTGGTACGCACGGCGGGGGACTGGGTCATGTCGGACGGGCTCCTGACGGGGTAGAGACGGGAATCGCGGCGGGGCCCGCCATGGCGGGACGGGCCGGCCGGCGGAGGCGAGATCTCCACCGCTCAGCATATGCGCCTGCCCGCGCCGGCCGCACCGCCGGAGCGGTGGAGAAGGCCGGCGCGGGCAGGCGCCGGGTCAGGGCTCGCGCCGCTGGTCGTCCCGCTCGTCCGCCGGGTGGTCGACCCGGGTCGGCTCGTCGGCCTCCGCCCCGGCCGGGCCGGCGAGGAGGCCGGTGGTCGGCTCGTCGCCCCCGTCGGCGCGCTGATCGGAGACCGAGGTGGTCTCCGGCTCCGACGGCGGGTGGGCCAGCCAGGCTGGGTGGATCACCTCGGCGGTCGGCGTCTCCGGTGCCCGCATCTCGGCCGTCGGCGTCTCCGGTGCCCGCATCTCGGTGGTCGTCTCCGCCACCGGTCCCGGTGTGGGAGCGTCCCAGGTGGAGCGTTCGGCGTCCCAGGACGGCAGGCCCGCGCCGGAGATCGGCGCGGACGCACCGGAGACCGGCACGGCGGACTCGGCGGGGACGGCGTCCTGAGCGGTCGGTCCCGGTTGGGCCGGCCGGCCGGAGCGCAGCGCGCCGACCAGCCCGAAGACTCCGATCAGGATCAGTGCGCCGGCCAGGAACCAGCCGACCGGCGGCAGTGCGAGCCCGAGCAGTTGGGCGAGCAGCCACCAGGCGGACAGCCCCAGGAACACCAACCCGAAGGCGAACGACACCAGGTCCGTACGGTGAGCCTTCACCGGGTCACCTCCAGGTTGCCGGCATTGACGTGGATGTACAGGCGCAGTGTCCCGCCCCCGGGTCCGTCCGCGCCCAGGTCGGTGGACTCGCGCAGGCGCCCGTCCAGCCCGCCGGACCGGTTGCCGAAGATGGTGGCGTCGCCCGCGTTGACGTCCGCCACCGTGGTGACGTCCACGTTCGGGGGCACGACCACGGTCGCCTGGCCGAAGTTGATCGCCACGGTCACCTGGCTGTCCCGCTTCGCGAAGTCGATCCCGCGCAGGTCGAGCACGGCGTCACCGAAGCTGTTCTCGTACCGGTCGGCGAGGTCGCGGTAGTCGGTGGGCGCCCAGGTGACCGCGCCGTCGACGCCGCGGATCCGGTCGTACGACTCGGCCACCGTGGCAGTTCCCAATGCGGCGGCGGTCACCAGGCCGAGCGCGATCAGCCAGCGGGCCCGGCCGAACCAGGTGCCGACCAGCAGCCCCAGCGCGATCGTGGCCAACGCGGCGGCGAAGTACGCCGAGGCGCCGACGTCGAAGACGTCCAGCAGGTCGAGCAGGGCGACGACGCCGAGTGCCAGAAAGATCAGCGAGAACGTCACCGCGCCGAGTGGCGACCGCTCCCGGGGTCGCTTCGGCGGCTTCGGCGGCTTCGGTGGCTTGCGCGGGGGGTACGCGGCCGGCGCGGCGTACGGCCCGTGCGGCGCGAACGGAGGGCGGTATCCGGCCGGTGCCGGTGGCGTGACCGGGTAGCCGGCAGCGGGCGCACCGGTCACCGGCGCCGACGGCCAACCCCCGCTGGGCGTGCCGGTGCTCGGCCAGCCCTGCGTGGTGGACGGTGGTGCCGGCCAGGCGGCCTGCGGCGCCGTCGTGGCGGCCGGGCCCCCGGACACCGGACCCACTCCGGACACCGGCTGCGCGCTGGTGACCGGCTGCGGGGCGGAAGCGGCCGGCGCGTCGTACACCGGGGCGTGCGGGGTCGGCGTCCCGCCCGGAGCCGCGCCGGCGTACGCCGGATCGCCGCTGGCCAGCGGTGCGGTCGCCAGCGGGCCGGTGGGCGGCACGGCGCCGGAGGCCGGCGCCGGCCAGGCGACCGGCGGGACGGGCCCGGGCGGCGTACCCATCGGCCCGGAGGGCGCCGCCCCACCGGGGACACCGGGCTGTGGCCCTCGGCTGTCCCGGTTGAGCAGTAGCGCACCGCCGATCAGGATGGCCGCCCCGAGCAGCACCGCGCGGAAGGCGTCGGTGACGATGTAGCCGAAGCTGGCCGCGACCAGGATGCCCAGGATGATCACGGTCACCGGCGACATGCTGGACCGGCCGCGTCCGAGCATGGACTCCACGGGGGACGCGGTGTCGCCCTCGTTGGGGATGATCAGCCAGGCGGCGACGTACACCAGGATGCCGATGCCGCCGAAGAACCCGAGCACCGCGAGCAGCACCCGCCAGAGCACCGGATCGGTGTTGGTGGCTCGTCCGATGGCCGCGCAGACCCCGGCCAGGTAGCGCCCCTCACGCGGCCGGACCAGCCCGTACCGCGAGGTGAAGCCGGCCCCGCCCAGCGGCGGCGCCGACGGCCCGGGACCACCCGGCCCGGGTGGCGTACCCCCGGCCCCGCCCGCCCCGTAGCCGGTGCCGGCCGCGTACCCGGCGCCGTAGCCGGCGCCGGGCCCGTAGCCCGCGCCGCCGGGCCCGTAGCCGCTGTCCGGAGCGCCCGGTGTGGGGTCGGCGGCCGGACCCGCGTCGAAGCCGGTGGTGGCGCCGGTGGGCGGGCCGAACTGGGTGGGCTCGGCCCAGCCGGCGGGTGTCGCGGCTGGTGAGGGCGGTGATGAACCGCCCGGCTGTGCCGACCCGGGTCGGGGCGGCGGGGCAGCTTCCTCGGTCATGCCTCGATCCTGCTGCCAGGTGGGCCCGAGCGACCTCAGGACCCGACCCTGACCCCACCCTGAGATCCGGGCGGCCGGAATGTCGGGGGCGTCCCCGTGGTCGCGGTACGCCGCAGCGTGTGACGATCGGATCCACCGACCTCGCCCGACCCGCCACCGTGACCAGGGAGCCTCCGATCAGCATCGTGACACCGCCCCCGCGCCTCTACCGCGCCCCCGAGCACCGGATGGCCGCCGGCGTCGCCGCCGGCATCGCCGACCACCTCGGCATTTCGGTGCTGCGGGTGCGGGTCGCGTTCATGGTGCTGCTCGGCCTGAGCGGGCTCGGCCTGCTGCTCTACGCGGCCTTCTGGGCGGTGGTGCCGCTACGGCCCGGTGACACCGCGGTGCCGCGCCGGCGCGACGTGGCCCAGCTCCTGCCGTTCGTGGGGATCGGGCTCGGGGTTCTGCTGATCCAGGTGATGGTCTTCGACTCGGTCGGCGCGGCGGGCACCGCCGGCTGGCTGGTGGCCATCATCGCGGTCGGCGCCGGCGTCATCTGGCACCAGTCCGCGCCCGAGCGGCGGCGGCGGTGGGGCGACACGATGCCGGTGCCCTGGCTCGGCGCGGTGGTCGAGGAGAGCGACCGGCGGGCCTTCGTGCTCCGGTTCATCGGCGGCGGGGTGCTGGTTGCGGTCGGCATCATCGGCGTCGCGGCGGTCTACTCGCCGGCGCAGAACTTCGACGCGGTGATCAACGGCGTGATCTTCGCGCTGGTCGGGCTGGCCGGGGTCGGTGTGGTCGCCGCGCCGGTGCTCTGGCGGACGTACAGCCAGCTCCGCTCGGAGCGCGAGGGGCGCATCCGCGAGCAGGAGCGGGCCGAGCTGGCCGCGATGGTGCACGACCAGGTGCTGCACACGTTGGCCCTGATCCAGCGCAACGCCGGTGACGTCAAGACGGTGCAGCGGCTGGCCCGGGGGCAGGAACGTTCGCTGCGCAACTGGCTCTACAAGCCCACCGCGTCGCCGAACGAGCGGCTCGCGGCCGCGCTCGAGCAGGCCGCGGCCGAGGTCGAGGACACCTTCGCGATCACGGTGGAGGCGGTGGTGGTCGGCGACCGGGAGAACGACGAGCGGGTCGGCGCGCTGGTCGCCGCCGCGCGGGAGGCGCTGGTGAACGCGGCCCGACACGCGGGGGTGCAGACCGTGTCCCTGTACGCCGAGGTGGAGCCCGATCAGGTCAGCGTCTTCGTCCGGGACCGGGGAGCGGGCTTCGACCCGGATACCGTGGAGGACCACCGGCACGGCGTACGCGGCTCGATCATCGGGCGGATGAAGCGGCACGGCGGACGGGCCGAAATCCGGTCCGGCCCGGGGGAGGGGACAGAGGTCCGGTTGATCCTGCCGATCTCCCGGGACTCGTCCGCAGCGGAGAGGAACAGATGACCATGGCCGAGCAGTCGATGGAGCACCTCGACCCGGCGGACGCCCGCCCCGAGCGGCTGCGGGTGTTCCTGGTGGACGACCATGCGATGTTCCGGGCCGGGGTGCGCGCGGAGCTGGGCGCCCACGTCGAGGTGGTGGGCGAGGCGAGCACGGTGGCCGAGGCGGTCACCCGGATCGCCGCGACCGGACCGGACGTGGTGCTGCTCGACGTGCACATGCCCGACGGCGGCGGGCGCGCGGTGCTGGAGGCGATGCGGCGCAGCCATCCGCAGGTCAAGTTCCTGGCGCTGAGCGTCTCCGACGCGGCGGAGGACGTGATCGGGCTGATCCGGGCCGGCGCCCGTGGTTACGTCACCAAGACCATCTCGCCGGACGAGCTGGCCGCGGCGATCCGTCGGGTCGCTGACGGTGACGCGGTGTTCAGCCCTCGGCTGGCCGGGTTCGTCCTGGACGCCTTCGCGGCCCGGCCGGACGCCCCGGTGGCCGACCCGGAGTTGGACCAGCTCACCAACCGGGAGCGGGAGGTGCTCCGGCTGCTCGCTCGGGGGTACGCGTACAAGGAGATCGCGAAGGAGCTGTTCATCTCCATCAAGACGGTGGAGACGCACGTGTCGAACGTGCTGCGCAAGCTCCAGATGTCCAACCGCTACGAACTCTCGCGATGGGCGGCGGACCGCCGCCTCGTGTGACCCGGGTTCCGCCACGCGCAGCCGGTGCATCTCGGCCCGGTCTGTGTCGTCGAATCCGCCGGCGTCGCCCGGGTGATGATCAGAAAAGCGACGTCGGCGCCCTCGTCCACCCAGCCGGCAATCTTGCCTGTGCAGCCGAAGGCGGCATCGTCCGGATGGGCAAAGACGGCCGGCGCGGGCCGGCCGTCGGACAGCACCGGAGCGGACGCGGGAAAGCTCATAGATCCCGACCCCGCGCGCGGCGGCGGTGTCCGGCTGGGCCACGTATTTCCTGCTCAGAGCTGCCCGACCCAACCGGTTTCTGATCATTTTTCAGGTATCGGCAACGTGGCGGGCAACTAACGGCTTGATAACGGCACCTTCACGGAAGCGGCAAGTGAGTGTCACAGTGGCAGCACCTCACCCTCGGTGTGCGGCACTCCGTACGGCCCACGACCACGACCTCCGCTATTTCGCGGCCGGTTCGTGGCTGTGTCGCCTGCGTCGGGTCGTACCTCGTCGGTGGGGGAGCCCGGCGGATCGGAACATCAGGGGTGTCTCCAGCTTCCCTGTGAACCCGGCGACCCGCGCCCCGGGGTGGTCGGGCGGTGTCACCCCCAGACGTGCGTGAAACCCACGACGGAACCAGGTTTAGAAAGAGGAGGCCCCTCGGAATGAGAGTCTCGAAGCGGGCGACGAGCGCGATCGCGCTCAGCGCGGCTGCCGCGCTTGTCGCGAGCGGTTGCTCGAGCGGTGACGGTGACGGCGACGCCGCCGCCAGCAAGGACGGCTCGATCGTTATCCACGGCGTCCAGCCGGAGAACCCGCTGGTCCCGTCGAACACGACGGAGACCGGCGGTGGCAAGATCATCGACTGGATGTGGACCGGCCTGGTCGAGTACCCGAACGACGGTGGGGCCCCGCGCAACGCGCTGGCGGAGTCCATCAACACCACGGACTCCAAGGTCTTCACGATCAAGATCAAGAAGGGTACCAAGTTCCACGACGGTACCGAGGTGAAGGCGAAGAACTTCGTCGACGCCTGGAACTGGGCCGCCTACTCGCCGAACGGTGCGCAGAACGGCTCCTTCTTCTCGGACATCGCGGGCTTCGACAAGACCTACACGTCGGACCCGGACGGCGAGGGCCCGAAGAAGGCTCCGGCGCCGACGGCCGAGAAGCTGTCCGGCCTGAAGGTCGTCGACGACCAGACCTTCGAGGTCACCCTGGCGGCCCCGACCGCGGTCTTCCCGACCAAGCTCGGCTACAGCGCCTTCATGCCGCTGCCGGACGTGTTCTTCACCCAGAAGCCCGAGGAGTTCGGCAAGAAGCCGATCGGCAACGGCCCGGTGAAGTTCGTGTCGTGGGACGACAACGTCCTCATCAAGCTGACGCGCTTCGACGACTACAACCTGCGCGACACCATGAAGGTCAAGGACGTCGACGTCAAGCTGTACCAGGACGAGACGGCGGCCTACAACGACCTGCTGGCCAACAACCTGGACTTCCTGGAGTCGATCCCCACCTCGGCGCTCGCCGGTGACAAGTGGAAGACCGACCTCGGCGAGCGGGGCCTGTCGACCACCACGCCGACGACCGGCCTGATCGCGTTCCCGATCTACGACAAGCGCTTCCAGAACCCGAAGCTGCGTCGTGCCGTGTCGCTGTCGATCAACCGCCAGGAGGTCACGGACAAGATCTTCTTCGGTACCCGCAAGCCGGCCGACAGCTGGGCGAACCCGCTGACCCCGGGTGCCAAGCCGGGTAACTGCACCGCCTGCAAGTTCGACGCCGCCGAGGCCAAGCGGCTCCTGGCCGAGGCCGGTGGCTTCACGGGCGAGATGGTCTTCTACTACAACACGGACTCCAGCCACAAGGACTGGATGGACGCTGTTGCGCAGCAGGTCAAGACCAACCTCGGCATCGAGGCTCGCGCAGAGGGCATGCCGACGTTCGCGGTCTTCCGCCAGCAGGTCAACGCGCACAAGATGACCGGCCCGTACCGCGCCGCCTGGCAGCAGGACTACCCGGACGTGGAGAACTGGATCAACCCGCTCTACGTGACTGGTGGCTCCTCGAACGACGGCCTCTACAGCAACCCGCAGGTCGACACCCTGGCCAAGGCCGCCGGTGCCGCACCGAGCCTGGAGGCCTCGCACGAGCAGTTCTCCAAGGCCGTCGAGCTGGTCGACCAGGACGTGCCGAGCATCCCGGTCTACTTCTACGGCCAGCAGTCCGGCCACTCGGAGAAGGTCAAGAAGCTCGAGCTGAACAACGTCGGCGAACTCGACATCACCTCGGTCGAGCTCTGATCCGAACGGTCTGACCCCGGGTCGGGCTCGCCACATCCGGTGAGCCCGACCCGGGGCCGTTCCGCGAGTGAGTGTTACAACATCCACTCGCCACGTTGTCACCACCGTGTCGGCCGTCCGACGCGCCCCCTGTCTGGAGGACCACCCCATGGGCCGTTATCTGTTGAGACGGCTGCTCCAACTCGTGCCGGTCTTCATCGGTACGACGTTCATGATCTACGCCCTCGTCTGGGCCGTTCCGGGCGATCCGTTCGCCGGCAAGTGCGGTGACCGCCGCTGCCCGGACCAGTACATCGCCTTCATGACCGAGAAGTACCACCTGGACCAGAACGTCTTCGTGCAGTACGCGAACTACATGAAGAACCTGCTCCAGGGCGACTTCGGTCAGACGTTCTCGCAGCGCGAGATCAGTGACATCATCCTGACGTCGTACCCGAACACGCTGAAGCTGGCCCTGGTGGCGCTCAGCATCGAGGCCGTGATCGGCCTCGGCGCCGGCGTGCTGACCGGTCTGCGGCGCAACGGGTTCCTGGACAACCTGGTCCTGGTCTCCACGCTGTTCCTGATCGCGCTGCCGGTCTTCGTCGTCGGCTTCGTCCTTCAGTGGCTGCTCGGCGTGCAGTGGGGCATCATCAAGCCGACCGTCTCCTCCGAGATGCGGCTCTCCGAGCTGATCGTGCCGGGCTTCGTGCTCGGTAGCGCGTCAGTGGCGTACATCGCCCGGGTGGCACGAACGAGCATCGCGGAGAACCGCCGCGCCGACTACGTGCGTACCGCCATCGCCAAGGGCCTCCCGATGCGCCGGGTGGTGGGCGTGCACCTGCTGCGCAACTCGCTCATCCCGGTGGTCACCCTGCTCGGCACCGACCTCGGTGCCCTGATGGGCGGCGCGATCGTCACCGAGGGCATCTTCGGTATCAACGGAATCGGCCGCCAGGTCTTCCGCGCGATCGTCACCAAGGAAAGCGCTACCGTGGTAGGGATCGTGGTCGTCCTCGTGCTGGTCTATCTCGTGATGAACCTGCTGGTTGACCTGCTCTACGCCGCCCTGGACCCGAGGATCCGCTATGAGTGACCCGAGTACCGCATCGATCGTCAGCACCCCTCCCGCGCAGCCGACCGACGCCGGCGCCCCCACCACCGCTGGCCTGCCGCAGAGCAACGAGAAGCCGCGCGGCCTGCTCGGTGACGCCTGGCGGGACCTGCGGCGCAAGCCGCTGTTCTGGATCTCGGCCACGCTGATCGTGATCTTCCTGCTGATGGCGGCCTTCCCGGCGCTGTTCGCCCCGGGCGACGCGGTCAACGGCACGCTGTCCCGGAGCCTCAACAAGCCGTCCGCTGATGGCTGGTTCGGTTACGACGTGCAGGGTCGGGACGTCTACGCCCGGGTCATCTACGGCGCGCGTGCCTCCATCGTGGTCGCCGTGCTCTCCGTGCTCGGCACCCTGCTGGTCGGTGGTGCCATGGGCATCATCGCCGGCTACCGCGGTGGCTGGGTGGACGCTCTGCTCAGCCGGATCGCCGATGTCTTCTTCGGCCTGCCCTTCGTGCTCGGCGCGATCGTCATCCTGACCACGTTCAACGGCTCGAACTCCGGCAACAGCAAGGCCCAGATCATGGGCCTGGTGATCGCCTCCCTGATGGTGCTGAGCTGGCCGGTCGTGATGCGGCTGATGCGTTCCTCGGTGCTGGCCACCAAGGAGGCCGACTACATCGTCGCGGCACGCGCGTTGGGTGCCGGCACCGGCCGGATCATCCTCAAGCACCTGCTGCCGAACTGCCTGGCCCCGCTGCTGGTCTACGGCACGATCATGGTCGGCTCGTTCATCGGCGCCGAGGCCACCCTGTCGTTCCTGGGCGTCGGCCTGAAGTCGCCGGTGGTGTCCTGGGGCATCATGATCAGCGACGGGCAGCAGTTCATCCGGGTCGCGCCGGGGCTGGTGTTCTTCCCCGCCGCGTTCCTCGTCACCGCCGTGCTGAGCTTCGTGATGCTCGGTGAGGCGGTCCGCGAGGCCCTCGATCCGAAACTCCGCTAGGGGAGATCCAGTTGTCCGACATTCTCGTGTCTGAGCAGTCCGCGCCGGGAACCGGCGGCTCCGGACGTCCCTCCGGCCGGCTGCTCGAGGTCGAAGACCTGCGGGTGGAGTTCCGTACCCGGGACGGCGTCGCCAAGGTCATCAACGGGGTCACGTACCACGTCGACGCGGGGGAGACCCTCGCCGTGCTCGGCGAGTCCGGCTCCGGTAAGAGCGTCACGGCGCAGACCATCATGGGCATCCTCGACACCCCGCCCGGCTTCGTCACCGGTGGGCAGGTCCGCTTCCACGGCAAGGACATGCTCCGCATGTCCAACGAGGAGCGCCGCCGCATCCGCGGTGAGGGCATCGCGATGATCTTCCAGGACGCGCTCTCCGCGCTGAACCCGGTCTTCACCGTCGGGTTCCAGATCGCCGAGCAGTTCCGGGTCCGGCGGGGCATGGGTCGCGCGGAGTCCAAGAAGCGCGCCATCGAGATGCTTGACCAGGTCAAGATCCCGAACGCCAAGGACCGGTTCAGCAACTATCCGCACCAGTTCTCCGGCGGTATGCGGCAGCGCGCCATGATCGCGATGTCGCTGGCGCTCGACCCTGAGGTGCTGATCGCGGACGAGCCGACCACCGCGCTCGACGTGACCGTGCAGGCCCAGATCATGGACCTGCTCGCCGAGCTTCAGCGTGAGCGGCAGATGGGCATGATCCTGATCACCCACGACCTCGGCGTGGTCGCCGACGTCGCGGACCGGATCGCGGTCATGTACGCGGGCCGGATCGTCGAGGAAGCCGACGTGTACGACCTGTACGCCAAGCCGGCGCACCCGTACACGTTGGGTCTGATCGACTCGATTCCGCGTATGGACGAGAAGGGGCAGCAGCTCCGGACGATCAAGGGCCTCCCGCCGAACCTGATGAACATCCCGCCGGGCTGCCCGTTCAACCCGCGCTGTCCCATGGCTCAGCCGGTGTGCCGGGAGAAGCTCCCGCCGCTGCTGCAGGTGGGCACCGCACGGGCCAGCGCCTGCCACTTCGCCGAGGAGCTGGTGAACCGTGTCTGAGAACATCATCGAGGTCCGTGACCTGGTCAAGCACTACCCCGTCACCCAGGGCGTGGTGTTCAAGAAGACCGTCGGTCAGGTCAAGGCGGTCGACGGGGTCTCGTTCGGCCTCCGTGCCGGTGAGACGCTGGGTGTGGTCGGTGAGTCCGGCTGCGGCAAGTCGACCCTCGCCCGGGTTCTGATGAACCTGGAGCGGCCGACCGCCGGCAGCGTGGTCTACAAGGGCCAGGACATCTCCAAGCTCTCCGGCGGTGCGCTGCGGCGCCTCCGTCGGCAGATCCAGCTGGTGATGCAGGACCCGTACACCTCGCTCAACCCGCGGATGACCGTCGGTGACCTGCTCGGTGAGCCGTTCGAGATCCACCCGGAGGTGGCGCCGAAGGGCAGCCGTCGGGCGAAGGTCAGGGAACTGCTCGACCTGGTCGGGCTCAACCCGGAGCACATCAACCGGTACCCGCACCAGTTCTCCGGCGGTCAGCGCCAGCGCATCGGCATCGCCCGGGCGCTCGCGCTGCGGCCCGAGGTGATCGTCTGCGACGAGCCGGTGTCGGCGCTGGACGTGTCCATCCAGGCCCAGGTGATGAACCTGCTGGAGCAGTTGCAGGGCGAGTTCGGGCTCTCGTACGTCTTCATCGCCCACGACCTGTCGGTGGTCCGCCACCTCTCGGACCGCGTCGCGGTGATGTACCTCGGCAAGATCGTTGAGATCGGCACCGAGGACGAGATCTACGAGCGGCCGACCCACCCGTACACCCAGGCGCTGCTCTCGGCGGTGCCGGTGCCGGACCCGACCCAGCGGAACAACAAGACGATCATCCGGCTCACCGGTGACGTGCCGTCGCCGATCAGCCCGCCCTCGGGCTGCCGGTTCCGGACCCGCTGCTGGAAGGCGCAGGACGTCTGCGCCGAGCAGGTCCCGCTGCTGGAGATCCGGCGGAGCTCGGATCACCCGAGCGCCTGCCACTTCGCGGAGAAGCGCGAGATCGTCGCGAGCCACGAGGCCGCCTGAGTCACCCGGAACCGCCTGCCGACGTCACCACGACGACGGCAGGCGGTTTCGTTTGTCCGGGGCGCCCGGCTGCCTGCTTCGGAGCCGAGCGGTGGCGTCGGACCGGTCGCAGCGTGGGCCGTCGAGCGGCGGCCGCCCGAGCCGGGGCCGGCCCGTGCGGCTCACAGTGGGCCGCGCCCCGCTCGGAGCAGCAGCAGTGCCAGTTGGGTGCCGTCGGCGCCGAGCGCGACCCGGAAACGCTCCAGGATCTCCCGTTCCCGGGAGAGCACCAGGCGCGTCCCGCCGGACGCCATCCGGGTCGCCCCAACCTCCTGAGATAGCGTGGCCCGCTCGTGCCAGAGCGAGATCAACGCGTCGTCGATCTCGTCGATGCGTTCCCTGATCTGCACGATCCGTGCGGCGGCGGCCGGCTCCGCGGTGCCGGTCCGTGCCTCGGTCGGCCCGCCGTCCTCGGCCGGTGGCGCCATTCCCACCGGGGGCTCGCTCCCATTGACCGGGGGCTGCTCAGCCCCTGGTCGGACCGGCCCGCCGCTCTGCTCCGCCACGTCTGTCATCATCGGGTACCTCTCGCACTGTCGTGCCCGGTGCCCGGATCCCGGGACGAAAAAGCCCCGGGCTCCAGGAGCCCGGGGCTTTCGCAGGTCTGATCGATCAGGCGCGACCTACGGCTGCCGGACTCCCGGTGCCGTAGTAAAAGTAGTAGCGCTGAGCGAACACGCCGTCGAGTATGCCCATGCCACCCGCCTGTGCGCAAGGAATCGGCGTCAACAGGCACCTCCTCGGCTCCGGCACGTTCTGCGGGCGGGCCCTGGTGTGACCACCACGTTGCTTCCACCGTCATCGTTCTCCGTCGGGGGGCGGGCGCGCCGGCGACGACACCGCGCGGTCGGGAAGTGTCTGGCCGGCGGCATAGACTTGTCGCGCGATGCATCCTCTCTTCGACATTCCCGCGTCCTCGCCTGCGCCGGAGTCCGCGCCGGCCCGTCCGGACCGGCCCCGGCCGGCCGCCGTCCGCCTCGATCCGCAGCAGTTGCTCGCCGGGCTGAACGGGCCGCAGCGCGACGCGGTCACCCACGCCGGCTCTCCGCTGTTGATCGTCGCCGGTGCCGGGTCGGGCAAGACCCGGGTGCTCACCCACCGGATCGCCTACCTGCTCGCCGCGCGGGACGTGCACCCCGGCGAGATCATCGCCATCACCTTCACCAACAAGGCCGCCGGCGAGATGAAGGAGCGGGTGGCCGCGCTGGTCGGCCCGCGGGCCCGGCTGATGTGGGTGTCGACGTTCCACTCCGCGTGTGTCCGGATCCTGCGGGCCGAGCACGAGCACGCCGGGCTCAAGTCCACGTTCTCGATCTACGACGCGGACGACTCACGCCGGCTGATGCAGCTGGTCACCCGCGAGCTGGACCTCGACCCGAAGCGCTATCCGGCGCGCGGGCTGGCCGCCCAGGTCTCCAACCTGAAGAACGAGTTGGTCGACCCGGAGCAGTTCGCGCAGCGGGCCAAGGGGCCCAACGAGCGGGCGCTCGCCGAGGCGTACACGCTCTACCAGCGGCGGCTGCGCGAGGCGCACGCGCTCGACTTCGACGACCTGATCATGACCACGGTGCACCTGCTCCAGTCTCATCCACACGTGGCCGAGAGCTACCGTCGCCGGTTCCGGCACGTCCTGGTCGACGAATACCAGGACACCAACCACGCGCAGTACACGCTGATCAAGGAGCTGGTCTCCGGCACCGAGGGGCTGGAGCCGGCCGAGCTGTGCGTGGTCGGTGACGCCGACCAGTCGATCTACGCGTTCCGGGGCGCGACGATCCGCAACATCCTGGAGTTCGAGCGGGACTTCACCGACGCGCGGACGATCCTGCTGGAGCAGAACTACCGCTCCACCCAGACCATCCTGAACGCGGCCAACGCGGTGATCGACCGGAACACCTCCCGCAAGCCGAAGCGGCTGTGGAGCGAGGCTGGCGCCGGCGAGCAAATCGTCGGCTACGTGGCCGACACCGAGCACGCCGAGGCGGACTGGGTGGCCCGGGAGATCGACCGGCTGGTCGACGCCGACGAGACCCGCCCCGGCGACGTCGCCGTCTTCTACCGCACCAACGCCCAGTCCCGGGTCTTCGAGGAGGTGTTCATCCGGGTCGGCCTGCCCTACAAGGTGGTCGGCGGGGTGCGCTTCTACGAGCGCAAGGAGGTCCGCGACGCGCTCGCGTACCTGCGTTCGGTGGTCAACGACGACGACACGGTGAGCCTGCGGCGGGTGCTGAACACCCCGCGCCGGGGGATCGGCGACCGAGCGGAGGCGTGCGTCGAGGCGCTCTCCAGCCGCGACCGGATCTCCTTCGGCGCGGCGCTGCGCCGGGCCCGCGAGGCGCCGGGCATCTCCAGCCGGGCGGCCAACGGCATCGCCGACTTCGTGGCGCTGCTCGATGGTGCCCGGGAGCTGGCCGAGACCGGCACTCCGGAGGAGGTCCTGGAGGCGCTGCTGACCCGCTCGGGCTACCTCAGCGAGCTGGAGGAGAGCCTGGACCCGCAGGACGCCGGCCGGGTGGACAACCTCCAGGAGCTGGTCAGCGTCGCCCGGGAGTTCACCGAGCGGATCGAGGCGACCGGCGCCGAGGGCGAGCGGGCCACCCTGGCGGGCTTCCTGGAGCAGGTCGCACTGGTCGCCGACGCCGACCAGATCCCCTCCGACGACCCCGACCATCAGGGCGTGGTCACCCTGATGACGCTGCACACCGCCAAGGGGTTGGAGTTCCCGGTGGTCTTCCTGACCGGGCTGGAGGACGGCGTCTTCCCGCACCTGCGTTCGCTGGGCGACACCCGCGAGCTGGAGGAGGAGCGCCGGCTGGCGTACGTCGGCATCACCCGGGCCCGACAGCGGCTCTACCTCTCCCGGGCGGTGACCCGCTCGGCCTGGGGGCAGCCGGCCTACAACCCTCCGTCGCGGTTCCTGGAGGAGCTGCCGCCGGAGCTGGTGCACTGGGAGCGCACCGAGGGGTCGTACACCTCATGGGCCGGTGGGGGCGGCGGCGTCGGTGGTCGTGCGGACCGCGCGCCCGGCGTGCGGGGCACCTTCAGCGGGGGCACGCCGAAGGCGGCGCAGTTGGCCAAGCGCCTCGGGGTGGACGGCAGCCGACTGACCACGGCCAGCGAGCTGCCCCAGGGGCCGAAGGTGTCGGCGGGCGACCGGGTCAACCACCAGCGGTACGGGTTGGGGCGGGTCGTCGCCGTCGAGGGGCACGGCCCCGGTGCCCGCGCGCAGATCGACTTCGGTGACCAGACCATGTGGCTGGTGCTGCGGCACGCCCCGATCGACAAGCTCTGACCCGGCCGGGCCGAGACGTCGCCCGGCGTATCTGGCCCGCCCGCCCAAGATCGCACTATGTTGCGGAAAGAGTGGCCTCCGGCAGCGCGGACGCCACTCTTTCCGTGATGTCGTGTGGATCAGTACCCGGTCGAGGTGTGACCGGTCCAATCGGCTACTGCGAGCTCACTCTTGAGGTTTTCCTGTAGCTCAGCGAGCTTGGCGGTGACGTCGGCGCGGTGCGCCTCCGCGGGAAAGCGCCGGTGTTGTACGAGAACCTACAGCCGGCAGTAGGTCCTCACCACAGATGTCGGTGATCGGCGTGTGAGCCTGGAGCTCTGCGCTGGTTCTCGGGCCCCCTAAGAGCAGGACGTCCTGCAGCACCTCCTCACCCGCGCCCTCATCCGCTGACCGCTCTGATGGGTCTTCAAGGAGGAGTCTGCACCGGCTGCAGACTCCCACTCACCATCGAGCAGGTGCACCAGCCGCGTGAGCGCGCCGAATCAAGGGGCCGCTGCTTGAATCTCGGACGGGTCGGCTGCCGCGGTGGTGACCGCGTCAAGACCGCTGGCTTCCGGGCCAGGACCAGGGTCGAGTGAGTCAGGTCAGCACGCGGATCGGGCTGCCGTCGAGGAAGGCGCCGATGTCGTCCACGGCGTCGCGGAAGAACGTCGCGTAGTTCAGCTCGCTGACATAGTCGAGGTGCGGCGTGGCCAGCACGTTCGGCAGCGTACGGAACTCATGTCCGGCGGGCAGCGGCTCCTCGTCGAACACATCCAGCCCGGCCCCCGCGATCCGCCCCTCGCGCAGTGCGGACGCCAGGGCGGACTGGTCGACGATCGCCGCCCGCGAGGTGTTGACCAGGTAGGCGGTGGGCTTCATGAGCGCGAGTTCCCGCGCGCCGACGAGCCCGCGCGTCCGGTCGCCGAGCACCAGGTGAACGGAGACGACGTCGGAGCCGGCGAGCAGGGCGTCCAGGTCGGGGGCCCGCCGCGCGCCGCCCTCCTCGGCCCGCTCGCGCGTCAGGTTCTGGCTCCAGGCCAGCACGTCCATGCCGAACGCCCGCCCGACGGCCGCGACCTGCGACCCGATCCTGCCCAGGCCGAGCAGCCCGAGGGTGCGTCCGTGCAGGTCGGTGCCGAGGGTGTGCCGCCAGGGACCGCTGGTGCGCAGCGCGGTCGCCTCGGACACCAGGTGGCGGGCCAGGCCGAGGATCAACGCCCACGTCAGCTCGACCGTCGAGGTCCAGCCGCCGCCCGTGCCGCACACCGTGACGCCGTGCGCCCGCGCCGCCTCCAGGTCGATGGCGGCGTTGCTCATGCCGGTGGTGACGAGCAGCCGCAGGTGGGGGAGCCGGTCGAACACCTCGGCGGGGAACGGCGTGCGCTCCCGCATGGCGACCACGACCTCGCAGTCGCGGATGGCCGCCACGAGCTCGTCGGTGCTCGTGGAGTGCTCGCGGAAGCTGGTGACCCGGACCCGGGACCAGTCCGCCAGCCCGAGCGCCACCCCCTGGTAGTCGTCCAGCACGGCGCAGCGCAGATCAGTGGACATGACGAAGGACCGTACGCCCCCTGCTCCAGCTCATCGCTGCTTTGGCGCTGGAGTCCCGCTTGCGAGCAGGACGGCATATACAGGGGCGAGTCGAAGCGCACACCACCTCGGACCTGCGGTTGTTCCTGTGCTGGTACGCGGAGCGGTGTATCGATCCGCTGCAGGAGCCGCGACCATCTGGTGCGACCGCATCTCGCGACCAAGCCACCGGAACCTGGCCACGTCGGCGCCCAGCTGTAGGTCCTCAGCAGAGTTGTCGGTGCTCGGTGCGTTGGCCTGGAGACCTGCATTGGTTTCTCACTGGCTTGTCGGCAGGTTCTTCTCACCGATCTGTCGGTTTCTTGATGATCTTGATGGCCCACGCACTGCCTGACTCTGATCGTGGCGTTTGGGGTTAGCGGCAGCGTTATCGCAGCCGCTGTGGGGAACGCTTGATTAGCGACCCCGATCGGGACGCCGTCGGCCGGTCGGCTCAGACGCCCGCCAGCGCTTCCGTCGGCGTGAGCCGGGCGGCCCGCACGGCGGGGTAAAGTCCCGCGACCGTGCCGATCAGCAGCGTCGCGGCGAACCCGCCCGCCGTCGCCCACAGCGGCACCACGGCCGGCCAGTCCTGCGTGGCCGCGTACCCGCCGGTCACCACGACGCCGATCAGGATGCCGCCGAGGCCGCCGAGCGCGGACAGCAGCAGCGACTCCACCAGGAACTGCAGCAGGACCTGGCCGCGGGTGGCCCCGAGCGCCCGGCGCAGGCCGATCTCCGACCGGCGTTCGAGTACCGAGATGACCATCGTGTTCGTGACGCCGATGCCGCCGACCAGGAGCGCCACCGCGCCGAGGCCCAGCAGCAGACCGCTGAACGTGTTCTCGGTGATCGTCCTGGCGGCCAGTGCGTCGGAAGGCCGCGAGACCAGGACCTCGGTGGGCGCCGTCGGTTTCACGGTGCGCGGAAGGGCCATGCGCACCTCGACCACCGCGTCCTCCGCCGTACGCGTGTAGACGGTCGTCGCGTGCCCGTCGAAGCCGAGGTAGGCCGCCGCGGCCGACCAGCCGATGAACACGGCGCGGTCCAGCTCCTCGGCCAGCGGCACCGGCCGCAGCACGCCCACCACGGTGAAGCGTTGCTTGCCGAGCACGATCTGCGGCTGTGCTGCGGCGTCGTCGATGCCGAGCCGCTGCGCCGCGGTCCAGCCCAGCACGGCGGTGGGGAAGTCGGCGGTGGGCAGGCTCAGCCAGCGCCCGCTGACCGGGCTGAGTCCGACCGTTTCCGGCAGGTCGAGGCGGCCCGCATAGACGGCGAGGCTGCCGGTCTGCGCGGGGTTGACGTGCTCGTTGCGGTACGCGTACACGTTGGGCAGCCGTCCGACCGCCGACACCGCCTCCACCGACGCGATTCTTGCGATCATGGGGATCGCCTCGTCCGGTAGGTGCGTCGGCGTGTCGTCCGACGATCTGCCCGGCTCGACAGTCAGCAGGTTGGTGCCCAGGTCGTCCAGCTGCCGGTCCAGTTCGGCCTGGCTGGAGCTGGAGATGCCGACCACGGCGATCATCGCGGCGATGCCGATCGCGATGCCGAGCGCGGACAGGAACACCCGCAGTCGGCGCGATCGCAGCCCGGCCGCGCCGACCCGCAGCACATCGCCCGGCGACAGCCGCCCGGGGCGGGGCGGGGCGCTCATACGGCCGCCCCGATCCGTGTGGCGAACGGCACCACGCCGGGTTCGCGCTCGTCGCGCACGATGAGCCCGTCGGAGACCTCGACCCGCCGCGGCAGCCGTGCCGCCAACTCCCGGTCGTGGGTGATGACCACGACGGTGGTGCCGGCCGCGTTCAGCTCCGTCAGCAGGCCCAGCACGGTCTCGCCCGAGGCGGAGTCGAGGTTGCCGGTGGGCTCGTCGGCCACCAGCAGCGGCGGATCGCCGATCAGCGCCCGGGCGATCGCCACCCGCTGCCGCTCACCGCCGGAGAGCTCGTGCGGACGGTGGTGCAGCCGGTGGCCCAGGCCGACCCGTTCCAACGCGACGTCGGCCCGCCGCAGCCGCTCCCGGGCGGCCACGCTCGAGTAGAGCAGGCCGTCGGCCACCGCGGCCCGCACCGCAACGCCCGGGGTCAGGTGGAACTGCTGGAAGACGAAGCCGATCGTGGCGGCCCGAAGGCCGGACAGCTGCCGGTCGGACAGGGCCGCCACGTCGTGCCCGCCGATGCGGACCTGGCCGCTGGTGGGGCGGTCCAGGGTGCCGATCAGGTTGAGGAGGCTGGACTTGCCCGATCCGGAACGCCCGACGACGGCGACCGCCTCGCCGTATCCGATGTCGAGGCTGACCCCGCGTACGGCCCGTACTCCGCCGGGGTAGGTTTTGGTGACGTCCGTCAGCTCGACCACGTTCACTGCGCGACCCCCACGGTGACGCCCTCGGCGATGCCGTCGCCGCTGATCTCGACCTTGCCGCCGGCGAACAGCCCCGTCTGCACTGGCACGACCCGGCTGGTCACGCCGTCACGCAGTTCCAGGCCGTAGCCGCGCTCGCCGATGGCGAGCAGCGCCTGGATCGGCACGACAAGCACGTCGGCGTGCTCGGCGGTGACGAAGCGGACCGTCACCGGCCCGGGCTCCGGCTCGGCGGTGGCTTTCAGGACCAGCTGCACGGTGACCTTGGGCTCTCCCTGACCCGGCGGCGGATCCGCGGGCGCGCCGCCGGTGGACGCGGGTGTTACCACGCCGAGCACGGTCGCCTCCACCGGTGCGCCGTCGGGCAGCGTGACGGTGGCCTTGACGCCCTTCTTGGCCAGGTCCGGTTCGGTGGCCGGCACCTTCGCGGTGACGATGAGGGTGGTCGGGCCGGCGAGGATGTCACCGGCGGCCGGCGCCCCGAGCCGCGCGGTCTGGGTGGCGATCCGCAGCGCGCCGGGTGCGACGATCACGTCCGTCGGCGCCACGGTGCCCGTGACGGGCAGCCCCAGGTCTTTCTGCCACCGCTTGACGGCGGCCGCGGTCGACGCGGAGTAAGAGGTGTCGGCCTCGAAGCCGGTGTACTTCAGCGCGACCAGGTTCGCCTCGAGCTGGGCGACGTCCGGGCCTTTGACCCCGCCGGCGAGGACCCGGTAGAACGGCAGCTCGCCGTAGAGCAGCACGATCGGGTTGTTGTCCGCACGCAGCAGCGGCTGTCCGCGCCGCACCGTGCTGCCGGCCGCCGCGAGCCAGGTCAGGGTGCCGACCGCCTTGGACGTGACCGCCGACGGTTGGCCGTAGCCGATCTCGCCTTCGACGACCGTGGCCGCCGTGATCGTGGAGCGTGTCACCTTGACCGTGCCGACCGCGGGAGCGCCGACGGGGCTGTCGTCCCCGCCCCCGGCGAAGACCCCGGCGGACATCGCCGCCGCCGCGGCGACCACCGCGGCGGCGACGACACCGAAGAGCACACGGCGCCATCGGGGGCTCATCCGACACCCGGCCCGTCGGTGGCCCTGGGCATGCAGATCTCCGTCGCCGCCTTGTACGTCGGGTTCGCCATCCGGGCCCTGAGTTCGTCCTTCATGCGTTTCGCGGTGGCCCCGTCGATCGGGGCAGGGTCGGGATCAGGATCGGGGTAGTCCGGCACGCCGTTGTTGCGCATGCACGCCGCGATCTCCCGGCGCTCGCGCAGTTCCTCCTCGGTCGGCTTGCGGGGCGTGTCCTTTACCGGGGGGTCCAGCGCGGGCCACTTCTGGAAGCACTCGACCAGTTCGGGAGTCAGCTCGCCCTCCGGCAGGCCCGAGAAATCCACCATGTTGTCGTGACCGAGGTAGCGGACCGACAGGCCCTTCTCGTTCAGGCACGTCGCGAGGTTCTGCTTCTGCTTGTCGTAGGCGTCCCACTGGCCGGCGGTGCCGGAGTTCGCCTCGCCGGTGGTCTCCGACTGGCCCGGCCCGCACGCCGTCAACACCGCCACCAGCAACGGCGCGCATGCCGCCAGTGCCGCGTACCGGATGCCACGCCCTGAACGCTGGCCCACACGTCTGCCGTCGATCGGCATCTACTTCTCCTCTGGAGCTAGGTTTCGCATCGCGTACGACGTGTCCGTCCCGGCGGGAACGTCGCCGCCAGGCCTGTGCTGGACGCCGGAGGGGTTCGCCGGCCGTCTCGGTACACAGCCCACCAGAGGTGGTGTTATGGGGCGGTGAGCAGAATTCCTCACATCCCGTTAACATCATATGAAGTCGATTGATTTACTGATTCTTCGGGTGTGGGCGTGGGTTCATGCCCGCGGGGCGTCACTGCGGGGCAGGATCACGCGCACTGACAGGCCGCCGTCGGGACGGGGGGTGGCCAGCGCGTCGCCGCCGTGGGCCTGGGCGACCGCACGCACGATGGACAGGCCCAGACCGCTGCCCCTGGCCGAACCCACCCGGTCGGTGAGCCGGCGGAACGGCTCGAACAGCACCGGCACCTCGTGCGGCGAGATCAGCGCGCCCGTATTGGTCACGATGATCTCGGCCTGCCGGACCTCGGCCAGGATCTGCACCCACACGAAGCCGTGCGGGCGGTTGTAGCGGACCGCGTTGTCGACCAGGTTGCGGATCAACTGCTCCAGCAGGATCGGGTCGCCGACCACCGGCGCCGCCGCGAGTTGCGCCTGGACCTGCACCCGCTGCTCCGCGGCCGCCTTCGCGGTGACCTCGAGCGCATACCCCGCCAGTTGTGCCAGGTCGACCGACCGCCGGTCGGTGACCGCCTCGTCTGCCCTGGCCAGGGTGAGCAGCGAGTCGATCAGCCGTTCGTGGCGCAGGTTGACCGCGAGCAAGTTATCGCCGAGCTGCCTGACCTCGGCCGGGCTGTCCGGGCGGCTCATCGCAACCTCGACCAGGGTGCGGTTGAGCGCGATGGGGTCTTCAGCTCGTGCGCGGCGTTGGCGATGAAACGGCCCTGCCCGGCGAACGCCCCGTCGAGGCGGTCCAGCATGCTGTCGAACGAGTCGGCCAAGCTCTTCACCTCACCCGGCGGGGCGTCCAGGTCGATGCGCTTGTGCAGGGTGCGCCCCGCGATTCGGTGCGCCGTCTCGGTGATCATGCTAAGCGGGCGCATCAGCCGCCCCGACACAAACCAGCCCGCCGCGGTGACCACCACCCACACCACCAGCAGCGTCATCCCGCCCTTGAACAGCAGGTTCGCCTGCATCGAATCCATGATCGCCTGCTTGGAGGCGAAGCTCTGCCCGATGTGCTCACCCGCGGCCGCCTGTTCCTCCGGCGGGAGCACCGCGTACTTCTCCTCGTACAAGGCGTTCAGGCTGTACTCCATGCTGTTGTCGACCAGGATCAGCACGCCGCCGAGCACCACGCTGCCCGCCAGGGCGAACAGCAGGCTGAACACGACGGTCAGCCGGACCCGCAGGCTGCCGTGCCAGGAACCGTTCATCGCAACCGGTAACCCACTGCGGTCACCGTCTCGATGAGCTGCGGCTCCCCGAGCTTGCGGCGCAGGCCGCTGATGGTGACCCGGACGATGGTGGTGAACGGGTCCATGTGCTCGTCCCAGACCTTCTCCAGCAGCGTCTCGGCCGACGCCACCGCGCCCTCGGCCCGCAGCAGCTCCTCCAGCACCGCGAACTCGCGGCGGGACAGGCTCACGTAGCGGCCGTCACGGTACGTCTCCCGGTGGTGCGGGTCGAGCCGGATCCCGGCCCGCTCCAGCACCGGCGGCGTTGCCGGGCGGGCCCGGCGGCCCAGCGCCCGCACTCGCGCCACCAGCTCGGCGAACGCGAACGGCTTGGGCAGGTAGTCGTCGGCGCCGAGGCTGAGCCCGGCGACCCGCTCGGCCACCGTCACCGACACCGTGAGCATCAGCACGCGCACGTCCAGGCCCTGCGCCACGACCTGGCGGCACACCTCGTCGCCGTGCACCCGCGGCAGGTCGCGGTCCAGGACCATCACGTCGTACGCGTTGACGGCGAGCTTCTCCAGTGCCGCCGCCCCGTCGTAGGCGACGTCGACGGCGATGGCCTCCTGCCGCAGCCCCTCGGCGACGGCCTCGGCCATCAGCTCCTCGTCCTCCACGACCAGGACCCGCACCCCGCCACCTCCTCGACCGACCGACCGACCGCCAAGTATGCACGGGGCGTCGTTAGCAGGGTGTTAGTGAATTCCCTGTCGGCACGCTCACACCCCCTGCTGTTGGCTACCGAGCGTGACTGGAAAGCTGGCCGAGGCGGTCGTCGATCTCGCGGTGGTCGCGGGGCAACGTCGAACGGATCGCCGGGGCCACGACCGCCGCGGTGATGGCCGTGGTGAAGGCGGACGGGTTCGGCCACGGCGCGGTGCCGGTGGCCCGGGCCGCGCTGGCCGGCGGCGCCACCTGGCTCGGGGTCACCAGCGCCGCCGAGGCGCTGCAGCTGCGCGCCGCCGGGCTCACCGCGCCGGTGCTGAGCTGGCTGCACGGCCCCGGCACCGACTTCGCCGCGCTCGCCGCCGCCGACGTGGACGTGTCCGTGGCCGCCCCGGAGCTGCTCGACGCGGTCGCCGCCGCGGCCCGCGGCACCGGCCGCACCGCCGAGGTCCACCTGAAGATTGACACCGGCGTGTCGCGGCACGGCGCGACCGCCGACGGCTGGCCGGAGCTGGTCGCCTGGGGCCGCAAGTACGAGCGGGAGGGCGTGCTGGCCGTGCGCGGCGTGTGGTCGCACCTGGCCACCGCCGACTCCTCGCCCTACGGCGTGACCGTGCAGACGGCCGCGTTCGCCGAGGCAGTGAGGCACGCCCGCGACGCCGGGCTGGACCCGACGCTGCTGCACCTGGCCAACTCGGCCGCCGCCTTCACCGCCCCGCCGACCCACTTCGACCTGGTCCGCGCCGGCATCGCGGTGTACGGGGTCGAGCCGGTGCCGCAGCGCCGCTTCGGGCTGCGGCCGGCGCTCACCCTCCGACATGGCGGTGCTGGAGCACCCGGACGGGTCGCTGCAGGCGGGGCCGTCGCTGGAGATCCGGGTCGAGGGCGGGCACGACTTCTTCGACTACGACGCCAAGTACACCGCCGGCGAGGTGGTGTTCGACATCCCGGCGCGGCTCGACCCGTGGGTCACCGCGCTGCTGCACTGCCGGGCGCTGCAGGCGTTCGGCCGCGCTGGAGTGCCGCGGCCTGCTGCGTGTCGACTTCTTCCTGCCCGCCGACGGCGGCGAGCCGGTCCTCAATGAGGTCAACACGTTCCCGGGGTTCACCGCCGCGTCGCAGTATCGCGCATCTGGCAGGCCGTCGGGATGTCATACCCCGACCTGCTGAACACGCTCGTGAACACCGCGGCGCGACGGCGGCCCGCTCCCTGACCGCCCTGGCCAGGCGGCACCGGGACGCCGCTGGGCCGGGCCACTCGGGGTAGGGCCCGGCCCGGCGGACACCTCGCGCCGGCCCGGGGACGTCGGCCGAAACCGAAAGATCTAGTGAGAACCAGCGCTCAGCAGCCCAGGTCGATGCCGCGCGCCCGCATGAACGGAGCCGGGTCGATCTGGTTCCACATGCCCTGGTGCACCTCGAAGTGCAGGTGCGGGCCGGTGGCGTCGCCGGTGGCGCCCTCGTAGCCGATCACCTGGCCGGCCTTGACCTTCTGGCCCACGGTGACCGCGATGCGGCTCTGGTGGGCGTAGTGGGTCAGGTAGCCGTTGCCGTGGTCGACGAAGACGGAGTTGCCGTACCCGTCGGAGGCGTCACCGGCCTGGACGACCGTGCCGGCGGCCGCGGCGTGGATCGGCGTACCGGAGGGCAGCGCCAGGTCGATGCCGGCGTGCAGGGTGCCCCAGCGCTGGCCGTAGCAGGAGGTGACCGAGGCGCCCGGCATCGGGTCGACCCAGGCCGGCGTCGGCTTCGTGGTCTTCTTCGGCTTGGGCTTCGGCTTCGCGGTGGCCGTCTTCGTCGGCGTGGGGATGGCGCTGGCCGCTGTCGGGCTCGCCGTCGGGCTGGCCGAGGGGGAGATTGGCGTGCTCGACTCGCGGGCGGAGCGGTCCGCCCGGCTGGCGGCCTCGGCCCGGGACTGCGCGTCCAGGGACACGGCGGTGGGCGCCGGGCGGTCCGGGCCGGTGGTGGCGACGGCGACGCCGCCCAGGCCGAGGGCCACCAGGGCGGCCGCGCCGAGCACGATGAGGCGGTTCCGCCGGCCGGCGCGCTGCGGTTGCTCGGCGGCGGTGTCGGGGGTGTTCTCGTTCTGGACGGGGCTGTCTTCCTGCACGGCGGACCTTCACAGTCGAGGGGCACTTGACCTCGAAATACTGGTGTCGGGCCGAGCCGGGGCAGGTACGGGGACCGGGAGGTAGGCCGACGGGTCGGGTACCGCCTGCCCGGATATGACCTGCTTAGGTGTGATCCATCCGGAAAACTGATCTTGTCGGGCAGTGTCGTCGACCACAGTTCGTTCTGTGATCCAGCAGACAATCACCCCGCGCAAGCGACAAAAAACCGCCCGGATTGACAGATCCGGGCGGTCAACGGCCAGTACGCAGCGTCAGGACGCGGCTACCTCGCTGTAGATTATTGCCTCGACTCCCAGCTTGATGTCCACTCTGCGGTCCTGCAGGAACGGCACGGGGTCGATCGGCTCGCCCTTGACATGGATCTCAAGGTGCAGGTGGGTGCCGTAGGCGTGACCGGTCTGGCCCACCAGGCCGAGCTGGTCGCCCGCCTTGACGTTCTGCCCCTCCTTGACGCTCAGCGCGGAGGAGTGGCCGTAGATGGCCTCGCTGCCGTCGGCGTGCTGGACGATCACCGCGTAGCCGTACCCGCCGAACCAGCCGGCCTTGGTGACCAGCCCGTCGTGGATCGCCACGTACGGCGTGCCCTCGGCAACCACCAGATCCACGCCGGTGTGCATCTTGCCCCAGCGCACCCCGTAGGGAGAGTTGAAGTCGTAGCCCTGCAGCGGCAGCAACCAGAGCTCGGGCTCGGCTTCGTCCGTGCTCCGGCTGTCCCGGGAGGCGCGGTCGGCGTTGTCCGCACGGGCCACGGCGTCCTGGCTGGTGACCGACGCCTGCTTCAGCTCGTCGAGCACCGACGGGCTGACGTCCTTGGCGTCCGGCAGGGCGCTGGCGCCGAGCGCGACGATGCCGGCTCCGACGAAGGCGGTGGTGACGACCGCGGCGTAACGGCTACGCGGGGGGGTGGGTACGCGGCGACGACCGCGATATCTATCGGGCTCAGACGACAGGCGCTGGCGCACGCACACCCTCCGTTGTCGGGGTTCCGAGGCGACCGGTGGACGTTCGTGAAGCTCTGCTGAACGTCCGCTGACCGCGTCGTCACCCGTCCTTGGACTCGATGACAACCGTGGACACGTTAGCCAACCACCAGGCGAGTCACAAGCCAAAGCGCCGAATTGGCGTGTCGATCTGTCCGTTTGCGTCCGTGATTGTCATGCCTCGTGACGTCATTCGGTGCCCTCGTTACTGCCCGTTCGTCGCCGACCGTGACCGGTCCGGCGGAGTCGTCCGGCTTGACGGCGAGGGTCGTCGGCATCCGCCCGCGCGCTCACCCGTACTCCCCGTGACCGAGCCCCCGGCGGTGCCGCAGCGCCGGGCGCGTTTTCCGGCCCGGATTTCCCGGGCCCGGCCGGCCGGGTTACCGTTCGTTCAGGTGAAGGCCGTGGAGCCGGTGAAAGGTGTGCGCTGATGAGCTCTCGTATTCGGGTCGTCGTCGCCAAGCCAGGCCTGGACGGCCACGACCGGGGCGCCAAGGTGGTCGCGCGGGCCCTGAGGGACGCTGGGATGGAGGTCGTCTACACCGGCCTGCACCAGACTCCCGAGCAGATCGTGGAGACCGCCATCCAGGAGGACGCGGACGCCGTCGGTCTCTCCGTTCTCTCCGGCGCGCACATGACGCTCTTCCGTCGGGTGCTGGAACTGCTCGGTGAGCGGGACGCGCGGGACATCGTCGTGTTCGGCGGCGGCATCATCCCCAACGGCGACATCCCCGAGCTGGAGAAGCTGGGCGTCGCCAAGATCTTCACGCCGGGCGCCACCACGCAGTCGATCGTCGAGTGGGTCCGGCAGAACGTCGCGCAGCCGGTCGCCTGAGGCGCGCCGGAACGGGTCGTCGGACGGGGCCGGGCACGGGGGAGGGGCCGGACGCACCCCTCACACGTCCGGCCCCTCTATGCACGATGCCCCGCCGCCACCCCTCGACCGACAGGGCATCGGCCGTCTCCCGTCATCGCGCTGATCAGCGCTCCGACACCTGACTCAACGACGCCCCGACGGCCGGGTTACGCACCCCCGGCAACATCGCCCGGACGGCTGACGCCGCCCGCGCCGCGCCGGGAACCGGCCGTGTCCGACGCCTGGTTGTGCATTACCGCACACCGCGCACCCGCTCGGTTGCCGGTCGTGCCCACCTCGTTAGGCTGCGGCCAATGGCCTGTGTCAAGTGATGACAGGCGTCAAACTGTTTTCTGAACGCTGGTGGCGGCGCGACGGCGCGCCGCGGAGACGGGACGGGACGCGCAATCGTGGACCTGTACGAGTACCAGGGGCGGGACCTGTTCGAGCGGCACGGCTTGCCCGTGCTTGCCGGCGGCGTCGCCACTACCCCGGAGGAGGCCCGCGCGATCGCCGAACGCCTCGGCGGTCGGGTGGTCGTCAAGGCGCAGGTGAAGGTCGGCGGCCGAGGCAAGGCCGGCGGCGTCAAGCTGGCCGAGGGCCCGGATGAGGCGGTGGCCAGGGCCACCGACATCCTGGGCATGGACATCAAGGGCCACACCGTCCACAAGGTCATGATCACGGTGACGGCGGACGTGGCCGAGGAGTACTACTTCTCGTACCTGCTCGACCGGGCGAACCGCACCTTCCTCTGCATCGCCAGCGTCGCTGGCGGCATGGACATCGAGCAGGTCGCCGCCGAGACCCCGGATCGCGTGGTCAAGGCCTCGATCGACGCGAACGTCGGTGTCGACGAGGCCAAGGCGCGGGAGATCGTTTCCGCCGCCGGCTTCCCGGCCGAGGTCGCCGACCAGGTGGTCGAGGTGGCCGTCGGCCTGTGGCAGGCGTTCGTCGCCGAGGACGCCACCCTCGTCGAGGTCAACCCGTTGGCGAAGAACGGCGACGGGCGGATGCTGCTGCTCGACGCCAAGATCACCCTCGACGAGAACGCCGCGTTCCGGCACCCGGACCACGAGGCCCTGGTCGACCAGGCCTCGGTGGACCCGCTGGAGCAGGCCGCCAAGGAGAAGGACCTCAACTACGTCAAGCTCGACGGCGAGGTCGGCATCATCGGCAACGGCGCGGGTCTGGTCATGTCGACCCTCGACGTGGTCGCGTACGCCGGTGAGCGGCACGGCAACGTCAAGCCGGCGAACTTCCTCGACATCGGCGGCGGCGCGAGCGCCGCGGTGATGGCGAACGGCCTGGAGATCGTCCTCTCCGACCCGTCGGTGAAGAGCGTCTTCGTCAACGTCTTCGGCGGGATCACCGCCTGCGACGCGGTCGCCAACGGCATCGTGCAGGCGCTGGCCCTGCTCGAGCAGCGTGGCGAGAAGGTCACCAAGCCGCTCGTCGTCCGGCTCGACGGCAACAACGCCGAGGCCGGCCGGGCGATCCTCGACGACGCGAACAACCCGCTGATCCAGCGGGTCGACACCATGGACGGCGCGGCCGAGCGGGCCGCCGAGCTGGCAGCTGCGGGGGTCTGATCATGGCTATCTGGCTGACCAAGGACTCCAAGGTCATCGTGCAGGGGATGACCGGTTCCGAGGGTTCCAAGCACACCCGGCGGATGCTCGCCGCCGGCACCAACGTCGTCGGTGGCGTCAACCCGCGCAAGGCGGGCCAGAAGGTCGACTTCGACGGCACCGAGCTGCCGGTCTTCGCGTCCGTGGCGGACGCCATGGCCGAGACCGGGGCCGACGTCACGGTCATCTTCGTCCCGCCGCAGTTCACCAAGGCCGCCGTGGTCGAGGCGATCGACGCCGCGATCCCGCTGGCCGTGGTGATCACCGAGGGCGTGCCGGTGCACGACACCGCCGCGTTCTGGGCGTACAACCTTGCGCAGGGCGAGCAGACCCGGATCATCGGGCCGAACTGCCCGGGCATCGCCTCGCCGGGCGCCTCCAACGCCGGCATCATCCCGGCCGACATCACCGGCTCCGGCCGGATCGGTCTGGTCAGCAAGAGCGGCACGCTGACCTACCAGATGATGTACGAGCTGCGCGACATCGGCTTCTCCACCTGTGTCGGCATCGGTGGCGACCCGATCATCGGGACCACCCACATCGACGCCCTGAAGGCGTTCGAGGCCGACCCGGAGACCGACGCCATCGTCATGATCGGTGAGATCGGCGGTGACGCCGAGGAGCGGGCCGCCGAGTTCATCAAGGCGAACGTCACCAAGCCGGTCGTCGGCTACATCGCCGGCTTCACCGCGCCTCCGGGCAAGACCATGGGCCACGCCGGGGCGATCATCTCCGGTTCGGCCGGCACCGCCGAGGCGAAGCAGGCGGCGCTGGAGGCGGTCGGAGTCAAGGTCGGCAAGACGCCGACCGAGACCGCCCGCCTGATGCGCGAGATCATGTCCGGCAGCTGAGCAGACCAGGCAACACCGCAGGGGGTCGACCGGTTCCGGTCGGCCCCCTGCGCGTACCACTGCGTGGTTGCGCTCCGTATGCGAGCGGGCCGCCGGCCGGGGCGTGGCGCGGGCCGCGGTCGAGCAGGTGTGCCATCTGGCCGCCACCGACTACCGGCTCGCCGTGCTCACCGCGGTGACCACCCTCGACAACCCGGCGTCCCAGGCGGTGCTGGCACGCACCGGATTCACCGTGACGGGCGAGATCCGTGGCGACGGCCGCCCCGGCCTGCGGTACGAGCGTCGACTCGTCGGCTGACCAGTCCGCTCAGTCGTTGTTCCAGAACGGGTAGTTGCCGGTGGAGCGCAGGACCGCTCCTCCGATGATGTTGATCACGCCGAACGCGATGGCGAGATAGCCGAGGACCGGCGACTGGTTGTACCGCCGGGCGTCGCGGATGGACAGGTAGCCGAAGACGATGCCGAGGATGCCGCAGCAGATCAGGCCCAGCACGATGCCCAGCACGCCCCAGAGGGTGGTCCGGTCCCGTCCCCTCGCCGGTGGGGGTGGGGGTGGGGGGTATGCGCTCGTCACGGCGTCCTCCCGGCGGTCATGGGCGGTGGGCCGACCTGGACCGCGACCGGCGGACCCGACCCGGGCGGCGGTGACAGCCGACCCCTCGGGGCCGAGGCTAGACCGGGCCGGGCGTCCCGAAGCCGGATTCGGTCAACTCGCCGCCCTTCGGGGTGAGTTAACGGACTGCTCCCGCACCCGCGACGTGCCAGAGTAGAGCCGATGTCCCCCGTCACCCCTGACCATCCCAGCCGTGCCGGCGGTGTGAGCGCCGACGACCGGCCCGTCGGCCGTGCCGCGCCGGCCCGGCGGGTGCCCGCGCCCCGCGCCGGTGGGTCGCCGCGCGGGCGCGCACCACTGCCCGTCGCCGCAGGGGTGGCCGCCGGCTGGGCCGCACTCACCTCGTACCTGCCGGTCGCCATCGTGCTCGGCCTGGTCCGGCTCGGCGCGGATTCCGCGACGTTGAGCGGCACCCTGCGCACCGCGTTGGCCGGCTGGCTCCTCGGGCACGGTGTGCCGCTGCGCACCGAGTCCGGCCCGTTCGCGCTCGCCCCGCTGGCGCTGACCGTGCTCGCGCTCTGGCGGCTCACCCGGGCCGGCGTGCACGTCAGCCGTGCGATCGGCGCCCGCGACACCCGCTCACCACCCCGGGCACTGCTCGCCGCGAGCGCGGTCGGCATCGCGTACGCGCTGCTCGGCGCCCTGGCGGCGGTGCTGGTCGGCGCCGGCGGGCCGGCGGTGTCCCCGGTACGGGCGGCGGCCACGTTCGCGGTCGTCGGCACGCTCGCCGCGCTGGTCGGCGCGACCCGGATCACCGCCGTCACCCGGCTGCTCGTCGCCCGGATGCCGCGGCCACTACGGGACGGCGTGCGCACCGGGCTGGTGGCCGTGCTGCTGCTGCTCGGGGCGGGTGCCGGCGCGGCTGGCCTGGCGGTGGCCACCGGCGGTGGAGACGCGGCCGACATGATCGGGGCGTACCGGACCGGCGTGGCCGGGCAGGCCGGGATCACGCTGGTCAGCGTGGCGTACGCGCCGAACGCCGCGATCTGGTCGACGAGCTATCTGCTCGGGCCGGGCTTCGCGGTCGGCACCGACACCGCAGTCCGCACCAGCGAGGTGTCGGTCGGCGCACTGCCGGCCGTACCGCTGCTCGCCGGCCTGCCGCGCGGCCCGGTGGACGGCCTCGGCGCCCTGCTGCTCGCGGTGCCGGTGCTGGCCGGGATGGTCGCCGGCTGGCTGCTCGCCCGCCGCGTGGCCCGGGTCGCCGGCCCGGAGCGGGCCCCGCGGCGCTGGGCCCAGTTGCTGACGCCAGCAGCGTTGGCCGGGCCGGTGGCCGGCGTGCTGGTCGGCGTGGCCGCCGAGATCTCCGGCGGTCCGCTCGGCGCCGGCCGGCTGGCGCAGCTCGGGCCGGTGGCCTGGCAGGTCGGGCTCGTGACGGCCGGTGTCATCGCGGTTGGCGCGCTGCTCGGCGCCGCCGCCACCCGCGCACTCACCCGCGTCCCAGCTCAGTAGCCGCGCGCCGCCGGTGCGACCGCGGGGCGCCCCGGACGAATCCGGAGCGCCCCGTCACGACCGAACCGGTCAGGGCTGGGTCGGCAGATTGACCTGCGCCACGACGCTCAGGATGATCAGCAGGATGCCCAGCCCGACAGCGACAGCGCCGCAGATCAGGCCGGCCTTGGCCTGCCCGGCGTTGCTGGCCTGGCCCTGGGCGACCTTCTGCCGGGCCAGGTACCCGGTCACCACGCCCGCGATGCCGAGCGGGATGCCCAGGTAGAAGCAGCAGAGCAGCGGGATCGACGCGATGCCGAGAATCATCGACACCAGGCCGAGGGTGTTGTTCTGTCCCTGCTGCTGCGGGTAGCCGGCATTCGGGTACGTCGGCGTGCCGTACGGCGGCTGCTGCTGCTGCTGGCCGTACGGGTCCTGGTACGGCTGCTGCTGGCCGTACGGCTGCCCCGAGGTGGGCTGCTGGCCGTACGGGGCGGCCGGCTGCTGGCCGTACGGGTTCTGCGGCTGCTGGCCGTACGGGGCGGCCGGCGGCGGGGCGTACGGGTCGTGCGGCGGCTGGGGGGCGGTCGGGTCCTGATTGGGCTGCTGGCCGTACGGGTCCTGACCGGGGTTACCGGGCTGCATTCGAGAAGCTCCTTGGACTGGTTTCGTCAGTAGCTGCTGTTGTCGCTACTCATGATCGCGCCCAGACCGCCCAAAGCACAGCACACCAAGAAGATGGCATACCACGCAATGCCCACGATCAGGGCCCACTTCGACCACTTCCGCGACTCCGCCGCGGCCGCCTGGGCCCCGGCGAAGTCACCCTGCTGGAGCAGCGGGTTGACCTTCGACGCGTTGATGATCGCCGGGATGGCCAGCGGCCAGAAGAGGAAGATGGCGACGATCGACATCGTCATGTTGTTGTTGATCGGCGGCGGCTGTTGCTGGGGGTGGTAACCGGGCTGCACGGGTGCTCCTCATTCCAACGACACGGCTGGCGTGCCGGATCAGCGACGGGGGTGCGGGCCGGCACAGCGTCCAGCCCGAGCGACCGGCAGCGTACCGGGTCGATGCCCGTCAGCACTGTCAAAGATCGGCGCGCCGCCCAGCCGATGGGCGCCCTGACCTGCCCGATAGGGTGGCCCGGTGACCGAGCCCGCGTCCGCCGCCCGCATCGTCGTCCTCGTCTCCGGCTCCGGAAGCAACCTGCAGGCGCTGCTGGACGCCGCCGCCGACCCCGCGTACGGCGCGCAGGTCGTCGCGGTCGGCGCGGACCGCGAAGGCATCGCGGGCCTGGACCGGGCCGCGGCCGCCGGCGTGCCGACGTTCGTCGAGCGGGTCCGCGACCACGACACCCGGGAGGGCTGGGACGCCGCGCTCACCGCGCACGTCGCGAAGCACCAACCCGACCTGGTCATCTCCGCCGGGTTCCTCAAACTGGTCGGCCCGCACTTCCTCGCCACCTTCGGTGACCGCTACCTGAACACACACAACACCCTGCTGCCGGCGTTCCCCGGCATCCACGGCCCGCGCGACGCTCTCGCCTACGGCGTGAAGCTCACCGGGGCCACGCTCTTCTTCGTCGACGCCGGCATGGACACCGGGCCGATCGTGGCGCAGGTCGCGGTTCCGGTGCTCGACTCCGACGACGTGGAGGCGCTCACCGAGCGCATCAAGGAAGCCGAGCGGCGCCAGCTCGTCGAGCAGGTCGGCCGTCTGGTCCGCGAAGGCTGGACCATCACCGGAAGGAAGGTCACGGTTCCGTGAGTTCCACTCAGGACGGGCGCCGCCCGATCAGGCGGGCGCTGGTCAGCGTCTACGACAAGACCGGGCTGGTCGAGCTGGCCCAGGCCCTGCACGCGGCCGGTGTGGAGATCGTGTCCACCGGCAGCACGGCGGGCACCATCGCCGCCGCCGGCGTGCCGGTGACGCCGGTGGAGACGGTGACCGGCTTCCCCGAGGTGCTCGACGGCCGGGTGAAGACCCTGCACCCGAAGGTCCACGCCGGTCTCCTCGCCGACCTGCGCAAGGACACCCACGTGGCGCAGCTCGACGAGCTGGGAGTGGCCGCGTTCGACCTGCTGGTCTCCAACCTCTACCCGTTCCAGGCGACCGTCGCCTCCGGCGCCGGCGTCGAGGAGTGCGTGGAGCAGATCGACATCGGCGGCCCGGCCATGGTCCGAGCCGCCGCCAAGAACCACGCGTCGGTAGCCGTGCTCACCGACCCGTCCGGGTACCCGGCGCTGCACGCCGCGCTCGGCGAGGGCGGGTTCACCCTCGCCGAGCGCCGCGCGCTGGCCGCCCGGGCGTTCGCCGACATCGCCGAGTACGACGTGGCGGTGGCCCAGTGGTGCGCGCAGGAGCTGGCACCGGCCGACGACTCCTGGCCGGCGTTCGCCGGGCAGGCGCTGCGCAAGTCCGCCGTGCTGCGCTACGGGGAGAACCCGCACCAGCCGGCCGCGCTCTACACCGACCCGGACGCTCCGGCGGGGCTGGCCCAGGCCGAGCAGCTGCACGGCAAGGAGATGTCCTACAACAACTACGTCGACGCGGACGCCGCCTGGCGGGCTGCGAACGACTTCGCCGACCAGCCGGCCGTCGCGATCATCAAGCACGCCAACCCGTGCGGCATCGCGGTGGGCGCGGACGTGGCCGAGGCGCACCGCAAGGCACACGCCTGCGACCCGGTGTCGGCGTACGGCGGGGTGATCGCGGTCAACCGGTCGGTCTCGGTCGAGCTGGCCCGGCAGGTGGCCGACATCTTCACCGAGGTGGTCGTCGCCCCCGGCTTCGACGAGGGCGCGGTGGAGGTGTTGCAGGGCAAGAAGAACATCCGGCTGCTGCGCGCGCCGGCCTGGAACCCGGCGAGGGTCGAGTGGCGGCCGGTGACCGGTGGCGTGCTGACCCAGGTCGCCGACCGGGTGGACGCCCCCGGCGACGACCCGGCGAGCTGGCGGCTGGCGACCGGGGAGGCGGCGGACGAGGAACTGCTGCGCGACCTCGCGTTCGCCTGGCGGGCGGTCCGCGCGGTGAAGAGCAACGCGATCCTGCTCGCCCGG
The DNA here is from genome assembly GCF_042872965.1 of Micromonospora sp. NPDC005087. Taxonomy (NCBI): domain Bacteria; kingdom Bacillati; phylum Actinomycetota; class Actinomycetes; order Micromonosporales; family Micromonosporaceae; genus Micromonospora; species Micromonospora sp. NPDC005087. The sequence continues at coordinate 97,161 of NZ_JBIALB010000013.1, read as the reverse complement.
GGCGGCGCCACCGTCGGGGTCGGCATGGGGCAGGTCAACCGGGTCGACTCGGCTCAGCTGGCGGTCAGCCGGGCGGGCGCCGACCGGGCCCGGGGGTCCGTCGCCGCGTCGGACGCGTTCTTCCCGTTCGCCGACGGCCCGAAGATCCTCATCGACGCCGGCGTCCGCGCCATCGTGCAGCCCGGCGGCTCGATCCGCGACGAAGAGGTCATCGCCGCGGCCAAGGAAGCCAACGTCACCATGTACCTGACCAACACCCGCCACTTCTTCCACTAACCACCGGCCGGGCCGGTCCCCGGCCCGGCGATCATGAAGTTATTGCGCGGCTGATCGGCGTGTCGGGACAATAACTTCATGATCAACGGCGCTGGGCGCCCGGGGCCCGGGTGGGGTTAGGCAGCGGTTGGGCGGAGTTCGGCGAAGTGGCAGGCCGACGGGTGTGGGTCTGCGGCGCGGGGCACGGTTTGCGGATCCTCGACGGCGCAGATGTCCTGGGCCTTCCAGCAGCGGGTCCGGAAGTGGCAGCCGCTCGGCGGGTCGGCCGGGCTGGGCACGTCGCCGACCAGCCGGATCATGTTGCGCTGCTCGCGCGCCTCCGGGTCCGGGACCGGCACCGCCGAGAGCAGCGCCTGGGTGTACGGGTGGGTGGCCCGCTCGTAGATCTCGTCCTCGGTGCCGGTCTCGACGATCCGGCCGAGGTACATGACCGCGACCCGGTCGGCGATGTGCCGCACCACGGAGAGGTCGTGGGCGATGAAGATGTACGAGAGCCCGAACTCGTCCTGGAGCTGCTCCAGCAGATTGATCACCTGGGCCTGGATGGAGACGTCCAGCGCCGACACCGGCTCGTCGCAGACGATCACCTCGGGCCGCAGCGCGAGCGCCCGGGCGATGCCGATGCGCTGGCGCTGACCGCCGGAGAACTGGTGCGGGTACCGGTTGATGTGCTCCGGGTTGAGCCCGACCACATCGAGCAGTTCCTGGACCCGTCGATCCCGGCTGCCCTTCGGCGCGGCGTCGCGGTGGATCTCGAAGGGCTCACCGATGATGTCGCCGACGGTCATCCGCGGGTTGAGCGAGGTGTACGGGTCCTGCATGACCATCTGCATGTTGCGGCGCAGCCGGCGCAGCTCGGCCCCGGACGCCTTGAAGAGGTCCTTGCCCTCGAGGGTGGCGCTCCCGGAGGTGGGCGTCTCCAGCCGCATCAGCAGCCGGGCGAGGGTGGACTTCCCGCAGCCGGACTCGCCGACCACGCCCAGCGTCTCACCGCGGCGCAGCTCGAAGCTCACGCCGTCGACGGCCTTGACCGCGCCGATCTGCCGTTGGAACAACACGCCCTGACTGATCGGGAAGTGCTTGACCAGGTTGTCGACGGAGAGGATGGTCTCGCCCCGGACCTTGGTGGAGCTAGCGGGCGCTGTCATCACGGACCTCCTGCGCGAAGTGGCAAGCGCTGGTCCGGCCGTCGCCGAGAACCAGGTCGTGCGGCACCGCGTCCACGCAGACCTGCTGCACGTACGGGCACCGGGGGTGGAACGGGCAACCGGAGGGGATGCGCATCAGGTTCGGCGGGAGCCCCTTGATCGTCGACAGCTCCTGGCCGCGGACGTCCATCCGCGGGATCGACTCCAGCAACCCCTTGGTGTACGGGTGGGCCGGCGCCTTGTAGAGCGAGCGGACGTCGGCGTGCTCGACGATCCGGCCGGCGTACATGACCGCGATCCGGTCCGCGACGCCGGCGACCACGCCCAGGTCGTGGGTGATCAGGATCATCGCCATGTTCAGGTCCCGGCGCAGGTCGGCCAGCAGGTCCATGATCTGGGCCTGCACGGTGACGTCGAGCGCCGTGGTGGGCTCGTCGGCGATCAGCACCTTCGGGTTCAGCGCCAGCGCCATGGCGATCATGACGCGCTGCCGCATGCCTCCGGAGAACTGGTGCGGGTAGTCACCGATCCGCTTTGCGGCACCCGGGATCTTGACCAGGTCCATCAGCTCGATGGCACGCTGGCGGGCGTCAGTTCGTGACATGCCGTCGCGCTGGCGCAGCGTCTCGCCGATCTGCCAGCCGACCGGGAACACCGGGTTCAGCGCGGAGAGCGCGTCCTGGAAGATCATCGCGATCTCCTTGCCGCGGACCTGCCGGCGCTGTTCCTCGGAGCGGGTGAGCAGGTCCTGACCCTGGTAGAGGATCTGGCCGGAGCGGATGACCGCGGGCGGAGTGTCCAGGATGCCCATGATCGCCTGGGCGGTGACCGACTTGCCGGAGCCGGATTCGCCGAGTACGGCGAGGGTCTCCCCGGCGTCCAGGTGGTAGGACACGCCGTTGATCACCCGGGCCACACCCTCGTTGGTCCGGAACTCGACGTGCAGGTCCCGGAGTTCCAGCAGGTGGCCGCCCTCGGGCGTGGCGGAGGCGGGCGTGGGTTGGACGGTGGAGTGGGTCATGAGAGGTTCACCGCAGCTTCGGGTCGAAGGCGTCACGGATCGCGTCGCCGAGCATGATGAACGCCAGCACGGTCAGCGCGAGGAAGGCCGACGGGACGATCAGCGGCGTGGCCGCCTCCCGCATGTGGATGCGGCCGGTGTCGATGTCCTGGCCCCACGAGATGGTCGGCGCCTTCAGGCCGATGCCCAGGAACGAGAGCGTCGCCTCGGCGGCGATGAAGGAGCCGAGCGCGATGGTCAGCACGACGATGGCCGGGGCCAGCGAGTTCGGCAGGATGTGCCGCCACATGATCCGGCCGTGGCCGGCGCCGAGCATCCGGGCCGCCGCCACGTAGTCCTGCTCCTTGGCGGTGATCACCGAGGAGCGCACGACCCGGGCGGCCGTGGTCCAACCCAGGATCGCCAGCACGAAGATCACCGCGGCGATCCGGGCGTTCACGCTGTCGCTGGACACTCGCTTGAGCAGCACGATCGCGGCCAGCAGCAGCGGGATGCCGAGCACCACGTCGATCACCCGGGAGAGCACCGCGTCGACCCAGCGGCCGAAGTAGCCGGCCACCATGCCGACCACCAGCGCGATGACCCCGGTCCCGAGCGCGGAGAGCGCGCCGACCAGCAGCGAGGCCCGGGTGCCGTAGACCGCCCGGGAGTACGTGTCGCAGCCCTGGAAGTCGTACCCGAAGATCGCGCCTCCGGACGGTCCGGCGTGCTGCCGGGAGAGCACGCAGTCGTTCGGGCTGTTGGCGGTGAAGATCCCGGGGGCCAGGGCCATCAGGGTGAAAACGACGACCAGCGCCAGCGAGATCCAGAAGATCGGGTTGCGGCGCAGGTCGCGCCAGGCGTCCCCGGCCAGGCTGCGGGCCTTGTTCGCCGCGCCGATCTGGTTCGGCGTGCCCGGCTCGCCCGAGGGGCCACGGCGTGCGGCCTGGTTCTCGGTGGCCGCCACAGTTTCAAAGTCACTCATAGCGGATCCTCGGGTCGAGTACGGCGTACAGGACGTCCACCACCAGGTTCGAGACCAGGTAGACCACGACGAGCACGCTGACGATGCCCACCACCAGGGGGCCGTCCTCGGTGCGGATGCCGCGGAAGAGGTTGAAGCCCACGCCGGGGATGTTGAAGACGCCCTCGGTGATGATCGCGCCGCTCATCAGGTTGCCCAGTTCCACACCGAGGAAGGTGACCACGGGGATGAGCGAGTTCCGCAGCACGTGCACGGTGACGATGCGGCGCTTGACCAGGCCCTTGGACCGGGCGGTCCGTACGTAGTCGGCGCGCAGGTTCTCCGCCACCGAGGTGCGGGTCAGTCGCAGCGCGGTGGCCAGCGACAGCGAGCCGAGCACGATGCCCGGCAGCAGCAGCGCGTAGAACGTCGGCTCGGAGCCGGCGGTGGGCGGGAAGAGCTGCCACTTGACGCCCAGGAAGTACTGCGCGAGGGGCGCCAGCACGATGGTCGGGATGCCCAGCACCAGCAGGGTCAGCACCAGCGTCGAGTTGTCGAAGATGCTGGCCCGGCGGATGCCGGCGACCACGCCGGCGGTGACTCCGAAGATGATCGCCACGGCGAGCGCGATGAGCGCGAGTTTCACGGTGACCGGCCAGGCAGCCTGCAGGATGTCGCCGATCTGGCGACCGGTCAGCGACTGGCCGAGGTCGCCCTGGAGCAGGCTCTTGACGTAGTCGAAGTAGCGGTAGAAGAAGCCGCCGACGCCGGTGGCGTCCAGGTGGTACTTCTCGGTCAGGTAGGCCCGCTGGGCTTCGGTCACCGGGCGCTCGCCGGCGAGCGCCTGGATGGGGTCGCCCTGGCCGGCGAACATCAGCGCGTAGACGATCAGGGTGGTCCCGAAGAACGCCAGGACCATCTGCAGTAGGCGCCGCAAGATGTAGCGGAACATGCTTAGCAGTCTCTCCGGAAATGTGCGAAAGGGTCGCAGGACGGCATCTCTGGTCGTACCCGAAATATCCGGGATGCCTGCCGTTCGGCCCGGGGATGGCCGGCGCTACCGATGCCGGGTCCGTTGTCCGGGCCCGGGGAGCGCGGTCCGGGCCACCCGGGCGTCATCGCCCGGGTGGCCCGCACCATGGTCAGCTCAGCTGGCTGCTTCGATCTTGACGAGGTTGACCCGCTGGAACAGGTCCATCTCGACATTCTTGACCTTGGACGAGTGGCCGAACACGTTCTCGCCGAAGCGGAGCGGGATGACCGGCATGTCCTTGGCCAGGATGTCCTCCGCCTGCTGGTACTTGGCGATCGCCTCGTCCTGCGTCTTGGCGGCGGAACCCTCCTTGACGAGCTTGTCGAACTCCGGGTTGCTGTAGCCGTAGTAGTTCGACGAACCGTTGGTGCTGTACAGCGGGCCGAGGTAGTCCTCCATGGTCGGGTAGTCCATGACCCAACCCATCCGGAACATGCCCACCGGCTGCTTCTTCTCGACCTTGGTCAGCAGGTCGGCGAACTTCGGCTCGGTCGAGCCGACGACGTCGACACCCAGGTTGGTCTTCAGCTGGTTGACCGTGGCGTCGACCCAGTCCTTGTGGCCGCCGTCCCCGTTGTAGGAGATGACGATCTTCGACGGGCCGCCGGCGGCCTGGTAGAGCCTCTTGGCCTCGGTCGGGTTGAACTCCCCGGCCGCACCAGCGGTGTTGTCCCGGTAGCCCGGCAGCACCGGCGAGACGAACGAGCGGGCCGACTGCTGCGAACCCTTGAAGACCGACTTGCTGATCTCGTCCCGGTCGATCGCCATCGAGATGGCCTTGCGCACGTCCGGGTTGCTGTAGTCCTTGTCGAACGTCGGGAACGCGAGGAACTGGAACGACGACATGGGGCTGGTCTTGTACCGGTCACCCAGGTCGGTCGGAGCGGTGCTCAGGCTCTCGGTCGGGATCGTGGGCAGCACGTCCAGGTTGTCCGCCAGGACGTCCGCGTAGGCCGCGGTGAGCTGCTGGTAGATCCGGAACTCGACGTCCTTCACCTTGGGCTTCTCGCCCGGGTAGGCGTCGTACCGCTCGACAACGATCTTGCTGTCGTGCTGCCAGGTGCCCTTCATCTTGAAGGGGCCCTGCCCGATCGGCGCCTGCTCGTAGGAGTCCTTGAGCACGCCCGGGGCCGAGAACGCGGCCTCCGGCATCGGGTAGAACGCGGTGTAGCCGAGCATCGTCCGGAAGTCGATGTACGGGTCGGCGAGCGTCACCTGGAAGGTGAGGTCGTCGACCTTCTTCAGACCGGACATCTCCTTCGCCTTCGGCGCCTTGCCCTGCAGGTCCGGGTAGCCAGCGATCTTCTCGAAGAAGAAGTTGCTGTCCTGCCCGTTGGGGGCGTACGCGCCGTAGTTCCAGGCGTTGATGTAGTCCTCGGACGTGACCTTCTCACCGTTGTGGAAGGTGTAGCCGTCCTTGAGCTTGACCGTCCAGACCTTGTTGTCCGACGACGTCACGGACTCGGCCGCGACCTCGTACGGCTTGTTCTGGGCGTCGTAGTCGACGAGCGGGGAGAACAGGCCGGTGAGCACCTGCGCACCGGACGTCTCGGTGGTGTTGGTCGGAACCAGGTGCTTCGGTTCCGCGATCTGGATGCTGACAGCTGAACTGCCGCTGCTGGACCCACCGTCTCCGCCGCTGCCGCAGGCCGCGAGGCCCAGCGTCACCGCGAGCGGGAGGGCGGTCCAGGCGGCGAGCCTACGAACTCGCATTGAGCCTCCTCATCTCCTCACGCTGCGCAGTCAAGCCCGACGCTGGGTTTACGCTGCGCAACAAGGGGTAACGGTAGGTCGGGCAACCGCCTTCGGCAACGAGCCGGTTGCGGCTGCATAACGGTCCGGGATGGCTTTCCTTGCCGAGTGCGGGGAGGCCTGCTACCCCAGACGGGGCTTAACCGGACTGACCTGCTTTTTCGCCGGTCGATTTCACGCCTGTTGTGGTGTCTCCGCCCTCGCTGGCCTGCTCTGGGTCGAATGCCGCCCCCCACCCTGCTGTGCCGACCTGTCCGGTTCGGCGGTGATCAGCTCCACAAAACGTCACGGAGAGTGACTAGCGACACGTCACAGTTCGTGACCGGCGGCGAGTGGCAGGGATCTCGGCAGCCGGTCCCGGACTGAGGTCGTCCGAACGGTCGGCGGTGGCCGTGAGACGATCTGGTCGTGACGGCGACGCTTCTGGACGGCAAGGCGACCGCGGCGGAGATCAAGGATGAGCTGCGGATACGGGTGAAGGCGCTCGCGGAGCGTGGCATCACCCCCGGGCTGGGCACGGTGCTGGTCGGGGCGGACCCGGGCAGCCAGGCGTACGTCAACGGCAAGCACCGGGACTGCGCCGAGGTGGGCATCGCCTCCATCCGCCGGGAGCTGCCGGCCGACGCCACCCAGCAGCAGGTCGACGACGTCCTGGCCGAGCTGAACGCCGACCCGGCGTGCCACGGCTACATCGTCCAGCTGCCGCTGCCGGCCCACCTGGACACCCAACGGGTACTGGAGCTGATCGACCCGGCCAAGGACGCCGACGGCCTGCACCCGGTCAACCTGGGCCGGCTCGTCCTCGGCTACGACGGCCCGCTGCCCTGCACGCCGCGCGGCATCGTGGAGCTGCTCCGGCGGCACGATGTGGCGCTGCGCGGCGCCACCGTCGCGGTGGTCGGCCGGGGCAACACCGTCGGCCGTCCGCTCGGGCTGCTGCTCACCCGGCGCAGTGAGAACGCCACCGTCACCCTGTGCCACACCGGCACGCTCGACCTCGCCTCGCACACCCGGGCCGCCGACATCGTCATCGTCGCGGCCGGCGTACCGGGCCTGCTCACCGCCGACATGATCAGTCCTGGCGCGGTGGTGGTGGACGTCGGCATCACCCGGGTGATCGGCGCGGACGGCAAGGGCCGGTACACCGGCGACGTGGACCCGGGCGTGGCCGAGACGGCCGGCGCGGTGGTCCCGATGCCCGGCGGCGTCGGCCCGATGACCCGGGCGATGCTGCTCAGCAACGTCGTCGAACGCGCCGAGCGCGGCTGAGGTGTAACGAAGGGCACCCTGCGGACGCTCGTGCGGGTGAGCGGACGTTCCGTGTCGAACCAGGCCGTAACCATCCGCCCCTGACCTGATCGGTGCCAGGATGACTGATACGGTCCGGAAAACCGACTGGTATCAGGGAGTGGGACGACCATGGGTAAGAAGGTCACTGTCGTCGGGGCTGGCTTCTACGGCTCCACCACCGCACAGCGCCTGGCCGAGTACGACGTCTTCGACACCGTAGTGATCACCGACATCGTGGAGGGCAAGCCCGCGGGTCTCGCACTCGACCTCAACCAGTCGCGGGCCATCGAGGGCTTCGAGACCAAGGTGGTCGGCGCGACCACCGGCCCGAACGGCGAGGGCTACGAGGCCATCGAGGGCTCCGACGTCGTGGTGATCACCGCTGGCCTGCCGCGCAAGCCGGGCATGAGCCGGATGGACCTGCTGGAGACCAACGCCAAGATCGTGCGGCAGGTCGCCGAGAACGTCGCCAAGTACGCCCCGAACGCCGTCGTCATCGTGGTCTCCAACCCGCTGGACGAGATGACCGCCCTGGCGCAGCTCGCCACCCAGTTCCCGAAGAACCGGGTGCTCGGCCAGGCCGGCATGCTCGACAGTGCCCGGTTCAGCAACTTCGTCGCCGAGGCGCTCAACGTGCCGGTGGCGTCGGTCCGCACGCTGACCCTGGGCTCGCACGGCGACACCATGGTCCCGGTGCCCTCGAAGAGCACGGTCAACGGCAAGCCGCTGCGGGAGGCGATGCCGGCGGCGCAGATCGAGGAGCTGGTGGTCAAGACCCGCAACGGTGGCGCCGAGGTGGTCGCGCTGCTCAAGACCGGTTCCGCGTACTACGCCCCGTCCGCCGCGGCGGCCCGGATGGCGACGGCCGTCGCCGAGGACTCCGGCGAGGTCATGCCGGTCTGCGCGTGGGTCGACGGCGAGTACGGCATCGACGGCGTCTACCTGGGCGTCGAGGCCGAGATCGGCGCCGAGGGCGTCAAGCGGGTCGTCGAGACCGACCTGGACGCCGACGAGCGGGCCAGCCTCCTGGCGGCCGCCGAGGCCGTCCGCGCCAAGCAGGGCGACGTCGCGAACATGTGACCCGAACCACCGCTCCGCGAAGGGCGCGCCGGCGAAGCCGGCGCGCCCTTCGCTGTCCCCCCACCCCGATCCACCCCCGTGATCAAGAGGTTTGCGTCACCGCGACCGCGGTTCCTGACGCAAACCTCTTGATCAACAAGCTGGGAACGGGGGGAGCGGGGTGAAGGGGGTGAAGGGAGTGCCCAGGTGGGGGGTGGCCAGGAGGGTGGGGTTGAGGGTGCGCAGGGCGGCCAGCCGGGAGGCGCGGGCGAGTTCCGGGTCCACCTCGTGGGCGTACGCCAGGTTGGGGTCGACGAGTTGCGCGGCGTGCACCAGCAGGTCGCCGGTGAGCAGCATCCGCTCGTCGGCCGCCGTCAGGAGCACCGACTGGTGGCCGGGGGTGTGTCCCGGGGTGGGCAGCAGTCGTACCGCCGGGGTGAGGCTGGTCTCGCCGTCGACCACCCGGAGCTGGCCGGCGGCGCGCAACGGCGCGACCAGGCCGGCCGGCAGCCCGGGACTGATCGTCTCCGCGGCGTCCAGCTCGGCGCGTTGCACAAGGTAGCTCGCGTTCGGGAAGTACGGCCGGCCGGGCGTGCCGGTCACCGCCCAGCCGATGTGGTCGCTGTGCAGATGGGTGAGCACGACCGTGTCGACGTCGGCGGGGTCGATGCCGGCGGCGGCCAGTTCGGCGGGCAGCCGACCGGGTACGGGCGCCCAGCTCCCGGCGGGCGCGTCGGCCGGCCCGATCCCGGCATCGACCAGGGTCACCGGCCCGTCGCCGGCCCGGACGGCGAAGCTGCGGAAGGACAGCCACCACTGCCCGTCGGCGGTCACCGAGGTGGGGTCGCGCCGGTCGGCTTCCCGCCAGTGCGCCGTTGTGGCGTGCGGAAACGCCTCCGTCCGGGGCTGGAAGAAGGCACCCTCGGAGTCGGTGAGCGCGGTGACCGTGATAGACCCGAGGGTGCGGCTCAGTGGCATCGGGCGATGATGTCAGGAGACTTCTGCGCCGTGCAGCCCGGTTTCCGCCGGCCGGTCGAGGCCGGCTGGGGGCCGCCGGCCTGTTTCCAGTACGCTCGTACTGCTTGAGCACGTGTCCCCCGAGAGGAGCGCCGGCCGATGGCGAAGATCAAGGTAAACAACCCGGTCGTGGAGCTCGACGGCGACGAGATGACCCGGATCATCTGGAAGCAGATCCGGGAGCAGCTGATCCTGCCCTACCTCGACGTCGACCTGCACTACTACGACCTGTCGATCCAGCACCGTGACGAGACCGACGACCAGGTCACCATCGACGCCGCCAACGCCATCAAGGAGCACGGCGTCGGCGTCAAGTGCGCGACCATCACCCCGGACGAGGCCCGGGTGGAGGAGTTCGGCCTGAAGAAGATGTGGCGGTCGCCCAACGGCACCATCCGCAACATCCTCGGCGGCGTCGTCTTCCGTGAGCCGATCATCATGTCCAACGTGCCGCGGCTGGTCCCCGGCTGGACCAAGCCGATCATCATCGGCCGGCACGCCCACGGTGACCAGTACAAGGCCACCGACTTCGTCGTCCCCGGCCCCGGCAAGGTGACCGTCACCTACACCCCGGCCGACGGCGGCGCGCCGATGGAGATGGAGGTCGCCAACTTCTCCGGCGGCGGCATCGCCATGGGCATGTACAACTACGACGAGTCGATCCGGGACTTTGCCCGGGCCTCGTTCCGGTACGGCCTGGACCGCAACTACCCGGTCTACCTGTCCACCAAGAACACCATCCTCAAGGCGTACGACGGCCGGTTCAAGGACATCTTCGCCGAGGTGTTCGAGAACGAGTTCAAGGCCGAGTTCGCCGCCGCCGGCATCACCTACGAGCACCGGCTGATCGACGACATGGTCGCCGCCGCGCTCAAGTGGGAGGGCGGCTACGTCTGGGCCTGCAAGAACTACGACGGTGACGTGCAGTCGGACACCGTCGCGCAGGGCTTCGGCTCGCTGGGTCTGATGACCTCGGTCCTGCTCTCCCCGGACGGTCGTACCGTCGAGGCCGAGGCCGCGCACGGCACGGTCACCCGGCACTACCGGCAGTACCAGAAGGGCGAGAAGACCTCGACCAACCCGATCGCGTCGATCTACGCCTGGACCCGGGGCCTCGCCCACCGGGGCAAGCTGGACGGCACGCCGGCGGTGACCGAGTTCGCCAACACCCTGGAGCAGGTCATCGTCGACACCGTCGAGGGCGGCCAGATGACCAAGGACCTCGCGCTGCTCATCTCGCGGGACGCCCCGTGGCTGAGCACCGACGAGTTCATGAACGCGCTCGACGAGAACCTGGCGCGCAAGATCGGCGCCTGATCCACGCGTACCGCAGCAACGGAGCCCGTCGGCACCCGCCGGCGGGCTCCGGCGTGTCCGTGGTCGACACACCGCCCGCGTCACCCCGGCCGGCGCGCCTCGTTGACCAGGGTGGACGAGATGCCAGTCGCGTCCAGGAAGGTTGACCGCGGTCGACCCGCGGCATGCGTGCCGATCAGCCAGCCTTCCCGGCTGTGTCGAGCACAGCCAGCCGTCCCTTCCCTGCGGGGGGCCCTGTCCCGGGCCCCCCGCGCCCTGTCTCCCGGGTGTCAGGCGTTAGGAAGGGCCCCTTCCTATGCACCCGGCGTTAATAAGGGGCCCTTCCTTCAGGCGGCGCGCAGGAGGTCGGCGGCGCGTTCGGGGGAGATGTCGTTGATGAAGACGCCCATCCCGGACTCGGAGCCCGCCAGGTACTTCAACTTGTCCTTGGCGCGTCGGATGCTGAACAGCTGAAGGTGCAGGTGGCCCAGCTCGCGGTCGATCCGCACCGGCGCCTGGTGCCACGCGGCGATGTACGGCATCGGCATGTCGAACAGCCCGTCGAAGCGGCGCAGCAGGTCCAGGTAGAGCGGCCCGAAGGCGTCCCGCTCGCTGTCGCTGAGCGCCGGGATGTCCGGCACGACGCGGCGCGGCGCCACGTGCACCTCGAACGGCCAGCGGGCCGCCGCCGGCACGAACGCCGTCCAGTGCTCGTTCTCGACGACCACCCGGTCGCCGGCAGCGCGTTCGGCGGCCAGCACGTCCGCGTAGAGGTTGCCTCCGCCGGTCCGCTCGGCGTGCCGGCGTGCCGCGGCCAGCAGCGCCCGGGTGCGCGGCGTCACGAAGGGGTACGCGTAGATCTGCCCGTGCGGGTGGTGCAGCGTGACACCGATCTCGACGCCCCGGTTCTCGAAGCAGAACACCTGCTCCACGCCGGGCAGCTCGCCGAGCACCTCGGTCCGGTCGGCGAGCGCGTCCAGAACGGTGCGGACCCGGCTCGGGGGGAGGCTCGCGAAGGAGGCGTTGTGGTCCGAGGTGAAGCAGACGACCTCGCACCGGCCGAGGCCCGGCCGGGCCGGCGTGAACGGGGTGATCTCCCCGGGCTCGTCGGTCACCCGGCCGCTCAGCGACGGGAAGCGGTTCTCGAAGACCACCACGTCGTAGTCGGGGGCCGGGATCTCGGTCAGGCGGTCGCCGACCGATGGGTCGAGCGGGCACTCGTTCGCTGGCGGGAGGAAGGTGCGGGTCTGCCGGTGCACGGCGACCGCCACCCACTCGTCGGTCAGCGGGTCGTAGCGCAGTTGGGACGCGGGGGGCGGCGGCGGAAGGTGCCGGCGGTCCGCCTGGTCGCGGACAGCGTCGTCGCGCTCGTCGAAGTAGATCAGCTCCCGGCCGTCGGCCAGGTCGATCGCGGTGCGCTTCACTGCGCCGTCCCCTCACTCGTCGGCGTGCGCGTCATGCGGCCCGCCCCCGTCGCCTTCACGATGATCAATTCGCCCACCTGTTCCTCGAGTACCTGTCGCGCGGGCGGAGGCAACCGGTCGTCGCTCACCAGGACGTGCGCCGCGGCCAGCTCGACGATCGAGGAGATGCCCACCGTGCCCCACTTGGTGTGGTCGGCGAGCACCACCAACCGGTCCGCCGCCGCGACCAGTGCCCGGTCGGTCTCCGCCTCCATCAGGTTCGGGGTGGTGAAGCCGGCCCGTTCGCTGATGCCGTGCACTCCGAGAAAGAGCAGGTCCAGGTGCAGCGTCCGGACGGCGTCGACCGCGAGCGGGCCGACCAGCGCGTCCGAGGGCGTGCGTACGCCGCCGGTGAGCACCACCGTCTGGTCCGGCCGGCCGCCGGCGTGCAGGATCTCGGCCACCGGCAGCGAGTTGGTCACGACGGTCAGGCCGGGCACGTCCACCAGCCTGCGGGCCAGCTCGGCGGTGGTGGTGCCGGCGGAGAGCGCGACCGCGGCACCCGACCGGACCAACTGGGCGGCCCGGTCCGCGATGGCGGCTTTCTCGGGCAGCTGGCGGACCGACTTGGCGTGGAAGCCCGGCTCGTCGGTCGAGCTCGGGCCGGCCGCCGTGGCGCCGCCGTGCACCTTGGCCAGCAGGCCGCGTTCGTGCAGCGCCTCCAGGTCGCGCCGGATGGTCATGTCGGAGACGCCGAACTCGGTGGCCAGCTCGGTCACCCGGACGCCGCCCGTCGACCGGACCCGCTCCAGGATGGCCGCCTGCCGCTGCTGAGCGAGCATCCGCCGTGCCTCCCGGGTCCACGTACTCTCACGCGGTCAAACGTGTTCCAACAAAGATGAACACTAGCGCGTAGCCGGTAGCGGTGGAAGGAACGGGGTACGGCCGGCTCAGGCGGACGGGGTCTTCATCTCCACCCAGCCGGTCTCGGTCAGGTGGTGCAGCACGGCCTGCACCGCCTCCGGCACGCTCAGATCGGTGGTGTCCACCACCAGGTCCGCGTCCGTCGGCTCCTCGTACGGGTCGTCGATGCCGGTCATGCCGGTGAGCAGGCCGGCCCGGGCGCGCGCGTACAGGCCCTTGCGGTCTCGCTGTTCGCACACCTCCAGCGGGGTGGCGACGTGCACCAGCACGAAACCGGCCCCCGCGGCCAGGGCCATCTCACGAGCGGTGGCGCGGGCCGCCGCGTACGGGGCGATCGGGCAGCAGATGCCCACCCCACGGTGCCGGGCCATCTCCGCGGCCACCCAGCCGATCCGTCGGACGTTGAGATCCCGGTCCGTCTTGCTGAAGCCCAGCCCGGCGGAGAGCTCCCGGCGCACCACGTCCCCGTCGAGCAGGGTCACCGTGCGGTCGCCGCTCTCGCGCAACACGTCCGCCAGGCCCCGGGCGATGGTCGACTTGCCGGAGCCGGAGAGCCCGGTCAGGAAGACCACGAGGCCCCGGTGCCGGCGCGGTGGCCGGGCCCGGGCCAGCTCCTTCGCCACCGCGGGCGGGGTGTGCCACTCCGGCAGCGGGAAGCCCCGGTCCAGCAGGTCGTCGATCTCCTCCTGCGTCAGCGCGAGACGGCGGTTGCGCGGCGGGATGTCCTCCCGCCAGCGCCACTGCCCGTCCCGGTTGTCGTACGCCAGCTCGCGCGGCACCAGCACCCGCAGCCCGGCTCCGGAGAGCATCTCCCCGGTGGAGAGCAGGTGGGTGACCCCGTACGCGGCGGAGACCCGTGCGCGCAGCAGCGCATCGGCGATCTCCTCCCGACGGTGCGACAGTGGCACCGCGACCAGGGTGGCCGGCGGCATCCGGTCCCGGGCGGCGAAGATGCTGCGCACCAGAGCCTCCGGCGGGAGCCCGGCGACGCCACCCTCACCGACCGGGATCATCACCAGCAGGTGCGCGGCCAGGGTGCGCGCGGCGTGGGCGATCTGGGCAAGCTGCGGCCGGTGCAGCGGCCGGTCGGCGATCACTCCGAGCACCCGGCCCGGCGGCAGCAGCGCGCGGACCTCCTCCGGGCTGCGGCGCAGTCGCTGGAACGGCCCGTGGCCACCGTCACCCAGCCGCCGGACTTGGCCGCCCACCCCGGCCACGCCGTCGCGTACCGGCCAGACGTCCGCCACGTCCAAGGCGGCCACCGGCGCGCCCTCGCCGTCGGTCAGCACCAGCGCCCGGCGGGCCGGATCGCGCGGATCGAAACCCTGGGCCAGCGCGGCGGGCAGTTGGAGGGCCACCGCGACCTGCCACGGCGTGCCGTCGGCCAGCCGCCCGCGTCGGCTGACCGAGACCAGATCGGCGCGGGTCATGAAGCCGGTCAGGGGGGCGTACGCGCCGGTCAGCAGCAGCTCAAGATCCGCGAGCTCGCCCGGACGCGGCGTGTACGCCGGCGCGTCCCGGAGCACCTCGTCGGGCAGCACCCAGCCGTTGCTCATCCACACCCCCCACTCGCTGACCGGCACACAGTTTCGCAGCCGACCGCCGATCGGTCGAGGCCGCCACTCCACGACCCGGCGGGCGGTCAGCGGCGGATCCGGCGACCCACCGCCGACCGCAGTCGGTTCCAGATCCACCGCTCGTCGCGGAATCGGGGCGGCGCACCCTAGGGGTCGGCCGCCGCGAGATCAGGGGAGTGCAGGGGGCGCGCCGGTGTCCGCGGGGGGCATCGACTCCCTACGCTGGGCATCGTGACACTGATCGCGACCCAGTCGCTCACCAAGACGTACGGAGGTCGGGTCACCGCGCTCGCCGACCTCACCGTCGCCGTCGAGCCGGGGATCATCGGCCTGGTGGGCGCGAACGGCGCCGGCAAATCCACCTTGATCAAGATCCTGCTCGGCCTGATCGCCCCGACCAGCGGTCAGGTCTCGGTGATCGGTTTCGACCCGACCGCTGACCCGGCGGCGGTCCGCGCCCGGGTCGGCTACATGCCCGAGCACGACTGCCTCCCGCCGGACCTGTCCGCCGCCGAGCTGGTCACCCACCTCGGCCGGATCAGCGGCCTGCCGCGCACCGCGGCCCGCGAGCGGGCCTCCGAGGCGCTGCGGCACGTCGGGCTCTACGAGGAGCGCTACCGCCCGGTCGGCGGCTACTCCACCGGCATGAAGCAGCGGGTCAAGCTGGCGCAGGCGCTGGTGCACGACCCCGACCTGCTGCTGCTCGACGAGCCGACCAACGGCCTCGACCCGGCCGGCCGGGACGCCATGCTGGCGCTGGTGCACCGCATCGGCACCGAGTTCGGCATCTCCGTGCTGGTCTGTTCGCACCTGTTGGGCGAGGTGGAACGGATCTGCGACACGCTGATCGCCATCGACGGCGGCCGGCTGCTGCGCGCCGACCACATCTCCGCCATGACCTCGGCCACCGACGTGCTCGCCGTGGAGGTCAGCGAGGGCACCGAGGAACTCGCCGCCCGGCTCGCCGCGCTCGACCTGCCGGTGGCGCGGGACGGCCGGCTGCTGCTCGTGCCACTCGCCGACGACAGCACCTACGACCTGATCCTCGGCGCGGTCGCCGAGCTGGACCTGCCGCTGCACCGACTGGACCAGCGCCGGCACCGGGTGGCCGAACTCTTCGCCACGAGGGAGCTCTCCCATGCCTGAGCTGTCAACCGCCGCGGTGCGCTCCACGCCGACGGGCGTCATCCACGACATCGGCTACCAGCGCTACGAGGGTCCGCGGCTGGGCCGCCGGCACGTCTTCGGCGCGCTCTATCTGCACGGGCTGCGCACCGCGTTCGGGTTCGGGCGCAGCGCCAAGGCCAAGATCTTCCCCTGGCTGGTGGTCGGCATCGTCACCCTGGTCGCGGTGGCCCTGGCCGCCGTACGCAGCCAGATCGGCGAACCGGTCGCCACGTACGCCCAGTTCGCCGACTCGATGAGCTGGCTGGTCCTCTTCTTCGTCGCGGTGGCCGCGCCGGAGCTGGTCTCGCGGGACCTGCGCAGCGGGGTGCTGCCGCTGTACTTCTCCCGACCGCTGCCGCGCGGTGACTACGCGGTGGCCAAGCTGCTGGCGCTGGTCACCGCACTCTGGCTGCTGCTCGGCGGGCCCCAGCTGGTGATGTTCCTGGGCGCCGCGTTCACCACCAAGGACGGCATGCGCGGGGTCTGGAACGAGCTGCTCGACCTGCTGCCCGGGCTGCTCTACGCCGGGCTGTGGGCGGTGGTCTTCGCCTCGGTCGGGTTGCTGGTCGCGTCGCTGACCGGCAAGCGCGCGTTCGCCGCCGGTGGTGTGGTCGCCGTCTTCCTGATGACCACCCCGATCGTGGGCACGCTGAGCATCCTGCCGTCGCGTACGGCCAACGAGCTGGCCGGGCTGGCCTCGCCCTCCACCCTGGTGCAGGGCGTGGGCATCTGGTCGCTGGGCGATCTGCTCGTGGAGGGCGACCAGGGCGGCCCGTCGATCGGCGGCTTCGGCCCGGTCTACGCCCTGGCCGCGCTACTGCTGGTCGCCGGCGCGACCGCCCTCCTGCTGGCCCGCTACCGGAAGGTCGCCTCCTGATGAGCACGCTGAGCCTGACCGGGGTGTCCCGGTGGTACGGCAACGTGGTCGCCGTCAACGACATCAGCATGGCGCTCGGGCCGGGAGTGACCGGGCTGCTCGGCCCGAACGGCGCCGGCAAGACCACGCTCCTGCACATGATGGCCGGGTTCCTCGCCCCGTCGCGGGGCACCGTGACCCTCGACGACGAGCCGACCTGGCGCAACCCGAGCGTCTACCGCCGGCTGGGGCTGGTCAGTGAGCGCGAGGCGGTGCAGGGCTTCCTCACCGCGTACGAGTTCGTGCTGGCCAGCGCGAAGCTGCACCGGTTGGCCGATCCGGCGGCGGCGGCCCGGCGGGCCATCGACCTGGTGGAGCTGGAGTCCGCGCAGGACCGCCGGATCGGCACGTACTCCAAGGGCATGCGGCAACGGGCGCGGGTGGCCGCCGCGTTGGTGCACGACCCGCAGGTGCTGCTGCTCGACGAGCCGTTCAACGGGTTGGACCCGCGCCAGCGACTGCACATGATGCAGTTGCTGCACACGCTTGGCGACGCCGGCCGGACCATCCTGTTCAGCTCGCACATCCTGGAGGAGGTCGAGCAGGTCTCCGGGACGGTGCAGGTGATGGTGGCCGGCCGACTGGCGGCCTCCGGCGACTTCCGGACCATCCGGCGGCTGATGACCAATCGCCCGCACGTCTTCGCGGTGCGCTCCACCGACGACCGGGCGCTGGCCGTCGCGCTGATCGCCGAGGATTCGGTGAGCGGCGTGGAGCTGGACCGCACCGGCCTGACCGTGCGCGCCGGCGACTACGGCGCCTTCACCCGGGCGCTGCCCCGGATCGCACTGACCCGGGGCATCCGGGTGCGCCAGCTGGTGCCGTCCGACGAGTCCCTGGAGAGCGTCTTCTCCTACCTGGTGGAGGCCTGACATGTCGACCATTACCTGGATCACCGCGCGCGGCCTGTTCGGCCGGCGGCGGTTCCTGCTGCTGCTCCCGCTGCCGCTGGTGCTGCTCGGGCTGGCCGTGCTCTGCCGGTCGCTGGGCGTCGACCCGGGCGAGTGGGGCCCGCCGGTGCTGGTCGGCCTCGGGTTGGCGGTGGTGCTGCCGGTGGTGGCGCTGATCATCGGCACCGGTGTGCTGGGCGCCGAGATCGACGACGGCACGGTGGTGCACATCCTGACCAAGCCGTTGCCGCGGTGGCAGATCGTGCTGCCCAAGCTCGCGGTGGCCGCCGGGGTCACCGCGGTCACCGTCGCGGTGCCGCTCTACGTGGCGGGCGTGCTGGCCGATTCGGTACGCCTCGGCCTGGCGCTGGCCGCCGCGGCGGCGCTCGGCGCGCTGGCGTACTCGGCGCTGTTCCTCGCGCTCAGCCTGGTCACTCGGCGGCCGGTGCTCCTCGGCCTGGTCTACGTGCTGATCTGGGAGGGGCTGCTGGGCAACTTCGTCAGCGGCACCAAGGTGCTCTCCATCCAGCAGTACGTGATCGCCCTCGCCGACCGGCTCGCCCCCACCGGGCTGCTGGAGACCACGGTGTCGGTGCCGGTGGCGGCGGTGATGACCGCGCTGGTCAGCATCGGCTTCACCGTGCTGGCCATCGACCGTCTGCGCTCGTTCAGCGTGGCCGGCGAGACGAGCTGAGGTCGGTGCGGCGCGGTCTTCCGGCCAGCCACCGTCCGGCGGTAGGGCTGGCCGGATGGACCGGGCGGGGCGTCGCGCGCCAGGCTGGTGGGCGTGAGCGTCGAAGCGGAGCGAGTGTCGTTGGCTGAGCCGTACTCCCGGAGCAGCCGGCCGTGGCTGACCAGCCTGGCGGTCGCCGGACTGGCCTGCGCCACCGTCGCGACGGCCGCCCAGGGCAGCGGACGGTTCCACTGGTGGGCCGGCTTCATCCTGATCCCGGGCGCGCTGATCGCGGCCAGCGGAGGGCCGCTGCTGGCCAGGGGTGGGGGCCGGGCCTTCGCCGGGTACGTCATCGCCTGCGTCGGCGCGCTGGTGTTCGCGGTGGGCGCGCTGTTGATGTTCAGCGTGATGGGCCGGGGTTGGCCGGTGCTGGTGACGTTGCCCTGCCTGGCGGTCGCCGGCACCTACCTGTGGCGGGCGGCCCACCCGCTGGCCCGTGGCCTGCACCGGGCGGTTGCCCTGCTCGCGCTCACCGGCGCGTTGCTCGGTCTGACCCTGCAACTGATCCGGGTGGATCTGATCCACCTGGAGACCGGCTGGTGGGGTGCGTTCCTGATGCTGGCCGGGGCGATCGTGCTGGGCAACGCCGTGGAACTGACCCGGCACCGGATGCCGTACCGGCTCCAGGCGATCACGTTGCTGGTCGGGCCGGCGGTGGTCTCGTTCCTGCTCGGCCTGCGCTTCCTGCGCGGCTGGTGAGCTGCTGGGAAGGTGCCCTCCCCGCGGAGGGCACCTTCCGCACCGGTCAGAAGGCGCAGGCGATGACGAGTTCCGGTGTGCGATCGGGGAGCAGATCGAGCTTGCCGATCCGGCCAGCCGCGCGCAGGTCGTCGGCGACCAGGGTGAGCTGGTCCAGCAGCGCCGCCGGGCCGAGCGCCTCGGCCAGCGGCACCTCCGCCTTCATCGACAGTTTCCGCTCCGACTTGGCCCGCCGCACCTGGCTCAGCGCGTCGCCGGCCAGCCGAAGCAGCGCCGGTTCGCCCGTTCCGTCGATCGTCCGGGCCACCTCGTGCGTGGTGGGCCAGGGCGCCCGGTGCACCGAGCCGTACCGCCACCAGGACCAGACCTCCTCGGTGACGTACGGCAGGACCGGGGCGAACAGCCGCAACTGCACCGACAGCGCCGAGGCCAGCGCGGCCCGGGCCGAGTCGGCCGCCGCTCCGGTGCCGTACGCGCGCTCCTTGACCAGCTCGATGTAGTCGTCGCAGAACCGCCAGAAGAACGCCTCGGTCACCTGCAACGCCGCGGTGTGGTCGTAGGAGTCGAAGGCGGCGCCCGCGGCGGTGACCACGGTGGCCAACTCGGCGAGCATGGCCCGGTCCAGTGGCGCGGTCGCCGGGGTGCGCAGCGCGTCCGCGGCCCCCAACCCGAGCGCGAACTTCGACGCGTTGAGCAGCTTGGTGGCCAGCCGCCGGCCGACCTTGATCTGCGCCGGGTCGAACGCCAGGTCCATGCCGGGCTTGCCGCTGGCCGCCCAGTAGCGCACCGCGTCCGAGCCGTGCTGCTCCAGCAGCGCCAGCGGGGTGACCACGTTCCCCTTGGACTTGGCCATCTTCTTGTGGTCCGGGTCGAGGATCCAGCCGGAGAGCACGGTGTCCCGCCAGGGCAGCACGCCGTGCTCGAAGTGCGAGCGGACCACACTGTCGAACAGCCAGGTCCGGATGATCTCCTGCCCCTGCGGGCGGAGGTCCATCGGGAAGATCTGGGCGAACAGCTCCGGGTCGGTCTCCCAACCGCCGACGATCTGCGGGGTCAGCGACGAGGTGGCCCAGGTGTCCAGCACGTCCGGGTCGCCGACGAAACCACCCGGCCGGCCGCGCTGCGACTCGTCGTAGCCGGGTGCCGGATCGGTGGATGGATCGACCGGCAGCGCGGACTCGTCCGGCGTGAGAGGCTGGGACCAGTCCGGCTCGCCAGCGTTGTCGAGCCGGTACCACACCGGCACCGGCACCCCGAAGAAGCGCTGCCGGCTGACCAGCCAGTCGCCGGTCAGGCCGCCCACCCAGTTGTCGTAGCGGTGCTTCATGTGCGTCGGCACCCAGTGCAGCTGTTCGCCCCGAGCCAGCAGCGTCGCCCGCAACTCGTCGTCCCGGCCGCCGTTGCGCAGGTACCACTGCCGGGTCGAGACGATCTCCAGTGGCCGGTCGCCACGCTCGTAGAACTTGACCGGGTGCGTGATCGGGCGTGGCTCGCCGAGCAGGTCGCCCGCGTCGGCGAGCATTCCGACGATCTCCCGGCGGGCGCCGTTGACGGTCTGCCCGGCCAGTGCCGCGTACGGCTGCGCCGGCACCCCGGCCGGCGGTTCGGGGAGCAGCCGGCCGTCCCGGCCGATCACCACCCGGGTGTCCAGCCGCAGCTCACGCCACCAGGTCACGTCGGTCAGGTCCCCGAACGTGCAGACCATCGCGACGCCGGTGCCCTTGGCCGGGTCGGCCAGCGGATGGGCGTACACCGGCACCTCGACGCCGAACAGCGGGCTGCGCGCCGTGCCGCCCACCAGGTCGGCGTACCGCTCGTCGTCGGGATGGCAGACGAGCGCCACGCAGGCCGGCAGCAGCTCGGGCCGGGTGGTGTCGATGAGCACCTCCCGCCCGCCGGGCGCGGTGAACCGCAGCCGGTGGTAGGCGCCGGGCCGCTCCCGGTCCTCCAGTTCGGCCTGGGCGACCGCGGTGGCGAAGCCGACATCCCACAGCGTCGGCGCCTCCGCCTGGTACGCCTCACCCCGGTGCAGGTTGCGCAGGAACGCCCGCTGGCTGGTCGCCCGAGCCACCCGGCCGATCGTGGTGTACGTCAGGGACCAGTCCACGGAGAGCCCGAGGCGCCGCCAGAGCGCCTCGAAGACCTGCTCGTCGGCGACGGTCAGCCGCTCGCACAGCTCGATGAAGTTGCGCCGCGAGATCGGGGTGGGGTCGCGGCGGGCGGCCTCGTCGACCGGGGTCGCGGGTGGCCGCCACACCGGGTCGTACGGCAGCGCCGGATCGCACCGGACCCCGTACACGTTCTGCACCCGACGCTCGGTGGGCAGGCCGTTGTCGTCCCAGCCCATCGGGTAGAAGACCGCCTTGCCACGCATCCGTTGGTAGCGCGCCGTCGTGTCGGTGTGGGTGTACGAGAGGACGTGTCCCATGTGCAGCTCGCCCGATACGGTCGGCGGCGGGGTGTCGATCGAGTACACGTCGACACGCCTCTTCGAGCGGTCGAACGCGTACGTGCCCTCCTCCTGCCAGCGGCGCGCCCAGCTCTCCTCGAGCCCGTCCAGGGTCGGACGCTCGGGGACGCCGGCGCGGGCCGTCCTCGCCGTTTCGGTCATCCTGCGATCGTAGGCAGGCTCCAACGGCCGGACCACGGGTTAACCCGCGTGCCACGATGGATTTCGTGCCTGCGCCTCCAATGACCGGAGGGAGGGGGTCGGCCCCGTCACCGGGCGACCGGGCCGGCGACCGGGCCGGAGGTGGCCAGTCGGATCCGCAGCCTCCCGTCGCTGCGGGCGTTCGCCCGCTCCAGGATCGTGGAGATCGGGGCGTAGGAGTTCCGCTCGTTCTCGTTGGTGCAGGCGCCCTCTCCCGGGTCGCCGTTCGAGAGGATGCCCAGCGCCTTGCCGTCGGCCTCGGTGAACAGCGGGCCGCCGCTGTCGCCCGGCCGGGCACAGATCCGGACGTCGATGCCACCGCTGCTCTTGCCGGTGATCTCGCCGCACCGGGTGCCGGGCACGTAACCGGCGCCGGCGCCGGAGTCGACGTACTGCTCACCGGACTTCGGGGTGTACGCCGAGCCGGTCGCGCAGACCACCCAACCGGTCTGGATGGCGCTCCACGGCACGTAGCCGGTGATCCGCACGTCCCGGCTGCCGCTGGTGGCGCACCGCGGGTTGTCCGCGACACACCAGTAGTTGACCAGGCTGGGCGTGCTCGTGGCGCCGCGCGGGTACGCCCACCGGGGGAGAGCCCCGGGCTGGTACGGCATGATCGCGTAGTCGTACGGGTAGGCGTTCTCGGCCAGGCTCGGGTTCGGCGCCTCCACGTTCACCGGCACCTTCGGGCCGAGGAACTGGTGCCAGGTCCGGTCCACCTGCTGGTGCCGTCCGCCGACGACGCAGTGCCCCGCCGTCAGCACGTACGCGTCGCGCACTCCGACGATGAGGTTGAAGCCGGTGGTGCAGCCGCCGACGGTGCCGTCGTCGCGCGGCACGTCCAGGCGGATGCCGCCGCGCATCGGCCCCTGCGGGCAGTAGCGCGGGTCGCACGCCTTCTGCACGTTGGTCGCGGGGGTCCGGGCCTGGGTCCGGGTCGGCACCCCGGCGGCGCGGCGCGCCTCGGCCAGCCGCGGTTCGTCCGCCGTGATCCGGTCGCCGGTGAGCACCACGACCTCGTTGGCCTGATGATCCACCACCACGTCCGAGGGGGACGCGTCGAGCGCGGCGGCGACACCGGCCGCGGCCTCGACGAGCTGATTCAGCGTGTGCCGCACGGCGACCACCCGGACGTGCGCCGGGTCCGGTACGTCGGCCACGGCCGCCTGGACCGCCGCGACGTCGGTCGCTCCGATGGTGAGCACGCCACCGGCCGCCTGGTCGAGCCACATGCCGCCGTACGAGTGCGGGACCTGCTCGGTCAGCCGCGCGTCCAGGGGCGCGGAAAGCTCCTGGAGGGCGAGCCGGCGTGCCGCCTCGGTCGCGGAGATCCGGTAGCGGTCCCGCAGGTACGCGACCGAGGCAGGCGCCGCCTCAGCCACCACCTTGGCCGGTCGGGAGCGTACCGGCCCGGAAACGGCCTTCGACTCCGTCGCGGTCTTCGTGTCCGGTGCGGGCGCGGCTGCACCGGACGCGGTCGCGCCGGGTGGCGCGGTCGGTCCGCTGGCTGTCGCGCTGCCCAGCCCCTCCTCGGCCGCGACCGCGGTCACCGCGCGGCGCTCGGCCGCGTCCCCACTGGTCACCGCGACAGTGGCCCCGACCAGGCCGGCGACAGCCAGTCCAGCCACGATCATGCGTCCCCGTGTGCGCACCCCCGTGCCCTCCCCGTGCGTTCGTCGGTGCCCGGCCGGAACAGAGCAGTCGTCGTTGCCGACCGCGCCGGGCGAAACCGAGATAGACGAGCCGTGATTGTAGCTACAGGAGCGACTCCCGCCACTGCCGGTGCAGGGCGGCGTACCGGCCACCGGCGTCGGCGAGCTGGCCGGGCGGGCCGTCCTCGACGATCCGTCCGCCGTCGAGGACGAGCACCCGGTCGGCGGTCTCCACGGTGGAGAGTCGATGCGCGATCACCAGGGCGGTCCGGTCCCGCAGGATGGTGCCGAGCGCCCGCTGCACCAGCCGCTCGGTCGGCACGTCCAGCGAGGACGTCGCCTCGTCCAGGATCAGGACGGTCGGATCGGCCAGGAACGCCCGGGCGAACGCGACCAGCTGCCGCTGCCCGGCGGAGAGCCGGCCGCCGCGCCGGTGCACCTGGGTGCCGTACCCCTCGGGCAGCGCGGCGATGAACTCGTGCGCGCCGATCGCCTGGGCGGCGGCCTGCACCGCGGCGTCGTCGGCGTCCGGTCGG
Organism: Micromonospora sp. NPDC005087; assembly: GCF_042872965.1. NCBI lineage: Bacteria > Bacillati > Actinomycetota > Actinomycetes > Micromonosporales > Micromonosporaceae > Micromonospora > Micromonospora sp. NPDC005087. Next base: position 73,179 of record NZ_JBIALB010000013.1, on the reverse strand, counting down.
CCGAACCGGATGTTCTCCGCCACGGTGCCGCTGAACAGGTGGTTCTCCTGGGTCACCAGCACCACCGCCCGCCGGAGGTCGGCGTCGCTCACCTCGCGCAGGTCGGTCCCGTCCAGCCGGACCGTGCCGGCGTCCGGGTCGTGGAACCGGGCCACCAGCTTGGCGATGGTCGACTTGCCCGCGCCGGTCGTCCCGATCAGCGCGACGGTCTGCCCGGCCGGCACGGTCAGCTCCAGCCCGGCGAGGATCGGGGTGTCCGCGCGGTAGCCGAAGGAGACCGCCCGAAAGGTCAGCTCGCCGCGGCCGGCGCCGTTCGGCAGCGGCACCGGTCGGGCCGGCTCGGCGACCGCCGGCCGCTCGTCCAGCACCCCGGCCAGCTTCTCCAGCGCGGCGGTGGCCGACTGGAGCGAGTTGTAGAACTGGCTGAGCTCCTGCATCGGCTCGAAGAAGCGACGCAGGTAGAGCAGGAACGCGGCGAGCACCCCGACCTCGGTCCGTCCGCCGAGCACCCGCCAGCCGCCGTAGCAGAGCACCACCGCCACGGCGACGTTACCGATCAGCTTGATCGCCGGGGAGTACGTGGCGATCAGCCGGAACGCGTGCAGGCTGCTCGACCGGTAGTCGTCACCGAGCGCCTCGAAGATCCGCTGGTTACGCGGCTCCCGGCGGAACGCCTGCACCGCCCGGATGCCCCGCATCGACTCGACGAAATGCACGATGACCAGCGCGACCGCCTCCCGGGTCCGCCGGTAGGCGCTGGCCGACGCCCGCGCGAACCAGCGCGAGAGCCAGAACAGGAAAGGGAAGGCGAGCAGCGTCACCGCGGCCAGCGGCAGGTCCAGCCAGAGCAGGATGGCGGCCACCGACAGGATGGACAGCCCGGCGAGCACCAGGCTGTCGATCCCGCCGTCGACCAGCTCGGCGATCGAGTCGAGGTCACTGGTGAGTCGGGAGACCATCCGGCCGGAGGTGTACCGCTCGTGGAAGCCCACCGACAGCCGCAGGAAGTGCCCGAACACCCGCTGCCGCAGGTCCAGCAGGACGGCCTGGCCGATCCGGGCGGACAGCGTGAGGAAGCCGCGCCGGGCCGCGTACTCGGTCACCGCGGCGGCGGCGAACGCCCCGGCGACGGCGGCCAGCGGGCCGGGGTCGCCGGCCCGCAGCGGTGCGATGGCCCGGTCGATGCCGATCATGACCAGGTACGGGCCGGCCATCGCGGCGGCGTTCTGGGCCAGCAGCAGGCCGACCGCGGCGGCGAGTCGCCCCCGGTGCGGGCGGAGCAGGTCGGCCAGCAGTGCCCGGCTGTGCCGGCGCAGCCGGGCCACCGCCTCGGGGGTGCTCTCCTCGGCCCGGCTGCGGTCGGCCTCCGGGTCGGTGGCCGTCCCGCGCCAGCGGGCCAACTCCGGCTTTTCCCCGGGTGGATCGGCCTGCTCCGGCACGCTCACGAACGCACCAGCCCCCGCCCGTCCGCGGTGGGCGCCGCGGGCGCGGCGGCTCCGGCTGGCGGCGGCTGCCCGGCCGGCGGCTCGGCAGCCAGCAGGGCACGGTACGCCGGTACGGTGGCCAGCAACTCGGAGTGCCGGCCGATCGCGGTGATCCGCCCGCCGTCGAGCAGGGCTACCCGGTCGGCCAGTGCGATCGTCGACGGCCGGTGCACCACCAGCAGCGCGGTGCTGTTCCGCAGCACCCGCCGCAGCGCCGCCTCGACCAGCCCCTCGGTGTGCACGTCGAGGGCGGACAGCGGGTCGTCCAGCACCAGCAGCGCCGGGCGACCGAGCACCGCCCGTGCCAGCGCCAGCCGCTGGCGCTGGCCCCCGGAGAGGGACAACCCCTGCTCACCCACCCGGGTGGCCAACCCCCACGGCAGGTCGTACGCGAAGTCGGCCTGGGCCAGCGCCAGAGCGGCCCGGACCTCGTCGTCGCCGGCGTCCGGGCGCCCCAGGGTGAGGTTCTCCCGCACCGACATGGAGAAGAGCGTCGGCTCCTCGAACGCCACGCCGACCAGTCGGCGCAGCGAGTCGAGCCGCAGCTCACGTAGGTCGTGACCGTCCAGCGTGATCCGACCGCCGGTCACCTCGTGCAGCCGGGGCACCAGGGAGAGCAGCGTGCTCTTGCCGCTGCCGGTGGCGCCGACCAGCGCCAGCGTCTCGCCCGGCTCGATGCTGAGGTCGATCTCGCGCAGCACCGGCGTGGTCGAGCCCGGGTAGCGGAACGCGACCCGTTCGAAGCGGAGTCGGCCGTGGACCGCGTCGCGGGGCAGGGCGAGCGCTCCGGGGGCGTCCATGATCTGCGGCGGGGTGTCCAGCACCTCCTGGATCCGGTCGGCGGCGGTGGCGGCCTCCTGGCCGTTGGCGATGATCCAACCCAGTGACTGCACCGGCCAGATGAGCATCAGTTGGAGGCTGACGAACGCGACCAGCTCGCCGATGGTGAGCGCGCCCCGCGCGGCGGCGGCCGCCCCGGCCACCAGCACCACGCCGAGGGTCAGGTTGGGCACCAGGTCGAGCAGCGCCGCGGTGTTGGCCAGCAACCGGCCCTTGGCCACGCCGGTGTCGTGCAGCGTCCGGGCGCCGCCGGCGAAGCGGGCGGCCAGCTCGACCCCCCGGCCGTACGCCTTCATGGTGCGCAGGCCCTGCGCGGTCTCCTCGACCAGGGTCGCCACGTCGCCCTGCTGGTCCTGCATCCGGCGGGACGCGGCGTGGTATTGCCGGCCGAACCGGCGGCTGATCAGCAGCAGTGGCACCGCGCTGGCCGCGACCAGCAGCCCGAGCGCCGGGTGCAGGTGGATCAGCAGCAGCACCACCACCAGGTAGGTGGTCAGGTTGAGCACCAGGAAGAACACGCCGAAGGAGAGGAATCGCCGGATCACCGAGAGGTCGCTGGTGATCCGGGAGAGCAACTGGCCGGACTGCCAGCGATCGTGGAAGCTGGCCGGCAACCGTTGCAGATGTGCGTAGACGTCGGCGCGCAGCGCCGCCTCCATGCCCACCGCCGAGGAGGACTGCACCCAGCGGCGGATGAAGATGAGCACCGCCTCGACGACGCCGAGCAGCAGCGCCAGGCCACCGAGCTGGAGCAGGCCGGCGGGATCGTGCCGGGCCACCGGCCCGTCCACCACCCGCTGCACCACCAGCGGTACGGCGATTCCGGCCGCGGTGCCGGCGAGCCCGGCGACCAACAGCCAGGCGAACTCGGTGGTGTACGGGCGCAGGTAGCGGCGCAGCCGCCAGAGGTTGTGCACGGGGTGGGGGCCCGCGGCGACCCGGGCGGCCGGGTCGCCGTCGCTCTCCACAGGCACTACCCGACGGTAGCGTCAATGGGTGTCGATGCTTGTGTCAGGTTGTTGTCAACCGCCGCTCATGACCGAGAAGCCACTTCTTCACGTCCAGCCCCCAGCGGTAGCCGCCGAGCGTGCCGTCGGTACGCAGCACCCGGTGGCAGGGCACGAACAGCGCCACGGCGTTACGGGCGCAGGCGGCCGCGGCGGCCCGCACCGCCGGCGGCCGGCCGGCCAGCGCGGCGTACCCGGTGTAGGTGACCGGGGTGCCCGGCGGGACCTCGCGCAGCACCTGCCAGGCGTGGGCCATGAACTCGCCACCGGTGCTCTGCCGCACCGGCACCGCGTCGATGGCGGTGAGGTCACCGTCCAGGTAGGACCGGACGGCCACGCTGACCGGGCCGAGGTCGGCCCGCGCTCGTAGTGGCGCCCGCAGGGTGGGGTGGACCAGGGGCAGCAGCGCCGCCGGATCGGGGGTGAAGCCGGCCGCCCGGACCTCACCGTCCGGACCGGCGATGATGCTCAGCGGGCCGGTCGGTGTGCTCAGTACGGTGCTGTCGATGCTCATGCCGCTCTCCAGAGTCTGATCGTGGCGTAGGACCGCCAGGGGCGCCAACGTTCGGCGTACGCGTCGAGGGTCTTCGAGGTGTCGGGCAGGCCGAGCGCGGTCGCGCCGCGCCGGACCGCCAGGTCGGTGGGGAGCAGGACGTCCGGGTCGCCGAAGGCGCGCATGGCCAGGTAGCCGGCGGTCCACGGGCCGATGCCGGGCAGCGCGAGCAGCCGCCGGGCGGTCTCCTCCCGGTCGCCGCCCGACGCGAGGTCCAGCTCCCCGTCGGTCACGGCCCGCGCCAGGGTGCGTACCGTCTCCCGCCGCCCGGCCGGCATCCCGAACCCCGCATCCGGCACCCCCAGCAGCTCCTCCGCGGTGGGAAAGCCGCGGAGACTCCCCGGAGGCTCACCGCGTTGGTCATGAGGCGGGCCGGGGGTTCGATCTCCGTCCGGCCCGCCGACCTCATGGTCGGTGCGGTCGCGGGCGGCCAGCAGGCGGGTGAGGGTGGTGCGGGCGGAGGTGACCGAGACCTGCTGGCCGATGATGGCGCGGACCGCCAGCTCGAAGCCGTCCACCGCACGGGGGACCCGGATGCCGGGTTCGGCGGCGACCGCCGGGGCCAGAGCCGGGTCGGCGGCGAGCGTGGCGTCGATGGCGACCGGGTCCGCGTCCAGGTCGAGCAGCCGGCGGCAACGGGCCACCGCCGGTGCCAGGTCGCGCAGGTCGGCCAGGCGCAGCGTCGCCGCCACGTGCCCGTCCGCCGGGGTCAGCGCCACCTGGCCGGCACCGTGCGGCAACCGCAACCCCCGGTGGTACGTCCCGTCGCGGACCTCCTCCACCCCGGGCAGCGCCCGCACCGAGAGGAAGTCCAGCAGCGCCCGGGCGTGCAGCGGCGGACGGTACGCCAGTCGGAGCGTGATCGTCCCCGCGCCGGCCGGCGCCTGGTGCCGGCCACGGGCCGCCCGCAGCTCGGACGGGGCGGTCGCGTACACCTCGCGGACCGTGTCGTTGAACTGCCGCACACTGCCGAAGCCCGCGGCGAACGCGATCTCGGCCATCCCGAGGCCGGTCGTCTCGATCAGGATCCGGGCGGTCTGCGCCCGCTGGGCCCGGGCCAGCGCGAGCGGCCCGGCGCCCATCTCGGCGCGCAGCATCCGGTGCAGGTGCCGCTCGGTGTAGCCGAGCCGGGCGGCCAGCCCGGGGACGCCATCCCGGTCGACCACCCCGTCGGCGATCAGTCGCATCGCCCGGCCGACCACGTCGGCGCGGACGTCCCACTGGGGCGAGCCGGGTGCGGCGTCCGGGCGGCAGCGGCGGCAGGCGCGCAGCCCGGCGCCCTGCGCCGCAGCCGCGGACGGGAAGAACCTGACGTTCCGCCGCTTGGGGGTGGTCGCGGGGCAGGACGGCCGGCAGTAGATCCCGGTCGACGTCACGCCGGTGTAGAACCAGCCGTCGAACCGCTGGTCACGGCTGTCCACTGCCCGGTAGCACCGCTCGAAGTCCATCTCCACGTCACCGATGATGCCCCGATCCCCGGGCGATCGGCTGGCGGGAATCGGACGTGGCCATGCGGGCCCCGAACACCGGCATCAACCGATGGTCCGCCCAGCGTTCAGCGGCGGCGCCGATGCGGCTGGCCGGACCGGCCGGACCGGCCGGACCGTCCGGCCCCTTCGGCCGGGTCGGGCCGGGCCACCCGCTCGACTGGGGCGGGCCTGGCGCTCAGCAGGGCCGGCCGGAACACGCCGTCCGGGTCGTACCGCCGCCACAGCCGGCGTACCCGGGCACCGGTCGCACCCGGGTAGATCCGGGCGAACGCCGCCGGGTCCGGCCGGCTCTCGAAGTTGAGGTAGGCGCCGTCGGCCCGGCCGGCGGCACCCCGCCAGGCGGCGTCCAACGCCGCGCCACCCTGCGGAGGGAACACCGAGGCGATTACCAGGGTGCTCTGGTGCCGATGCGGGTAGGCGGTCGCTTCCGGGGCGACGTCGTTGACCGCTCCGCCCACCGAGCGGAGCTGGATCACCGCCCGCCCGGTGACCGCCCGCATCACCGCCCGCGCACCGGCCTCGCCCAGCTCGGTGAACAGACCGTTGGTGGTCGTGCCCCGCTGTTGCCCGACGTTCGGGTGCAGGTGCGCGGTCGGCACCAGGGTCGGGTAGGGCAGCAGGTCGGTCCGGTGTTCGAGCACCTTCCCGATGGCCAGCAGCGGCTCCACCAGGGGCCGGGCCCGGCGCAGGCTCTCGGCGGCCACCACGGCGGTGACGGACATGAGGGCCGACCGCCCCTCCGCGAACAGCACGGCGGCCGCGGACAGCTCCCGGGGGGCCTGCGCCAGATAGCCCGCCCACTCCCGGACGGTGCGGCCGTCCGGGTGGGCCTCGATGACGAGCTGCGCCACCCCGACGTTGCGTTGCTCGGTGGCCTCGATCTCGAACGCCACCACGATCCCCGCCCCCGCACCGGCGCCCCGCACCAGCCAGAACAGCTCCGGCTCGTGCTCCGCGTCCGCGCGCACCAGCGTCCCGTCCGCGAGCACCACCTCCACGGCACGGACGCGGTCGATGGTGAGGCCGTAGGAGCGGACCAGCCAGCCGACGCCACCGCCGGTGGCCAGGCCGCCGACGCCGACGTTGCCGTGGTCACCCGAGCTGATCACCAGACCGTACGGGGCCAGCGCCGCCGCGACGTTCGCCCACCGGGCGCCGGCCTCGACCCGGACCAACCCGGACCGTTCGTCGAGAACCCGCACCCGGTTGAGCATGGACAGGTCGATGACCAGGCCACCGTTGTTGGAGGAGGCGCCGGAGAGGCCGTGTCCGCCGCTGCGGACGGCGATCGGCAACCGCTGCTCCCGCGCGTACCGGATCGCGGCGACCACCTGCGTGGCGTTCTTCGGCAGCAGGACGCCCGCCGGCGAAGCCGTCGTGGTGTACGTCGAGCGCAGCTGCGCGTACCTGCGGTCGCCTGGTGTGACGATCTGCCCGGTGAGCGAGTCGGGCACCCGGGCCAGGGCGCGGCGCAGACCGGAGGCGGGCCGGTGTCCTGAATCGGTCATGGCCCAAGAGTGGGCGGTCGCACCTGCCCCGACAAACTCGCGTTGGCCATTGAGCCTGTTCGCCGGGATGCGGGAGCGCGCCGGTTCGGGAAACAACCGCGCGAGGGTGACCGGGATCTCGGTCTGACCGCTCGCACGGCGGCTCACGGAGCTGGTGGGCGATGGCGGCCGGCCGGTCAGATCGGGCGGCAATGTCCGACCTGACCGGATCTGATCAGCTCGGCCGGCCCGGTACCCCGGGCGGACCGGGCGGACTCGGCTCGACGGTCGGACGCGCCGGCGTCGGCGTCGGCAACCCGGGTACCCCGGGCGGGCCGGGCGGACTCGGCTCGACGGTCGGACGCGCCGGCGTCGGCTCGCCGGGTACGCCGGGCGGGCTGGGTACGGCGTCCGGCGCGGACGGGGTGGGCGCGGGCAGGCTGGGCACGACCGAAGGGCTCGGGCTGGGCGCGGCCGGCCGGGGTTGGTCCGACCCGGTCCCGGCGAGGGCGAACGGGGCGGCGATCAGGACGGCCACGAGGGTGCCCACCGCCCCCATGGTCACGGTGGCACGGCGCCGGTTGCGCACCCGCCGTTCCGCTCGGCTCAACTGGTCATGCACGATCGGTGCCTCCTCGGCCAGGTCGGTGAGGGTGGAGCGGATGAGGCGCTCGAAGGGATCGGTCATCGCCGTACCTCCAGCATTGCGACCTCCGGCAGCAGCTCCCGCAGTCGGCTGACGGCCCGGTGGGTGCGGCTGCGCACCGTGCCCACCGAGCAGCCGAGCAGCTCGGCCACCCGCGCTTCGGGCAGGTCCTCGTAGTAGCGCAGGACCACCACCGCCCGCTGCGCCGGTGGCAGGTGGCGCAGTGCGGCACGCATCGCCAGCCGCACGTCCGACCCGCCGCTCGGGTCGGCGCCCACCGGTTCGTCCGCCGGGTTGAGCGGCGTCTCCCGCCACCGCCGCAGTCGCCGCCACCAGCTGATCTGCTCGCGGTACATCACCACGCGCAGGTACCCCTCGGGGTCGGCGTGCCGGATGGTTCCCCACTTCGGGATGGTCCGTGCCAGCGCCGACTGGAACAGATCCTCGGCGGCGTTGCGATCCCCGGTCAGCAGGTACGCGACCCGCAGCAACGCCGGTGTCCGGCTGGCGACGAACTCGGCCAACCGGGCGCGCTCGTCCTCGTCCACCCACCACCCCGTTTCGTTGTCACCCATACAGACGCCCCAGGTCATCCTCGCTATCCACGTTCGGTGCGGCTTTTCCGCCCGGAAGTGTCGGTCGTGGCGGGTAACGTCCGGCCACCAACTCAAGAAGGGGTGCGGTGATGGCGAGCGTGGCGGGTCGGGCGGCGGCATCGACACGGGACGCGTTCCCGCCGCTGCCCCGCGCGGTGGTGCAGTCCTTCTACCGCCGGATGCGGGCCGTGGCGCCGGCCGCCGTCGGCGCGATCGAGCGGGACCGGGCGGCCGACGTCGAGCGGGCCTTCGCCGACACCGCCTGCGGCAGGCTGGCCCGCTCACTCGACGATGCGGGCCTGCGTGCGCTCGGAATGTGGACGCACCACTGGTGCATGCGCTTCTACGACGACGACACCCGGGTTGGCCGGCGGCTGGTCCAGGAGATCGCGGTCCGGCCGGGGCTGGGCTGGACGGCCGACGAGGTGCGCTGGATGCTGCGCGAGTCGGTCTCGGCCGGCCCGGCCGCCGCCGAACGGTTCACCCTGCCTCGGGCCGCCGCCGCGCAACTGCCCCCGGAGGAACGGCCGTTCGGGGAGCTGCCCCCGGGTCACTGGCCGGAGAGCGAGCCGGCCGAGGGCCAGCGCACCGCCAAACCGGTTGAGGGGCATCCCGCCGGGTCGGAGCCGAACCGGCAGGCCGAGTCCGACCCGTCGGCTGAGCCCGCGCCGGGCCGTGTGGCCGGCAGCGAGCCGATCGGGAGGACCGCCGGGGCGATGGCCCTGGTGCCGCGTCAGCGACGCGCTGGCTGAGCTGGCATCGGTTCGCGCCGCCGTGGCCGGGGTGATTGGCCCGCGGTCGGCTGCGGCAGGATGAAGGCCGTCCCGCACCGACGGAAGGACCCGCATGCCCGCCAGCGAACCGACCATCCTCGCCACCAGCATGGGTTTCTTCCGGGGCGACCGGGGCCCCACCGACCTGCGCCCCGGTCCGGTGTTCGAGCTGGCGGCCGAGCTGGCCGAGGCCGGCCCGCAGCCGCGCATCTGCTACCTGGGGCAGGCCGTCGGGGACCAGCCCACCTCGCTGACGGCCATCTACGGCGCCTTCGCCGACACCCGTTTCCGGCTGTCGCACCTCGCCCTGTTCCCGATGCCGAACGTCGAGGACGTCCGCGCCCACCTGCTCGCCCAGGACGTGATCTGGGTCGGCGGCGGCAGCGTGGCCAACCTTGTCGCGCTGTGGCGCGTGCACGGGCTCGACGAGATCCTGCACGAGTGCTGGCAGGCCGGCGTGGTGCTGGGCGGCGTCTCCGCCGGCTCGATCTGCTGGAATGTAGGTGGCGCCACCGACAGCTTCGGCCCCCGGCTGCGCGGCTTCACCGACGGCCTGGGCTGGCTGCCGTACGGCAACGGGGTGCACTACGACAGCGAGGGTCAGCGGCGACCGCTGATGCACGAGCTGGTCGGCGACGAGACGTTGCCGACCAGCCACTGCACCGACGACGGGGTCGGGCTCGTCTACCGGGGCACCCGACTGGCCGAGGCGGTCGCCGACCGCGAGGGCGTTTCGGCGTACGAGGTCAGCCGCGGCGCGGACGGCAGCGTCCGGGAGGCGGTCATCGCCCCACGCCTGCTCGGCTGACGGCCGCCCTTCACCCCCGCCGGCACGGGCCGGCTGGAGTCGAAAACCGAGCCGCGTGGGCCGGCCCGTCCAGCACCGGCGTAAGCTGGCCCGTCGTGAGTCTCACCATCGGCATCGTCGGCCTGCCCAACGTCGGCAAGAGCACGCTTTTCAACGCGTTGACCAAGAACGACGTGCTGGCGGCGAACTACCCGTTCGCCACCATCGAGCCCAACGTCGGCGTGGTCGGGCTGCCCGACGAGCGGCTGGGCAAGCTGGCCGAGATCTTCTCCTCGCAGAAGGTGCTGCCGGCGCCGGTGTCGTTCGTCGACATCGCCGGCCTCGTCCGCGGCGCGTCGAAGGGGCAGGGCCGGGGCAACGCCTTCCTGGCCAACATCCGGGACGCCTCGGCGATCTGCCAGGTGGTGCGGGCCTTCTCCGACCCGAACGTGGTGCACGTCGACGGCAAGATCTCCCCGGCCGACGACATCGAGACGATCAACACCGAGCTGATCCTCGCCGACCTGCAGACCCTGGACAAGGCGCTGCCCCGGTTGGAGAAGGAGGCCAAGCTCCGCAAGGACCGCCTGGCAGCGGTCGCCGCCGCGAAGGCAGCCATCGAGGTGCTCGACGGCGGCACCACCCTGTACTCCGGGGCCGCCGCCGCCAAGATCGAGCTGGAGCACCTGCGCGAGCTGCACCTGCTCACCACCAAGCCCTTCCTGTACGTCTTCAACGTCGACGAGGCCGAACTGGCCAACGCCGCGTTCCTCGACGAACTGCGCGCGCTGGTCGCTCCCGCCGAGGCCGTCTTCATGGACGCCAAGATCGAATCCGAGCTGGTGGACCTGCCCGAGGACGAGGCCCGCGAGCTGCTGGAGTCGATCGGGCAGAACGAGCCCGGCCTCAACCAGCTCGTCCGGGTCGGCTTCCGCACCCTCGGGCTCCAGACGTACCTGACCGCCGGCCCGAAGGAGGCGCGGGCCTGGACCGTTCCGGTCGGCGCCACCGCGCCGGAGGCCGCGGGCGTCATCCACTCCGACTTCCAGCGCGGCTTCATCAAGGCCGAGGTGGTCTCCTACGGCGATCTGGTCGCGGCCGGTTCGATGGCGGCGGCCAAGGCGGCGGGCAAGGTCCGCATCGAGGGCAAGGAGTACGTCATGCAGGACGGCGACGTGGTGGAGTTCCGCTTCAACGTCTGAATTGGCTGGACCGGCTATCTCGGCCGCATCGATCCTGACTCCCGCCCTGTCGCTCGGCGGAACCGTCGCGGAGGCAGGACGGACCGGAGCTTGTCGGCTGCCTGAGCGAAGTCGGAGATGGCGGTGACGCAGCCATGGCCGATGTGGGCGAGCCAGAGCGAGCCGTCCCGCTCGGCGACGAGCGCCTGAGACAGCGGAACGGTGTGCACGTTGCCGTCACCATCCACCGTGGAAATCGCGTCCGTGCCGATGATCAGCGAGCCCTTGTTGCCGAACCGCTTCATGAGCGTCGGCCTGACCACCTCACCTGCCGGCACGAAGCGGGTGCTGGGGCAGGAGACATCGGTGGTGCCAAGAAGATCCGGTCGCGATCCGTACGGCACGACGATCATGGCGGATGAGAGCCAGTCCGACATGACGTCCCGCGCCGCTGTCGGAGTGAGGCCAGTCAGCTCGGTGAGTGAATCGGAGTAGTAATGCTCGGTTGTGCCGAACAACTCCAGGTGGGTCGCGGGTTCGAGCTCTTGGATCGGCCGCATCCAGGCCAGCGCCTCATACGTGGGCACGAGGACCGCGGGTAGGGCCAGGTTCCTAATCGCCTCCGGGTTGGCCATGTCCACCTGGTCGAGCCCTTCGTGCACAAGTCTTCGCAGCTCGGCCCAGAGCAGTTCCGCCGCGGTAGCAGCTTCGAAATTCTTGGCTTTCCTGTCGTCCTGCGGGGTGACCCTCAGCCCGAGTTGGTGCCGCGTACTGTCGACGACCTCGAACATGAGTTCAGCGCCGTTGCCGAGCCCGGCCCGCTGTACTGCTTGGCCGACTCGCAACTGCAGCGCCCGCATCAGCAGAAGCGCTTCCACGCTGGGTGCGGCACCGACGACCAGCGCGACCCCGCGAACCTCATCGGCGTACCAGACCGGACCCGATTGGTGGTTCACGAGGTGTGTGCCGTGGGTGATTCGCGGACCAGCGGGCAATCGAAGTCGCATCGCCCCAGGCGCTTCGGCGGTCACGGCGAGGACGGCGTTGCCGCTAGTGAAGAACCTCTCCACATGTTGTCTGATCTCGTCAGCCGTGAAGAGCCGGTAATCCACCGCGGGCCAGCGCGACAGGCCATGTCCGCGCGACCCGAAACGCCGCGCGAGCAGTGCTCCCCAGGGGTCGAGCACGCCCTCGTCGATGTTGAAGATGTCCCGGCTGTCTGCCTCGACGTCCGCGACAGCATCGGACAGGTCCTCCGGCGGAAGATCGCTGATAGCCGAGCAGATGGCGGTGAAGTGTTCCGCGATCTGCTCGGGAGTGCCGGCCGCGAGGAACGACGTCTCGTTCACCCAGGTGTCGTTCGAGTATTTCTCCGCGACGTGAGGATCGGACCATTCCACCAGGTGCTGCACCAGATGATTCAGGCCGACGGAGTCGATCTCTTCGTCGCGGGTGCCACAGCCGAACGTCAGCGATGCGGCCAGCATGCCCGGCAGATTTCGTTGGAGGACCGTAACTCCATCTATCTCCTCACGGTGCATGCGCGGATCGTAAGGCGACCGGTCAAGCTCGTGGGCTGCCGCCGCGCGGGTGACCCGGTGCTACCGCTCGGCCCAGGCACCCAGCTCGTTGCCGCTGGGGTCGGTGAAGTGGAATCGCCGGCCACCGGGGAACTCGTACGGCCCATTGACGACCTGCCCGCCGGCGGCCTTCACCGCCTGCACCGACCGGTCGAGGTCGGCCGAGTAGAGCAGCACCAGCGGGCCGCCCGCCCGGACTGCCTGGTCCACGCGCAGGCCGCCGACCTCGGGCGCGGAGTCGCCCTGCGGGCTCCGGATGCCGGCGTACCCCGGGCCGTAGTCGTTGAACTGCCAGTCGAACGCTTCGGCGTAGAAGCGTTTGGCCTGGTCGAGGTCGGTGACCGTGAACTCCACATAGTCGATGGCGTGGTGTTGGTGCGCAGATGACTCAGACATGCTCCGCATCGTGCCCGCCGGGTACGACATGGCCAGTGCGGCGCAGGCCCCCAGGTGCGCGCGATCACCGGTCCGGGTGGTCGTCCTCAACGCGAGGACGGTCAGCAGGTGTGTCTGCTCGCGGTGGGCTCTCGCCGCCGAGTAGCGCCGCCCGCAGGCGGGCGTTCTCGCGTGCGGCGCGGCGGTTCGGGCGGATGCCGGCGACGATGACGCCCACCCAGGCGAGGGCTACCAGCCCCCAGCCGATCCAGTAAACCGGGCCGTCGTTGGACCCCTCCACGACCAGGCCCACGACCAACAGGATCACCGACAGTGCCCTGACGACCAGGCGGGTCCGTCTGCTCATGGCGGGAACCTCGCTTCCGCTGACGGAGGTCGACTCCGGTTCCGTGGAGGTCGGGTGTCAGTGACACCGTGACACATCGACACCACCGGCTTCCGGCCCCGGAGTCGACCAACCGCCGCTACTCCGCTCGGTAGACGGAGATGTGGGCCGTGCTGTCCGCCTCGAACGGTCGCCGGTGCCAGTCGGCGTACCGCTCGGTGAGCCGGAGCCCGGCCTGCTGCGCCATCGCGTCGATCTGGTGCGGCCAGGCGTATCGCATCGCGAACGGCTTCAGGTGTACGCCGTCGCCGTCGAAGGTGATGGTCTGCCGGATGAACCGCTGCGCCGGCCGGTCGTACCGGTGCAGCCGGATCGTCGCGGAGTCCTCGGTCACGGCGCGGACCTGCACCTGCTCGTCCCGGTCGAAGCTGCGCGGGTCGGGCACGAACGCCTCGACGACGAACGCGCCGCCGGGCGACAGCACCCGGGCGACGTTGCGGAAGCAGTCCGCCTGCCGCTCGGCGTCCACCAGGTTGAACAGCGTGTTGAAGACCAGGTACGCCAGCTGGAACTGGCCCGGCACTCCTACGTCGGCCATGTCACCGACCACCACGGGGATCTGGTCGCCGCCGGGCTTGGCCCGCAGTTGCGCCATCATCTCCTCGGACGCCTCAACGCCCTGCACGCCGAGGCCACGCCCGGCGAGTGGCAGCGCGACCCGGCCGGTGCCGATCGCCAGTTCGAGGACCGGACCGCCGTTGGCCAGATCGGCCAGGAAATCCACGGCGGGCGCCGGGTCGGGGTTGGTGCCGTCGTCGTAGCCGGCGGCCCACAGCCGGCCGAAGAGGCCGGGATCGTCGAAGACCGACATTAGCGGCCTCCGGGGTTGGTGTCAGTGGCGCCCAGCAGCGCCGTGGTCAGGGGAACAGGTGTGCTCACGAAGTCTCGATTCCTCAGGTCGGATGACGTTCGGTCGGGGGGACTTCGCTGTGTCGGGCATGGCGGCTGCTCCCTTCGCGCGGCTGTCGAGTCAAGACAGCAGCGCCTGCCGGGCCCGGCAAGGCATTTACCTCAGCCGGGGCCACGGCAGACCGGGTTGGTCAGGAGATGTGGTGCAGGATCACGTTGTGCACGTGGTGGCTCTTCTGCGCGCCACGGAACTCCACCTCGTAGGTGTGCGTGCCGACGTGGATGGCGATCGCCCCGGTGGAGAAGAACGTGCCGCCCCAGGACTTGTTGCTGACCACGCTCACGCTGGTGATCTTCGAGTACGGGATGCTGGTGATCGCATGCCGCTTCCCGACGAACGAGCGGTCCTGGATGATCACGCGCCGGTCGGTCAGCCCGATGAATCCGGTGCCGGTGCCGACAGCGTCGTAGACGGCGATGATCTGCTCACCGTCGAGGAGTCCACTCTCGATCTGCTGGACCTGCTCCTTGCGGTCGTACGCGATGTTCGCCATGCGGACCAGGCTAGGCAACCGGCGCCAGCCGGCTGCTGTGGGCGACGACCAGGAACTCGCCGTCGCCCTGGCCGACGGGCTCACGGTGCCAGCCGCCGTGGATCCGGTCCACGGTGAAACCCGCGGCGGCCAGGGAGTCGCGGAGCTGCGCTTCGGAGCGGAAGCGCAGCGACGCCGAGCTGAGCAGTTCCGCGCCGTCGGCGAAGCGGTAGTGGTGGGTGAAGCTGACCGTGCCGTCGCCGTCCGGCAGCCTGATCAGCCGCCGGGCGTCAGCGCCCGGTGCCGTAGCCCAGGTCGAGGACCCGGGCGGCCGGGGTCTCGTCGACCACCGCCCGGAAGAAGTCGTCGTCCGGCCCCCACGCGCACTCGGCGTCGTAGACCTGGACCGGGCGGGGATGACCGAACTCGCCGTGTCTCATCGGTCCGCGTTGTTCGCGTCGGTCGCCGCGCGGACGAACTCCCGTACCCGGGTGGTGGTGTTGCTGGCCAGCCACACCGGGCCTCGCTCGATGGGTGGCGCGTCGTGGATCGGCACGTACGCCACGTCGGGGCGTGGGTAGTAGCGGCGGGTGTGCTCGCCCACCGGCAGCACGCCCCGGCCCATCGCCACCAGCGTCAGCATCTCGGAGAAGGTGTTCCCGGCGGGGCCCTTCGGCACCGGCCGGCCGGACGGGGTGCTCTCCGGGGTCCGGTCCCGCTTGAACTCCGCCGACGTCACCGACGGGTACTGCACCACGGGATGGTCGGCGAGCACCTCCAGCGACACGGACCGTTGCCGGGTGAGCGGGTGATCCGCGGCCACCGCCAGCATCCGGTCCTCGGACAGCAGCGCCGGGCCGTTGACCATCCCGTCGAACGGGTACGAGGCGATCAGCACGTCGGTCGAGCCGTCGAGCAGGCCGGACCGGGTGGTGGACAACTGCGCCTCGTGCACCTCCACCCGGCAGTCGGGGTGCCGTTCGGAGAACAGGGCCACCGCACGGAGCAGCACCGGCGCCGTCCACTCGCCGAGGAACGCCACCCGCAGCGTCCCGGTGACGCCCCGGCCGGCGTCGACCGCCCGGCGGACCGCCTCGTCGATCCCGGCCACGTGCGGGGCCAGGTCGTCGGCGAGTTGCCGCCCGATCGGGGTGAGCCGGACGACCCGACTGGTCCGGGCGAACAGCGGTGCCCCGATCTGGCGCTCCAGCTTCTTGATGACGTGACTGACCCTGCCGGTGCTGACCCGTAGTCGCTCGGCGGTCCGGCCGAAGTGCAGCTCCTCGGCGAGGGTCAGGAACGTCTCGACCTCGTACCGCTCCAGCACGTCGCTCCCACCGTTGACCTGTGGTCAACGATCGTAGCGGCAACCGGTCTTGGTCCGCGGCCCCCGTCGGCGGATCGTGAAGTCGGCAAGGAAACCCGCCCGATTGAGAGGCTGCGAGATGAGCATCGACGACTACCTGGCCGGCCTGGCCGGCCCGCTCCGCGAGATAGGGGAGAAGCTGACGCCCGTCATCGCGGACGCCCTGCCCGGGGCGACCGGCGCGATGTGGCACGGCCACCCGGTGTGGAGTCTGGGCGACCGGCCCGGTCAGCGCCCGGTCTGCCTGCTCAAGGGGTACGGGTCCTACGTCACCTTCGGGCTGTGGCGGGGGCAGGAGATCGCCGACCCCTCCGGGCGACTGGTGCCCGCCGCGCGGGCGATGGCGGTGGTGAAGCTGCACGGCGTCGCGGACATCGACCCGGCCCTGTTCACCGACTGGCTGCGTGCGGCGGCCGCGCTGGAGGAGGCGTGAGCGAGCGCAGCGAGCGAACCAGCAGGCACGGCAGCGCGGTGCGGGTAACCGGCTTCGACCACCTGGTGCTGACCGTCACGGACGTGGAGCGGGCCCTGGACTTCTATTGCGGCCGGCTCGGGTTCGCGCCGGTACGGGTCGATGAGTGGCGGGCCGGAACCGTCCCGTTCCCGTCGGTGCGGATCAGTCCCGAGAGCATCATCGACCTCGTCCGGGGCGACCCGCAGGGCACGAACGTCGATCACTTCTGCCTGGTGGTGGCGCCGCTGGACTGGGCGCAGGTGATCGACTCGGGCGTCTTCACGGTGCTGACCGGGCCGGTCAACCGGTTCGGCGCCCGCGGCTCGGCAACCTCGATCTACGTGCGGGACCCGGACGGCAACTCGGTGGAGCTGCGCTGGTATCCGCAGGACGCCCGCGCCGGTGCTTAACGGAAAATGCCTCGCAACGAGCGGTCAGGACTCGGTGACCGCGCGGTAGGCGTCTTCGATGCGGGCCGCCAGCAGGACCTCGCCCTCGGTCAACGGTTCGCCGTTACCGTGCCCGACCCGGATCTGGGTACTGTCTGACCGGCGGCTGATCTCGGGACGAAGACGCAGCGCGTCGGCGACGACCTTCACCCGTTCAGTCAGCGCCGCGTGTTGGGTATCGTCGATCTCCAGAGTCCGTCGGATCTGCTCGCCCTCACGCGTCCAACCCGATAGCAAGGTCAACGCGTCGGAAAGGTAGTCGTGCTTGGCCCGGCTGTTGAACAGCACGCGCATAACCGCACCCCCCAAGCGCCGTTGCCGGCTTGTGGCCAAATCGTCGCCATCCCGTGTCTTGTCGGTGCCCTCTAGTCTGTCGTCGCTCGGAAGGGGTGTCCACGCCCACACTTCCGTGTTCTGTTGGCCTAGCGGACGGCGACGGTACCCAAACCGCCGATTGATCTGGCACCCTGGACGCCCGTGCGGACCGAACGGGCTAATGGTGGCGGGCAGACCGAACGACGGGACCTGAAGGTGATCGTGGGAGCGGCGATCATCCGGGACGGGCGGGTGCTCGCCTGTGCCCGTTCCGCCCCGCCAGAGGTGGCGGGGATGTGGGAGTTTCCCGGTGGAAAGGTCGAGCCGGGGGAGGCCGAGATTGACGCGCTGGTCCGCGAGTGTGCGGAGGAACTGGCCGTACGCGTGGAGATCGGCGACCGGGTCGGCCGCAACGTGCGGATGGCGCACGGCCGCTCGGTGCTCAAGGTGTACGCCGCCCGGCTGCTGCACGACGATCAGCCGCAGGCCCTGGAGCACTCGGGGCTGCGCTGGCTCTCGGCCGACGAACTGGACTCGGTCACCTGGCTCCCCGCCGACGCCCCCATCGTGGCCGCCCTCCGCCCCCTGCTCGCGGATCCCCGGCCACCGAGCCGTTGATCATGAGGTTGGCGGGCTCGGGGAGCTCTGAAGCGCCCGCCAACCTCATGATCAACGCTGGAAATGGGGACGGGGGCTACCGGTTGTGCCGGTAGCCCCCGTTTTGGTGGTCTTTCAGTGCTTGTCGTCCTGCTCCGGGTGGGCGAAGTTGAGGTGCTCCGGAGGCAGCGGGAAGGTCACGTCGTCGCCGAACGGCGACGGCGCGGCGGCCCGGTCGAAGGTGAGCTCGGTCAGCGGCAGCCTGCCCCGGTCGTCGACCGCCGGCGCGGTCGGGTGTGGCACCTCCCGGTGCCAGTTGACGCCGCTCTGCGCCTGCACCTCAGCCTGCGGGTCGTGCGAACCACCCGCGTGCGAGTGCATGCCACCCTGGCTCGTACTCGGCGACGTCGCCGAGCCCTGACGGGCGGTGGTCACGCTGGTCTGGGGCGTCTCGCCCCGGCGGAAGATCTTGCTACCAAGCCACACAAGGGGATCGTACCTGCCGTCGACGACCCGCTCCTTCATGGGGATGATCCCGTTGTCAGTGATCTTGATGTGCTCGGGGCAAACCTCCGTGCAGCACTTGGTGATGTTGCAGAAGCCGAGGCCCTGTTCGGCCTGCGCGTAATCCTTGCGGTCGGTCCGGGTGTCCAACGGGTGCATGTCCAGCTCGGCCGCCCGGATGAAGTACCGAGGCCCGGAGAACGCCTGCTTGTTCTCGTCGTGGTCGCGGATCACGTGGCAGACGGTCTGGCACAGGAAGCACTCGATGCACTTGCGGAACTCCTGCGAGCGCTCGACGTCGACCTGCTGCATCCGGTAGTCGCCCGGAGCCACGTCCGCCGGCGGAGCGAACGCCGGCGTCTCCCGGGCCTTCTCGTAGTTGAACGAGACGTCGGTGACCAGGTCCCGGATCACCGGGAAGGTGCGCAGCGGGGTGACCGTGACGGTCTCCTCGTCCCCGAAGGTCGACATGCGGGTCATGCAGCCCAGCCGTGGCTTGCCGTTGATCTCCATCGAGCACGAGCCGCACTTGCCGGCCTTGCAGTTCCACCGGCACGCCAGGTCGGGCGCGTCGGTGGCCTGCAGGCGGTGGATGATGTCGAGGACGACCTCGCCCTCGTTCACCTCGACCATGTAGTCCTGCAGGTCACCGCCGGTCTCGTCGCCCCGCCAGATCCGGAACTGACGCTTCGCGCTCATCGGTTGTCCGCCTCTCCAGCGTCGGGGACGAGGGCGTCGATGTCAGCCAGCTCCTCGTCGGTGAGGTACTTGGCCAGCTCCGCCCGGTCGAAGAGGCCGAGCAGCTCCGGCCGCATCTTCGGCAGCGGCTTGCGGGTCAGCCGCACGGTGTCGCCGTCCAGCGCGCAGACCAGGTTGACCTGCCGCCACTTGGGCTCCATCGCCGGATAGTCCTCCCGGGTGTGCCCGCCGCGCGACTCCTGCCGCTCCAACGCCGCCTTCGCGGTGCACTCCGAGACCACCAGCATGTTGCGCAGGTCCAGTGCCAGGTGCCAGCCGGGGTTGTAGCGCCGGCCACCGGCCGCGCTCACCTTCGCCACGCGCTCGCGCAGCTCGGCCAGCCGGCCCAGAGCGTCGGCCAGCTCGCCCTCCCGCCGGATGATCCCGACCAGATCCCCCATGACCGCCTGGAGATCCTGCTGGAGGGTGTACGGGCTCTCGCCCGTGTCCCGCTGCAGCGGGGCCAGCGCGGTCTCCACCGCGGCCTCGACCGCGTCCACGGCCACCTTCGGCCGGGCATCCAGCCCGTCGGCGTAGCTGGCCGCGTGCCCACCCGCCCGCTTGCCGAAGACCAGCAGGTCGGACAGCGAGTTGCCGCCCAGCCGGTTGGAGCCGTGCATACCGCCGGAGACCTCACCGGCGGCGAAGAGCCCCCGAACGTGGCCGAAGGCGGCACCGGAGTCCGGGTCCACCTCGACACCACCCATCACGTAGTGGCAGGTCGGCCCGACCTCCATCGGCTCGGCGGTGATGTCGACGTCGGCCAGCTCCTTGAACTGGTGGTACATCGAAGGCAGCCGCCGGCGGATCTCGTCGGCCGAGCGCCGGCTGGCGATGTCCAGGAAGACGCCGCCGGCGGGGGAGCCCCGACCGGCCTTGACCTCGCTGTTGATCGCGCGGGCCACCTCGTCGCGGGGCAGCAGCTCCGGCGGACGCCGGTTGTTGTCCGGGTCGGTGTACCAGCGGTCCGCCTCCTCCTCGGTCTCCGCGTACTGCTTGCGGAAGACGTCCGGGACGTAGTCGAACATGAACCGCTTGCCGTCGGAGTTCTTCAGTACGCCGCCGTCGCCGCGTACCGATTCGGTGACCAGGATGCCCTTCACCGACGGCGGCCAGACCATGCCGGTCGGGTGGAACTGGAGGAACTCCATGTTGATCAGAGTCGCCCCGGCGCGCAGCGCCAGCGCGTGCCCGTCCCCGGTGTACTCCCAGGAGTTCGAGGTGACCTTGTAGGAGCGCCCGACGCCGCCGGTCGCCAGCACCACGGCCGGCGCCTCGAAGAGGACGAACTCCCCGGACTCCCGGTAGTAGCCGAACGCGCCGGCGACCCGGTCACCGTCCAGCAGCAGCTCGGTGATGGTGGTCTCGGAGAACACCTTGATCCGGGCGTCGTACGAGCCGAACTCCCGGTGGTCCTCCTGCTGGAGCGAGACGATCTTCTGCTGGAGGGTGCGGATCAGCTCCAGGCCGGTCCGGTCACCGACGTGCGCCAGCCGGGGGTACTCGTGGCCGCCGAAGTTGCGCTGGGAGATCTTGCCGTCCTTGGTGCGGTCGAAGAGCGCACCGTACGTCTCCAGCTCCCAGATCCGCTGCGGCGACTCCTTCGCGTGCAGCTCGGCCATCCGGAAGTTGTTGAGGAACTTGCCGCCGCGCATGGTGTCGCGGAAGTGCACCTGCCAGCTGTCCCGGCTGTTCACGTTCCCCATCGCGGCGGCCGCGCCGCCCTCGGCCATCACCGTGTGCGCCTTGCCGAAGAGCGACTTGGAGATGATCGCGGTCTTCTTGCCGGCGAGCCGGGCCTCGATCGCCGCCCGCAGGCCGGCGCCGCCGGCCCCGATCACGACGACGTCGTAGTGGTGTCGTTCGATTCGCGTGGTAGTGGTCATGTCGGGGGCCCTTTAGTTGATGAACCGCAGGTCGGGGAACCAGTCCGCGGCGATCGCCATGATGTAGAAGTCCGTCAGCGCGAGCGTGCCGAGGGTGATCCAGGCGAGCTGCATGTGCCGGACGTTCAACGCCGAGATGAAGGTCCAGGCCCGATAGCGCACCGGGTGCTTGGAGAAGTGCTTGAGCCGGCCGCCGATGATGTGCCGGCAGGAGTGGCAGGAGATGGTGTACGCCCAGAGCATCACCACGTTGACCAGCAGGACGATGTTGCCCAGACCGAAGCCGAAGCCCTTCGGCGAGTGGAAGGCGAGGATCGCGTCCCAGGTGTTGATCAGCGAGATGATCACGGCGGCGTAGAAGAAGTAGCGGTGCAGGTTCTGACCGAGCAGCGGGAAGCGGGTCTCACCGCCGTACTCCTTGTGACCGTCCGGCACGGCGCAGGCCGGCGGGGACAGCCAGAACGACCGGTAGTACGCCTTGCGGTAGTAGTAGCAGGTGAGCCGGAACAGCAGCAGGAACGGCAGGGTCAGCGCCGCGTCCGGAATGATCCACCAGCCGGGCAGGAACCGGCCGAAGTGCGAGGCGCCCTCCACACACCGCTCGGTGACGCAGGGGGAGTAGAACGGGGTCAGGTAGTGGAACTCGTCGACCCAGTAGTAGTCGTGCATGAAGACCCGGACCGTCGCGTACGCGATCCAGGCGCTCAGCCCGATCACGGTGATCAGCGGGGCGAACCACCAGCGGTCGGTACGCAACGTCTTCGCCGCGATGGCGGCGCGCGCCCGCGCTCCCCGCGGCCTCGTTGCCGTTGATGTCATTCGAGTCGTCTCCTCGACGGGCCCGTACGGGCGGGCTGATCTTCTCCGGTCGGCACGCGGACCGGCGAACCCGCACCCGCTGCCACGTCATGCGCACACCAACAACCACGCCGGATCGACCGGCGCAGCTAAGTGACACACGTTACGCCGATCTTTGCGAGCCGTCCCCGCAAGGGACCGTCCCGTGTGTCCGACCTGCGGAAAAGCCCTGGTAAGCCGGTCAATGGCGCGGTGTTAAGAACGTCACTGTCCCGCCCCGCCCGCTCAGCCGGAGGCACCCCCGGTGAAGTGCCACGACGCCAGTCGCACCGGTGGCGCCGCCCACCAGGCACCGTCCACCCGGTCCGGTTGGCGTACCGGCCGCGCGCCCAGCCCGAGCACCGCGCCCGGCCCGAGCGCCCGCGGGTACGACTCGGTGAACCGCAGATCGCGGACCGCCCGCACCACCGTGCCGTCCTCGACCAGCCAGACGCCGTTGCGGGTCAACCCGGTGACGACGAGGCTCTTCGGGTCGAGCACCCGCGTGTACCAGAGGTCGGTGACCAGCAGCCCCCGACGTACGCCGGCGACCAGCGCCGCGGTGTCCGAGTCGACGACGGCGCCGGCCGCCGCGCCGGTGGTGCTCCGGCCCACCGGGCTGGCGGGGCCGGCCACCGCGCCGGACAGGCGCAGGTTGCGGGCCATCGGGCCCCAGGTGGCACCGCCCGCGACCGCGTGCCCGGTGGACTCCGCGCCCGCCTCGACGGCGGTGCGCCGGTCGTGTGCCACCGCCCGGGTGGTGCCCGCCTCGACCAGGGTCAGCGCCCGCCGGCCGGTGCCCTCGGCGTCGAACGGCAGCCCCGACGCACTGAGCGGGTCGTCCACCAGGGTCACCGTCCGGTCGAACTGGTCCGCCCCCGGCTCGGCGAAGGACTGCCGCTCGGCGTACCGCTTGCCGTTGAAGCCGTACCAGGAGAGGTTCTGCAGCAGGTCCGCCACGGCGGCCGGTTCGAACACCACCTCGTAGTGCCCCGGTGGCAGCTCGATCGGGTCGGCCGCGGCCTGGGCCTTGGCAGCGGCACGTCCACCCAGCTCGGCGCCGTCGATGTCGGACAGCCGGTCGGCGCACTGCCGGGCCACCCCGTCCGCGCCGGCCTGGCGGGCGATGCCGTCCATCGCCGCCTCCACCGAGCGGCCGTGCGCGGTGTGCCCCGCCGAGTTGGCGTACGCCGACGATCGGTGCGCGGTGCGGCAGTAGCCCGCCGTGGTGAGACCCCCGGCGGCGGCCACGAACGCGCGGACCCGGTCGGCCCGCTGATCCGGCTCGGCGTGCGCGGTGGCCTCGTCGACGGGCGGGGCGAGCGGCGCGGGCGTGGGCGGGGCCAGCCCCGGCCAGCCCGGGTCGGGCGGGCAGAGCCGCGCCGCGGCCAGGGTGCGCTCGACCAGCGCGCGCAACCCGTCGGCGGTGACGACGCTGCCGCTGCCGGCGGCGGTCCGCCCGTCGACGTGCACCCGTAGCCGGATTCCGACGGTCGACTCGGCGACGTTCTGGTGGATGGCCGAGTTGGCGAACCGGGTCAGCGCCAGATCGGCGCGGGTCACCACCGCCTCGGCCTGCGCGGCCGGGCCGCCGAGACGCCGGACCAGCTCGATGACCTGCGCGGCAAGCTCCAGCTCCGTCGGCCCGCTCATGCCGACACCCCCACCCGGACGTTGCGGAAGCGGGCGGGCGCGGCCGGATGGCCGGTGTGCCCGGTCTGGCCGGGCTGGCCCTTGCCGCAGTTGGGCGTCCCCCAGGGCACCGTCTCGCCGGAGAGCATGTCCATCGAGCGCCAGAAGAGCGGGCCGATCCCGGTGTAGGTGGGGTTGCGCAGCATCCGCCCGCGCCGACCCTTCTTGATCTCCCAGCCGACCTCGCAGCCGAACTGGAAGTTGAGGCGCTTGTCGTCGATCGACCAGGATCGGTTGAGGTCCATCAGCACCCCGTCGTCGGTGGCCGCGATGATCTCGTCCAGCGTGTGCGGGCCCGGTTCGAGGCCCACGTTGGTCATTCGCACCATCGGCAGCCGGGCCCACCCGTCGGCGCGTACGCTGCCGCCGTAGTCCAGGCTGGCCATGGCGGCCGAGTCCCGGCCGGCGAGCACACCCACCCACCGCCCGTCGCGGACCGCGTCCCGCTTGACCGCCGGGGAGCCCTCGTCGTCGAAGCCGAAGCTGCCCAGCGCGCCGGGGATGGTCGGGTCGATGGTGATGTTCATCAGTTCGGAGCCGTAGCGCAGCGAGCCGAGCTGGGCCAGGTCCAGCCAGGACGTGCCGGCGAACGCGGCCTCCCAGCCGAGGATCCGGTCCAGCTCGATGGCGTGCCCGACCGACTCGTGGATCTGCAGGGCCAACTGCTCGCCGCCGAGGATCAGATCCGTCTCGCCGGCGGGGCAGGGCGGTGCGGTGAGCAGCGCCCGGGACTCCTCGGCGATCTGCGCGGCGCGGGCGGCCAGGTCGAGCGACTCGACCAGCTCCCAACCGGTGGTGCCGTACTGCCCCCGGTAGCTGGGCCAGGAGCGACGCTGCGTCTCGCCGTCACCGATCGAGGTGGCCGAGATGCCGCCGCCGCACTCGCGGATCCGCTGGTCGATCCGGTGGCCCTCGCTGGAGACGAACCACTTGGCGGTGTCCCAGATCTGGTACAGCCCCTCGGCCAGGTCGGCGCCGTGCTCGGCCATCGTGCGGGTCGCGCCGACCAGCAGGTCGCCCTTGTCCGACAGGGGCACCCCGAGCGGATCGATCTGGCAGCCCGAGGCCCAGCTCGCGGTGACCGCCTCGACCGGCACCAGGTCGACCGGCGGGCCGGGCACCCGCGCGCTCGCCGTGGCGATCCGAGCCGCGCGCCGGCCGGCGTCGCGGGCGGCGGCATCCGAGAGATCGGGTACGGCATGGAAGCCCCAGCTCGCCCCGACCAGCGCGCGGACGCCGATCCCGATGCTCTCGTCCTGGGTCAGCTCCTCCACGTCGCCGTTGCGCGCGGTCATCGACTCGTAGCGGCGGTGCATCACCCGGGCGTCGGCGTATCGGGCGCCCGCGTCGAGGGCGGCCTGGACGGCGGCGGTGGCCGCGTCGAACTCGGTCATGCGACCGACCCTAGGCCAGCCGACCGACGCCCGTCAGGGGAGCAGATCCTCCGGCCGGATGGTGGCCCGCACGGGCTCCGTCAGCTCCAACACCTCGCCGGCCTTGGTCGTCGACCGCTGCACGTAGTGGGAGTTCTGCCGTTGATAGAGGTGCATCGTCAGGGTCTCCTGCTCGACGAGCAGGTACCACTCGATCCCGGCGGCGGCGTAGACGTGCGGCTTCAGCACCCGGTCAATGATCGCGGTGTGTGGCGCGGCGATCTCTCCGACCAGGAGGACGGCGCTGGCCGGCACGCAGGCTGCGGTGAAGTCGAGCTCCGCCGTCACCACCAGGTCGGGATTGAGGATCCGCCTCGCGTCCAGCCTCAGGTTGATCACCGATAGCAGGGTGCGATCTGCGGCGGCACACCCGGATTTCAAGGCTGTTGCCAGGGCACCGACGATCACCTGGTGGATGACGGTCGGCGGTGGTCCGATGAGCAGTCCGCCGTCGAGGAGTTCGATTCGGCAGGCCGTCTCACCGAGGGCGAGGTAGTCCGGTTCGGTCCAGGGCAGCGGGTGGTCGGCAATTCCCGTGGGTAGCACCTGCCAAGTGCAGCTGAGGTGGCGTCACCGAGGTCGCACCTGAGGTGCGAGCACGGCATGAATGGCCATGGATGGCGAGGTGAGGGGTGTTCAGGCCGATGCCGACTCGTTACGCTCGGGCCCGCTGACAGGTGCCGACTTTGTAGCTTATTTTCACCCTCGGGACTTTCCTGTAAGTTCTCTTCGTCACTGAGGGAGGCGGCCGTGGACAGCTCGGATCCGGCGCCGTCCGGGGAACCGGACGACCGTCCCACCGTGCCGGTGCAGCGCTCCGACCAGGACGCCTACCTGCGGGTGACCGACCTGCGGGTCCGGTTCGACACCGAGGACGGCGTGGTGCGCGCGGTCGACGGGGTGTCGTTCGCCGTCGAGCGGGGTCGCACCCTCGGCATCGTCGGCGAGTCCGGCTCCGGCAAGAGCGTCACCTCGCTGGCCATCCTCGGCCTGCACGATCCCAAGCGGACGACCATCACCGGCGAGATTTCGGTCGGCGGCCGGCAGGTGGTGGGCCTCGGAGACGAGGAGGTACGCCGGCTGCGCGGCCGCGACATGGCGATGATCTTCCAGGACCCGCTCTCCGCGCTGCACCCGTACTACACCGTGGGCCGGCAGATCGCCGAGGCGTACCGGGTGCACCACCCGAAGGCCAGCCGGCGAGAGGCCCGCCAGCGGGCGGTGGACATGCTGGACCGGGTCGGCATCCCACAGCCGGCGCGTCGCTTCGACCAGTACCCGCACGAGTTCTCCGGCGGCATGCGCCAGCGGGCGATGATCGCCATGGCGCTGGTCAACGACCCGGCCCTGCTGATCGCCGACGAGCCGACCACCGCGCTGGACGTCACCGTGCAGGCGCAGATCCTGGACCTGCTCGCCGACCTCCAGGCCGAGTTCCACTCCGCGATCATCCTGATCACCCACGACCTCGGCGTGGTCGGCCAGGTCGCCGACGAGGTGCTGGTGATGTACGGCGGTCGCGCCGTGGAGCGCGGCAGCGTCGAGCAGGTGCTCCGCTCGCCGCAGCACCCGTACACCTGGGGGTTGCTCTCCAGCGTGCCGTCGCTGCACGGCGACGCGGACGCGGACCTGCTGCCGATCCAGGGCAACCCGCCCAGCCTCATCAACCTGCCGCCCGGCTGCGCCTTCCACCCGCGCTGCCGTTACGCGGACCGCCCCGGGGACCGGGCCCGCACCGAGGTGCCCGAGCTGCGCCCCGCGGGCGCAACCGGCTCAGCCGGCGCGGACGGCCACCTGGTCGCCTGCCACCTGACCGCCGAGGAGCGCAGCACGCTCTACGCCGAGGACGTCGCATCCGTGGGGGTGGCCCGATGACCGATCAGCCGCTGCTGCGGGTACGCGGCCTGACCAAGCACTTCCCGGTACGCCAGGGGCTGCGCGCCACCGGTCTGGTGCAGGCGGTGGACGGGCTCGACTTCGACGTGCGCCCGGGCGAGACGCTCGGCCTGGTGGGGGAGTCCGGCTGCGGCAAGACCACCACCGGTCGAATGTTGGTGCGGTTGCTGGAGCCGACCGCCGGCAGCATCGAGTTCGATGGACGGGACATCACGCACGCCGGCCGGCGCGAGCTGCGCCCGCTGCGCCAGGACCTTCAGATCATCTTCCAGGACCCGTACGCCTCCCTGAACCCCCGGCACACCGTGGGCCGGATCGTGGCGATGCCCCTGCAGGTCAACGGGATCAAGCCGCCGGGTGGGATCAAGGCCCGCGTGCAGGAGCTGCTGGAGCTGGTCGGGTTGAACCCGGAGCACTACAACCGGTACCCGCACGAGTTCTCCGGTGGCCAGCGCCAGCGCATCGGCATCGCCCGTGCGCTGGCCCTGCGGCCCAAGCTGATCGTCGCCGACGAGCCGGTCTCGGCGCTGGACGTCTCGATCCAGGCGCAGGTGGTCAACCTGCTGCGGGACCTGCAACGGGACCTGGGCCTGGCGTTCGTGTTCATCGCCCACGACCTGGCCGTGGTCCGGCACTTCTGTCAGCGGGTCGCGGTGATGTACCTGGGGCGGATTGTGGAGATCGGCGACCGGGCGGACATCTACGAGCGTCCGCAGCACCCGTACACCCGGGCGCTGCTCTCGGCGATCCCGGACGTCACCCGGCTCGGCCCGGGGGGCCGGATCCGGTTGACCGGCGACGTGCCCACCCCGCTCGACCCGCCGTCGGGCTGCCGGTTCCGCACCCGCTGCTGGAAGGCGCAGGACATCTGCGCCACCGAGGAGCCGGCGCTGGTGCCGCGCGACGGCGGCGACCAGGCCACCGCGTGTCACTTCCCGGAAGCGGGAGGGGCCCCCGCAGGGGAGGCCGCCGACGCGATCGTCGAGGAGGTGTCGCCGTGAGCCTGTCCCCGGTGGAGGGTGTGGCGCTGGCCGAGATCGAGTCCGGCACGGGCGCGGGCGGTCCGGAGGTCAAGGGTGTGGTCGGCCGCTCGCCCGGCCAGCTCGCCTGGCTCCGGCTGCGCCGCGACCGTACGGCCATCGTCAGCGGCGCGCTGCTGATCTTCTTCGTTCTGCTGGCGCTCGCCGCCCCGCTGGTCGAGATGGTCTACGGGGTCGGCCCCCGTGACCAGTTCCAGAAGCTGTTGGACAACTTCGGCATGCCGTTGGGCTACGCCGGCGGTGTCACCGGGGACCACTGGTTCGGTCTGGAGCCGGGGCTGGGCCGGGACATCTTCATCCGGTTGATCTATGGGCTGCGGACCTCGCTCTTCATCGCGTTCGCCGCGGCCCTGATCACCGCGACGATCGGCATCGTGCTCGGCGCCCTCGCCGGCTACCTGGGCGGCTGGCTCGACGCGGTCATCAACTGGATCACCGACCTGACCCTGGCCATGCCGTTCCTGATCATCGCGCTGGCGCTCACCCCCACCCTGACGCTGCGCTTCTACGGCGAGCGGGGGCAGGTGTCGGCGGCCTTCGGGGTGGGCGTGCTGATCGCCGTATTCGCCATCTTCGGCTGGACCAGTACGGCCCGACTGGTGCGTGGGCAGGTGATCGCGCTGCGCGAGCGGGAGTTCGTGGAGGCGGCCAAGGCCAGCGGCGCCGGGCTCGGGCACATGCTCTTCCGGCAGTTGCTGCCGAACATCTGGGCGCCGATCCTGGTCTCGTTCTCGCTGGCGGTGCCGCAGTTCATCACCAGCGAGGCAGCGCTCTCGTTCATCGGCGTCGGCCTCAGCGACGAGACCCCGAGCTTCGGCCGGATGATCTACGACAGTCTGGACTTCCTCCAGACCGACCCGGCGTACGTGTTCTTCCCGGGCATCACGATCTTCGCGCTGGTGTTCGCCTTCAACCTTTTCGGCGACGCGTTGCGTGACGCGCTCGACCCGAAGTCGTCCCGGTAGGGGTTTTCCATGGCGCGATTTCTGATCAAGCGGCTCTTCTCCGCCACGCTGACCCTCTTCGCGGTCAGCGTGCTGACCTTCCTGATGTTCTTCGCCCTGCCGCGTGACCCGGTCACCGGCATGTGCCCGAAGAACTGCAACCCGGAGCGGCTGGAGCGGGTCCGGACCGAGTTGGGCCTGAACGACCCGCTGATCAGCCAGTACGCCGGCTACATGAAGGGCATCGTGGCCGGACGGGACCTGGGCAGCGCCCAGGGCGGCCGGTGTGACGCGCCCTGCCTGGGCTGGTCGTACGTCACCAACGAGGCGGTCTCGGACACCATCGCCCGGGTGCTGCCGGTGACGCTGAGCATCGTGATCCCGGCGGCCATCCTCTGGCTGCTGCTCGGGGTTGGTCTGGGCATGGTCTCCGCGCTGCGCCGGGGCACCTGGCTGGACCGGCTGGCGATCGGCTTCTCCCTGACCGGCGCCTCGTTGCAGCTCTACTTCGTGGGCGCGGTGCTGCTGCTGGTGTTCGTCTACAACCTGCGGCTGCTGCCGGTGCCCAGCTACACCTCGATCTTCGACAGTCCGGGGAAGTGGGCCAGTGGGCTGGTGCTGGCCTGGGTCGCGCTGGCCTTCCTGTTCTCGGCCATCTACGCCCGGCTGTCCCGAGCGCAGATGCTGGAGACGTTGTCGGAGGACTTCGTCCGCACCGCGCGGGCCAAGGGCCTGGCGAAACCCAAGGTGTACGGGCGGCACGCGCTGCGCGCGGCGATCACCCCGGTGGTGACGATCGCCGGCCTGGACGTCGGTGGCGCGCTCGGTGGCACCGTCATCACCGAGACGACCTTCGGCATCCAGGGGCTGGGGCGTACCGCGGTGGATGCGGTGCGCTCGGGCGACCTGCCCACCATCATGGCCACCGTGCTGATCGCGGCCGTCTTCGTGGTGCTGGCGAACGTGCTGGTGGATCTGCTCTACGCGGCCATCGACCCGCGGGTCCGGCTGCACTGAACCCGGCCGTCGATCTGGGTGTCCACCACCCGGATGGCGGCGAAATTTATCGACAACTGTTACACAATTCGTAGGTTTTCTTCTTTACGATCCTCGAGACGTCGGCGGTTCTCGCCCCGACGGACCGCACGGCACATTGATGAAGGAGGTACTTCATGCGACCACGCGTGGCGGCCGCCGTAGGCGGCGCGATCGCTCTGGTTGTGGCATTGGGTGCGTGCTCGGAGAACACGGGCGAGGGCACCACGGTGGACACCGAGCGGAAGCAGACCGGGGTCATCGCGACCGACCCCAAGGACTCCCAGGGCCCGGCGGCCGAGGTGAGCGGCGCCCAGAAGGGCGGCACGTTCACCATCATCCGCGAGACGCCGATCTCCCACCTGGACCCGCAGCGGACGTACTCGTTCGCCGGTCTGATGGCGAACCCGCTCTTCGCTCGCTACCTGACCACCTGGAAGGACGACGGCAAGGGCGGCCTCGTTCTCGTCGGTGACCTCGCCGAGACGCCGGGCACCAATGTCAACAAGGACTGCAAGGTCTGGGAATTCAAGATCAAGGACGGGGTGAAGTTCGAGGACGGCCGCCCGATCACCTCCAAGGAGATCGCGTACGGCATCGCCCGCTCCTTCGACCCGGACCTCTCCGGTGGCCCGACCTACATTCAGGAGTGGCTGGCCGACACCGCCCAGTTCGACACCAAGTGGGACTTCAAGAAGAACAAGACGTCGCTGCCGCCCGGGCTGACCACGCCGGACGAGAAGACGCTGCGCTTCGAGTTCGCCAAGCCCCGCTGTGACCTGCCGTTCGCGGTCTCGCTGCCGACCACCGCGCCGCTGCCTCCGGACAAGGACACCGGCGTCAACCTGGACCAGAAGCCGTTCTCCTCCGGTCCCTACAAGATCGCCAAGAACCAGACCGGCGTACAGCTCACCCTGGACCGCAATCCCAACTGGGACCCGGCCACCGACGCGGTGCGCCACCAGTACCCGGACCAGTTCGTGTGGAGCTTCGGCCCGACCGCGGACGCCGCCAACAACCGGGTGATCGCCGACAACGGGGCCGACCAGAGCGCGCTGGCCTGGAACTACGTGCCGGCCTCGCTGGTCGCCAAGGTGGCCGGGGACGCGGCGCTGAAGTCCCGCACCATCCTCTCCCCGACGCCGAGCACCAACCAGCTCCTGATCAACAACCAGCGGGTCACCGACCTGAAGGTCCGCCAGGCGCTCAACTACGCCATCGACCGGGAGGGCCTGATCAAGGCGATGGGCGGGCAGACCATCGCCGCGCCGCTGACCACGCTGATGCCGCCAGCCACGATCGGCTTCAAGGCGTACGACGCGTACCCGGCCGGTGCGAACGGCAACGTCGACAAGGCCAAGGAGCTGCTCGGCGGAAAGACGCCGGAGCTGGTCCTCGGCGTCGCCGACAACTCGACGGAGCAGCAGCAGGGCGCCCAGCTCAAGGCCAACCTGGAGCGGGCCGGCTTCAAGATCACGCTTCGCAACATCCCGGACGACGCGAAGCTCGACGAGGTCAAGAAGAAGAACAACCCCTGGGACCTGTACATCGGCAACTGGGCGGCGGACTGGCCGAGCGGCGCGTCGATCCTGCCGGTGCTCTACGACGGCCGCACCATCAAGGCCGAGGGCAACAGCAACAGCGCGTACTTCAACGACCCGGCGGTCAACACCGAGATCGACCGGATCCTCGCGCTCGAGCCGGGCGCTCAGGGGCCTGAGTGGGCCAAGCTCGATGAGCGGATCATGAAGGAGCAGGCCCCGGTGGTGCCGCTCTTCGTCGACGTGGCCTACGCGGTGCACGGGTCCAAGGCGGGTGGCGTCTTCATCTCCAGCGTCTTCGGCTACCCGTCGTTTGTCGACGCGCACGTCAAGCCGTAAGTCACATCGCAGGCAGGCAGGGTCCCCTCCCGACAGCGTCGTCGGAAGGGGGCCCTTGCCGTTCACACCGAACAGGTGCCCCAACGACGATCACCCAGCTCGCTATCGCCCTCGGGGTTTTCTGAACACGACAGTTCACAGCAGGTGGGTACGGAGGAAATCGAGTTCCAGAGGGAGCAGGCGCTCCGCGGTGCCGTTCGCGGCCATGTGGGTGGCGCCGGTCAGCGGCAGCACGGCGTGCGGCCGGCCGGTGTTCAGCAGGGCCGCGGAGAGCCGGAGCGTGTGCGCGGCCACCACGTTGTCGTCGGCCAGGCCGTGCACCAGCAGCAACGGCCGGGCCTGGTCTGGACCGGTGACCGGCTCGGCGGCCAGCTCGACCAGCGAGTGGTGCGCGTAGATGTCCGCCCCGTCCTCCGGCATCCCGAGGTAGCGCTCGGTGTACGCGGTGTCGTACAACGCCCAGTCGGTCACCGGAGCGCCGGCGATCCCGCACCGGAACAGCTCCGGGTGGCGTAGCACCGCCAGCCCGGCCAGCCAGCCCCCGAACGACCAGCCGCGCACCCCCACCCGGCCCAGGTCCAGGTCGGGGTGCTTGCCGGCGAGCGCGGTCAGCGCGTCGATCTGGTCGGTCAGGATCACGTCGGCCACCCGCCGGTGGATCGCCTTCTCGAACGACGGGGCCACTCCCGGCGTACCCCGGTTGTCGATGGTGACCACCGCGAACCCGGCGTCGGCCCACCACTGCCGTTCCAGCCAGGCGGCCCGGGCGGCCACGACCTCCTGGTGCCCCGGACCGCCGTAGACGTCCAGCAGCACGGGCAACCGCCGGCCCGTCACGTGGTTGTCCGGGTAGAGCACCGCCGCCGGCAGCCGCCGGTCGGTCACCCGTTCCAGCAGCGGCAGTGGCGAATACGGAGGGGTGGCGGCCAGCGACCGCAGCTCGGCCAACTCCTGGTCGCCGCGGCGGACCGTCCACCGCACCC
Source organism: Micromonospora sp. NPDC005087 (assembly GCF_042872965.1). Classification (NCBI taxonomy): domain Bacteria; kingdom Bacillati; phylum Actinomycetota; class Actinomycetes; order Micromonosporales; family Micromonosporaceae; genus Micromonospora; species Micromonospora sp. NPDC005087. Next base: position 40,543 of record NZ_JBIALB010000013.1, on the reverse strand, counting down.
CGGCGTGGTCCAGCGAGGCGACCCCGACGACCAGCACGTCCCCGCCGACGGCGGCGGTGTGCCAGCCGGAGTCGGTGGTGAGCCGGCGGGCGTCCACCCCGCCGCCGATGGTGGTGCGGACCCGGAACAGGTGCCGCTCGCTCGGCTCGCCGTCACTCGCCTCGACCAGCAGGTCGGCCGGGCCGGTGCCGGCGGGGAGCCGGCCCACCACCCGCCGCACGTACAGCGACGGCGGGGTGAGCAGGGTGCCGTCGGCGAACAGGCACCGCGCGTCGTACCCGTCGTGGGCCAGCTCGCCACCGACCAGCACCCGGCCGTCCGGCAGGTGCGCCGGTGTGCCGGCGATCGGCTCGACCCAGCGCGGATCAGCCAGTTCGGCGTGCACCTGCGTCTCACCGGTCCTGGGGTCCACCGCGAGCACCAGGCCGTGCTGCTGCGAGCGGCGCAGCACGGTGATCAGCGGGCTGCCCTCGGCCCAGCTGACCCCGGTCAGGTACGGGTAGGTCTCCCGGTCCCAGTGCACGTCGACCCAGCCGTCGTCCAGGTCCAGCAGGTGCAGGCTGACCTCCGCGTTCGGCCCACCGGCCCGGGGGTACGCGACGGCGGTCGGCGGGCTCGCCGGATCGGCCGGGTCGTGCAGGTGCCAGCGGTCCAGTCGGGACTCGTCGACCCGGGCCGCGAGCACCGAGCCGCCGTCCGGCGCCCACCAGTAGCCCCGGAACCGCCCGAACTCCTCGGCCGCGATGTGCTCGGCCAGCCCCCAGCTCACACCGGCGTCCTCGCCGGCCAGCAGGGTGTCGGTGCCGTCGGCGTCGATCAGCCGGAGCTCGCCCCGGCGGATTCCCTCGGCCGCGTCGGTCACGTACGCCAGCCGCTGCCCGGTCGGGTCCGGCCGTGGGTCCAGCACCGGGCCGACGGTGGCCACCTCCACCACGTCGCCGTGCACCAGGTCGGCCCGGAACAGCCGGCCGGCGAGCGCGAACACCGCCACCCGACCGGCGGCGTCCAGGGCGTACGAGCCGATGCCGGCGGCGCTGAGCCGCAGCCGCTCGCGTAGCGCGCGCTCACCGGGGGAGAGCGCCCCGGCGTCGCCGTCGGCGCCCAGCAGGGTGGCCGGGTCGGCGACCAGCCGCTCCTCGGCGGTGGCCACATCGAGCAGCCAGAGCGCGTCCGCCGGATCCTCCGGGCCGCCGGAGCGCAGGAAGATCACCCGGGAGCCGTCCTCGGCCACGGAGACAGCACGCGGCGCGCCGTGGCTGAACCGGCGGGTGCGGGCGGCCAGCTCCGGAAAGTCCACAGGCCAAATCGTAGAGCCGCGCCGGGCGTGATGTGGCCGACCTGGGCGGACGCGTCTACGGCCGCGGGCCGGAACCGCCGGTTAGAGTGACCGTCGTGACGATGCTGCCCGACCGCCGCCTGCTGCTGGTCCACGCGCACCCCGACGACGAGTCGATCGGCACCGGCTCGACGATGGCCCACTACGCCGCCAACGGCGCCCACGTCACGCTGGTGACCTGCACCCTCGGCGAGGAGGGCGAGATCCACGTGCCGGAGCTGGCCCAGCTCGCCGCCGCCGGGGCCGACCAGCTCGGCGGGTACCGGATCGGTGAGCTGGCCGCCGCGTGCGCCGCGCTCGGCGTCACCGACCACCGCTTCCTCGGCGGCGCCGGCCGCTACCGCGACTCGGGAATGATGGGGCTCGCGACCAACGAGCACCTTCGCGCCTTCTGGCAGGCCGACCTGGACGAGGCCGCCGGGCACCTGGTGGAGATTCTGCGGGAGGTCCGCCCGCAGGTGCTCATCACGTACGACCCGAACGGCTTCTACGGCCACCCCGACCACATCCAGGCGCACCGGGTGGCGATGCGCGCCGTCGAGCTGGCCGCCGCCGAGGGCTGCGCCCCCGCCAAGGTCTACTGGACGGCCATGCCGCGCAGCGTGCTGGAGGCCGGAATGACGCACTTCGCCGAATCCTCGGACAACCCGTTCGCCGGCATCCAGGACATCGCCGACCTGCCCTTCGGCACCCCGGACGACCAGATCGCCGCCCGGATCGACGCGACGGAGCAGCACACCGTGAAGGAGGCCGCGATGCGGGCGCACGCCACGCAGATCCCGGCCACCTCCTGGCTCTACTCGATCGCCGGCAACTTCGGCGGCGAGTTCATGGGCGTGGAGTTCTTCACGCTCGCGGTCGGCGAGAAGGGCCCCGGCGCCGGCCGGTACGGCTGGGAGGACGACCTCTTCGCCGGGCTGTCCGAGGAGGGCGCCCCGGGCCGGCTCCCGGTCGTCGCGGCCGGTCTCCGGTGACCCTGCCCGTCGCCCCGATGTCGGTCGTGCAAGGCCAGGACGCTCCGCCTCCGGCGGGGCCGCCCCCGCGCCTGCTGGACCTGGGCCTGCGGTTGGCCGGCGCGATCGTCGTGGTGGTGGCCGGGGTGCTGACCGGGGTGCTGGAGCTGTTGTTCTCCACGGTCCGGGTCGGGGGGCAGCTGATCGGCGTGTCGGCGCTGCTCGCCGTCGGGGCCAACATCGCGCTGAGCTGGTTCGCGTACGAGGTGGTCGGCCGCCGGTGGGCGGTGGCGCTGCCCGCGGTGCCGTGGTTCGTGCTGATGGCGGTGGCCGCCGTCCGGACCAGCGAGGGCGACCTGCTGCTGGCTGGCGACAACTGGGTCGGCCTGGCCATGATCGTCGCCGGGGCGATGACCTTCGCGGTGATGGGGTTCCGGCAGATCCTCGCCGCTCCGCCCGCACTGGGCGGCTGATGACGCCACCCAGGTACGGGTGGTAGATATCTCTGCCAGAGATGCGTGCCCCTCGACGGGGCGTACAGCAGGAGGTCGTGCGGTGGACGGACGGTGGCGTGACGTCGGAGTGCTCGCGGGAGCGCTGTTCGCGGTCAACGTGGTGGCCCGGCTGATCATCCGGTTCGGCTTCGACGGTGACGACACCGCCGCCGACCGGGTGTCGCTGGCGATGTTCGCGGTGATCGGGCTGATCCTGGCCGTGGTCGCCTTCCGGTGGGCTCGCCGCCGGCCGCTGGCTGACTGGGCGGCCGACATGGCCCTCGTGGTGCTGGTCGCGATGGCGCTGACCGTGCTGGTCGGGCCCCTGCTGATCGCTCACAACCCGTTCGCCGGCGGTGCGGCGACGTTCTTCGCCCAGATCTGGCTCTACCTGCTGGCCGCCGGCGCCGGAGTGGTGGTCGGCTACCTGGTCCTCACCGCGCTCGGGCGGGACTACCGCTCCCAGCAGCTCAAGCGGTACGCCGAGGTCAAGGCCGCCAAGCCGCGCCGGGTCGTCCGCCGCTGACCCGTCCGGGCAGGCGGTCCGGATGGGGCGGTCCGCGTCCGGCGGCGGCGGTGATCGACTCGACTTCGCGGAAGTCGGGGGGTCCGGCCGAAGCGGACGGCCCGACTTCCGGGAACCCGAGTTGATCACGTCCGGGGTGGGCGCCGGCTCAGTGCGGAGCGACCCGGGTCAGGTAGGTGTGGTGGGTCGTGAAGCCGAGCCGCCGATAGAGCGCCACCGCGGCGGTGTTGTGCTGCTCCACCTGGAGGAAGGCGTGCGTGGCCCCGGCCGAGCCGCCCCAGTCGGCCAGCGCCGCGATCACCGTCCGCGCCAGCCCCTGACGGCGCGCCTCCGGCAGCACCTCGATCAGGCTCAACCCGAGCCAGCGGCCCTGCCCGGTCACCGTGCCCCGGCCGATGGCCACCAGCGTGCCGTCCGCGTACACGTGGGCGAAGCGGACCTGGTCCACGGCGGTGAGCACGTGCCGGGCGGCGTCCGGCAGGCCACCCTTGCGCCCGGCGGCGATCGCCAGCCACGCCGTGGACGGCGCGGCCACCAGGTCGACGTCGGCTCCGGCGGCTGCTGATCCGGCCCCGGGGTCGAGGTCGACCAGCGGGAGCGGCGCGGTCTGCACCAGCGTGGGCGGGCGGCTGCCCCAGCCGCGGGTGTCCAGCTCGGCGCCGACCGGCGCGGCGAGCGGCAGCGGGGTGTTGATCAGCGCCGGTCGGCCCTGCTCGGCGTACCAGCGCTCGACCGCGTCCACCGCCGCCGGCAGCGTCCGGTCCGGGTCGCCGATCGGCAGCGCGGAGTTGGCCCGTCCGGTCCAGCCGTCGGCGGCCCGGAGCAGCCAGTCGCCGAGCCGACCCCGCGTCGGTGCCGGCCAGGCCTCGTCGGCGGCCCGTTCGAGGGCCACCACCGCGGCGGCGGTCGGTCGGCGGGTCGGCGGCACCCGCTTGGCCCGGTGCACCTGCGCCACCGGGACCCGCAGCTGACCCTGCGCGGTGGCCAGCGTGAGATGAGTCTCGCTCAGCTCCACCAGCTCGCCGAGGGCGTCCGAGAAGAGCGGCCGGCCTTCGCGAATCCCCACAATCCGGCGGACCACGATCCGGTGTCCCACATCCTGCTGTCGGAGCACGATCGACCCCCTCCCCGGCGAGATACTAGGCTCTAACCGTCGCGGGAGATCGCGGCGTGTCTTGCGGAGGAGAAGACCGGTGACCTACATCATCGCCGAGCCGTGCGTGGATGTGCTCGACAAGGCATGTATCGAGGAGTGCCCGGTCGACTGCATTTACGAGGGCAACCGGATGCTCTACATCCACCCCGACGAGTGCGTCGACTGTGGTGCCTGTGAGCCCGTCTGCCCGGTGGAGGCGATCTTCTACGAGGACGACGTCCCCGAGCAGTGGAAGGACTACACCGGCGCCAACTACGAGTTCTTCGAGGACCTGGGCTCGCCCGGGGGCGCCTCGAAGATCGGCAAGGTGGAGAAGGACGCCACGTTCGTCGCCGCGCAGCCGCCGCGCGGCGAGGGCCACTGAACAGCCCCGCGCCGGTCTCGTCGCGGCTGCCCGAGTACACCTGGGATACCCTGGCCGCCGCGGCCACCCTGGCCGCGGCGCACCCAGAGGGCCTGATCAACCTCTCCATGGGCACGCCGGTCGACCCGGTGCCCGAGGTGATCCGGCGGGCGCTGGCCGACGCGTCCGACGCTCCCGGCTACCCGTTGACCGCCGGCACCCCGGCGCTGCGGGACGCGATCGCGGCGTGGGTCGCCCGGGCCTGTGGCGCCGGGGTCGATGGTCTCGGCGTGCTGCCGACCATCGGCTCCAAGGAGCTGGTCGCCTGGCTGCCCACCCTGCTCGGCATCGGTCCCGGTGACGTGGTGGTGGTGCCGTCGATCGCGTACCCGACGTACGAGGCCGGGGTCCGGCTGGCCGGGGCCACCGTGGTCCGCGCCGACTCGCTCACCGCGGTCGGGCCGACCTCCCGGGTCCGGCTGGTCTGGGTCAACTCGCCCGGTAACCCGACCGGTCGGGTGCTGCCCGCGGCGCACCTGCGCAAGGTGGTCGACTGGGCCCGGGAACGCGGCGCGGTGGTGGCCAGCGACGAGTGCTACCTGCCGCTCGGCTGGTCGGCCGAACCGGTCTCGGTGCTGTCTCCGCAGGTCTGCGGCGGCAGCTACGCCGGGGTGCTCGCCGTGCACTCGCTCTCCAAGCGGTCCAATCTCGCCGGCTACCGGGCCGGATTCGTGGCCGGCGACCCGGCGCTCGTCGCCGAGCTGCTGAAGGTCCGCAAGCACGCCGGCATGATCGTGCCCGCTCCCGTGCAGGCGGCCATGGTGGCCGCTCTGCAGGACCAGCGGCACGCCGACGAGCAGCGGGAGCGCTACCGCGCCCGACGTGAGGTGCTGACCGCCGCGTTCACCGGCGCCGGCTTCACGGTCGAGCACTCGGAGGCCGGCCTCTACCTCTGGCTCACCCGTGGTGAGGACTGCTGGCAGACGGTCGACTGGCTGGCCCGGCGCGGCATCCTGGTCGCGGCCGGCGTCTTCTACGGCCCCACCGCCGGGCAGCACGTCCGGGTGGCGCTGACCGAGTCCGACGAGCACGTCGCCGCGGTCGCCGGCCGGCTGCGGGCCTGACCCCGGGTCCCGGTGATGACCGGCGAGGCGACCGGGCGGTACGCCGGCGTGCGGGCGGCGGTGGTCGGCACCGGCCTGATCGGCGGCTCGGTGCTGCTGCGCCTGGCCGACGCCGGCCTGGACGTGGCCGGTTGGGATCCCGACCCGGCGACCCGCGACCGGGCCCGGGCCGCGGGGCTGGTCGCGCCGGACACGGTCGAGCAGGCCGTGGCCGGCCGGGACGTGGTCTTCCTTAGCGGCCCGCTGCCCACCCTGCCCGGGACGCTGGCCCAGGTCTCCGCCGCGACCGCGCCGGGCTGTGTGCTGACCGACGTCGGCAGCACCAAGGTCGACGTGGCCGAGGCGGCCGAGCGGCTCGGGCTCACCGACCGGTTCGTGCCCGGGCACCCCATGGCCGGCGCGGAGTCCGCCGGCCTGACCGCCGCCTCCACGACGCTGTTGGCCGGCGCCGCCTGGGTGCTCTGCCCGGCGCCGGGCGCGGCGACGCACGCCTTCCGCTGGCTGACCGGGCTGCTCGTGGAGCTGTTCGGTGCCCGGGTGGTGCCGATGTCCGCGCCGGCGCACGACTCGGCGGCCGCGCTCGCCTCGCACGTGCCGCACCTGCTGGCCGGGGCGTTGGCCGGGGCGGTGCAGCGGGCGCCGCTGCGCGACGCGGTGCTGGCGCTCGCCGCCGGCAGCTTCCGGGACGGCACCCGGGTCGCCGGCACCCCGGCGGAGCGGACCGCGAACATGCTGCTCGGCAACCGGGCCCGGGTGCTGCACGAGTTGGCCGAGGTGAGCGAATTCCTGGACGGGCTGGCGGCGGCGCTGCGGGCCGGTGACGCCGCGGCGCTCACCGCTCGGTACGCGGAGGCCGCCGCGGCCCGGTCGGCGCTGCTCGACCCCCGGTACGCCGGGCGGGACCGGGAGTTCCCGGCCGACGGCGACCATTCCGCGGAGGTGACCTGGCTGTGGGGGCTGGGCGAGGCGGGCGGGCACCTGACCGGGTGCCGGGTTGGAGCGACAACGGTCTCCTACACCGCGTGGCTTCCCTCGGCTGACTAGGCTCAGAGGTATGGCGGTGGATGGCCCGGTGGTGCAGGTGCGCGGCGAGGCGTACCGGGAGGTGCCGCCCGAGCTGGCCCGGTTCTCGGTCACCGCGACGGCCCGGGACCGGGACCGGGAGGCCACGCTGACCCGGCTCGCTGAGCGGGCCGCCGCCGTCCGGGTTCTGCTGGACAGCTCCGAGCCGGTCGTGGTCCGGCGGGAGACCGGCGACCTGCGGGTCCGGCCGGAGACCCGGCGTTCGGGCGAGCGGGTGGTGGCCTGGCACGGGAGTGTCACCACCACGGTCACCGTCACCGACTTCACCGCCCTGGGTGAGCTGATGCTCCGGCTGGCCGACCAGGACCAGGTCGAGGTGGCCGGTCCCTGGTGGGAGCTGCGCCCGGACAGCCCCGCCCACCGCGAGGCGCGGCACGCCGCGATCACCGACGCGCTGCTGCGTGCCCGGGAGTACGCCGAGGCGCTGGGCGCCCGGGTCACCTCGCTGATCGAGCTGGCCGACGCCGGCCCGGGCGATCGGCCGATGTTCGCCCGCGCGGCGTACGACGGGGGCGGCGGCGGGCCGGAGCTGGAGCTGGACCCGCAGCCACAGACCGTGCAGGCGACCGTGCGGGCGCGGTTCACCATCAGCGACCCGGTTCTGGACTGATGCCGCCGGCCCGGGTGCTCTCCGTCGACGAGCTGGTGGCGCGGGCGCGCGTGCTGGCTGAGGCCGGTCCGCGGCAACTGCTCGGCATCGCCGGGGCGCCGGGCGCCGGGAAGTCCACGTTGGCCGAGCAGATCGTCGCCGGGGTCGGTCCGACCGCACGGCTGGTGCCGATGGACGGCTTCCACCTGGCGCAGTCACAGCTGGTCCGGCTGGGCCGCGCCGATCGCAAGGGCGCGGTGGACACCTTCGACGCCAACGGGTATGTCTCGCTGCTGCGCCGGTTGCACCGGCTGGAGCCGACCTCGGTCTACGTGCCGGAGTTCCGCCGGGCCCTGGAGGAGCCGGTGGCCGGGGCCATCGAGGTGCCGCCCTCGGTCCGGCTGGTGGTGACCGAGGGCAACTACCTGCTGCTGCCGGACTTCCCATGGCAGGAGATCCGGTCGCTGCTGCACGAGGCCTGGTTCCTCGATCTGGACGCCGAGGTGCGGCAGCGCCGGCTGGTCGCCCGGCACGAGGCGTTCGGGCGGTCGCTGGAGCAGGCGCGGGCGTGGGCGCTGGGCAGCGACGAGTCCAACGCCTCCCTGGTCACTGGCACCGCTGACGGCGCCGACCTGGTGGTGCGCCTGCCCGAGCCGCCCTCGCCCTGACCGGAGCGCCGTGCCGGCGCTGCGCCGATCAGTTGAGTTGGCGGATCGGCCGGGCCGGGTTGCCGACCGCGACCACGTTGGCGGGCAGGTCCCGAGTCACCACCGCGCCGGCGCCGACGACGGTGTTCGCCCCGATCGTCACCCCGGCCAGCACGATCGCGCCGCCGCCGAGCCAGACGTTGTCGCCGATGGTGATCGCCTTCGCCGCCTCCCACTTGTCGCGTCTCGGCTCGGGTTCCACCGGGTGCGTCGGAGTGAGCAGCTGCACGTTCGGTCCGACCTGGACGTCCGCGCCGAGGGTGATCGGGGCGACGTCGAGGAAGACCGCGTGGTAGTTGACGAAGCTCCGCGGCCCGATCCGGACCTGCCAGCCGTAGTCGCAGTAGAACGGTGGACGGATCCAGGCGCCCTCGCCCAGCTCGCCGAGGAGCTCGCGCAGCGCCGCGAGGCGAGCCTCCTCGTTCGTGGCGGAGCTGCTGTTGAAGCGTTCCATCCGGCGGGCGGCCTGGTCCCGGTCAGCGATGATCTCGGGATCGTCCGCGAGGTAGGGCTCTCCGGCGAGCATCCGGTCCTTCATGGAGGTCACCCGTCGATGATGCCGTTCCGACCGGGTAAGGGTTGGTTGGTCCGTCATTTTCTCGACTTCTTTATGCATACGCGGTATGCAACTCTGACGGTGGTCAATGCGTCTCTGTTCGTAACGACGCTCCATCAAGGAGGATCCGTTGCATCGAAGTAGCAGAATGGCCGCGGCAGCCGTGGTCGCCCTCGTGCTGGGCAGTCCGGCAGTCGCCGTGGTAGCCCCGTCGACCACCGCCGCCACCCCGGACGTCGTCGGGCGCACGTCGACCGACGCCGCGTCCTCGACCACCACCGTCACCCTGCTCTCCGGGGACCGGGTCACCGTCACCGCGTCCGGGTCCGCCGCCGTACGTCCCGGCCCCGGGCGTACCGACATCCGGCCGGCCGGACCCTGATCATCCCGGTGCAGGTGCAGGTGCAGGTGCAGGTGCAGGTGCAGGTGCAGGTGCAGGTGCAGCGGCAGCCCGGCGCCACCGGGTCGCGGGTGACCGGGTTGACCGTCGACGTCTCGTACGACGGCGGCCGGAGCTGGCAACCCGCCCAGGTCCGGCACGGCGGGCACGGCTGGACGGCCACCGTCCGGCACCCCGCCGGGCCCGGCTACGCGTCCCTGCGGGCCACCGGCCGGGACGCCGCCGGCAACACGGTGACCGAACGGATCATCCAGGCGTACCGGCTGCGCTGAGGCGTACCCCGTGGGGTCCGCGGCCGAGCGCCGCGGACCCGGCGGGGGCCGTCAGTCGTTGGCGTGCAGGGCGGCGTTCAGCTCGATGCCCCGGCCGGTGCGCGGCCGGGCCTCCAGCGCGCCGGTCACCGAGTTGCGCCAGAACAGCAGGCCGTCGACCCCGGACAGCTCACGGGCCTTGACCACCCGGCCGTCCGGCAGGCTGATCTTCGAGGCTGCGGTGATGTAGCAGCCCGCCTCCACCACACAGTCGTCGCCGAGCGAGATGCCGACGCCGGCGTTCGCGCCGATCAGGCTCCGCTCACCGATGCTCACCTTCTCCGTGCCGCCGCCGGACAGGGTGCCCATGATCGAAGCGCCGCCGCCGATGTCGGAGCCGTCGCCGATCAGCACGCCCTGCACGATCCGACCCTCCACCATCGACGTGCCCACGGTGCCGGCGTTGAAGTTGACGAAGCCCTCGTGCATCACCGTGGTGCCGGCGGCCAGGTGGGCGCCGAGGCGGACCCGGTCCGCGTCGGCGATCCGCACACCGGCGGGGACCACGTAGTCGGTCATCCGGGGGAACTTGTCCACCCCGTACACCGCCAGGTGGCGGCCGGCGGCCCGCTCGATCACCCGCAGCTCGTCCACCCGCTCCGGCGGGCACGGCCCGGCGGAGGTCCACGCCACGTTGGCCAGCTTGCCGAAGATGCCGTCCAGGTTGAGCTGGTTGGGCCGGACCAGGCGGTGGGAGAGGAGGTGCAGCCGGAGGTACGCGTCCGGGGCGTCCTTGATCGGGTCGTCCAGCGAGCCGACCACGGTGACCACCTGGACGGTACGCAGACCGGGCAGCGGCCGGTCGCCGAGCGCGGCCGGCGGCAGGTCGAGCACGTCCGTCTCGTCCTCACCGGCGACCAGCGGCAGCTCACCCAGGCCCAGCTTGCCGGTCGGGTACCAGGTGTCGAGCACCTGCTCGTCGGCCGTGACGGTGGCCAGGCCGATGCCCCAGGCGGAATCTGCGGACGTCACTGTTGCACCTCTCGGTCGCGGCCGGACCGGCCTCTGCTCACGACGGCGGGGCTCGCAAGCTCACTCCTCGCGCTGACAAGCCTGAAGGTACCGTGCGAACCATGGAGAACCCGCTGACCCCCGAGGTCCTCGCCGATCCGGTGGCGCTGACCCGCGCTCTGGTCGACATCGAGTCCGTGTCCCTCGACGAGAAGGCGATCGCCGACTGCGTCGAAGAGGTGCTGCGGGGCGTACCGCACCTGACCACCCACCGGCACGGCAACACGGTGATGGCGCGCACCGACCTGGGTCGCTCGCAGCGCGTCGTGCTGGCCGGACATTTGGACACGGTGCCGCTGAACAACAACTTCCCGTCGACCATGCGCGGCGACCTGATGTACGGCTGCGGCACCTCGGACATGAAGTCCGGCGTCGCGTACGCGCTGCACCTCGCGGTGACCCTGCCCGAGCCGCGCTACGACGTGACCTACTTCTTCTACGAGGCCGAGGAGATCGAGTCCCAGTACAACGGGCTGAACCTGGTCGCGCAGGCGTACCCGGAGTGGCTGGAGGCGGACTTCGCCGTCCTGCTGGAGCCGACGTACGGCATCGTCGAGGCGGGCTGTCAGGGCACCATGCGGTCGATGGTCACCACCACGGGGGTACGGGCCCACTCGGCGCGATCCTGGCACGGGGTCAACGCCATCCACGCCGCCGGCGAGGTGCTCCGCCGGCTCCAGACGTACGAGGCGCGCCGGGTCACCATCGACGGCTGCGACTACCGCGAGGGCATGAACGCGGTGCGGATCCACGGCGGGGTCGCCGGCAACGTGGTCCCGGACCGGTGTGAGATCGAGGTCAACTACCGGTTCGCTCCGGACCGCACCCCCGCCGAGGCGGAGGCGCACCTGCGGGAGGTCTTCGCGGGCTTCGACATGGTCGTGACCGACGCGGCGGCCGGCGCCCTGCCCGGGCTGGAGGCGGCCCCGGCGAAGGAGTTCCTGGCGGCGGTCGGCGCGGCGCCGATCGGCAAGCTGGGCTGGACGGACGTGGCCCGGTTCGCGGCCATGGGCATCCCAGCGCTGAATTTCGGCCCGGGGGACCCCAACCTGGCCCACCATCCGGACGAGCACGTCGAGATCACCAAGATCCGCGACGGGGCCGCGACCCTGCACCGCTGGCTGGCCCTGGTCTGACCCCGCGCCGGGCGCCCACCGGCCGCCCGCTCCGGTGATCAAGAGGTTTGCGTCAGCCGGGCCCGTTGTCGGCGACGCAAACCTCTTGATCAGCTCCGGATGGGGTGGGGGAGAGGGGTTCGTCCAGTTGGCGGGTGCGGCGGCGTTCGGCCACCACGTCTCGGATCCGTCGCTGCATCTGGCGACGGATCCGGATCATCTCGCTGTTGCTGATCACGCTGTCTCCTCCCCCGAAGGCGCGCGCCGGGGCATACCCGGTATGTGAATAGTAAGACGTACGAGCGAGCCGAATAGTTGCCCAAGATCTCGAACTATTTCTCTGCGTCCGCGACCCGCCCCAGCAACTGCCGGGTGGACCACTACGGTTGCTCCATGAGCCAGAGCAACGGGCGGGAGGCCAGCCGCGGTCCCGGACAGGAGCGGCATCGGGGCGCGGTGACGCTGCGCCGGGGAGCGATTCCGAGCAGCACCGCGGACCAGAGGCTGCTGGACTCGCGCGGGCGGGGTGACTGGAAGACCAGGGACGCCTGGCGGGCGCTGCGCATCCTGTCCGAGTTCGTTGAGGGCTTCGACACGCTCGCCGACCTGCCGCCCGCGGTCAGCGTCTTCGGCTCCGCGCGCAGCGGCCCGGACACCGCCGAGTGCCGCCTGGCCGAGCAGTTGGGCGGCGCGCTGGCCCGGGCCGGCTACGCGGTGATCACCGGTGGTGGGCCGGGGGTGATGGAGGCCGCCAACCGGGGGGCCAGTGAGGCCGGCGGGCTCTCCGTCGGGCTCGGCATCGAGCTCCCGTTCGAGCAGGGCATCAACGAATGGGTCGACCTGGCCATCGACTTCCGCTACTTCTTCGCCCGTAAGACCATGTTCGTCAAGTACGCGCAGGCGTTCGTGGTGCTGCCCGGCGGGTTCGGGACCATGGACGAGCTGTTCGAGGCGCTCACCCTCGTGCAGACCGGCAAGGTCACCCGGTTCCCGGTGGTGCTGATGGGGGTCGCCTACTGGCAGGGGCTGCTCGACTGGATGCGTGACACGATGGCCGCCGACGGCAAGATCGGCCCCGTCGACCTGGACCTGATCTGCCTCACCGACGACGTCAACGCGGCGGTCCGGCACATCATCGAGGCCGAGGCGACGCTCTCCGCCGAGCAGGAGGCGGTCCGCGACGAGGCCGTCGCCCGTACCGCCGCTGACCAGCAGGCCGCCGCCGAGCAGGCTGCCGAGCAGCCGCGGGAGAGCTGATGGCGGCGATCTGCGTCTTCTGCGCCTCCTCCCGTACCCTCGACCAGCGCTGGTTGGACCTGGCCGCCGAGACCGGCGCGGAGCTGGCACGGCGCGGGCACACGCTGGTCAGCGGCGGCGGCTGCGTCGGCATGATGGGCGCGCTGGCGGACGGCGCCCGGGCCGCCGGAGGGCGCACCCTGGGCGTCATCCCGCAGGCGCTGGTGGACCTGGAGGTCGCCGACCTGGCCTCGGACGAGCTGCTGGTGACCGACTCGATGGCCACCCGCAAGAACGTGATGATCGACAAGTCGGACGCGTTCCTCGCCCTGCCCGGCGGGCTGGGCACCCTGGACGAGCTGTTCGAGGTCTGGACCACCGCCACCCTCACCCTGCACACCAAGCCGATGGTGCTGATCGACACCGACGGCTTCTACCGGCCGCTGCTGGACTGGCTCGGCACGCTGGCCGACCAGCACTTCCTCAAACCAGCCGGCCTCAGCCTCCTAACCGTCGCCACCACCATCCCCACCGCCCTGGACGCCCTCGAATCCCACCTAACCTGACCCCCGGCTCCACACCCCCGCCCCCGGGCTCCCACCCCGCCGATCATGGAGTTGGCGGCGCTGCCGTCGGCGTGTCGCGCCGCCAACTCCATGATCGACGGGCTGGTGGGGTGGGGTGAGAGGGTGGGCGGGCCCGGGCGGGGTGGGGTGTCGTATGGGCGTGATGGGATGAGCTGATGCAGGCGTACCGGTTGGTGCGGCGGCCCGAGGGGCCGGCGCGGGGGGACGGGGACGTGCCTGTCGGCGGCGCCGTGCCCGCCGGTAGCGGCGCGGCCGAGGGCGGCGCCGTGCCCGCCGGTGGGGTTGCGCTGACCGGCCGGGTCGGGGCGGTCGGGCACGAGCGGGCGGTCGGGCCCGGGGCCGGCCGGCGGGTCGATCCGGTGCAGGCGGAGGTGGTCGGGCACACCGACGGGCCGATGCTGGTGCTCGGCGGGCCGGGCACCGGCAAGACCAGCACCCTGGTCGAGGCGGTCGCCGCCCGGGTGACCGAGGGGGTCGATCCCGAACGGATCCTGGTGTTGACCTTCAGCCGTCGAGGCGCCACCGCACTACGCCAGCGCATCGAGGCCCGGGTGGCGCAGGACGGCCACCGCGTGCTGCGGGAGCCCCTGGTGCGCACCTTCCCGGCGTACGCCTTCGGGTTGCTCCGCCGGGCCGCCGCCGAACGTGGCGAGCCGTCGCCCCGGCTGCTCACCGGCCCGGAGCAGGATCTGATCATCCGCGAGCTGCTGGACGTGGTGGGCGAGGAGCCCGAGGACGATCCGGTCGGCTGGCCGACGGACCTACGGCCGGCCCTGCGGACCCGCGCCTTCGCCGGCCAGCTGCGCGACCTGCTCATGCGTGCCGCCGAGCGGGGCATCGGCCCGGCCGACCTGGCCCGGCTCGGCGAGAAGCTCGGCCGCGCCGACTGGCCGGCCGCCGCGCGCTTCCTGCGGGAGTACGTGGCGGTGCTCGCGCTGCGCGACGTCAGCAACCGGGGGTCGATCGCGTACGACCCGGCCGAGCTGGTCCGTGCGGCCACCGGGTTGCTGCGCGACGACGAGGAGCTGCTGGCCGCCGAGCGCCGCCGGCTCGCCCACGTGTACGTCGACGAGCTGGCCGACACCGACCCCGCCCAGCTCGACCTGTTGTCGGTGATCGCCGGTGGCGGCAAGACGCTGGTCGCCTTCGCCGACCCGGATTCCTCCACGTACGCCTTCCGTGGCGCCGACCCGGCCGGCGTGACGACCTTCCCGCACCGGTTCCGGACCGCCTCGGGGGCGCCGGCCGCGCAGGCGCTGCTGACCACGTCCTACCGGGCCGGGCCGGGCCTGCTCGTCGCGATCGCCCGGCTGGGCCGCCGACTGCGGGGTCCGGCGGCGCACCGCCGGCTGCACCCGCTGCCGGATGCCCCGACCGGCGTGGTCGAGGTGCACACGTTCCGCTCGGCGACCAGCGAGGCCGCCTGGCTGGCTCACGCGCTGCGCTCCGCGCACCTGCTCGACGGCGTGCCCTGGTCACGGATGGCGGTGCTGGTGCGGTCGACCGCGCTGCAACTGCCCACCCTGCAACGGGCGCTGCACGCCGCCGGCGTACCGACCGTGGTGCACGGCGAGGACCTGCCGCTGCACCTGCAACCGGCGGTGGCCCCGCTGCTGCTCCTGCTGCGCTGCGCGCTGGAGCCGGACAGCCTGGACGAGGAGGCGGCCGTCGCGCTGCTGCACTCGCCGCTGGGCGGGGCGGACCCGTTGGCCGAGCGGCGGCTGCGGCAGGGCCTGCGCGCGCTGGCACTGGCCGGCGGCGACCGGCGCCCGTCCGGGGAGCTGATCGTCGAGGCGTTGCGTGACCCGGCCGAGTTGGCCGGCATCGAGCGGCGGTGGGCGGAGCCGGCGCAGGCGGTGGCCGGGCTGCTGGCCGCCGCCCGGGCCGCCGCCGCGCGGCCCGGCGCGACCGCCGAGGACGTGCTCTGGGCCGTCTGGCACGCCAGCGGGCTCGCCGAACGCTGGGCCGGAGCGATCGGCCAGGGGCGGCCGGAGGCCGGTGAGGGGGACCTCGCCCGGCGGCGGCGGGCCGAGGCGGCCGACCGGGACCTGGACGCCGTGCTGGTGCTCTTCGACGCGGCGGCCCGCTTCACCGACCGCCTTCCCGGCGCCCGCACTGAGGTCTTCCTCGACCATGTGCTCGGTCAGGACCTGCCGGCCGACACCATCGCCCCGACCGCCGACCGGGGTGCGGCCGTACGGCTGCTCACCGCGCACGCCGCGAAGGGTCTGGAGTGGGACCTGGTCGCGGTGGCCGGGGTGCAGGAGGGCATCTGGCCGGACCTGCGCCTGCGCGGCAGCCTGCTCGGCTCGGAGCGACTGGTCGACGTGCTGGCCGGTCGGTCCGTCGGCGGCGCCACCGCGGCGAACGTGGTGGGTCAGACCTCGGCGTTGCTGGACGAGGAACGCCGGCTCTTCCACGTCGCCGTCAGCCGGGCCCGACACCGGTTGCTGGTCACCGCGGTGGCGTCGGCCGCGGTGGGCGGCGACGACCACGAGGAGCAGCCGAGCCGGTTCCTGCACGAGCTGGGGCCCACCGCGCCGCCGGCCGCGCCGCCCACCCCGCCGAACGGGCCACCCACTCCGCCCGGTCCACGTACCGGCCCGACCAACGATCCCGCCGGCGGTCCGCCGCAGGCCGCGCCCAGTGGCGACGGCGCGGCCGGCGCTGGCGTCACCGACGGCGCAACCGGAAACGGCTCCCCGCACGCCGTGTCCGGTGACCGCGAAGTGACGGAGGACGGTGAGCCGGACCGGCCCGGCGCGCTGCCGGTCACCCGACCGCCGCGGGCGCTCACCCTGCCGGCGTTGGTGGCCGAGTTGCGTACCGCGATCACCGACCCGGCCGCACCGACGTTCCGGCGGCGCGCCGCGGCGGCCGAGCTCGCCCGGCTCGCCGCCGCCGGTGTGCCCGGCGCGCATCCGGACGACTGGTGGGGTCTACGCGCGCTCTCCGACGACCGGCCGCTGATCGATGACGGCGAACCGGTGCGGGTCACCCCGTCGGCGATGGAGAGCGCGTTGCGGTGCAGCCTGCGCTGGCTGCTGGAACGGCACGGCGGCAGCGGCCCGGCCAGCACCGCTCAGGGCGTGGGCAACCTGGTGCACGCCGCCGCGATGCTCGCCGAGGACGCCAGCGCCGACCGGGGCGCCCTGCTCGACTACGTGGCCGCCCGGTTCGACGCGATCGAGTTGGCCGCCCGGTGGATGGCCGGCCCGGAGCGGGAACGCGCCGAGGCGATGGTCGACAAGCTGCTGCGCTGGCTGGCCACCAACCCGCGCCGGCTGCTCGCCATCGAGCACGAGTTCGCGGTCCGCCTGGACGACCCGCACCGGCCGGTCGACCTGGCCGGCCGGGTCGACCGGCTGGAGGTCGACGAGGACGGGCGGCTGGTGGTGATCGACCTGAAGACCGGTAAGTCCACCGCCGTCACCGGCACCGACCTGGCCGAGCATCCGCAGCTCGGCGCCTACCAGGCGGCGGTGGAGGCGGGGGCGTTCCCCGAGTTCGGCGACGAGTCCGGGGGCGCCGCGCTGGTGCAGCTCGGCACCTTCGCCAAGGACGCCCGCGAGCAGAACCAGCCGGCGGTCGGCGAGGGACCGGCGGCTGGTTGGGCGACCGCGCTGGTCCGACGGACCGCCGATACGATGGCCGCTGCCACGTTCGCCGCGGTGGCGAACTCGAAATGCCGGGTCTGCCCGGTGCGCACCAGCTGCCCGGTCTCCGGGCAGGGGCGCCAGGTCGTCGAGCCGCCGACCACCCGGAGCAGCCGTGAGGGCGAGGAGTGAGCGTGCGATTCCCGCAGTCACGAACGACGTCACCGTGACCCAGCCCGCCCTGTTCGGCACCGGTCCGGCGCCGGCGCCCCGACTCGCCGACGCCGGCCCCCGGTACACCCCGGTGGAGCTGGCCAAGCTCCTGCGGCTGCCGGCGCCGACCCGGGAGCAGGCCGCGATCATCGCCGCCCCGGTGGAGCCGCTGCTGGTGGTCGCCGGGGCCGGGTCCGGCAAGACCGAGACGATGGCCGCGCGGGTCGTCTGGCTGGTGGCCAACTCGTACGTGCGCCCGGAGCAGATCCTCGGGCTGACCTTCACCCGCAAGGCGGCCGGCGAGCTGGCCCACCGGGTACGAACGCGGCTCGACCAGCTGATCCGCCGGCTCGGCCGTCAGGGGCGGGACCCGCTGGACGACCCACTCGCCGGCGAGCCGACCGTCTCCACGTACCACTCGTACGCCGGGCGGATCGTGACCGAGCACGGGCTGCGGGCCGGCTACGAGCCGTCCACCCGGCTGCTCACCGAGGCGTCCCGCTGGCAGCTGGTCGACCTGCTGGTGCGCAACTACGACGGCGACATGTCCGAGGTGGACCGGATGCCGAGCACCATCACCGACGCGGTGCTGGCCCTCGCCGGGGAGCTGGACGAACACCTGGTCGCCCCGGATGAGCTGGCCGCCTGGACCGGCCGGTTCTTCGCCGAGGTGCAGTCCCGACCGGGCCGGGTCTACGCCGACGTGCGCAAGGCGCTCGCCCTCCAGCAGACCCGGCTGCGTCTGTTGCCGCTGGTGCGGGCGTACGCCCGGCGCAAGGAGGACTTCGAGGCGATGGACTTCGCCGACCAGCTCGCCCGCGCGGCACGGGTGGCCCGGGACCACCCGGGGGTCGGCGAGATCGAGCGGGACCGCTACCGGGTGGTGCTGCTGGACGAGTACCAGGACACCAGCCACGCCCAGGTGGTGCTGCTCAACGCGCTGTTCGGCGGCGGGCACCCGGTGACCGCGGTAGGTGACCCGTGCCAGTCGATCTACGGCTGGCGGGGGGCGAGCGCCGGCACGCTGGACCGGTTCCCCACCGAGTTCGCCCGGGCCGACGGCCGGCCGGCCGAGGCGCTCGGGCTCACCACCAGCTGGCGCAACCGCCCGGAGATCCTCCGGGTGGCGAACGCGCTGTCCACCCCGCTGCGCGCGGCCGGCGCCCGGGTGCCGGAGCTGCGCTCCGCGCAGACCGTCCGGGACCCGATCCCGCACCGCAGCCCGGGTGGGGCGGCCGGCGGCACGGTGCACTGCGCGCTGCTGCCGACGTACGCCGACGAGGCGAACTGGATCGCCGACAGCGTGCTCGCCGCCTGGCGCGGCGCGGCGCGGATGCCCGGCGCGGTGCCCGAGCACATCCCGGTGGCGCAGCGGCCGACCACGGCCGTGCTGGTCCGGGTCCGCAGCCAGATCCCGGCGATCGAGTCGGCGCTGCGCGAGCGGGGCCTTCCGGTGGAGGTGGTCGGGCTGGGCGGCCTGCTGGACACCCCCGAGGTACGCGACGTGGTCTGCACGCTGCGGGTGCTGGCCGACCCGACCGACGGGGCGGCGCTGCTGCGGCTGCTCACCGGCGCCCGCTGGCGGATCGGGCCGCGCGATCTGGTGGCACTGCACCGGCGGGCCCGGTCCATCGCCAACGCCCGGCGACAGGTCGCCGCCGACGACACCTCGGCGATCACCCCCGACCTGCTGGACGAGGCGACCCTGGTGGAGGCGCTGGCCGACCTCGGCCCGGCGCAGGCGTACTCGGCGGAGGGCTTCGCGCGGCTGCGCGCGTACGGCCGGGAGCTGGCGCTGTTGCGGTACCGGCTGGACCAGGCACTTCCGGACCTGATCGCGGACATCGAGCGGACCATCGGCCTGGACGTGGAGGTCGCGGTGCGGGCCGGCCGGGACGGCGCGGGCGACGCCGGCCTGGCCCGGGGTCACCTGGACGCTCTCGGCGACGTGGCGGCCCGGTTCAGCGGGGAGACGCCCGGCGCGACGCTCTCCGGTTTCCTGTCCTACCTGGCAGCCGCCGAGGATGAGGAGCGCGGTCTCGCCCCGGGCGAGGTCGAGGTGGTGGAGGGCGCGGTGCAGGTGGTGACCGCGCACGCCGCGAAGGGCCTGGAGTGGGACGTGGTGGCGGTGGCCGGGCTGAGCCGAGGGCTGTGGCCCGGGCCGGTGCGCAACTCCGACCACTGGCTGGGTGGGCTGGGCGTGCTGCCGTTCCCGCTGCGCGGTGACGCCGACGGGTTGCCTGAGCTGGCGCTCGACGAGGCGGCGGACCAGCGGGCCGTGGCCCGGGCGGTGACCGACTTCACCGACGCCTGGCGCGCCCACGACGAGAGGGAGGAGCGGCGGCTGACGTACGTGGCCGTGACCCGGCCGCGCCGGCTGCTGCTCTGCTCCGGTTACTGGTGGGGGGAGGGGACCAAGCGTCCGCGCGGCCCGTCACTCTTCCTGCGCGAGGTGTACGACGCCTGCCTGGACGGCGGCCCGGGGCACCTGGTCGACGCGTGGGCGCCGGAGCCGACCCCGGACGCGACCAACCCGACCGCCGAGGTGGTGCTCCGCGCGGAGTGGCCGGCCGACCCGCTGGGCGGTCGTCGGCCGGCACTGGCGCAGGCGGCCGCGCTGGTCCGCCGCCTGATGACCGACGGCTCGGCGGACGTGGCGGTCGCCGGTGGGCCGGTCGAGCCGGAGGTTGATCCGGAGGTGGCGCGCTGGCAGCGCGAGGCGGACCTGTTGCTGGCCGAGCGGGCCGAGTTGACCCGGCTCTCCGGCGCGGTCGAGGTGGCCCTGCCCGGGCAGCTGAGCGTCACCCAGTTGGTCGCGTTGCGACGTGATCCGGCGGCGCTGGCCCGCACGTTGCGCCGCCCGGTGCCCACCGAGCCCAACCCGTACGCCCGCCGCGGCACCGCCTTCCACGCCTGGCTGGAACAGCGGTTCGGCGCCGACCGGCTGCTCGACGTGGACGAGTTGCCCGGCGCGGCGGACGCGGACGCCGCGCCGGACGAGGCGCTCGTCGAGCTTCAGGAGCGCTTCCTGGCCAGCGAGTGGGCCGACCGGGTGCCGGTGGAGGTGGAGGTGCCGTTCGCCACGGTGATCGCCGGGGTCGTGGTGCGGGGGCGGATGGACGCGGTCTTCGCCCGGCCGGGCGGCCGGTTCGACGTGGTGGACTGGAAGACCGGCGCGCAACCGACCGGCGCGGCGGCGGAGGTGGCTGCGGTGCAGTTGGCCGTCTACCGGCTGGCATGGGCGGAGCTGGCCGGCGTGCCGGTCGACCGGGTGGGAGCGGCGTTCCACTACGTCCGGCACGGGGTGACGGTCCGCCCCGCGGACCTGCTGGAGGTGACCGGGCTCACGGCCCTGATCGCCAAGCTGCCAGAAGATTCCGTCCAACATTGACCATGGCGCGAAAATCCGTGGTAGGTTGAACGGGTTGCAGTTTTGGTTACCAGAGACTCTGTGTGCGCCTGGCGGGATTGTGGCCCCAGGCGCTCTTTGTTGTGTCCGGAGTTCTCCGGGCGGGGCGACCAGAAGCGACAGGCGATTCGCGCATTCCCGCGCGGAGCGCTCCTCTTCGGGCTCGCAACAAGTGCGAGTCCGACGTTCCGTCAAGGAGACGAAACACATGGCTATTGGCACCGTGAAGTGGTTCAACGCTGACAAGGGCTTCGGCTTCATCACCCCGGACGGCGGCGGCGCTGACGTCTTCGCCCACTTCTCGGCGATCCAGTCCTCCGGCTACCGGAGCCTGGACGAGAACCAGCGGGTCGAGTTCGAGGTGACCCAGGGCCAGAAGGGCCCGCAGGCGGAGAACATCCGCCCGCTCTGATCTTCGGATCGGCCAGCATTACCTGTCGCGCCCTCCGGGTGCGGCGGTGACGGGACCGGCCCGCCCCGTCGTCGACCTGCTTACGCAGGCGGCGACCCGGCGGCGGGCCGGCCCGTACCCCCTTCGGTTCGTGCTTGTGAGTCCTGGCGGCCTTTTCCGCTGGCGACAGCGCCGTCTTCGGCGCCCTCCCTCGACACGTGCCGCGTCGAGGAAGGCTTCTGCGTGACCTCTGTTATTCCTTCGTTCGCCCATACCGGTCTGGCGCCGGCGCTGCTCACCGCGCTGACCGCGCAGGGCATCACCGAGCCGTTCCCGATCCAGTCGGCCACGCTGCCCGACTCGCTCGCCGGTCGGGACGTGCTCGGCCGGGGTCGCACCGGCTCCGGCAAGACCCTCGCCTTCGGGCTTCCGCTGCTCTCCCGCACCGCCGGCCGCAAGGCCCGCCCGGGTCGCCCGCTGGCCCTGGTGCTGGTGCCGACCCGGGAGTTGGCGCAGCAGGTGACCACCGCGCTGTCCCCGTACGCCCGCGCTGTCGGGCTGCGCTGCGCCACCGTCGTCGGCGGGCTGTCGTTGCAGCGCCAGGCGGACGCCCTGCGCGCCGGCGCCGAGGTGGTCGTGGCCACCCCCGGTCGGCTGCACGACCTGATCAACCGCGGCGACGCCCGGCTCGACCAGGTCGAGATCACCGTGCTGGACGAGGCCGACCAGATGGCCGACATGGGCTTCCTGCCGCAGGTCACCAAGCTGCTGGAGCAGGTCGCGCCGCAGGGGCAGCGGATGCTCTTCTCCGCGACCCTGGACGGCGGCGTGGACCGGCTGGTCCGCCGCTTCCTGAGCAACCCGGTGACCCACTCGGTCGACCCGGGCACCGCGACGGTCACCGCGATGACCCACCACGTGCTGCACGTCGACGCGGTGGACAAGCCCGACGCGTTGACCCGGATCGCCGCCCGTGAGGGCCGCACGATCCTGTTCATGGGTACGAAGCACCGCGCCGACCGGCTCGCCCGCCAGTTGCTCTCCAAGGGGGTACGCGCGGCCGCGCTGCACGGCGGCAAGTCCCAGCCGCAGCGCACCAGGATCCTTGAGCAGTTCCGCAACGGCCAGGTGACCGCCCTGGTCGCCACGGACGTCGCGGCCCGGGGCATCCACGTCGACGGCCTGGACATGGTGGTCAACGTGGACCCGCCGACCGAGGCGAAGGACTACCTGCACCGGGGCGGCCGGACCGCCCGGGCCGGTGAGTCCGGCTCCGTGGTCACCCTGGTCCTGCCCGAGCAGCGCCGGGACGTGTCCCGGCTGATGGCCACCGCCGGCATCCGGCCCGAGTCGGTCCAGGTCCGCCCAGGCGACGAGGCGCTGGCCCGGGTGACCGGTGCCCGCGAGCCCTCCGGCGTGCCGGTGACCATCGCCGCCCCGCCGGCGCCCGCTGGTCGGGGTCGCACCGCCGGTGGATCCGGCGGCCCGGTCGCCGACGGTGCCGCCCGCCCGGCGCACCGCGCGTCGGGGCGGTCCCGCCGCCCGCGCCGTCCCCGTACCGTCTGATCTCCCGCACCGCGACCGACCCGCTCCGCTTCGGCTGGGCGGGTCGGTCTGTCTGTGGCAGTTCTGTCTGTGGCAGGTCTGTCTGCGGCACCAGCGGCCGCAGGCGCACGCGCGGCCGTGCCGGGGTGAGCAACCGGCCCTCTGTGACTGCCTTTGCTCTGCTTCAACCCACGCAACGGGCACTGTCCGGATAGCGGACACCGGCTGTTGCGCGGGTTGAAGCAGAGCAAAGGTGGCAGAGCAGGTGCCCTCTGGCGCTGGCCCGGCCCTGGTGCTGGCCCGGTTCTGGCGCTGCCCGGGTGTTCCTTTGAGTCGGTAATCAGCCTCGGCTTGGTCGTTTGGCCGACTGCGCCCCGGCCGCATCTGGTCGAAGCTGGCCAGCGGGGGGAGCCGGGCGGGGGCCCGGCACGGAAGGGGTGACCATGGCGGGCGAAGCCGGCTCGGGGGCGCTGCGCGAACTGATCCTGGTGGTCGCGGTCGCGCTCGCCGGGCTGTTGCTCGCCATGGTTGCGGCCTTCGCGCCCTGGCACGCCACCCCGGTGGGCAACGCTCCCGCCGGTCTGGTGGAGCTGCACAGCCCCGGCGACCTGGGCTCCGGCCCGACGGTCGCACACGTGAGCTGAGCAGCGGCCGGACCGACCGGTGCCGGCGGAGGGGCAGGCCCGGTCAGGATCGGTACGAGGCGTGGTCGGGTCGGCGGGGCACCGGCCCGACCACGCCGCAACCTGTTGGCGAACGCACCCCGTCGGTGTCGGATGGTCACGACGCGGCGGGGGCGCGGCCGGTCGGGTCGCGGGCGAGCAGGTCGGCCAGGGTCGTGCTGTCCACCACCGTGGCGATCGCCCCGTGCACGGCCAGCCAGACGTCGGTCAGCCCGGCCGCCACCCCGTGGTAGCCGGCCCGCTCGGCCGGCAGTCCGCGTACCGTGGTCAGCGAGCCGCCGACGGCGCGCAGCACGTCCCCCACGCTGATCTCGTCGGGCGATCGGGCGAGCGCGTACCCGCCCTCGGTGCCGCGATGGCTGAGCAGCAGGCCGGCGCGGCGCAGGTCCAGCAGGATGCCCTGGAGAAAACTCAGCGGGATCTCCTGCACCTCGGCCAGGCTGGCCGCCTTCACCAGGTCACCACCACCACCACCACCACCGTCGCCACCACCACCACCGCCGCTACCTTCAGCGGCAGCGGCAGCGGCGGCGGCGGCGACGGCGACGGCGAGCATGGCCCGGAGGGCGTAGTCGCTGCGCGCGGAGACGTACACGTCACTGACCAGCCTGGTCCAGCACACCCCAGCGGCGCCGGATCGCCTTGTCCGCCGCACCGAACGCGGCATCCACGACCAGGCCGAGCACCAGGATGACGATCATGGTGGAGAGCAGCCAGGGCGCGTCGGACAGCTCGCGGGAGTAGGTGAGCTGGGCGCCGAGGGAGGTCTGCGAGATGCCGACCACGATCAGCTCGCCGGCCATCAGGCTCCGCCAGGAGAAAGCCCAGCCCTGCTTGAGCCCGGCGACGATCGCCGGCAGCGCGGCCGGTGCGATCACGTACCGGTAGAGGTTGAGCCCTCGGGCGCCCAGGTTGCGGCCCGCGCGCAGGAGCAGCGGCGGCACGTAGTCCACGCCGGAGATCACGCCGTTGGCGATGGACGGCGCCGCGCCGAGCACCACCACGAAGAAGATCGCCTTCTCGCTCAGCTCGAACAGCAGGATGGCCAGCGGAAACCAGGCTATCGACGGCATGGTCTGCAACGCGGTGATCATCGAGCCGATGGCGGCCCGGAGCACCGTGGACCGGGCCACCGCCAGGCCCAGGAGCAGGCCGACCGCGACCGAGAAGATGTACCCGACGGCGGCCCGGCGCAGCGTGGTGAGCAGGCCCTCCCAGAGCTGTGGGCCCTGGGCCTGGGTCAGCAGTTCGCGGCCGACGACCAGCGGCCCCGGCAGCGAGTACGGCGGCTTCCAACCCGACCAGACCACCAACTGCCAGGCCGCGATGACGATGGCCAGCGCGGCCAGCTTGGGCCAGGTGGCGGCCCAGACCCGGGTGCCCCGGGAGATCTCCTTCTCCCGGCCGACGATCTCCAGCGCGTCGAGGCCGGAGATCTGCGCGTCGGTGCGCGCCGTGCTGGTGAGGGTGTCACTGGCCATGGCGGCCCACCTCCGTACGGAGCCGCTCGGTGACCTCGGCGGCGATGGCGGCGACCTCGGGGGAGTCGATCCGCCGTGGGCGCGGGATGTCCACAGTGGTGGAGTAGATGATCCGACCGGGTCGGCTGGAAAGCAGGATGATCCGGTCGGCCAGCCGGGCTGCCTCGCGGACGTTGTGCGTCACGAAGAGCACCGAGAGTTTGCGCTCGGACCAGATCCGTTCCAGCTCGTCGTGCAGGATGTCCCGGGTCATCGCGTCCAGCGCGCCGAACGGCTCGTCCATCAGCAGCACCGGGGTGTCGAGGGCCAGCGTGCGGGCCAGCGCGACCCGCTGCCGCATCCCACCGGAGAGCTCGTGCGGGCGCTTGCGGCCGAAGTCGGCCAGGTGCACGGTGCGCAGCAGCTCCGCCACCCGCGCGCGCCGCTCGGCCCGGGGCAGCCCGCGCAGCTTCAACGGGACCTCGACGTTGCCGTCGACGGTCAGCCAGGGAAAGAGCGCCGGCTCCTGGAACATCAGCCCGGCGCTGGCGTCGCCGGCCAGGGCGATCTGCCCACCGCTGGGCCGATCCAGCCCGGCGACCAGGTTGAGCAGGGTGCTCTTGCCGCAGCCGGAGGCGCCGACCAGGCAGACGAACTCGCCCGGCGCCACGTCCAGGGACACGCCGTCCAGGGCCAGTACGGCGTTCCCTCCGCGTCCGTACACCTTTGTCACGTCGGAGAGCGCGACCGCGGTGGTCGCGCTCCCCGGCGCCGTCGTGGTCGACGTCATGGCTGGATGACCTCGGGCTTGCCCTGCGCCTTGAGCGCGTTGTTGAGGTACGTCAGGTCGTACAGGCCCTTGAGGTCCACCGGGTCGGTCAGCTTCACCTCGACGGCGTGGTCGAGCCCGGCCTTGAGGGAGCTGGGGATCGGGTCGTTGGTGAACTCCAACGTCGTCCACGCCTGCTTGATCAGCTTCAGGTCCAGCGGCTTGCCGGTGATCTTGCCGATGGCGTCGGAGATGGCCTGCTGGGCCTCGTCCGGCTTGCTGTTGACGAACTCGTTCGCGGCCACCTGGCCGTCGACCAGCTTCTGCACCACGTCCGGGTGTGCCTTGAGGAACTTCGTGCTGACCAGCAGGTTGGTGATGACGAACTTCTTGTCCGGCCAGAGGCCGCGCTCGTCGACCAGCACCTTGCCGCCGGCGTTGACCAGCCGGGAGACGAAGGGCTCGGGCACCCAGGCGGCGTCGATCGCGCCGCTATTGAACGTCTCCACCGTCTGGGCGTTCTCCTGCGGCACGATCTTGACGTCGCCGCCGCCCTCCTTGGTGGTGGTGAGCCCCTGCTGCTTGAGCCAGTAGCGGACCGCCACGTCCTGGGTGTTGCCCAGCTGCGGGGTGGCGACCTTCTTGCCCTTCAGGTCCTGCGGGCCGTTGATGCCGGGCTTGACGACCAGCGCCACGCCACCGGAGGCGGCGCCGGAGACGACCCGGACGGCTTCACCCTTGGACTTGGAGAACGCGTTCACGGTCGGGTTCGGACCGATGTAGGTGGCGTCCAGCGCACCGGAGAAGACGGCCTCGATGGCGGCCGGGCCGGCGTTGAACGTCTTCGGGTCCAGCTTCACGTTGGCGCCGAGCTTCTCGGCGAAGATGCCCTTCTCCACGCCGACGACCGCCGGCGCGTGGGTGATGTTGGGGAAGTAGCCGAGGCGCAGCGTCACCGGGCCGGAGCCGCCGCCCGCGGCCTCGCTGTCGTCGCCGCACGCGGCGGTGCTGCCCAGGGTCGCCGCGCCGACCACGGCGAGGGTGGCCAGGCTGACCATCCGGCGCAGGGGGAGCCGCCTCATCGTCCGTCCAATCCGCAGTATTCCTACTTACTTGGTAGGAAGACTGGGGCAGGCCGCACGCAGCGTCAAGACTCATCCACATGCCGGGACAGCGCGTCCCAGATATGTCGGCATCTCCCACCAGTTTGCTAGGGCATCCGAAGTTCGGGCCGGAAGGTGCTGCCCCTGGTGGCCGATCCGGTGGAGGCGGCTCCGCGGAGGTCGCCGGTGGTGGAGGTGCCGACGCGCTAGGGTCGATCCCGTGGCGGCGCGGAGATCCAGAATTCCAGCGACGAAGTACCCGGTCGAGCGGTTCACCCTCGACAACGGCCTGCGGGTGGTGCTCACCCCCGACCGCAGTGCTCCGGTGATCGGGGTGGCGGTGGTCTACGACGTGGGCATCCGCTCCGAGCCGGAGGGGCGCACCGGCTTCGCCCACCTCTTCGAGCACCTGATGTTCCAGGGCTCGGAGAACCTGGAGAAGCTGGCCCACTTCCGGCACGTGCAGGGCGCCGGGGGCACCTTCAACGGCTCCACCCACCTGGACTACACCGACTACTTCGAGACGCTGCCGAGCAACGCGCTGGAACGCGCGCTGTTCCTGGAGGCGGACCGGATGCGCGGCCCCCGGCTGACCGAGGAGAACCTGCGTAACCAGGTCGACGTGGTCAAGGAGGAGATCCGGGTCAACGTGCTCAACCGGCCGTACGGTGGCTTCCCGTGGCTGACGCTGCCGCCGGTCATGTTCGACACATTCCCGAACGCGCACGACGGCTACGGCTCCTTCGACGACCTGGAGTCGGCGACCGTCGCCGACGCCGCGGACTTCTTCCGTCGCTACTACGCCAGCGGCAGCGCGGTGCTGGCGGTCAGCGGCGACATCGACGTGGCCGAGGCGACCGAGCTGGTCACCCGCCACTTCGGCGACGTGCCGGCCCGTCCGGCGCCGCGGCGACCCGACTTCACCGAGCCCGACCTGACCGCCGAGCGGCGTACCTCGTACACCGACGCGCTGGCGCCGCTGCCGGCGGTGGCCGGCGCCTGGCGGGTGCCGGACCCGGTCACCGACTTCGCTGCCTACCTGCCGTACGTGGTGCTGGCCGAGGTGCTCACCGACGGCGACGCGTCGCGACTGGTCGAGCGGTTGGTCCAGCGCGACCGGACGGTGACCAGCCTCGGCGGATACCTCGGCTTCATGGGCGACCCGTTCGACGTGCGCGACCCGACCGCGCTGCTGCTCCAGGCGCACCTGCCGCCCGGTGGCGACGTGGACAAGGTGCTGCGCACCATGGACGAGGAACTGGAGCGGCTGGCCACCGACGGGCTGACCGAGGGGGAACTGGCCCGGACCCAGGCCCGGATGGCGACCCACCTCCTGCGGGACACCGACGCGGTGCTCGGCCGGGCGCTGCGGATGGCCGTCCTGGAACAGCAACGCGGCGAGCCGGGTCTGCTCAACGATCTGCCCCGGCTGGTCGGCGAGGTCACCGAGGAGCAGGTGCGCGCCGCCGCGGCCACCCTGCGCCCGGAGCGCCGCGCCGCCGTCGAGGTCATCGCCGGAGGTGCCCGATGAGCGCCGCCACCACCGTCCCCACCGGGCCGCGTACGCTGCCCCCGCTCGGCCCCACCCGCAAGCTCAAGGTGCCCAAGCAGGCCGAACGCACGCTGCGCAACGGCCTCACCGTGATCGCCGTACGCCGGCCCGCCGTGCCCCTGGTCGAGCTGCGGCTCTGGGTTCCCTTCGGCCGGGCCCACCTGGCCCGCGGCGCGATGCTCTCGCAGACCATGCTCTCCGGCACCGAATCGATGACCAGCGTGCAGATCGCCGCCGAGTTGCAGAAGGTGGGCGGAGGCCTCTCGGCGGGCGTCGATCCGGACCGGCTGATGCTCTCCGGCGCCGGCCTGGTCACCGGGCTGGACCGGATGCTGGAGCTGCTGGCCGAGGTGCTGACCGGGGCCAGCTACCCCAGCGGGGAGGTGGCCATCGAGCGGGACCGGCTGGTCGACCGGATACAGGTGGCGCAGAGCCAACCGGCGCACCTGGCCCGGGAGGCGCTGCTGAAGCGGATTTACGGCCGCCACCCGTACGCGACGCAGACGCCGGAGCCGGGCCAGATCCGCGCCGTCCGACCGGCGGCGCTACGCACCCTGCACGCGGAGCGGGTACACCCGGCGGGCGCGCAGTTGGTGCTGGTCGGTGACGTGCAGCCGGAGAGGGCCCTGGACGCGGCCGAGCGGGCCCTCGGTGGCTGGGCCGGCGCGGGGCGCACGGCCGAGCTGCCGGCCACCCCGCCGCTGGAGTCGGGGCCGCTACTGCTCGTCGACCGGCCCGGCTCGGTCCAGTCCTCGGTGCGGATCGCGCTGCCGGCCGTGCCGCGCACCGATCCCGACCACGCCCCGCTGCAACTGGCCAACCTGATCTTCGGCGGCTACTTCTCCTCCCGGTGGGTGGAGAACATCCGCGAGGACAAGGGCTACACGTACGGCCCGCACTCGGTGATCGAGCACTCGGTGGCCGGGTCGGTACTGGTCGCCGGCGCCGAGGTGGCCACCGAGGTCACCGGTCCGGCGTTGCTGGAGACGACGTACGAGCTGGGTCGGCTGGCGTCGCTGCCGCCGAAGCCCGAGGAACTGGAGCAGGCCCGCCAGTACGCCCTCGGCACCCTCCAGCTCGGCATGTCCACCCAGGCCGGGCTGGCCGCGTTGACCAGCGCGTACGCCGGCAACGGCCTGCGCCTGGACTTCCTCGCCGAGTACGCGTCCCGGCTCGCGAAGGTGACCACCGACGACGTCGCGCGGGTGGCGGCCCACCACCTCGCGCCAGCTCGGGCGGCGGTCGTGGTGCTCGGCGACGCCGAGCGGGTCGCTCCGGGGTTGGCCGCGCTGACCGCGGTCCGGACCGAGCCGGTGCGGCAGTGAGCCGGACGTCCGCGCCGGCTGCGGAGGGTGCGGCGTGAGTGGGGAGACGGCGCCACCGCTGGCCCGGTCCACGCTGGACCGGGCCGCGCACCGGCGGGGCGATTCGCGGTGGCTGACCGAGGCGTGGTTGCGTGCCCGGGTGCTGCTGCTCGACTCGACGGACGAGGGGCGGACGCTGGCGCACACCGACGCGTCACCTCCGGCGCTGGTGCTGTTCGGGGCGGCGGACGTGCCGGTCGGGTCGGAGTCGATCGCGATGTTCCTCGGTGTCGAGCCGGACGGGGTGCCGGTCTTTGCGGTCGACACGCCGCTGCCGGTGCTGCCGGGCACACGGGCGGTCAGCCTGCGCGAGGTGGGGCATCTGCTCGGCGACCGGGAGGCCGGCCTCTTCACCACCGCGCTGGCGCTGGTCAACTGGCACACCCGGCACGGCTACTCGGCGGCCACCGGAGCACCGACCGAGATGGACGAGGCCGGTTGGTCCCGGGTGGACCGCAACGGCGGGCGGATCTGGCCGCGTACCGACCCGGCGATGATCGTGCTGGTGCACGACGGCGTCGACGGCCCGGACGGGCGTTGCCTGCTCGGCAACAACGCCGGCTGGCCGGGGACCCCGGGCGGCCGGCGCTACTCCTGCCTGGCCGGCTACGTGGAGCCGGGGGAGTCGGCGGAGGCCGCCGTGCTGCGCGAGGTCCGCGAGGAGGTGGGCATCGGGGTCGAGCGGGTCGGGTACGTGGGCAGCCAGGCGTGGCCGTTCCCCGGTTCGCTGATGCTGGGCTTCCTGGCCACCGCCGACCCGACCGATCCGGTGCAGGTCGACCCGTCCGAGATCGCGTACGCCCGCTGGTTCACCCGGGGGGAGATCGGGGCGGCGCTGGCCGGGAAGACCGTGGATGTGGGTGACGGGGCCCAGTTGATCCTGCCGCCGCCGTCGTCGATCGCGCTGTTCCTCATCCACCGCTGGCTGGACGGCTGGGTGGACGCCGACCGGTGAACACGGTCCCGGCCCGTGGCCGCCGTTGCCGCGGCGGTCACGGGCCGGGAACACGGGCCGTCGTGGTCGGCTGGGGCGAAAACGCGGCGGGGGAGCCGTTCCGACCACGACGGACGTCTCGTGGGTCAGGTGCTGGTGCGGCCCGGTCTGTGTCGGAACGTGGGTCGGGCTTCGCCCAGCGGCAGGACCTTGACCCGTTGCCTGCCGGCGCGGACCGCGCCGACCGTGGCGAGTGCCCGGGCCAGCAGCAGCGCGGCGTCCCGGTCCTCGGCGTGCACGATCTGGCGGCGTGGCTCGGGGGCGGTCGTCTCGTCGCGGAGTCGGTGGCCGTCCGCCCAGGCGGCGGCGATGTCCCCGTCGGCGACGGCGCGGATGTCGGTGCGAACGATCAGGAACCGCATGAGGGTCTCCGGATGAACCGCGACGAATGAGTCGGTGTGGAAGTTCCACGTACTCGATCGCCATGTTACGCCGCGTGTTCGTCCCAGCAACTGAAACGCGCCTATTGGTTTCGAGCCTCGTCCGATCGGCGGATGCCTGGTCAGCGGGGTCGGCGGTGGGTAACGCGACGGGGCCGCCGGCAGCGCGCCGACGGCCCCGTCCCGGTCACCGGATCAGTTCGGATCGAACTGGCCCTTCTTCGCTCCGGCGATGAAGCCGAGCCATCCCGCCCGGTTGAACAGCAGCACCGGGCCACCCCGGTCCTTGCTGTCGCGCAGCGCGACCGCGGACGGGCCGGTGCCCAGCGGAGCGACCTCCACGCAGTTGGAGGTCTGGCTGCGCGTGCTGGTACGCCACGGGGCGTCCGACAGCCGGTGGGCGGGGACAGACGGCGTGTTGCGGATGTCGTTCATGGTTCTGCTCCTGATGTGAACCGCTCCGATGGGACAAGTGGTGCCGCACGCCCCGACGGAGGGTCCCCCGTGGATCACCGTTCCGTCAGCCGCCCCGAGGCCCGGCGGCGTTGGGGCGGCGCCGTTGCCGGCCCGAACGCCACTGTGGAAGGGGGCACCGCCTCGGTCAGCCGTCCCGTCGCCTCGATCAGCCAGGAGAGGGTGTCCGAGGCGGTAAGTGCCGCCGTGCATAGCCACTCGAACACCACTTTATAGCGATTTAGCGCGATTGCCTCGGTCGACATGACGTCGGTGAACCCCCCTTCGATGGTCAGCGTCTCCGGATCGAGCGGATCGGCGAACCGGTAGAGGGAGAACGCGGTCGGCGGGAGGTACCAGTTGCCGATCTGGGTGTCCCGGAGCAGCACGTGCAGCGTCACGTTGGGCAGCAGCGCCAGCTCGCACAGCTGGCGAAGTTGCTCGTGCAGCACCTCGGGCGGGCCGGCCCGGCGGCCGAGGGCCGCCTCCTCCAGTACGGCGGTGTAGCGGGGCGCGTCGGGCTCCCGGGTGAGCAGCGTCTGGCGGGCCAGCCGTGCCTGCACCTCGGTCTCCGGCTCCTCGCCCGGCTCCGGCTCACCGGCGCCCTCGGCCACCTGACGGGCCGAGACGATCCGGACCTGCGCGTACCCGGGGGTCTGCAACAGCCCCGGCACCAGCACCGGGTTGTACTCGGAGATCTCCGCGCAGCCCGCCTCCAACTCGGCCCAACTGCGCTGCTGCTGCGTCATCACCGGGAAGTTCTTCAACCAGCCCCGCATGTCACCGGCCTCGCCGGTGATCCCGAGCAGCTCCTCGTGCAGTGCCGCGTCGGCACCGTAGAGGTCGAGCAGAACCCCGACGTCCTGCGGGTCGGGTCGGCTGCGCCCGTTCTCCAGCCGGGACAGTTTCGACGCGGAGGCCCAGCCGATCCGCTCGATGACCTGGTCGCCGGTGAGGCCTGCGGCCTCGCGCAGGCGGCGCAGCTCTGTGCCCAACCGGCGACGACGCAGGATCGGGCTGGGTGCGGCAGGAGGCACGTGTCCTCTTTCCCGTCGACCGCCGCAGACGCGACGGTAACTGTATGAAATTCGCCCCCCACGGTCAGTATGGACGGCGCGGCCGGCGTTGGAGGTTCCGGCGGGGGCGTGTCTTGCGAAAAATGGACCTTTGGTACGCCGACCACGGCGGGCCCCGAGGTCGCGGCCCCGTCGACCACGCCCGCCCGGGCGCGCCATCCCCGCCGGAGGGACCCATGCGCACCGTCCTGCGCCGATCCGATTTCCGTCTGCTCTTCGGGGGCCTGCTGGCCAGCATGACCGCCGAGTCGATCCTGCTGCTCGCGCTCGCGATCTGGGTCAAGGACCTGACCGGCTCCGACGGGCTCGCCGGCGCCACGATCTTCGCCGTCGTCGCCCCGATGACGCTCGCGCCGCTGGTCGGCTGGTTCGTCGACCGCTACCCGCGCCGGCCCTTCTTCGTGGCCGCGAACCTGGTCACCGCGGTGCTGCTCACCCCGCTGTTCACCGTCCGGGACGCGGGCGACGTCTGGCTCGTCTACACGGTGGCAGCCCTGTACGGCCTGTCCCACATCACGCTCAGCGCGGCACTCAGCGGGCTGATCCGGCAGCTGGTGCCGGTTGAGCTGCTGGCCGAGGCGAACGGCGTGCTGCAGACCGTACGCCAGGGGCTGCGGCTGGTCGGCCCGCTGGTCGGTGCGGCGCTCTACGCGGCGGTCGGCGGGTGGGCGCTGGCCGGGATCGGCGTGGTCGGATTCCTGACCGCGGCCGCCGTGGTGACCGCGCTGCCCACCCCGCAGCCGGCGCCGCCGACGGTACGGCTGCGCTGGCCGGCCGAGCTGGGTGCCGGGCTGCGACACCTGGCCGGCGAGCCGGCCCTGCGCCGTGCCCTGCTCGGCTACGGGCTCGGGTCGCTGGTGATGGGCTTCAGCGAGTCGCTCATCTTCGCCTACGTCGACCAGGGGCTGGGCCGGGACGCCGCGTTCGTGGGTGTGCTGGTCACCGTGCAGGGCGTGGGTGGGCTGCTCGGTGGGCTCTGTTCGCCGGCGCTGGTCCGCCGGCTCGGCGAGGTCGGCACGCTGGCCGCCGGGGTCGCGTTCTTCGGGCCGGCCGCGCTCGCGCTCGCGTACCCCGATCTGCGGCTCGGTTTCGCCGCGGTGCTGCTGGCCGGCGTCTCGCTGCCGCTGACCATGGTGGGGCTGCACACGCTGATCCAGCGGCGTACCCCTCCCGGGCTGGTCGGCCGGGTCGTCGCCGAGACCGAGGCGGTGGTCAGCGGGCCGCAGGCCTTCTCCATCGGCGCGGGCGCACTGCTGGTCGGGTTCCTGGACTACCGGGCGCTGTTCGCGCTGGTCGGGGTGGCCACCCTGGTCGCCGGCGGCTACCTCTGGCGGGGCCGGCACCTCAGCGCGCCGCCCGGCGCCCGCCCGCCCACACCGCCGCCCGGCCCGACCCTTCCGGCGCCGCGACGCCCGGCGGACGACGCGGACCAGCAGGTGGTGACCGGGAGCCACCGGTCGCCGCGCCGGTGACGGATACCGGACACGACGAGCGGCCGCCCCGATCGGGGCGGCCGCTCGTCGGAAATGACCCGGCCGGTCAGGCGGTGAGGGTCTCCAGGTGCTGCTTGACCTGGGTGATCGAGGGGTTGGTCAGGGCGCTGCCGTCGGCGAAGCGCAGCGTCGGCACCGTCTGGTTGCCGCCGTTGACGCTCATCACGAACTCGGCGGCCTTCGGGTCCTGCTCGATGTCGACCACCTCGTACCCGATGCCCTCCCGGTCGAGCTGCGACTTCAGCCGGTGGCAGTAGCCGCACCAGGGGGTGGAATACATCGTCAGCATGGTCGGGCCCTCCAACTCATCCGCCGCCGGCTTGCGGATCAAGCCGAGGCTGTTCGCTGCAACGTCCGGGACAGCTGCGATGATTCCTGGTTGTGGCGGTTCACTCAGCGTCGGAAAGCGTGCTCGCCGGGCTGGACCCGGATCAGCGCTCTGCGGTGACCGCACCCGCCGGCCCGGTCTGCATCCTGGCCGGCGCCGGCACCGGCAAGACCCGCGCGATCACCTCCCGGATCGCCCACCGGGCGCTCTCGGGTGAAATCTCCCCCCGGCACGTGCTCGCGGTCACCTTCACCGCCCGGGCCGCCGCCGAGATGCGAAGTCGACTCACCGTCCTCGGGGTGGGTGGTGTGCAGGCGCGGACCTTCCACGCCGCCGCACTGCGCCAGGTGCGCTACTTCGCGCCCCGGCTGCTGGCCGGCCGGGCCATGCCCGAACTGCTGGACAGCAAGGTGCGGCTGGTCACCCTCGCCGCGGCACGGGTGGGCCTGCGGACCGACCGGGCCGCCGCGCGGGACCTGGCCGGCGAGATCGAGTGGGCCAAATCGTCGCTGGTCGAGCCGGGGGACTACGTGGTCTCGGCCGCCCGAGCCCTGCGCGACACGCCGCACGAACCGACGAAGGTGGCCGAGGTGTTCACCGCGTACGAGCAGCTCAAGCGCTCGAACGGCGTAATCGACTTCGAGGACATGCTGCGCGCCGCGGTGTGGGGCATCGAGGAGCACCCGGACGTCGGCGAGCAGGTGCGCGGCCAGTACCGGCACTTCGTGGTGGACGAGTACCAGGACGTCAACCCGCTCCAGCAGCGGTTGCTGGACGCCTGGCTGGGCGGCCGGAACGACCTGACCGTGGTCGGCGACGCCAGCCAGACGATCTACTCGTTCACCGGGGCGACCTCGGCGTACCTGGTCGACTTCCCGCGCCGGCACCGGGGCGCCGCCGTGATCCGGCTGGTTCGGGACTACCGCTCCACCCCGCAGGTGGTCGGGTTGGCCAACGCGGTGATCTCCCAGGCCCGGGGCACCGAGGCGCGGCTGCGGCTGGAGTTGAGCGGGCAGCGCCCGGCCGGCCCCGAGCCGGACCTGCGGATCTTCACCGACGAGCCGGCCGAGGCCAACGCCGTGGCCGCCCGCTGCCGCTCCCTGATCGGCGCGGGCACACCGGCCAGGGAGATCGCCGTCCTGTTCCGGACCAACGCGCAGTCCGAGGCGTACGAGAAGGCACTCACCGAGGCCGCGGTGCCGTACGTGGTGCAGGGCGCGGAGCGGTTCT
This sequence comes from Micromonospora sp. NPDC005087, assembly GCF_042872965.1. NCBI lineage: Bacteria > Bacillati > Actinomycetota > Actinomycetes > Micromonosporales > Micromonosporaceae > Micromonospora > Micromonospora sp. NPDC005087. Next base: position 4,977 of record NZ_JBIALB010000013.1, on the reverse strand, counting down.
TCGAGCGGGCCGAGGTGCGCCAGGCGATGGTCGCGCTGCGCGCCGCCACCCGGTCGATCCCGGGCGAGACCCCGCTGCCGGGCGCCGTCGTCGAGGCGCTCACCGCGGTCGGTTGGGCCCCGGACGCGCCCCCGGCCGGTGGCGCGGCCCGCGAGCGGTGGGAGGCGCTGGCCGCGCTGGTCCAGCTCGCCGAGGAGTACGCGGCCACCCAAGAGGTGGTGCCGATCGGCGAGGCGGCGGCGGTCGAGCGGCCGGTCACCCTGGCCGACTTCACCGAGGAACTGGCCCGTCGGGCCGCCCAGCAGCACGTGCCGACCGTGGACGGGGTGACCCTGGCCTCGCTGCACTCGGCCAAGGGGCTGGAGTGGGACGCGGTCTTCCTGGTCGGCCTCGCCGAGGGCACCCTGCCCACCACGTACGCCAAGACCGTCGAGCAGGTCGAGGAGGAACGCCGGCTGCTCTACGTCGGGATCACCCGGGCCCGGCAGTGGCTCTGGCTGTCGTACGCCGCCGCGCGCTCGCCGGGCGGACGGGCCCGGCGGCCGTCGCGGTTCCTGCCCCAGTTGGACGGCTCCGGCGGGACCGAGCGGGCCACCGGTGGCGCCGGTCCGGCCCGCCGCCCCGAACGGCGTCGGACCCAGATCGTCTCCTGCCGGATCTGTGGCGCCACCCTGCTCGCCGGCCCGGACCGCAAGCTGGGTCGTTGCCCCACCTGCCCGTCCGACATCGACGATGAGCTGCATGAACGGCTGCGCGAGTGGCGACAGCGGGTGGCCGGGGCGCAGAAGGTCCCCGCGTACGTGGTGTTCACCGACGCCACGCTGGTCGCGCTGGCCGAGCGACGGCCCGGCCGGCCGGAGGAACTGATCGCGATCGCCGGCATCGGCCCCCGGAAGTTGGGCCTCTACGGCGAGTCGGTGCTCGCGCTGGTGGGGGGCGCGGGAGTGGACGACGTCTGCCCGGAGAAAACTTTCGAAATCTCGTCGTAAATTCGTTTGCCCTCGCCCCGGCGCGAGGAATAACCTCAGAACACACCACGCGAGCGGCGCCATTCCGGCTGCTCACGGGGGGTCGGTCCGGTCGATATACGAGAACGTGAGGGAGGTGGTACCCGTGAGGATCTTCACCTATGAGCGTCTGGCGGTGATGCCAGCTGTCCACGCTCCGTTGTCGGCTGTCCGGGTGGCCCTCGCGGCCGCACGACCGTCGGTTCCGCAGGTGCACCAGGTTCAGGCCGAGCTGAACCTGACTGTCGCCCCCATCGGAGTCGAGGGGACCAGTGGCTTCACGGGCATGGCCATCCAGGGCGCCAAGAAGCGCACGGATGTCCGCGGCGTTCCACCTCGAGGTAGACCGGTCTGACCATCAGACACCGGCTCACCTCGAGGCCGCGGAACCCGCTTACCGGGATCCGCGGCCTCAGTTTTTTGCCCCGCCGAAGTACGTCGGAATGCGATCCATGAGATCGAAGTGTGAGAGAGAGGTGACCGGGCGATGAGTCTGGCGTTGGCCCCCCTCGACGTGAGCGTCGAGATGGAGGCGAACCTGCCCTGCCGGAAGTTCGACCCCGACCTGTGGTTCTCCGACTCGCCTGCCGAGCTCGAGCTGGCCAAGTCGCTCTGCGGGGACTGCCCGCTGCGCGTCGAGTGCCTGGCCGGGGCGGTGGAGCGAGCGGAGCCGTGGGGCGTCTGGGGCGGCGAGATCTTCGAGCGTGGCGCGGTTGTCCCGCGCAAGCGGCCCCGTGGCCGCCCGCGCAAGGAGGACGTCGCACGTGACGCCGCGCTCCGGGTCGAGGCCGAGGCGCGCCTGGCGGCCAGTGGGCTGTCCGAGGTGCGTGGCGCGGTCCGGCTGGCAGCCTGACATGTTCCCGATCCGTACCAACTACGCCGGTGTCGCACCGGCAGCGAGTGAGAAGACGACCATGCTGCACGTACCGACTGGAGCTTTCGAGATGCAACTACTCAACGAAGCGTTGTCCCGGGCTCGAATGCGCCGGCCTCAGGCCGGTCGTACCACCACGAGCACTGAGGCAACCCGATCCGCCCGTACCGTCGCCATGAACAGCCGCAACCAGTCGGCACGCGACCTGGGCGTTCTCTAGTACCACCCACGCAGAAAGGGGCGGGTGCCACCGGCACCCGCCCCTTCGCCGTGCAAGGAAGGGCACCTTCTTAACGCCTGCGGTAGAGGAAGGGCCCCTTCTTAACAACCGGTGCCGGATGGCACCCGCCCTTCTTGGCGTGCGTGCTCAGGCGACCGGGGCGAAGCCGGGCAGCCAGCGCTCCAGGATGCCCCGGTACGGCGCCTTCGCCTCCAACTGGCAGAGCACCCCGATCGACCCGAGCGTCACCCGGTGGATGAGCAGGTACGACGGCGGCAGGTTGAGCTGCCGGCTGAGCTGGTAGGTGGGGGAGCGGGGGCTGGCCAGCCGGGCCGCCTCGGCCCGCAGCCAGGCCCGGGTGAAGCGGAACTCGTCGGCTGCGATGGGCTCCAGCATCGGACGGAGGAAGTCCAGCACCGCCTCGCCGTCGATCTCCTCGGTGGAGCTGACGAAGCCCTCCGACCGCAGCCCCGCCACCACCCCGTCGGCGTCGTTCCGCAGGGCCAGCGCGGCGATGCGACCGATCGGCTCCGGCGTGCCCTCCGGCATCCGGGCCACCGCACCGAAGTCGATCACCCCGAGCCGACCGTCGGGCAGTATCCGAAAATTGCCCGGGTGCGGATCGGCGTGCAGCAGCCCGGCCCGCTGCGGTGCGGAGAGGTGCAGGGTGGCCATCAGGCGGCCGGCCTCGTCCCGCTGCTCCTCGGTGCCCTCGCGGATGATGTCGGCGAGGGGTGTACCCGTCACCCACTCGGTGACCAGCACCCGAGGCGACGCGGAGACCACCGCCGGGATGTAGATCTCCGGGTCGTCGGCGTACGCGGCGGCGAAGGTGCGCTGCGACTCGCCCTCCAGCTCGTAGTCCAGCTCCTCAGTGATCCGTTCGCGCAGCTCGACCAGGAGCGGCTTGACGTCCAGGCCGGGCTGGATGGCCCGGAACATCCCGCCGAGCCGGGAGAGCTGCTTGAGGTCGGCGAGCAGCGCGTCACCGGCGCCCGGATACTGGATCTTGACGGCCACGTCGCGGCTGTTCGGCTCGCCCGAGGGGCCGTACCCGGGCTCACGCCACCGCGCCCGGTGCACCTGGCCGATGCTGGCCGCGGCGGCCGGGGTGTCGTTGAACTCGACGAACCGGTCCCGCCAGTCCGGGCCGAGCTGCTCGGTCAGCACCTTGTGCACGCTGGCGACCGGCAGCGGCGGAGCGGCCTCCTGGAGCTTGGTCAGCGCCTGGCGGTAGGGGGCGGCGATCTCCTCGGGCAGCGCCGCCTCGAAGACCGACAGGGCCTGGCCGAACTTCATCGCACCGCCCTTGAGCTGGCCCAGCACGCTGAAGAGCTGCTCGGCGGTGCGCTGCTGAATCTCCGCGGAGATCACGTCGGAGGCGAGCCCGGTGACGCGCTTACCCATGCCGAGGACGGTCCGACCGGCGAAGCCGAGCGGCAGAGCGGCGAGTTTGGCGGTCCGGGACACGGCCCGGCGCGGGATGTCGGTCACTCGGTCATTGTTACCGACCGGAGGCCCCCGCTGCTGCTGTGCCGCCGGGCTGGTGCCCACACTCGGCTCGGCGAGCACCCGCACGCCGGGTGGGGCGGCCAACCCCGGCGGCGAAACCGGCCCGGGCCGGTGACCTCCGTGGCACCGCCCAGCGTCTCCGGGCTGCCCCCGTCGAGCTGCGCGAGCGCCTCGGCCAGCGCGTACCCGGTGGCCGCGAGCAGTGTGCCGGTGGCGCCGGCGGCGGCCGGCTCGGCGGCCGCGAGTTGGGCGGCGAGCCGCGGCCAGTCCGGGTCGCGGTCGGCCCGGTGCAGCTCCACGCAGTGCAGGCAGGGCCCGGCGGGTGGGCGGACCAGCGGCCCGATCACCGGTACGCCCTCGCGCAGGGTGACCAGCAGGTGCGGCTGGCGGCGTTGGGCGAGACCGGCGGCGAGCAGCGCCGGCGGGCGGTCGGTGCCGAGCTGGATCACCAGGTCGATCCGGGCGGTGCGACCCGGTTGGGTGCCGGTGCCCGGTGCGACGCGGTCGACCGCGGCCCGTACCGCCGGAGCGAGCGGGTCGCCCAGCTCGGCGGCCGGGATGCCGGTGCCGACCAGGTCGATGGGGCGCACCGGACCGGTGAGGTGTGGGATCACCTGTCCGACGCCGGACTGGGCCAGCGCCACCGCCAGGGGCGCGCCGAGCGCTCCGGCCCCGGTGAGCAGCACCCGGGCGGCCTGTCGTCGGCGCAGGCACTGCGCGGGGGTGCCGGGCAGCCGGCCCGTGGCGAGGGCCAGCGCGCCGGCCTCCGCGGCGAGCCGGGCCCGGACCGGCCCGGTCAGCTCGCGGGGGAGCAGGCTGTGCCCGGGCATCAGCAGGCACGCCGTGCGCAGGGCGTCGAGCAGGTCGAGTGCCTCGTCGGTGGTGACCCGGGCGGTGGCCGCGTGGGCCAGCACGGCGCGCTCGCTACGGGTGCCGTCCAGCAGGTCGAGCAGGTGGGCGGCGCGCAGGTTGGCCAGCTCCAGCAGCACGGCGGGCCCGGGGCCGACGCCGAGTTGGAGGGTGTGCCGGTCCCGCCAGAGCCGGCAGAGACCGGGCAGCAGGGTCGGGCGCGGCAGGGCGGTACGACTCATGATGACGAATCGTGACCGCGTCCCTGCGCTCGGTCGATCGTTGTCCACAGGTGGTCGGGCCACTGTCCAGCGCTGTCCACAGGATTCGCCGGGTTATCCACAGCCCGCCGGTACGCGTGTCGGGCACCCGACAGACCGTGGATGACCTCCGGAACGGCAACGGGGGCGGGGGGGGGGGGGGGCCCCCCCCCCCCCCCAAACCCCCCCCCCCCGCCCCCCGGCCGGGGGGGGGGGGGGGGTTCAGGTGTTGCCCCCAAACCCCCCAAACCCCCG
>NZ_JBIALB010000012.1:58672-212524 GCF_042872965.1 Micromonospora sp. NPDC005087 | reverse complement strand
GCCGCGAGGCGTTCCGCGTCGCTGCTGGTGGTGCCCGGCCGGTCACCGGCGTCGGTCTCGGCCTTCTTCACCCACGTACGCAACGCCTCCGGATGAACCCCGAGCTGGCCGGCGATCCGCCGGATCGCTCCGACCGCCGACGCCGGATCCCGGCGGGCCTCGACCGCCAACCGGGTCGCACGCTCACGCAGCTCATCGTTGTACTTCTTCGGTGCGGGCATCGCTGGTGTTCCTCCCAGGTTTCGATGTCTCCATCAAACCCGGTGCGGGACACACCGCTGGACTGGTTGCTCGGCACGACACGTCAGTGGGTGCACGCCTACCTCAAGGCGCACCTGGGCGACGACTACCGCACCATCATCAAGGCGGCCCACGGCCGGCTGCCAGGCCGGGTGACCCTCACGACGGCGATGCTGGGCCACTACGACACCGTGGCGAAGATGGGCATCAACCAGTACAACGAGATGCAGAAGAAGGTCCGCAAGGTGTCCGGCTTCGGGTACCTGTTCGAGCTGGATCACATCATCGAACAGCGCTTCATCCGACGGCTCCGCGAGTGGACCGAGGCCGTACCGGAATACCTGGCCTTCCAGGCGTTCCTCGTGCCCAAGAACGCCGGCGTCGCCGCCGAGATGATCCGCATTGACCCGGCCTCACACGTGATCCGCTACGTCCACCGAGCGAAGACCGACATCATGCGGACCCTGATCCCGCACGGCTCCGAGCACCTCTTCAACGTGCAACAGATCGCGGACGCGACGCTGTTCACGCTGAAGTCGCTGGACGCGCACACCTACATGAGGACGATCGACGTCTTGAAAGAGGACTTCCGCTTCCTCGCGGGGGCCCTCGGCCAGGAGATGCCCCGGCTCCGGCAGTGGGACGAACTCACCGAGGCCCTCTTCACAGCGGCGAACGGCTGGCCGCAGGTCAAGTAGACATGGGCGATCGTGCAGGTCTATCGCGGGCTCACGACGGTCAGCAGCACGACTGAGTCCTCGACCGCGGTCAGGGCGTGCCGCTGTGGCGGGATCGCGACGTGGTCACCGTCCCTGCCCTCCCATGCCTCGGTCGACGTGGTGAGCCGGACGTGGCCGCGTAGGACCAGCAAGGTCGCCTCGCCCGGGCTGCTGTGTTCGGCCAACTCACGCCCGGCGAGCAGAGCCAGGACGGTATGGCGGAGTGCCTGGTCGTGGCCGCCGTGGATGGTGTGGGCCGATCGGCCGCTGTGCGCCTCTCGAGCCAAGGTCAGCTGTTCCTCCGCCAGTGTGGGGAGGGAGGTCGACTTCATCGATAGAGCCCTTCGTCTCGTCCGGGATCAACGCGTTGGGTCAGAGAGCCAGCAGGAGGACGCCGCCCGCGAGCAGGGCGACCACCTTGACCAGCTCAAGGGCAACGTAGGCGTAGTGAGCGTGCGAGCGTGGTGCATTCTCGCCCGCCAACACGGCGCGGGAGCGCCGAGCCAGCCGCGGCCGGACAGCCAGCAGCTGGACCAGCAGGACGGCGACGGCGACCATGATGGCCGCGAGCGCCCGCGCTGGCGGCGGGTTCAACGCGAACGCGACCAGGATGGTCATGCCGAGGATGACCTCGATGGCGTTGAGGACACGGAAGACCAGCCGACCGATGCCCAGCCCAATCTGCACGGTCACGCCGGGGGCACGAAACTTCAGCGGCGCCTCGATGAACGAGATGGCCAGCACCATGCCCAACCAGACGAAGCTCACCGCGACCGCGACCGCCGCGGCGGCGTTCATCGGGCTGCCCCGGTGACCGTGAGGTGGGTGAGGCACAGGTTGGGCTCGACGAACGGCTCCAGCCGGTCGACCATGACCGGCACCTGCCAGGCGTCCATGGCACCTCGCATCAGCCCCAGGTGGACCGGGCAGACGACGTGGGGCTGGGATTCGGCGAGTTCGAGGAAGGGGCAGTGCCGCAGACCGATCCGTACCTGCCCGTCGGCGTCACGCCGTTCAGGAGCGAAGTTCATCGTCTCCAGCAACGACATCAGATGGTCGACCGGCGCCGCTTTCCCGCCCGCCCCGTCGTCGTCGGTGGACGAGGCGATCTGTCGGCCCCACCGGCGACCGGCCTCGATCGCCTTCGCATCGGGATCAGCGTCGCCGGCGAGACTCAACGCGAGTATCTCGGCCAGCACCCGGTACTGCCGCGGCCCGGCCGGGTCCATCCTTCGCACCGCCCGGAACAGCAGCGGGGGACGGCCGGGGCGGTTCTGCTCGGGTACCACACGTTCGACCCGGCCCTGACCGACCAGGGTGTCCAGGTGAAACCGGACGGTGTTCGGATGCACGCCCAACTGGCCGGCGATCGCCACGATGCTCAGCGGGGCGATCGCCGCGTTCAGCACCCGCAGGACCCGCAGACGTGGCCCCGCCGGCTGCTCGGACTCGGTCGCCATGATTCTCACCCTTCCTGTGCGGCGTTCGTCGGCGGGAGATTCGCCACCATCGGCGTGTCCACCCCCAGCGGGCCGATCCTCGCGGCACCGCCCGGCGAGCCCAGGGGCCCGTCGCGGCCCGGCAGGGTCTCGACGAAGAACGCCTCGTTGTCGGCGAGGTGCGGACGGTACGGCTCGGGCAGATCGTCCTCGAAGTAGATGGCCTCGACCGGGCAGACCGGCTCACAGGCCCCGCAGTCGACGCACTCGTCCGGCTGGATGTAGAGGCTGCGGGCCCCCTCGTAGATGCAGTCCACCGGGCACTCTTCCACGCATGCGCGGTCGATCACATCTACGCAGGGTTCACCGATCACGTACGTCATGCCTATAGTTTACACAAGTTCGGCTTGTATAAACCCATGGGTGGGAGGAACCAGATGGAGCAGAAGAGCACGGAGTCAGAGCTCGACGTACGGCAACTTCGCAAGACCGACAAGCACCCGACGATCTTCGCCCGCTATGCCGAGCTGCCGACGAACGGGTCGTTCGTGCTCGTCAACGACCACGACCCCAGGCACCTGCGCAACGAGTTCGAGGCTGACCACCCCGACAGCGTCGGCTGGGAGTACCTGGCACGGGAGCCCCGCAACTGGCGGATCCGGATCACCAAGCTCACCAGTACGCCGCTTCCCCGGACTCTCGTCGACACGACCGGCCTCGCCGAGCTCACCGGTGAGCCGGATGTGACCGGGGCGGTGTGGAAGTTGCAGGCGCGCGAACGGGACCTGGACGCCAACATCATCGCGTTGCCGCCCGGCGGCGTCATCGACGAGCACGCCGGCCCGGACCTCGATGTCCTCATCCACGTCCTGGCCGGGTCCGGGCAGCTCGCCACCGAAGGCGGCGTCGTGGACCTGCGGTCCGGCGCCCTGGTGTGGCTGCCCCGGCGGTCGCGCCGTCAGTTCACCAGCGGGCCGGACGGACTGCGCTACTTCACCGTCCACCAGCGCCGACAGGCTCTTCTCGTGGACACCACGGTGCGGCGGGCCGACTGATGAGTGGGCCAGTGTGACCTGAGGGTTCGTGATCCGCCTCGATGTCGCGGACGGCCGCTCGTCAACGTCCCGACGGCCGGAGGTGAGCGGCGCCATCGCGATTCGGCGTCGCCACTGGCGGCCCGTCGGCCGGTCTTCCACAATTGGCCCGGTCGGCTCGGAGTGCTCACCGTGTCGGGCGGGCGCTGCTTGCGGCTGCTCACTGGAGATGTTTGACTGACGCGTCAGTATTGGTGGTTTGGGGACTGCTTGGTCGGCCAGACGGATGGATGGGGCCCATGGCGCGAGTGAGCGTGGAGGCGGAGCGCAAGGGTCAGATCCTCGCGGCCGCCTGCGAGGTCCTTTCCGAGATCGGCTTCAAGTCCCTGCGCGTAGCCGATGTGGCCCGGCGCGCGAAGACCAGCACCGGTACCGTGCACTACTACTTCGACACCAAGCGTGACCTCATGCACGCGGCGTTCGAATGGAACTTCGCCCAGTCCCTGCGACGGCGGGCGCCGCTCATGGAGCAGCACCCCGACCCACGGGACAGGCTGCGTGCGTTCGTAGAGTCGTATCTGCCGGCCGACGAAGTCACCGTGCGTGCGTGGCACGTGTGGGCGGAGCTGTGGGTGGAGGCTCTGCACGACCTGGACCTGCAGGACCTGAACGAGCGGGTCTACGGCGAGTGGCGGCGGACGGTCGCTGCGATCATCCGCGACGGGCAGGCCGCCGCGTACTTCCGCGAGGGCGATCCGGTGCTGCTCGCCAACGGTCTGATCGGCATGATCGACGGGCTCAGTCTCCAGGTGCTGCTTGGATCAAAGAGCCTGACCGTGGCCCGGATGCGTGCCGCCTGCGAGGAAATGCTGCGCACTCTCGAGGCTCCGTCACAGTCACCCGGTACCCACGCCCCGGTGTCCGTACCGCGCCCGTAGTCCGCGCCCGCCCGGCCCGGTTCGGCCGGCGCACTCCGCCCGGGCGTTGTCGCCGCCGCGCTGGCCGCGCTTCTCCCCGCGGACACGCCGCCCCGCTCCGATGTGCGGGGTGGCGTTTTGCCGTGCGGGTCGATCGACCCAGCTATCGGTGATCTTCAAGGCTTTCCCTGAATCAGACGCGCTTCGGCGCCAGAAACCCCCGAAGACCCCCTTGACACGTCGTGACTCGCCTCACAGGATCGTGCTCATATAACTGACGCGCCAATCAAATTTGGGGGACTAGTGCACGTTCCGAAGCGGGTCCTCGCTGCCGGTGTCGCGGCGGGTGCCGTGGTCGCCCTGGTCGGATGTGGTGGAGACGCCGGCGGGGCCAGTGGCAAGTCGCTGACCGTGGTCATGTGGGGCGGCGAGGATCAGAAGACCCACGTGCGGGAGGCGGTCCAGCCGTGGGCGGACCAGAACGGTGTCACGGTCAAGCAGGACTCTCCCACCGACTACGCGAAGTTCCGCGCCCAGGTCGAGTCGGGCAAGGTGAGCTGGGGCGTGGTCGAGGTGGAGCCGAACTTCGCCAAGACCGCCTGTTCCAACGGCTGGGCGGAGAAGCTCGACAAGGCCAAGGTGGACACGTCGCAGGTCAACCCGGTGGAGGTCACCGACTGCGCCGTGCCGACCCTGGAGTACGCGTTCACCATCGCGTACAACACCAAGACCTTCGCCGATCGGCACCCGACGACCTGGGCGGAGTTCTTCGACACCGCGCAGTTCCCCGGCAAGCGGGGCTTCTGGAGGTACGCCACCGGCGCCATGTTCGAGGCCGCGCTCCTGGCCGACGGGGTGAAGCCCGAGAACCTCTACCCGCTGGACATCGATCGCGCCTTCCGCAAGCTCGACACGATCAAGAAGGACATTGTCTTCTACGAGACCGGTGAGCAGCAGCAACAGGTGGTCTCCACCGGGGAGGCTCCGCTGATCCAGGCCTGGAACGGGCGGATCTACTCCGCGGCCAAGGCCGGCCAGCCGGTGGCCAACGAGTGGAACGAGCACATGGTCGCCTACGACCAGTTCGTCATTCCCAAGGGCTCCCCGCAGGCGGCCCAGGCGCAGGAGTGGCTGGCCCACTACCTCATGGATGCGAAGGGTCAGGCGGGTTACTCCAATGCCACCGCGTACGCGCCGGTCAACAAGGCTGCCTTGGAACACATCGACCCGGCGGTGGCCAAGGAGCTGCCGACGTCGCCGGAGAACGCCGCGAAGCGTTCAGTGATCATCGACTACTCCTACTGGGCGGAGCACTACGACAGCGTGACAGAGCGGCTCACCGAATGGGCGGTCAAGTGAGCGTGGTGGCGTCCGCGCCGGACGGAGTGGCATCGGGCAGCCGGGGCGCGGACCCCGGCTCCCCGGCCCCTTCGCAGCCGTACGGGCGAAGGCGTGGGATCTTCGACGGGTGGGGACTGCTGCTGCTTCCCCTGGTGCTCTTCCTGCTGGCGGTGTACGTCGCCCCGCTGGTCCTGGTGCTCGCGCGCAGCTTCACTGACCCGGTCACCGGCTTGGACAACTATCGGGACTTCTTCGCCTCACCCGTCTACGTCGATGTCCTGGTCAACACGTTCCGGATCTCCGGGCTGGTCACCCTGGTGACCCTGCTCCTCGGCTTTCCCTACGCCTACCTGATGACGCTCGCCTCACCGTTCTGGCGCGGCGTGCTGCTGGTGGCCGTCCTGGTGCCCTTCTGGACCAGCCTGCTGGTCCGCACCTTCGCCTGGGTGCTGATGCTCGGCGACACCGGGGTGGTCAACCAGACCCTGATCAGTGTCGGCATCATCGACGAGCCCATCGCGATGATTCGCACGTCCACCGGCGTGGTGATCGGCGTGGTCCAGGTGATGCTGCCGTACGCCGTACTGCCGATGTTCGCCACCATGCGCGGCATCGACCGGCGGCTCGTCCAGGCCGCCGAAGGACTCGGCGCGCGACCGGTGTCGGCGTTCTGGCGGGTGTACGCCCCATTGACCGTGCCCGGCGTCGCCGCATCCAGCCTGCTGGTGTTCATCTCCTCAATCGGGTTCTACGTCACGCCGGCGCTGCTCGGCAACCCGCAGGACATGATGATCGGCGAACTCATCGTGCAGCAACTCTCGGCCGTGCTGCGGTGGGGCTTCGCGTCGGCACTGGCGGTCGTGCTTTTCGTGGTCACCGGCGTGCTGCTGCTCCTGGTTTCTCGCATCGTCAAGATCGACAAGTTCGTGGCGGGTGGGCGATGACCTCACGCACCGTGGTCCGCGCGGCGTTGACCGGGCTGGTGGCGTTGACCGGGATCTACCTGGTCGCCCCGGTGTTCGTCGTCGTCCCGACCTCGTTCAACGACAGCTCGTTCCTGGCGTTCCCTCCCGAGAAGTGGTCGTTGCGCTGGTACGAGAGCTACTTCCAGGATCAGACCTGGATCTCCAGCACCCTCAACAGCGTCCAGATCGGATTGTTGGTCACCGCCCTGTCCGTCGTGCTCGGCGTGCTGGCGTCCCTGGCGATGGTGCGCGGCCGCTACCCGCTGCGAGCGGCGGTGAGTGGTCTCGTGCTCGCGCCGGTGCTGGTGCCCTACGTGATCGTCGGGCTCGCGGTGTACGCCGCCTTCCTGCGACTGGGGCTCACTCAGACGACGCTCGGGTTCGTGCTGGTGCACACCGCGCTGGCGGTGCCGTTCGTGGTGATCAACGTATCGGCGGCGCTGGTGAGCTTCGACCGCAGGCTCGAAATGGCCGCGTCGGGCCTGGGAGCTGGACGGTTGAGCACCTTCTTCCGCGTCACCCTGCCCATCATCGCGCCCAGTGTGCTGGCCGGAGCCCTGTTCGCTTTCATCACGTCGTTCGACGAGGTGGTGACCAGCATCTTCCTGGCCGGTCCGGAACTGACGACGCTGCCCGTGCAGATGTGGAGCGGAGTCCGGGTCCAGATCGATCCGACCGTCGCCGCCGTCTCGACGATGCTGCTGCTCGTCACCCTGGCCCTGTTCGCCTCGGTCGGTCTGGCACGCGCCCTGCGTAACCGCCGCCTCAACCGAGCCTGACCTTCTGCCAAAGGACACCACGCCATGAACAATCAGCTCGCAGAACTCGGCGGCGCAGGGACATCCATCGACATCGTCAACGTGGTCAAGCGCTACAGCGGCATGACCGCGGTCGACGACGTGAGCCTGCACGTGCGGCCCGGCGAGTTCCTCACTCTGCTCGGCGCGAGCGGGTCCGGGAAGTCGACGCTGCTCAACATCATCGCCGGCTTCATCGACGCCGACGCGGGGCGCATCCAGGTGGACGGCCGCGACCTCACCAGAGTGCCCTCACACAAGCGCAATCTCGGCATGGTGTTCCAGCACTACGCGCTGTTCCCGCACATGTCGGTCTTCGACAACGTCGCCTTCCCGCTGCGCCGCCGCCGGACGGTGGGCCGCAGCGAGGTTGTCCGACGGGTGCAGCAGGCCCTTGAGGTGGTGGAACTCGGCCACCTGGGCAAGCGGCGGCCCGCCCAACTGTCCGGCGGGCAGCAGCAGCGGGTGGCCCTGGCCCGTGCCATCGTCTTCCAGCCGCAGGCGCTGCTGATGGACGAACCGCTCGGCGCGCTCGACAAGCGGCTACGCGAACAGCTCCAGCTTGAGATCAAACGACTGCACCGGGAGCTGGGCACCACCGTCGTCTTCGTCACCCACGATCAGGAGGAGGCGCTGGCGATGTCCGACCGGATCGCGGTCCTGCGCGACGGCGCGCTGGTCCAGGTCGGCACACCCGAAGAGCTGTACGAGCGGCCGTCCAGCCGCTACGCCGCGGAGTTCCTCGGCGAGTCGAACATATTCGCCGGCCACAGTGACGGGCAGAAGTTCGTCGACGAGGCCTCGAAGGCGGTGTTCGCCATCGCGGACACGGCCCGCAGCGGCTCCGCGCTCGTCGTGCGGCCCGAGCACGTGCAGCTTGCCGAGCCCGGCACCGATCTGCCCGCCGAGGACAACGCCGTCGACGGGGTCGTCCGCGACGTGGTCTACCTCGGCAGCGGGCTGCGCGTCGAGATCACCCTTCCGGACGGTCGGAACCTGGTGGCCCGCGCCGCCACCCGGGGGCGGTTCACCCCGCAGCCCGGCCTTGCGGTGCTCGCCCACTGGCATCGCGAGCATTCGCTCGTCGTCCAGGACGACATCAATGGCGGGGACCGCGCCGCAAGCGTCAACTGACCTGGTCCCGTACGTCGACGGCCCTACCTGGGAGGGCCGTCCGCTGAACCCTGCAAGGAGGCACCATGACCCGCAGCATCCGTGACGGCATCGAACTGAGCGAGGAGCAGCGCGAGTTCGTCGCGCTCGCCCGTGACTTCGCCGAGCGGGAGATCCGCCCTCGTGCCCGTGAGGTCGACGAGGCCGACACCGAGTCCCCGCTCGACCTGTGGGCCAAGGCGGCCAGGGTCGGCCTGGCCTCGTACATGCTGCCGGCCGAGTACGGCGGCGGCGGTATCAGCGACCTGGTCACCCAGTGCCTGGTACAGCAGGAACTGTGTTACGGCGACATCGGCATCGGCAACTTCCTGACGTCCAGCGCGTTCTTCGCCGGGCCGGTACTGGAACTGGGCAACGAGGAGCAGCGCAAGCGTTGGCTCACCCCACTCGCCAGTCAGCAGCCGCCGGTCACCGCGGTCGCGGTCACCGAGCCCGGTGTCGGGTCCGACTCCGCCGCCATCCAGACACGGGCGGTGCGCGACGGCGACCACTACGTCCTCAACGGCCAGAAGACCTGGATCTCCAACGCCCCCTACGCGCAGTGGATCGTGGTGTTCGCGACCGTCGACCCCGCGCTGCGGGCGAGAGGCGTGACCGCCTTCCTCGTCGAGCGGGACACGCCCGGCGTCGCCATCGGAAATCCGATGAAGAAGCTGGGTCAGCGGGGCATCGTCAACGCCGAAATCTTCCTCGACAACGTGCGGGTACCCGTCGGGCACCGGCTCGGCGCGGAGGGCAAGGGTTTCTACGGCCTGATGCGTACGTTCGACGCGTCCCGCATTCTGATCGGCGCCGGTGCGACCGGGCTGTCCCGGGCCGCGCTCGACGCGACGATCACGTACGCCCACGAGCGCGTCCAGTTCGGTAAGCCGATCATCGAGCACCAGGCCGTGGCGTTCCGGATCGCGGACATGGCCGCCCGGACGGACATCTCGCACCTGGTCACGATGCGAGCCGCCCGGCTGTTCGACGCTGGCGAGCACGTGGCGGCGGAATCGGCGATCGCGAAGGTCACCGCCTCGGAGAACACCACCTGGGTCACCAACGCCGCACTGCAGACCCACGGCGGCTGGGGCTACTCACGTGAGTACCTGGTGGAGAAATGGCTGCGCGACGCGAAGCTGGAGGAACTCGAGGAGGGCACCTCCGACATCCAGCGGCTGATCATCTCCCGCTCCCTGGCGCAGAAGAAATGAGCGCCTCGCTGTCGGTCTTCTCCGATCCCCGCTGCGTGGCCGTGGTCGGTGCCTCCGGCGACCCGGCGAAGTGGGGTTACTGGCTCGCTCGGGGCGCGATGCGTGGCGCCGACCGCCGCTCGGTGTACCTGGTGAACGGGAAGTCCCCGACGATTGAGGGAGTTCAGTCCTACGCTTCGCTGCGCGACCTGCCGGAGCCTCCGGAACTCGTGGTGCTGTGCGCGCCCGCGGCCAGCATCCCGGCCGTGGTCGACGAGGCGCTGGCGCTGGGGGCCACAGGGTTCCTCGGTATCACCGCCGGGATCGATGCCGTACACGGCGAACCGGGCCTCGAACGCCGGCTGGCGGCCCGCATCCGCGCGGCAGGGGCCCGGCTGGTCGGCCCGAACTGCCTCGGCCTCTACGACGCCGAACACCAGCTCGAGCTCGCCTGGGGCAGCTTTCACCCCGGCAGCCTCGGCATCGTCTCCCAGTCCGGGCAGCTCGGTCTGGAGATCGCCGGCCTGGCCGCGCACGCCGGCCTCGGCGTCTCCCGATTCGTCTCGGTCGGCAACCAGGTCGACGTCACCGCGGCAGACCTGCTCGAAGACCTCGTCGACCATCAGCCGACCAAGGCGGTCGTGCTGTACCTGGAGAGCTTCGCCTCCGGGCGGGACCTCGTCGCCACCATGGCCCGGCTGCGCGCGGCCGGCAAACCGGTCGTGGTGCTCACCGTGGGTACCAGCGAGGCCAGCCGGATCGCGGCCCGCTCGCACACCGGAGCGCTGACCGTGTCGACCGACGTGGTTGCCGCCGCCTGCCGTGCCGCCGGAGCACTGCTCGTCGAGACCCCGGCGCAGGCCATCGACCTCGCGCATCTGCTCGTGGGCAGCCCGCTGCCGCGCGGCCACCGGGTCGCCGTCGTGAGCGACAGCGGCGGTCAGGGCGCCCTAGCCGCGGACATCCTGTGCCGCGAAGGGCTCACGGTGCCGCGATTGTCCCCGGCTCTCTCCGACGCGCTCGCGGCAGTCCTGCCAGCCGCCGCGGCATTGGCCAACCCCGTGGACCTGGCCGGCGCCGGCGAGCAGGACCTGGACACCTATTCCCGGATTGTCGAGATGCTACTGGCCAGCGACGAGGTCGACGCCGTGGTGTTGTCCGGCTACTTCGGGTCGTACGGCTCGGACACCCCCGCACTGGTGGACCGGGAACTCGAGGTCGTCGAGATGCTGGCCGATTCGGTCCGCCGCCACGAACGGCCGGTCGTCGTGCACAGCATGAGCCATGACTCCGAAGCCGTGCAGTCCATGCGCGCTCAGGCGGTGCCCACGCTGCACACCATCGACGGGGTGGCCCGCTCCCTGGGACTCGCCGCCAACCTCTTCGACCGCGTCCCTGACCAGCTCAGGGAGGCCGCGCCCGCCGCCGTGACGGTGGGCGAGGCCGCGCTCTACCTCGACGGACGCGATCGCATCGCCCGGCACGGCGTGCCGTACCCGAGGGCGTCGGCCGTCGCGTCGGCGGACCACCTCCGCGTCGCCGCGGCGGCGATGACCGGGCCCTTCGTGCTCAAGGCTGACTGGCTGGAGCACAAATCCGACGTCGGGGGCGTCGTCGTCGGACTGGCCGACGGCGAAGCGGCCGTCGGCGCGTTCACCGACATGTCCGGACGACTGGGTGCCGGCGGCTACGTACTCGAGGAAATGGACGTCCGGCCCGACGTGGTCGAACTGATCGTCGGCGCCCGACGCGATCGGTCCTTCGGTCCGCTCGTGCTGGTCGGGCTCGGCGGCGTGCAGGCTGAGCTGTACCGCGACGTGCAACTCGCCCTGGCGCCGGTCAGCGAGGGGCAGGCCAAGCGGATGCTCGAATCCCTGCGCGCCTACCCGATGCTGCAGGGCTGGCGGGGCCGCCCGCCGGTCGACGTCGACGCCGCCGCCCGGGTTGTCGCCGCCGTGTCCCGCCTGCTCGCCGAGGAACCAGACGTGGTGGAGTGCGAGATCAACCCGTTGCGGATAGCCCCCGACGGCGCTCTGGCGGTGGATGCTCTGGTGCTCACCGCGCTCCCCAGTGACGACGTGGCACCCGATCCGGTACTGACAGGAGCAAACCAATGATCGGCACATCGCCGTACAACGAATTCGTTGGCAAGGTCGCGCTGGTCACCGGCGGCGGTTCCGGCATCGGCCGGGCGATTGCCCTGCGGTACGCCGCCGGCGGTGGCGAGGTCGTGGTGCTCGGGCGCCGCCGCGAGCCGCTGGAGGAGACCGCCCGGATGGCCGAGAAGTACGGCGTCCAGGCCGGTGTGGCCTGCTGCGACGTGCGCGACCCCGATGCCGTGACCGCGGCGGTGGACCGGGTGGTGACCGACCACGGGCGACTGGACGCCCTGGTGAACAACGCGGCGGGCAACTTCGTCTGCCCGGCGGAGAATCTGTCGCCCAACGGCTGGCGAGCGGTGGTGGACATCGTCCTCAACGGCACCTTCTACTGCACTCGCGCCGCGGCCGCGCACATGCTGGCGGCGGGCGGTGGAGCGGTCCTCAACGTGATCGCCAGCTACGCCTGGCACGGCCATCCCGGCACCGTGCACAGCGCCGCGGCGAAAGGCGGCGTCCTCGCCATGACCCGCACCCTCGCCGCCGAGTGGGGCGCCCGCGGGATCCGGGTCAACTGCATCGCGCCGGGCCCCACGGAGACCGAAGGCGCCGGCGCGGCACTGTGGCCAACGGCCGAGGACCGGGCCCGGGTGCTCGGCAGCGTGCCGGCGGGTCGGTTCACCAGGCCGGAGGAGGTTGCCGAGTCCGCCGCGTTCCTCCTCGACGAGCGGCGCGCGGGCTACGTGACCGGCGACGTGCTCTCCGTCGACGGCGGCCAGTGGCTCGGCAAGGTCGTGTACGCCAACTCCTCCGCCGGGCGGTAGACCATGACGCAGATGACCGGTGGTCAGGCGCTCGTCGCCGCCCTCGTCGCCCACGGCGTCGACACCGTGTTCGGCATCCCGGGCACCCACAACCTGGAGATCTACCGCCACCTCGCCGAGCAGGGGGTACGGCACATTAGCCACCGCCACGAGCAGGGCGCGGGCTACGCCGCCGACGGTTACGCCCGTACCACCGGCCGGCCGGGGGTGGCTGTCGTGACCAGCGGCCCGGCGGTGCTCAACGCGGCCGCCGCGGTCGGCCAGGCCTACTCCGACTCAGTGCCGGTGCTGCTGGTGTCGCCCGGCCTGCCGTTACGCCATCCGGGCCTCGGCAACGGACTCCTGCACGAGACCAGGGACCAGGGTGCCGCGTTGGCCGCGGTGGCCGCCGCGAGCATCCGGGCCGCCAGCGTCGCCGAGATCCCGATCGCGGTCGCCCAGGCGTTCGCCACCATGACGGCGGGTCGACCCCGACCCGTGCACCTTGAGGTGCCGCTCGACGTCCTCTCCGAGACCGGCGCGGTGGACATTCCCCGGCCCGTGCAGGTGCCCCGGCCGGCCCCGCTGGCCGAACAGATCACCGCCGCGGCGCACCGGCTGGCCGCGGCGCACCGACCGGTCATCCTCGCCGGCGGTGGTGCACGTCGGGCGGGGGAGGAGGTGCGACTGCTCGCCGAACGCCTCGGCGCTCCGGTGGTCACCACTACCAACGGTAAGGGAGTGCTGGCCGAGGACCACCCTCTCGCGCTCGGCGCCGGGATACACCTGCCGTCGGTGCGTGACCTGGTGGCCGAGTCCGACGCGGTACTCGCCGTCGGTACCGAGCTCGCACCCTCGGACCTGTGGAACGGTCCCCTACCGCTCAACGGCCGGCTGATCCGGGTCGATATCGATCCGGTCGGCGCGGTCACCAACGCCGTACCGGACATCGTCCTGATCGCGGACGCGGCGCCCGCGGTGCGTGCGCTGCTGGCGGCTCTCCCGGCGACCAGCACCGCCCCGGCGGCCGTCGAAACCGCCCGCCGGTGGCGGCAGCGCAAGCTCAAGGAGGCGCGGACCGAGGGAGCGGAATGGCTACCGGTCATTGAGGCGCTCGCCGCCGCGCTGCCCCGTGACGCGGTGGTCAGCGCCGACAGCGCGATGGTCTGCTACTACGGCGCGCTGGCCAACCTACCGACCTACCGGCCCTCGTCGTTCCTGTACCCGACCGGATACGGCACCCTCGGCTACGGGCTTCCCGCCGCGGTTGGGGCCAAGGTCGGACACCCGGACCGGCCGGTCGTCGCCCTGCTCGGCGACGGCGGCGTCATGTTCACCGTCGCCGAGCTCGCCACCGCCGCCGCCCTCGGCCTGCCGCTGCCGGTCGTCGTCGTCGACAACAGCGGCTACGGCGAGATCCGCAACGAGATGGTCGATCGCGGTGATCCGGTGCACGCGGTCACGTTCACCGCACCGGACTTCGCCGCCCTCGGCCGTGCCCTCGGCTGCCACGGGGTCACCCTCGACGACCCCGGCACGCTGACCGCCGCGGTCCGCGAGGCCCTCGCCGCCGACCGGCCCACGGTGATCCACCTCAAGCACCACGACCCCGCCGCCATCGCCTCCGAAGGACCACTCGCATGAGCTCGCTACTCGAGATCACCTGGACAGACCCCGTCACGTCGCGGAAAGGCTACGTGGTGATCGACACCCTGATCCGCGGCCTGGCCAGCGGCGGCCTGCGGCTGCGCGACGGCTGCACCCTCGACGAGGTTCGCGGCCTGGCCCAGGGCATGACCCGCAAGGAGTCGCTGGTCTACGACCCGGCCGACCGCTACCTCCCGCTGGGCGGGGGTAAGGGCGGTATCGACATCGACCCCGGCGACCCGGAGGCACCCGAGGTTCTACGCCGGTTCCTCGCCGCGGTACGTCCGATCGTCAAGGAGCAGTGGAACACCGGCGAGGACTTCGGGCTACGCCAGGAGACCCTCGACAAGGTCGCCGCCGATCTCGGTCTGGCCTCCACCGTGGAGGCCGTGTTCGCCATCCTCCCGGATGCCGACGCCGCACGGCAGCGGCTGGCCGAGGCGTTCGCCGTCAACGTGGACGGCCTCTGCCTGGCCGACCTGGTCGGCGGGTACGGTGTCGCCCAGGCGTGCCTGGTGACCGCCGAACGCATGGGCCTGGACCATGAGCGGGTGACCGCCGTGGTGCAGGGCTTCGGCTCGATCGGCGGTGCGGTCGCCCGTTATCTGGCCGCCGCAGGGGTCCGGGTCATCGCGGTGGCGGACCGGGACGGGCTGATCCGCAACGACGCCGGCCTGGACGTCGAACTGCTCCTTGGCGCCCGCGACGGTCTCGGCGTGATCGACCGGGCGGTGCTTCGCCCGGAGGACCGCACCGGCCCGCGTGAGGCCTGGCTCGACGTCCCGTGCGACCTGCTGGTCCCGGCGGCGATGTCGTACGTCATCACCGAGGCCGACACATCCCGCATCACGGCCAGGGTGGTGGTCGAGGGTGCGAACATGCCCACCCTCCCGGAGGCGGAGGCCGCCCTGGTGACACGGGGCATCCCGGTCGTCCCCGACTTTTTGGCGAACGTGATGACCAACGCGTGGTGGTGGTGGATCGTCTTCGGTGACATCGAGCCGACCGCCGCCTCGTCCTACTCGAAGATCGACAGCACCATGCGCCGGCTGGTCGAGGCCGTCAGCGTCGAGGCCGATCGCACCGGCCGCACCCTGCGTGCATGTGCCCTGCAACTGGCGCGGCGCAATGCCGAGGCGGTGACCGAGCGCGCCGGAGTGACCGGGTGAGCCGCGCGGAGTGGCACCGGGCGGAGGTGTTCGTCGGTGGCCGTTGGCGGCCCACGCGTGACGGACGGACCGTCGCGGTCGACAACCCGGCGAGCGAAGAGCCCATCGGCGCCGCCGCGGATGCCGGCGTGGGTGAGGTCGACGATGCGGTCGCCGCGGCCACGGCGGCTTTCGTCGACTGGTCGACCAGACCGGTCGACGAGCGGGTAGACCTGCTCACCAGCTGGCTGAAGGTGCTCGATGCGCGGCGGGACCTGCTGGTCGAAACCACGATCGCCGAGGTCGGCGCGCCCCGGACGGTCGCCGAGCAGGCGCACGTCGACAGCGGCCTCGCGGTTCTGTCGGGCTACCTGACCGCGGCGCCGGACGTGGTGTGGCAGGAGCGGGTAGGCAACTCGCTGGTGCTGCGGGAAGCGGCCGGGGTCGCCGCGTGCATCACCCCGTGGAACTACCCGCTCTACCAGGTGCTGGCCAAGGTCGGTGGTGCACTCGTGGCGGGCAGCACCGTCGTACTCAAACCCGCGGAGCTGACCCCGCTGTCGGCGTACCTGCTTGCCGACGCCGCCGCGGACGCTGGCCTGCCACCCGGCGTGTTCAACCTGGTGCCCGGGGCGGGTCGGGTGGTGGGGGAGGCCCTGGCCGGCCATCCCGGAATCGACGTGCTGTCCTTCACCGGGTCGACCGCTGTCGGCGCCCGCGTGTCGGCGCTGGCCGCACCCACCATCAAGCGGGTCTGCCTCGAGCTGGGCGGGAAGTCGGCGAGCGTCGTACTGCCCGGTGCGGACCTGGCCACCGCCGTGACGGCCACCGTCGAGTCCGCGATGCTGAACTCCGGCCAGACCTGTAGCGCCTGGTCGCGGCTGCTGGTGCCGGCCGACCTGCTGGCCGATGCGGTCGTCGTGGCCGGGCAGGCCACGGCGCGCCTCGTCGTGGGAGACCCGACCGCCGCCGCCACGGCCATCGGACCGGTCGTCTCGGCCGCCCAGCGGGACACCGTCCTGGGTTTCGTGGCCCGGGCAGTCGAAGCCGGTGCGGTCGTCGCCGCGGGCGGGCACGCGCGACCCGACGGCCTCGACCGGGGCCACTACGTGCGGCCCACGGTGCTCACCAACGTGCGGCCCGACGCGGAGATCGTCCTCGAGGAGGTGTTCGGCCCGGTCCTCACTGTGCAGGGGTACGACAGCGAGGCCGAGGCCCTGGCGATGGCCAACGCCACGACGTACGGCCTCGCCGGGGCGGTGTGGGCCGCCGACGAGGACCGCGCGCTCGCCTTCGCTCGTCGCATGCGAACCGGCCAGGTCGACATCAACGGCGGGACCTTCAACCCTGTCGCGCCGTTCGGTGGCTACCGCAGGTCCGGCAACGGCCGGGAGTTGGGCCGGTGGGGCATCGAGGAGTTCCTGGAGACCAAGTCGGTGCAATGGTGACAGCGCAGGCGGTCACGCCCGGACCGCCGCACCGACGAGCACTCAGCTCCGCAGCGCTGGCGCTGGTCGGGGTCACCGTGATCTGGGGCTCCACGTTCTCGTTGTCGAAGGACCTGCTCACCCGGATCGCGGTCACCGACTACCTCGCGCTGCGCTTTCTGCTCGCCGCGCTGGTGGTGGGGTTGGTACGCCCGAGGGCCATCCTGCGGCTGGACCGGCGTGGCGCCCTGATCGGCATCGCGCTGGGCCTGGTCTACTGCGCCGGCCAACTGCTGCAGTTCGTCGGCCTGAAGCACACCGCCGCGACCGTCTCGGCCTTCGTCGTGTCCATGTACGTCGTGTTCACGCCGCTGCTCGGCGCGCTGCTGCTGCGGGTACGCCCGGACCGGCTGACCGTGCTGGCAACCGTTGTGGCTACGGCCGGAGTGGCGGCGATGTCGTTACGGGGCTACGCCTTGGGCTTCGGTGAGGTGCTCACCATGGTGGCGGCACTGCTGTACGCCGTCCACATCCTCGCCCTCGGCCACTGGACGTCGGCGGGTACGGCCTACCCGCTCACCTTCGTGCAGCTGCTCACCATGGGAGTCTGCTTTCTGGCGATCGGGGCGGCGGACGGCCTGCACGGCCCACAGTGGGGCGACCTGCTGTCGTTCCTCTACCTGTCAGTCGTCGCCGGAGCGGTCGCGATGCTGGTGCAGACGTGGGCGCAGGCGCACGTGTCCGCGGCCCGGGCGGCGGTGCTGATGGTGCTGGAACCGGTGTGGGCGGCGTTCTTCGGGTTCGCGCTGTGGGGCGAGACCCTCGACCTACGCGGCGTCGCCGGCGGGTCCCTGGTACTGGTCGCGATGCTGTTTGTGGTGACGACCCGTCGACCGGCGCCGGGACCGCCGGCAGCGTCCATGTTCTCGTCGCGACGGCGACCGGGCGCTGCCCGCGCGCCTCGTCAGACACCGCCGGGGCGGCAGCTGGAAGGTAGGAGACCATGACGGGCCAGGCCACTGTCGCACCCGCCCGCAATCTGCGACCGCCGCCAGGGGACGAAACCTGACCGACGTGGTTTCCCGACCGCCACCGAGGGCTGATCGTGGTTCGAACTTCGGCGTGGACGCAACCTGGTGGTCGCCCGGACCCGTCGAGCTTGCGGAGGAGGGAGCCTCGATGGTGGATGCCGAGCATGAGTTCGTGGAGTACGTGTCAGCGCGACTGCCGAGCCTGCATCGGACCGCGTTTCTGATGTGCGGCGACGCGCATCTGGCGGACGACGTGGTACAGCAGACGATCACGGCGTTGTACGTGAACTGGCGGCGGGTGAGCCGGGCCGACAACGTCGACGCGTACGTGCACCGGATGCTGGTCCACAAGCTCGTCGACGAGAAGCGGTTGGGCTGGGCGAAGGTCCAGCTGCTGGGGTCGGTGCCAGCTCCAGAGCGCCCGCCGGTCACCCCGCAGGACGAGCTGGCCGAGCGGGACAGCCTCGTCGCCGCGCTCGCCCACCTCCCCCGGGGCCAGCGCACCGTGCTGGTCCTGCGGTTCCTGCGCGACCTGTCGCTGGCGGACACAGCCGCCGCGATGGGCTGCTCCGAAGGCAACGTGAAGTCGCAGACGGCTCGGGCGCTGGCAGCGGTCCGCCAGGTGCTCGACGTCACCGAGATGTCCGGGAGGAACGCAAGATGACCACGTTGGACGACCAACGAATCGCCGAACTGCTGCGATCGGCGCCGGTTCCCGAGCCGAGGGTTGACGTCGGCCGCGCCATCCGCGACGGCCGGCGTCGCCGCCAGCGCCGCCGCGTCGGCGGGATCGCCGCAG
Organism: Micromonospora sp. NPDC005087; assembly: GCF_042872965.1. Classification (NCBI taxonomy): domain Bacteria; kingdom Bacillati; phylum Actinomycetota; class Actinomycetes; order Micromonosporales; family Micromonosporaceae; genus Micromonospora; species Micromonospora sp. NPDC005087. The sequence continues at coordinate 193,770 of NZ_JBIALB010000012.1, read as the reverse complement.
TATCGGTGCTGGCCGGGCTCGGCGTCGTCGGCGCGGTCCAGCTCACCGGGGCCGTCGGTGGGCCGGCTCCGACCACGCCGGCCCTCGCGGACTCACCGGCCGGGACCAGGTCGACCGCTCCGGTCTCACCGGTCACCTGCGAGGCGTCGTGGTTGCCGCAGCCGATCGACGGTTCGGTCGCGGTGGCGAACGGCGTCGACCCCACCGGCCGGTACATCGTCGGCGACATCGGCACCGGGCGGGAGGACGGGCGGGTCGTCCGGTGGACCGACGGCCGGGCAGGCGTCCTGCCGGCCGGGGCGCGGCACGCGGCCGCGGTCAACGCTGACGGCGTCGTGGTCGGCACCAACGGCGACGGCACCGGTTGGGTCTACCGGGATGGAAAGCTGCGCTTCCTGGCCACCCCACCCGGCTACCACGCGGTCCTCGTGCACGCGGTCAACGGCCGGGGCGACATCGCCGGCACCGCCAGCGGAGCCGGCGACTCGCACCACGCCGTGCTGTGGTCGGTGGACCGCCCGCAGGAGTACCGACTCGTCGGACGGCCGGGATCCACCGCGACCGGCATCACCGAGGACGGCACTGTCGTAGGCGCGATGGGCCAACTGCCCTACCGGTGGACGCCGCAGGGCCGCGGGGCGGCGCTCGCGGTGCCCGACGGCTACCCGCGCGCATCGGTCGACTCGGCGCACGGCGAATGGGCGATCGGCATGGTTCCGGGCGGGCAGCAGGGCGGCGCCGTGCAGATGCTGCCGGTACGTTGGAATCTCACGACCGGGGCGGTGAACCTGCTGCCGTTCCCCGGGGCGGCCGGCATCGCCGGCAACGGCGACCTGCTGGTCGGCGACGGCGCACCGCTGGTCGTCGCCCCGGACGGCACGTCCCGCCGGTTGCCGGGTCGGCCCGAGGTCCGGGCGACCGAGGCGGGCACGTACACGGCCAATGGGATCAGCGACGACGGTCTGACCGTGGTCGGCGCGGTCTACGAGAACCAGGTGTACCGGCCGCTGGTGTGGCGCTGCCACCGCTGAAGGTCGCGCGCTCGGTCCCTGCCGCTGGCACTGGTGTCGGCTGCGGCGGCCGGGGACCGAGCACGCCTGGCACCACCTGTGGCAGCATCGGGTGGACGAAGAAGGAGCATGCATGGCACCGGGGCGAGTGTTGGTGATTGGTCTCGATCCCGTCCGGATTCCTGGCTGGGATCCTGAACCGGTCGTAGCGGCGATCGCGCGCGGCCAGGCCCGTTTCGCTGATCATGGCATCGAGGCCGACATGTGCCTGGTGGTACCCGACGAGAACGCCGAGGGAGCGATCGTTGAGGCTCTGACCGGGAAGGACTACGCCTGCGTGGTGGTGGGGGGCGGTATCCGCAAGCATGAGCCTCTGCTCGAGTTCTTCGAGAAGGTGGTCAACCTTGTTCGGCAGCACGCGCCCCGGGCGGCCATCGCCTTCAACAGCAGCCCTGAGGACACTGCCGATGCCGCACTGCGGTGGCTGCGGTAGGCAACGCGTGGAGTAGTTCGAGGCGATCCGCTCGGCTCAGCCTTCGGTGGCGATGGCAGCGATGGCGGCGTGCGGCCGATGAGTGCCGTCGGCGGGCCGGTGCAGGCGCTCAACTTCGGTGAAGCCGGCGCGCGTCAGTCGCTCGGAGAGCTCGTCGACGGGCCAGCGATAGGCGGTCACGACCTTGTGGTCGAAGGCCGCGACCTCGTCACCGTCGAAGAAGCCCAGCACCAACGTTCCGGACGGGGCCATGGCTCGCCCGAACCTGCTCAATGGTCACCGGGTGACTATAGGAACCATCTCGGATGCGCGCCGAGGGGTACCGTCGTGTGCTGCCCCGGGGCACAGCTGCCTCGCCCCCCTGTGCCGGTCACCTAGTGTTCGGCGCATGACAGAGCGACGTTCCATCCTCAGCGGCTCGACGTTCGAGGAGCAGATCGGCTATGCCCGCGCCGTGGTCGATGGCGACTGGGTGCATGTGTCCGGGACGACCGGCTTCGACTACGCCACCATGACGATTTCCGACGACGTGGTGGAGCAGGCCGAGCAGTGCCTGCGCAACATAGATGCCGCGCTGACCGAGGCGAAGTGCACCTTCGCCGATGTGGTCCGGGTGCGCTATCTGCTGCCCGAACGGGCCGACTTCGAGCCCTGCTGGCCGACCTTGCGTCGCGCCTTCGGCGAGGTCCGGCCAGCCGCCACGATGCTCGTGTGCGGCCTCGCCGACCCTCGGATGAAGATCGAAATCGAGGTGTACGCACGGCGAGCCACCACGTAGCGGCCCGCGCACCAGGCCTGGGGGAACGGGAGGCGTCGTCGAAGTGTCCGACCAGCCCATCCACGAGCAGGCGGCGGGACGCTCCGCGGAACGTTGGCTCCACCGGCCGCTGGTCCTGCACCGGCCCAGATTAGTGCTCAACAATGTCTGACGAGGTCAGCGAGTTGGACCAATTCACGGCACGATTCAGCTGATCGGCGGTGCTCCGCCTTGGCCCCTTCTGGGAAGCGGAGGTCAGACCAGGAGGCGCTCTCGCATCTTCGCACCCAGGTTGATCGCACCTACCACCCGAGGGCCGGTCGGGTCATGAACGTCGAGGGTGTTGTTGCGGCGCATCAGCTCACGGACCGGAGGTGGCAGCCGGGGAGGGTCGTCCATGGTTGCGAGGACCTGCCCGGCGGTCGAGATCAGTCGATCGGCCAGGGCGGCGGCGTCGGTGTCCACCCGCACCCGCCCGTACTCCCAACCGGCGGTGGTGAGGTCGAGCACCTCGAACACGCGGGTCACGAGTGGGTTCGGGTCGGTCACCCGGTCGAGCCGCCCCGCATGGTCGCCGACGACGGCGACCGCGGCGGCCACCTGCGCGTACGGGTGGAAGCCGCACGGCAACGCGAACAGTGGCCACCGCAGGGCCGGGCCGGCCTCCTTCCACAGCGGCCGGGAGTTCCGGCGGTGCACCAGGAGCCGCCGGCCCGTCCGGCGGTGTATGTCGTGGGCCTGGGCCTGCAGGTCCGCATGGGCCTCGTCGGCGACCTGGCTCACGATCCGGGCTGCCACCACCAAGCCGTCGTCGCCCTTCAGCAGTGCGGTGACCGCTTCGACCTGCTCGGAAAACCGGATCTGCGCGTGGGCGCCGTACCGGTACTGGACGTCCCGTAGCAGCGCCTGCTGCCGCTCGGGATCAAGCTGGACCCGCCCGCCGCCCAGCAACCGCCGCAGCCACCGCATTTCGCCTCGTTTCAGCAGAGCCGTCCCGGACCGCGGCAATGCTAGTGCCTCGGGCCTCCCTCGCATTGGGACGGGGTGGGATGAATGGTCTCTGACCATGTTGGCGGTGTACGCCCGCCCGGCCGGCGAGCTCGTGACCTGCACGGGGCGTATGACCCTGTCTCTGAGCACGGCTACCTAGGCGCCGTGCCGTCCCGTCGTGCGAGGGTGGTGGTCATGCGTCGACTGCTACCGCAGCTGCTGATCGTGCTCGCTGTTGCCGTGGCCTGCGCCGGGCCGAATGCCCAGCCGGGTCGTCCGGACCGGTCGGCCGCAGAGCCAGCGCCCACCTCGCTGCTCGCCGACGGCAGCGTCCCGTGGGCTGACCTGAAGATCACGGCGGAGGACCTCAACGGGCGCCCGGCCGGACCACGGGTCCCGGCAGCCGCAAGCAAGCCGTGCCGGGCGCAGCAGCTGTCCGGCCGACTCGTCCGCTGGACGCGGCCCGGAAACGGCGGTGAGACACCCCGCGGCAGGGATGCCGCCATCGGCAAGCTCATCGGAGAGGTGGACGTGCGGAACTCGTCGAAGGTCGAGTGCACGTTGCAGGGTGAAGTGCCCACCACCATGTTCGCTGACGGCCGTGAAATTCCCATGCTCTACGAGCACGGCATCAACGGCGAGGCTCGGGCCCGGGTGGTCGCCGTGCCTGCCGGTGGCCACGCCAGCTTGCGCCTGGACTGGTCCGGGCCGTTCTGCCAACCGACTGACGGGGCGCTGGAGCTTGCGATCCAGGTGCCGGACGGCGGCGGCACGTTACGCGCACCCATCACCGCGGACGACCGCCCCGGCTGCCAGCAGGGCGAGGGGGTCAATCCCAACGCGCGGGCGACGCTGTACGTGAGCGGGTTCACCGAGCCGGTCGCGGCGTCGAGGCCTCCATCCTCGCCGCTCGACGAGCTCACCGTCACTGTCGCGGGGCCGCCAGCCGCCGCGGCCGGGTCGCGGCTCACCTTCCGCGTGACACTCGGCAACCCGACCGGTGGCCCGCTCGCGCTGGACCCTTGTCCGGGCTATCTGATGGAACGCTTCTCCCTCGGCGATGCGACGAATGAGGCCGTGAACACGTCTCAGCTGTACCGGCTGAACTGCCGTCCGCTGACCAAGATCCCCGCCGGGGGCACCGCCGTGTTCGAAATGGTCGCCGAGGTGCCGGCCTCCATGCACCCGGGGCGGGAGCTGACGGTCACGTGGAAGCTCTACCTGCCGCACTACGTGCAGCGCGGCAACCAGGTCGGCGCCTTCAGCCTCAAAGTCGCCTGAGCACGGGTGAACGCGCCGGCAGGGAACGAGGCCGACCCGACGGTGCGGGACCAGGTGGATTGATCGACAAATGCCGTTGCACTGCGACAGCCGCATACCATGTGTGGTTATGACACGTCGAGCCGCGATGGCCGGCATTCTCGCGGGAACACTGCTTCTTCTGGGTTACTCGGCTGGCCCGCGGACGGGAAGCGAACCCGCCCCGGTGCCGACCGTCAACGTTGAGGCCGCCACGACGGCCAAGGCGATCGACCTGCTGCGGGCAGGTACGAAGTTCATCGATCACACGAGCTTTCGCGTCGACGTCGACATCGCGAGTCAGGTCACGTCACTGCTGCACGCCGACAACGTCAACAAGCGCGCCGACGCCACGCTCTCGACGTTCGGCCGGATCACCGAGATCCGGATGATCGACAACGACGTCTACATGAAGACCGACGTGGACCTGCCGGGTGTCGGCCACGAATGGATGACCCTCGACCCGGCCCGGGTGCCGTCAGCCTTCGCCCTGAGCTTCGCCCCAGGCAAGAACGACCCCGGCGGCTCGGCCCGCCTCATCAACGCGATCGTCACCGCACGAGCAGACGGCTCGCACATCACCGGGACGATCGACGTGACCCGGATCGGCGCCGGCAACGGGATCAACTTCAACCCCGGCCCTGGTGGCACGTTTCCCGACAGCGTGCGCAGCCACGCGTTCCGCGCAACGCTGGACACCGAGGGTCGGCTGGTCAGTTTCCTGATCCCAGCCGCCAGCGGGATGCCGAACGCGTCCCTTCGCTACAGCGACTTCGGCGCGGCCATCGACGTCACGCGGCCGCGAGGCGCGGTCGCCGCCCCCGACGCCCTGTATCCCCAGCTGGGCATGGGCGGCTGACCGTCGGCCCGGCTCCGCGGGTGTGGGAAGGTGGCTCATGCCCTTGAACAGGTACCACCTCAGAGCTTCGGTCGCCGTGTCCGACATACGAAAGGCGGTCGCCTTCTACGAAGGCAAACTGGGCCTCCAGGCGCTGCGGTCCGGCCCCAGTGCCACCATCGCCGATGGCAGCCGTGTCTATGGGTCTGGTGGCGGGCCGGCGCTGAACGTGTACCAGTCGGTCACTGCCGGGAAGACCTCGGCGACGCTCGCGACGTGGTACGTCGACGACATCGACCAGATTGTTGACGAGCTCACCTCGGCCGGCGTCGAGTTCACGCGCTACGACCAGTTCGCACACGACGCCAAGGGGATCACCGCTCGGGCCGGCGGTGGACGTATCGCGTGGTTCCAGGACCCGGACGGCAACACCTTCGCGCTCGAAGCCGACGTCTGACTCCTTCCCAGCGCAGGCCGGTGGCTCGGGGGACCAGGAGGGTTGGGTAGTTTCCTGTCATGAGTGACGACACCTTCCGCTCGGTGGAGATCGAGCGCACCGGTCTGGGGAACTACGTCGCCCGGAACATCCGCGGCGGTTCGCTGTCGATGGGCACGGGCGAGGACGCCAGCTTCACGCCGGTGGAACTGCTGCTGGCTGCCATCGGCGGCTGCACCGCGGTGGACGTGGACCACATCACCAGCCGCCGCGCCGAGCCGACCCGGTTCTCCGTCGACGTCACGGGCGACAAGATCCGGGATGAGGCCGGAGGAAACCGGATGCAGAACCTCAGGGTCGAGTTCACCGTGACGTTCCCGGTGGGCGAGGACGGCGACAGGGCCCGCGAGGCGCTGCCCCGGTCGTTGCAGCAGTCGCACGAACGGTTGTGCACCGTCTCCCGTACCGTCGAACTTGGCACTCCCGTCTCGATCGTCGAGGCTGCCGGACCCGACGAGGAGTGAGGTTTCCGGGCGGACGAGCGGACGTCCGTTCCTCACGTCACCCGAGCCACGCGACGCAGCGCAGGTGTCAGTTCGGAGCGCGCAGCCCCGCTAGCACCAGTCTGCCCAGCCGTCGAATCAACACTGCGCTTCTCTCCGGCGGCAGAGCCCGGAAGGACGCGATCGCCAGGAGGCCAGCCCGGACGTCGTCGACCGTGACACCTTCGCGGAGAACTCCCGCGGCGTGTGCCCGTCCGACGAGCGTTTCGAAGGCTGCTGAATGCTCTTTCCGTTCCCGTCTGAACGCGAGCCCGGCTTCGTGTGATCCGAGCAGCGCCTCGTTGAGCCCTCGGTCCTGTACCTGTCGGTCCGCGAACCGCAGAATCGTGCCGGAGAGCGCCCGCCACGGGTCCGGGTCTGCCAGCGCCTGACGCATCTCGGCACCGCACACGGCGACCCGCTCGGAGAGCACCGCCGTGATGAGGTCCGCCCGGGTCGGGAAATGCCGGTAGACGGTCGCGATGCCAACCGACGAACGGCGAGCCACCTCCCGGACGGGTACCTCGAGCCCACCCTCGGCGAACGCTTCGCGCGCCGCGGTCACGACGCGTTCGCGGTTGGCCCGAGCGTCCGAGCGCTCGATCCGAGACATCCGTTGTCCCTGCTCTCTCACCTCGACCGCATCTGGAACACCTGCTCCGTTTCGTCGTTACGGTACTGCGGAGCCGGACCCTCCGGCCAGGGAAGGAAGCGGTGTTCGCACTTCAGTTCCATCAGTTTGGCGGCCCCGAGGTTCTCCAGGTGGGTAGCGCCGACATGCCTCACCCCGGCGCTGGCGAGATCCGCGTGCGGGTCAGAGCGGGCGGACTCTCGCCGGTCGATCTCGGCCTCCGGTCCGGGGCCACCCCGATGAGCACACGATTGTCGCTACCACACATTTCGGGCGTCGACGCGGCCGGAGTCGTCGACGCGGTCGGACCGGGTGTCACGGGTGTCGGCGTGGGCGACGACGTGTTCGGCACGGTGAACGTCGCCCGGCTCGGCGGCGCCCACGCCGAATTCGCGGTACTGCGGCTCTGGGCGCACAAGCCTGCCTCGATGCCGTGGGCACAGGCCGGAGCCGCAGGATCGAGCATCGAAACCGCCACCCGGGCCCTCGACCTCCTCGACCTGCGGGACGGAATGACCATCGTCGTCGACGGTGCCGCCGGCGGTGTCGGCAGTGTCGCCGTGCAACTCGCCGCCGCACGCGGCGCGCACGTCATCGGGACCGGACGGTCCGACAACCACGCCTTCATCACCGAGTTGGGCGCCACCCCGACCACGTACGGCCCGGGACTTGCGCACCGCATCCCCGCACTCGGCGTGACCAGGGTCGACCGCGCTCTCGACATCGCCGGGGCGGGCTCGCTCCCGGAACTGATCGAGATCACCGGGACACCCGAGAAGGTGGTGACCCTCGCCGACTTCGGCGCGGCCCGGCACAACGTCCGCATCTCGACCGGACAGCTCGGAGGCCAACCCGACGGACGCCACGGCCTTGCCGAGGCGGCGGCACTGTTCGCTGAGGGCCGCTTCCGGATGCCGATCGAGGCCGTGTTCACCCTCGATCAGGCTGCCGCCGCGCATACCGCCGCAGGCGAAGGCTCCCGCCGCGGCAAGATCGCCATCATCGTCAGCGACGACCGGGCGGACATCTGACGATCCGCAGGCGGCGGACGAGATCACGGGCTGTCGCCGACTTCGACAGACCCTAACGGGCTGGCAGCGGTGCGACCGGACGGACCGAGGTGAACTGGGCGTGCTCGTACCGGTGCCGGAAAGCAGCAATAGCCACTCGTCGCAGCCCTGCCACGGGTAGAGGTCGGCGGTGCCGCCGCGCACGGTCCGGTGCCCGTCGCCGGTGCGTGGTCGGGCGTCCGCGGGCGCGCCCGCGAAACCGGGGATCCATACGTCGGCGCAGATCTCACTCGCCGAGCCGAACGCGGCCAGGCCGAACGCGTTCTCCCCGGCCGCCGTCCGTTCCTCATCGCACAAGCGCCGAACGCTAGCAACTCGACCGCCGACCGTACCGTGCGTGCACGGGTCGGCCGCCGGCTCGATTGGGGGAGTGGGCTGGGCGCGGCAGGGGTGGGCTGAATGGTCCGGGTGGCAGGACCGCCACCACTGGCCGACGGCTCAGCGAGGCCGGCGTGGCGATGCCCAGCCCTGCTGTTGCAGCCGTTCGATGCCGTCGAGGAGCAGGTCGAGCGCGAACTCGAACTCGAACTGGTCGTCACAGCCCTGCCCGAGGACGGACGCGTCGTCGTGGGACGCCGCCATGGCGATCTCCGCGACGTGTGGGAATCTGGCCGCGATCTCCGGGGGCAGGGCCGCCGGTGGCTCCGGGGTGGTCGTGCCGGACCGGCCGGCGCGCCGGGCGGCGTCGAACAGCTCCTGGCTGAAGCCCAGGATCCGGCTACCCATCGCGTGCATGACGTGGTGCGCGAGGTCGACGGAGAACCCGCCGGCCCGGAACGTTCCGATCATCGAGTCGAGGTAGGACAGGATGGCCGGCGTCGCCATGTTCCGTGACTCGATCGCGAGCGGCGCCCAGGGGTGGCGCTGCAGCACCTGCCGCGCCGAGAGGATGCGCTGGCGGACGGTGAGCTTCCAGTCGGCGTCGGGCACGGGCGGGTCGATCTCGCCTACGACGACGTCGATCATGCCGTCGAGCAGTTCGTCTTTGTTGGCCACGTGCTTGTAGAGGGCCATCGGCACGACGCCCAGTTCCTGAGCGAGGTTGCGCATGCTGAGGGATTCGATCCCGGCCCCGTCGGCGAGCGCGACGGCGGCGTGCAGGACCCGGTCCCTGCTCAGCGGCGTCCGGCGCAGCGTCTCAGCCTGCTCAGCCATCTCGCTCCTCATCGTTCGGCGGCCGATTGAACCATAATCCTCTTGACAGGTGTACGGCGTACACCTACCTTGTTTCTAAGGGTGTACGCCGTACACTCGGGGAAGGGGAGCAAGATGAAGGCGATCGTTCAAGACCGCTACGGCCCGCCGGAGACGCTCACGCTCGCGGAGGTGGACGCGCCGGTCCCTGCCGCCGACGAAGTGCTCGTGCGGGTGGAGGCCGCCGCGCTCAACGCGTACGACTGGCATGCCATGCGTGGTGACCCCCGGATGGCGCGGCTGGCCATGGGCCGATCAAGGCCCCGAGCACGCATCCGCGGCCGCGACTTCGCCGGCCGGGTCGAGGCCGTCGGCAAGCAGGTTCGCCAGGTGCGCCCGGGTGACGCCGTCTTCGGCGACCTCGGTGACGCCAACGGCGCGTTCGCCGAGTACGTGTGCGTACCCGAGACCCTTGTCGCGCCGCAGCCGGCGAACCTGACGCCGCAGCAGGCGGCCGCCCTGCCACTGGCCGGCATCACCGCGCTCATGGGCCTGAGCGGTGTCGGGCAGGTCGAGTCGGGCCACCGCGTTCTCATCAACGGGGCCTCCGGCGGCGTCGGCACCATGGCCGTCCAACTGGCCAAGACGCTCGGAGCGACCGTGACCGGTGTGTGCAGCACCCGCAACGTCGACCTGGTCCGCTCCCTCGGCGCCGACCACGTCGTCGACTACACCCAGGACGACTTCACCCGCGACATCCGCCGCTACGACGTCGTGTTCGACCTGGTCGGCAACCGCTCACTCACCGCGCTCCGGCGGGTGCTGACCCCGACCGGGACGCTGGTGCTCTCCGGCGGCGGCGTGTACCGCGGCGGGAGCCTCATCGGACCGGTCAAGCTCATCGCGCGGGGGCGGCTGCTGGCACCCTTCGTCCGACACCGCATCGTCATCCTCACGGCGGCACCCAGCCGGCAGCACCTCGACACGCTCCGCGCGCACGCCGAGACCGGCCGCCTCACCCCGGTCATCGACCGCACCTATCCGCTGCACGAGGTGCCCCAGGCCATGCGATACCTCGAAGGTGAACACGCGCGGGCGAAAGTCGTCATCACCGTCTGACGTGCGCGCCGGCGGGCATCGACGGGTCGTCGGATCGGCGGCCGGCGCAACCCGGGTCGGGCCGTCCATCGCCGATCCCATCCCTCTGTCACGCCACAGCCCTGTCGGTCCTCGCCGCCTCGAGCAGCGCGGCGAGTGGCCGAGGCAGCGCACCCCGGCCGATTGCCGCCTCGGCGAGCAGTCGTGCGTAGCGCAGATTGCGACGCGCGCCGCTGCGGAGGAACCGCCACATCTGCCGCTCGGGTTCCTGGCCGCGCCAGGCGGGTTGGTTCTGCAGCGAGCGGAACGAACCCAGATCGCCCTGCGAGTCGAACAGGGCTTCCACCTCTGCGGCGCCCACGGCCCGGATCAGTTCCTCTTCGAGGTCGTTGACGCAGACGTGAAACCCGAGGCGCTCCATGTCGGCGCGAGTGTGGGGCGAGCCGATCTGGGCGGCGACCAGTGCGCGCCGGAAGACTTCCTCCTCACGCACGTCGTACAGGCCGGCGAGACGCACCTGAGTGGTCAGCGGGCCCAGCTCGGTCAGGAAGCGGCCGATCGCGTGTGCCCCGCCGATCGGCACGATCACGACGCGCTCCGCTTCGAGATCCCGGCCGCCGCCGGTCGCGGCCGTCTCGAGCGCGATCTGGTCGCTGAGACCCTCGACCAGGACCAGGGCCACAGCGTCGCCCATCTTCGCCCGGGCGCTGGTCATCGCCCGGGTTGTGGCGTCAGGGCCACTCTCGTAGCCATCGAGCGCCCTGCGGGCTAGCTCACGACGTTGGGCGAGATCCATGGTGGTTCCGTCGGCTGGGATGCGGGTCGTGGCCATCATCGTCGAGGCGTATGGCGGCGACAACCCGATATCGGAGGTCGGGCGACCGGGCGGCGGCGCGGTGCTTGAGAACGATGAGTCCGGGGTACCGAAAGCATCATGCCGAGTGTGGGGCAAGTCGTCGGAGACCGTTACCGCCTGGTCGAGAGCATCGCCAGCGGCGGAATGGGCGACGTGTGGCGGGCGGTTGACGAGACCCTGGACCGCTGCGTGGCCGTCAAGATGCTGCACCCCCGCCTGGTCGCCGACGCCGGCTTCGGCGAGCGGTTCCGCCGCGAGGCACGCGCCATGGCGGCCCTGCGTCACCCGGGTGTCGCCCAGGTCTACGACTACGGCGAGATGTCCCGGCCCGGAGAGCCGGTCCTCGCCTACATCGTGATGGAATGTGTGCAGGGACAGTCCCTGTCGGAGCGGATCGCCGAGGTCGGCCAGCTGGGCGCGGCCGAGGCGATGTCAATCGCCGCGCAGACCGCCCGAGCCCTGCAGGCCGCGCACGACGCCGGCATCGTCCACCGGGACGTCAAGCCCAACAATCTGATCATCGAGCCGGACGGGCACGTCGTGCTCGTCGACTTCGGCGTTGCCGTCATGCCGGAGGCGGCGAGCCTGACCGGGGTGAACCAGGTCGTCGGCACCGCCCTGTACATGGCGCCCGAGCAGGTGTCCAAGAACGAGAGCACACCGGCGATCGACATCTACGCGCTGGGCGCTGTCGTCCACCACTGCCTCGCCGGTGAACCCCCGTACCAGGGCGACAACGCCGTCGCGGTGGCGCTGCGCCACCTCGAAGAGGAACCACCGCCGCTGCCCGAGAGCGTCCCGGCGCAGGTACGGCAGCTGGTGGCCATCGCGATGGCCAAGGAGCCCACCCGCCGGTTCCCGACGGCGGCGGCCCTGGCCACCGCGGCGCAGGCGCTCGCGGACTCGTCCGACCCGCAACTGAGGGCCGCCACCTGGGCGACCGCGACCGGGCCGCGGACCGAGCACCCGAACACCCGGCGGTTGGCCCTCGGCGGCGCATTGAGCCGGGGTGTCCGTCCCGGACGTACGACGCTCGCGGTGCTTCTCGGATCGTTGGCCGCTGTTGCTGCCGTCCTGGTGCTGGCTGATCCCACCGGGATGCGGCCGGGCCCGGCCGGGCGACCGTCGGGACCTCCCGCGGTACCGCCCGCGGTGCGGACATCGGTGCCACCCGGGCAGGACAAGCCTGGCCCTGGCGTCGGTGGCGGCGAACCCGCCACACGCAATTCCGCCGGTCCGCCGGTACGCGTGCCCGCATCCGCGACCCCGACGACCAGCCGTCCAGCAGCCGAGGGCACGACGGGCCGGTCCACGCCTTCAGGCGACAGCAGTCAGGGTTCACCCGGCCCCACCACCTCTGAAAGCGCCCCGCAGGAACCGACGCCGGCTCCCACGGGCGCAACGACAGCGGCACCGACCGAGGAGCCGGCGGATGCACCGACGGCGGAGGAGTCGGCGGCCGGAGGCAACGCGGTGGCGCCGGTCCAGTCGGCGACGGCGGATGCCACGGGCGCCGACCTCACCGCCCGCCTCGACGGGTGACCCGGGGATCCGGCCCAAGTCGCCCCAGGTCGGGCCAGAGGCGGGCGGGATGATGACAGACCTGCTGTGGCGGGGGGGGGGGGGGGCGCCCCGCCCCCGGGGGGGGGGGGCGCGCGCCCCCCCCCCCCCCCCGCCACAGGTGCGGTTGTCCGGAGCTGGTCGGGGTCAGCCGGTTCGGCAGGTGACCGTCGGCCAGGTCCAGTTGCCGTTGGCCATGATCGTCACGCCGAAGTTGTTGCCGTTGCCGTTCGGTCTGGCGGTGATGGTTCCGCTCGTGCCGCTGACGGAGGCGTTCCAACTGTTCTGCAGGCTCTGGCCGCCACCAAGGCCGAGGCTGACGACCCAGTTGCTGGTGCCGCTGACCGCGACGTTGAGGTTGAACCGGTCGCCCCACTGCTGGCCGGCGGAGAGCGTCGCGGTGCAGTTGCCGCCTCCCGGGTTGCCGGTGGTGGGCCCGGGGCCGGGGTTGCCGCCACCGCCTTCCCGGACGGTGATGTCGGAGCTGCCGCTGCTCTGGTAGCCCTCGGTGGCCATGATCTGGTAGCTGTGGTTGGTGCCGAGGTTCAAGCCGGCGCGGGCCCAGGCGTCGAAGTGGTTGGCGGTGGTGATGGTGCCACCGGTGCGCTTCTGCTGACGGACGCTCCAGTACTGGTAGAACGTGGCGATGCCGTCGATGGACGGCTGGTTGACCCGCTGGGTGCGGTACAGGTCGTAGGTGCCGCCGTCGGTGGTGACGGAGCCGACCCGGGTGGCGCCGGTGCTCGGGTTGTAGGTGCCGAAGTTCTCCACGACGTAGTACTCGATCAGCGGGTTCCGCGTCCATCCGTACAGGGCGAGGTAGCTGTTGCCGTTCGGGCTGTAGGTGCCCGAATAGCTGATCGTCCTGCGGCTGCCGGTGGCCCAACCCTTGCCACCGACCCAGTTGTTGGTGCCGCTGCCCCACTGGCTGGAGTATCGGCCATCGGCGCGCAGCGTCATGCTGGCGTTGCCACTGTCCTTCCAGAACGAGTAGAAGAACCCGTTGTGCGTGCCGGTGGCGTTCGAGCTGACGGTCCGATCGGCCTCGGCGTACGCGTTGGTGGCCAGCACCGTGCTGCTGACGGCCACCACCGCGGCGCACGCGGCGCCGAGGAGCAACCGCATGCGGCCGCGCCCTCTCGGTCTGGTGGGTGTGTGGTTCATGTCGTCCATGGACGTGCGTCCTCCTCGTGACGGCTGGCGGGAGGCCAGCGGTGCGGCACGAACCGGCGGCCAGGCGATGGCCGGGCGGGCATCGGCGCGTACCACGTGGTGGTGGTTGGTCGTCCTGCGCGACGACCGGGGGAGTGGGTCGCGGTGGGTGCCATCGACGGTGATCGAGCACCGTCGATGGCGACCGTATTGACCCTCCGGTCGGCTTGTCAACAATTTTCGGAAACAGCGTTGGAAGCTTGGCCTGGGCGATCGGCATTCCTCGGGAGGGCATTCATCCTGCCCAACAGCCCTATCAGATCGACTTCGGCTTGAGCTGACCACCTCGATGTCCCGGCCCAGAAGCCGAAATCGGGGTTGTCACCGTCGGAATTTCCGGAGACTTTCCGGACCGCAGCCGGGCTGACCAGGGGTAGGTGCAGACACCGTCGGCCCGTGGCTTACGGGATCACGACAGGTGGGCCGCCGGGTTGGGTGCCGGCCGCTGCCGTAGCCATGGCGGTCGGGCCTGCCCCGGGCTTGGGTTGCGTTCGGCCGTCGAGCGGCGGACCACGAGGCGTACCGGCAGGACCATCGGTCTGCCGGTGTGCCCGGGCGCTCCCTCGATCATCGTGAGCAGGTGCCGGGTGGCGGCCGAGCCCTCCGCGTAGAACGGTGCCGCGACCGTGGTCAGCCCGGGCGTGACGATGTCAGCGGCGAGGATGTTGTCGAAACCGACGACGCTGACGTCGCCGGGAACGTTGACCCCCATCCAGCTGAGGCCGCGGATGAGGCCGATCGCCATCTGGTCGTTGAAGGCGAGGACAGCCGTCGCCGGATGCGCGCACAGCTCCTCGGCGGCCCGCTCGCCGCCCTCCATGGTCGGGCTGAACGGGCCGATCTTGCGTACCTTGATCTCCAGCTCCATGCCCGCTTCGAGCAGCGACCGCCAGCGGATACCGTTCGCCCAGGACGCCTCCGGCCCCGCGACGTACGTGATGTGGTCGTGCCCCAACTCGCCGAGGTGCTCGGCGGCCCGCCGAACCCCGCGCGGGTTGTCCGTCACGACGCAGGGCACGTCGGCGATGGCGCGGTTGAGGACGACCACCGGCCGCTGCTTGGCGAACATCCGGATGGCCGAGTCGGACATCCGGCTGCTGGCCAGCAGGAACCCGTCGACGGTCGACATCGTTCGTTCGATCACCGCCCGTTCCAGGCGGTCGGACTCCTGGGCGTCGATCAGCACGGTGGTGTATTCGCCGCCGAGCGATGCCTCCTGCGCCCCGCGGACGATCTCGGCGTAGACCGGGTTGGTGATGTCGGGGATGACGAGCGCGATCATGTGCGTCCGGGACGTGGTGAGGGCGCGTGCCAGCGGGTTGGTCCGGTAGCCCAGCCGCTCGGCGACCTGCCGGACCCGTTCGGCCGTCTCGGAATTGACGCGGCTCGGCTTGGAGAAGGCGCGGGACACCGTGGACGGTGAGACATTGGCTTCGGCCGCGACGTCGTAGATCGTGGCCCTCTTGTCTGGCGGCCTGGTGTGGTCGGGCATCTTCATGCTCCCCCCGGGCTACGCGCCATGATCATGCTATGACGCCGGTGAGTACTCGGCAATGCCCTCGCAACAGTCGGTTCTCCTGCGCGCATTCGCGCGAGGCAATACATGGCAACCCGTTGCTGTTCGGCCCCGCAGGCTGTCTCAATGCTCCACAGATGGCGCATGTAGGGCGGCCTCGCCGAGGCGACCCACCTGGGCAGAGCGTGGACCTACCTGGCCGGCCCGGGTAGTCGATGAAGGGAACGACTCATGGGTATGACGCGGCGCGGCGCTCTCATGGTCACGGCATCGTCGCTCTTCGTGGGCGCGGTCGGGTGTGGGGCGCCGGAAGGTCCCGGCAAAACCTCGGGCGACACCACGGGCGAGGTACCGGAGCGGCCCGCCCGGGCCGTGACGCTCAACGTTCTCGACGTCGCCGGCAACCTGCAGCTGACGCAGGCGATGATCGACGAGTTCGTCTCGAAGAACCCCAACGTGATCTCCCGGGTGACGTATTCGAAGGCGCCGGCGCCCGAACTGGCCGGCAAGATCAAGGCTCAGCAGGGAGCCGACCGGGTGGACATCGGTCTCGTGCTGACCGGCGTCGACGGCCTGGCGGCCGGCATCGAGCAGGGGCTCTGGACGGACGTGCTGCCGAAGTTCCAGGACCGCCTCGGCGGCATGCGGAACTACCTGGAACCGGCCGCCGCGATGCAGCAGCTCGCCGGCAACGCCGGCGTCACGGTCACCTACTATCCGTCCGGCCCGCTGCTCGAATACCTGCCGTCCCGCCTCTCCGCGCCGCCGACGAGCGCGGACGCCCTGCTCGCCTGGGCCAAGGCGAACCCCCGCAAGTTCCAGTACGCCCGGCCGGCCAACTCCGGCCCGGGCCGGACGTTCCTGATGGGCCTGCCCTACATCCTGGGCGACACGAACCCGAAGGATCCCGCGGCGGGGTGGGACAAGACGTGGGCCTTTCTCAAGGAGCTGGGCCAGTACGTCGACTACTACCCGTCCGGCACCACCGAGACGATGAAGAACCTCGCCAACGGCACCGCTCACCTGATCGTCAGCACGACCGGTTGGGACATCAACCCCCGCGTGCTGGGTACGGTGCCGAAGGAGGCCAGGATCGCCACGATCGACGGTTTCCACTGGGTCACCGACGCGCACTACGCCGTCATGCCCAAGGGCGTGTCGACCGACACGCAGGCCGCGGTGCTGGCCCTGCTGGCGTTCATGCTCACCCCTGAGCAGCAGGCGAAGGCGTACGACGAGGGCTACTTCTATCCGGGGCCGGCGGTGAAGGACGTCCAGCTCTCGTCGGCGCCGCAGAAGAGCCAGGACGCGATCCGGGAGTTCGGCCGCCCGGAGTACGACGCGCTGATCGCCGGCAACCCGACCGAGGTCCCGCTCGACGCGAAGAGCCTCGTGGCGGCGTTCAACCGCTGGGACCGCGAGATCGGCGGCGGGAAGGTCAAGCAGGGATGAGCGCCTTCTCCCAGCTGCGGTTGGATGGCGTGTCCCGCCGGTTCGGCGGCCAGGACGCGCTCACCGAGCTGGACCTGACAATCGAGGCGGGCGAGTTCATCGCCCTGCTCGGCCCGTCCGGCTGCGGCAAGTCGACGGCCCTGAACTGCCTGGCCGGGCTCCTGCCGTTGACGCAGGGGAGTATCTGGCAGGACGAGCGCCGGATCGACACGCTGCCACCGGAGCGCCGCGGCTTCGGCATGGTGTTCCAGAGCTACGCCCTCTTTCCCCACCTGACGGTCCGCGCGAACATCGCCTTCGGGCTGCGCATGCGGCGGCTACCGAAGGAGGAGATTCGCCGGCGTACGCAGGAGGCGGTGCGGCTGGTGCGGCTCGAGGCCCACGTCGACAAGCTGCCCGGCCAACTCTCGGGTGGCCAGCAGCAGCGCGTCGCCATCGCCCGAGCCGTCGTGTTCGAGCCCTCCCTCGTGCTGATGGACGAGCCGTTGAGCAACCTCGACGCCAAACTGCGCCTGGAGATGCGCACCGAGATTCGCCGGCTGCACCAGTCGCTGGGGCTCAGCACCGTCTACGTCACCCACGACCAGGAGGAGGCGCTCTCCCTGGCCGACCGGCTGGTCGTGCTGCGGGAGGGGCGGGTGCAGCAGATCGGGTCGCCACGCGAGATGCACAACCGGCCGGCGAACTGGCACGTCGCCGACTTCATGGGCTACCGCAACCTGTGGCGGGGACGGGTGGAGCAGCTGGACGGCGCCCGGGCCACGGTCGAGTCTTCCCGTCATCGCCTGCTCGGCGAGGCCATGGGCGACCTCCAGGCCGGTGCGGAGGCGGTGGTCGCGGTACGCCCGGAGGACATCCGCGTCGACGGGCCCGGCGAGGCCCACAACACCATGTCGGCGAGCATCGAGGTGGTCGAGTACCAGGGCCGCGAGTTGGCCGCCGAGGCCCGCACCGAGACGGGACAGCTGCTGCACCTGCGTACCGAGCAGCGGATCGCACCGGGCGACCAGGTCAAGGTCGCCATCGACCCGCAGCGGCTCCTCGTCTATTCCGCAGGCGCGGAGCAGGCCACCGACCCCCGGCCCGACCAGCTCGCGGACACCTCGGAGGCCGCGCGGTGAGCGGCGCCGGGCCGGGCAGGCCGCTGGCGCACTGGCGGCACCGTCTCGCGGAGCGGGGCGTCGATCGGCAACTCTGGTTGCTGGTCCCGGCCCTGATCTTCGTCATCGCCCTGTTCCTCTACCCGTTCTTCTACGGCCTGACGCTCTCGTTCCAGCCGACCAACGGCGGGCCGTTCAGCGACTACGCCCGGTTCTTCTCCGACGCGTACGAGCGGGGCACGATCTGGATCACGCTGCGGATCGCGCTGCCTGCCGCGCTCCTGAACGTCCTCGCCGCCGTGCCGATCGCCTACCGGATGCGCGGTCGGTTCCGGGGCAAGCGGCTGGTCACCACACTGCTGGTCGTGCCGATCACGCTCGGCACGGTGCTCACCGCCCAGGGGCTGCTGAACTTCCTCGGCCCGACCGGTTGGTTCAACCGGATCCTGCTCGCCACGAACCTCGTCGACGAGCCGGTGCGGCTGATCCACAACTACTGGGGCGTGTTCTTCTCGCTGGTGATCACCGGCTTTCCGTTCGCGTTCCTGCTGGTGCTCTCCTATCTCTCGGGCATCGACCCGACCCTGGAACGGGCGGCCGCGACGCTCGGGGCGGACTGGCGTCGCCGGTTCCTGCGGATCACGCTCCCGTTGCTGATGCCGGGCCTGGCCACGACCTTCTGCCTGACGTTCGTGCTGGCGTTCAGCGTGTTCCCGTCGGCCGTCCTGGTCGGCAATCCGGCGGGCGAGACGCGGGTCATCTCCCTCGCCGCGTACCAGGCGGCGTACGAGCAGTACGACTACCCGTACGCCTCGGCGATCGCAATGATCATGGGGTTCGTCGAGCTGGTCATCATCGCGGTGGTCCTGGCGGCGCGCAACCGTCTCTACACCGGCTCCACCGGAGGCAAGGGCTGATGGCAACGATCACCCAGGCGCCACCAGCGCGGCCCCCCGCCACCACCGACCGGCGGCGGCGCATCGCCGCGCGACCGGCCGCCTGGATCGTGTGGGGCGTCGTCATCTTCTTCTTCCTCAACCTGCTGGGCGTCGTGGCGTCCGTGCTGGTCAGCTCGTTCGGCCAGCGCTGGTTCGACACCTGGCTCCCCGACGGCTACACCACCAGCTGGTACGGCCGGGCCTGGGACGAGTTCGCGCTCATGCAGGTCATCGTCGTGACGCTCGAGGTCTCCGTGCTCGTCGTTGGCCTCTCGCTGCTGATCGGCGTGCCGGCGGCCTACGTCCTCGCGCGGCGGTCGTTCCCCGGCAAGCGGCTGATCTTCCTCGTGTTCCTGCTGCCCATCCTGATGCCCCCGATCACGTACGGCATCCCGCTGGCGACCGTCCTCTACAAGTTCGGGCTGGCCGGGAACATGTCCGGGGTCGTGCTCGCCAACCTCGTACCGTCGGTTCCCTTCGTCATCCTGACCATGACCCCGTTCATCGAGCAGATCGACCCGCGGATCGAGAGCGCCGCGCGCATGTGCGGCGCGGGCCTGCGGACGGTCTTCCTCCGGGTCCTCACGCCGTTGCTGGTGCCGGGCATCCTCGCCTCCGCGATCCTCGTGCTCGTCCGGACCGTGGGCATGTTCGAGCTCACCTTCCTGACCGCGGGGCCCGACTCGCAGACCATCGTCGTGGCGCTCTACTACTCGATGTCCGCGTCCGGGATCAGGGCGCAGCAGTCAGTCGACGCGATGGCGGTGATCTACACCTCGATGATGCTCGTGCTCCTCGTCGTCGCGCTGCGGTACGTCAACCCGACCCAGCTCGTGGCCCAGGTCAAGGAGGAGCCGGAGCACTGAAGCCCACGGGTGGGGACGGTCCGGCCGCCACCTCGTCGAGGATCTCACCCACCCGGCCCGCGGCGCTGATGAGCGCGGGCAGCTTCGCGCGCAGGCCGCGATAGGTCGCGGCGAGGGCGGGGTCGACCGCGATCGGCTCGCTGCGGGCACGGCCGGGATCGAGCTGGGTGACAGCCCCCTTGAGATCGGGAGCGAGGCCGATCGCGAAGAGTCCGAGCGCGGCCGCGCCGAGGGCGGCGTCATCGCCGTCACCCGCCGCCTGGACCGGACGATCCAGAACGGCGGCCATCACCTCGCGCCACAGTGGAGAGCGGAAGGCGTCACCGGTCAGCCGGACGCTGCTGATCGGCGTCAGCTCGGCCACGCGGTCGAGGACGACACCGAGTTGCAGGCACACGCCTTCGACGGCGGCCCGCACCAGGTGGCCGCGGGAGTGCTCGCTCCGCAGCCCCAGGTACGCCCCCGGCGGGTCGGATCCTGCTGCCGGGTCGTCGAGCAGATAGGGGAGCATCACGAGGCCGTCGCTTCCCGGGGGAATCCGCTCGGCGAGATCCAGAAGCGTGGGCGCGGCATGGTCGAGGTCGGGCGCGAGGGCACGTCCCGCCCAACGTACGACGTTGCCGCCGTTGCTGACCGCTCCGCCGACAACCCACGCGTCCTCGGTCAGCGCGTCGCAGAAGAGGGTTTCCGCCTCGTCGACGAGCGGAGCCGAGACGACCGTGCGCAGGGCCCCGGTGGCCCCGAGCGACAGGTTGCCGACGGTGCTGTCGATCGCCGCCGCGCCGAGGTTGTGCAAAGGGCCGTCGCCCGCACCCACGACGACGGGTGTACCGGACGGGAGGCCGACGGCCCGTCCGGCAGGGGCCGAGAGCCGCAACGCCGCGGTCGTGGGCAGGACCGGGGGCAGTTGACTCTCCGACACACCGACGAGGTCGAGCACGGCGCGGCTCCACGCCCGACGGTGGACGTCGAACATCCCGGTTCCGGAGGCCGAGGACAGCTCGGTCACCAGCTTGCCGGTGAGCCGGTAGAGCAGGTAGTCCTTGAGGCCGATCCACCACCGGGTCGCCGTGCAGAGGTACGGCTCATGGCGGGCAAACCACATGAGCTTGCACAGCGGGCTCATCGGGTGCACCGGCGTGCCCGTCAACCAGTGCAGTTCCCGGCCCTGCCCGGAGATCCGCAGGTCGCGGGCCGCCTCCGACGACCGCGAGTCGGCCCGGGTCAGCAGCGGCGTCACCGGCGTCATCGCCGCGCCGAGCCCGATCAGGCCGTACATGGCGGAGCTCATCGCGAGGGCGACGACCTCCGCCCCGGCGGTGTCGGCGACACACGCGGACGTCGCCTCCAGGGTGGCCGCCACGAGTACGTCCGGATCCTGTACCTGCCAGCCGGGCGCCGGCTGCAGGAGCGGGTACTTCCGCCTCGCGACGTGTCGCGCGGTGCCGTCCAGCGCGAACGCGGCCGCCCGCACCGCCGTGGCGCCCACGTCGACCCCGAGAATGACACGACGTCCTGGCCGCATGCGCACATGGTCGAGCGGCGTCCGGTGGGCCGGCAAGCGGTTGCGCGCAGTTGTCGTCGCCCTGGTTGAGCAACAACTTGCTGATGCGTGGGATCGGGCTGCTCGAGAGCGGAACGCCAAACCTGACGCGTTACGTGTTCACCGATTCGCGTGCCCGGACATTCTTCCCCGATTGGGAGCAGGTGGCCGACGAGCGTGCCTTCGACCTGTGGCTGGGGCCTTCTGCGGAAACCTCCGAATGGTTCCGTGCCGAGCTCGCCCCCCTGGCTGGCATGGAGTTCACCCGACGACTCAACCGCCACCTGCCCCCACCGCCCGCCCCGTTTCGGCTCAACCATCCCATCGGGCAGGAGCTTCGGTGGCAGCGGGAGAAGCTCGAGTTGCCGCGAACCGACGCGCAGGAGCTGGTCGTTCTCCTGCCGGCCGATGACGCGACGGCGCGGGCGATGGAGCGACTGCGCCGCCAACCCGACCGCATGCTTCGCGCGGTCGGCCTACCGAACAGGGTCAAGGCCCCGTTGATGGAGATGGGCTGCGTGCGGTAGCTGCCCGCAGAGCCTGGCGAGGTCGCCTTCGAGGGCTTACCGGGACCAAACCAGGTCTCTACGGGGTCTCCTTTTGCGTACGCTCAAGGTGCATGTCGGCCGGGGTCACGGGGTGACCAGGGACGTTGATGCACAACTGTCCCGCCTCGGCACCGCACATGGGGCAGGGGCGGTACGACTCGACAGGCCCCGGATCGAGGCCCCTCGCCAGGGCCGCTCGGACGATGTCGTCGGCCGCGTGGTGTAGCTCAAGGTCCCGATGTCTCACGGCAGCCTGGTGGATTCGCTGGAGCGCGCTTCGCGCCAGCTCCGATGGGTCATTCATCCAACCGACCTTCCCGCTGTGCTCGCCGTCGCACGTACTTCCCGTGTTCAACTGCCGATCACCGGCCTGGTTGGCTCCGCTGGCGCGTGGCGGCGCCGACGATGTGCTCCAGCGCGGCCGCGTGCCGCTGAAACGCGTGCCGCCCGTGCCGAGTGAGCTGGACGGAGGTCGGCCGTGCCCGGTGGCGGGGCCGGCAGCCGGCCCGACTGCGGCCAGGACCCGCGCGACGTGGGGGAGCACGCGCGAACCAGGGCGAGAACTCTGCCCGCGGCACTGGGCCATCTGGCAGCGTCTACCCTGTCACCGAGGAAGGCGGATCATGATCGTTACGTGTTGTCGGGCGCGGGTCTTCCCCCCGTCCAGGGTCGGCCGATGAGCGCGATCGCGTTCCTCAACATCGCCATGCACGGGCACATCAACCCGACGCTGCCGGTCGTGGCTGAGCTTGTGCGCCGTGGCCACTCCGTCACCTACCACACGACGCCCGCCTACGCGGAGGAAATCGCCACCACCGGCGCGCGAGTGGTCGCCTACTCCGGGGATGACATACCGCTGTCCGGCCCGCCGACGCCCGTCACGGTGATGGAGCAGCTCGCGCGCACCGCCGTACGCGTGCTGCCCGCCGTCCTCACCGATCTGCGCGGTGCCCGGCCGGATCTGGTCGTGCACGACTCCCTCTGCCTGTGGGGGCCGGTGGTCGCCCGCGAACTCGACGTACCGGCGGCGTCGTCGTTCACCACGTTCGCGTTCAACCGGCACGTGCCCAGCCCCACCCACGGCTCCTGGGAGCTGCTCGCGGCGGCGGCGGTCAAGCCCCGCCCCACCGCGGGGTACCTGAAGTCGCGCTGGGAGCTGAGCCGCCGGTACGACACGGAAGCGGTGCCCCTGATCGACCTGGCGAACATCCGCCAGCCGCTCAACCTGGTCTACACCTCGCGGGCGTTCCACCCCGAGGCCGACAGTTTCGACCAGTCCTACCGGTTCGTCGGGCCGAGCATCGGTGCCCGCCCAGCCGACTCGTCGTTCCCGCTCGATCAGCTGCGCGATCCGGTGCTCTACGCCTCGCTGGGCACGGTGTTCGGCGCCGACCCGCAGTTGCTGCGCACCTTTGCCAACGCGCTCGCCCCGCTGGGCGGCACCGTGATCGTCTCCACCGGGCCCACCGACCCCGCCACGGTCGGTCAGCTGCCGGCCAACGTGATCGTCCACCGCTCGGTACCGCAGCTGAAAGTCCTGTCCCGTGCAGCGCTGTTCATCACCCACGGCGGGGTGAACAGCGTCAACGAGGCCCTGTACGCCGGCGTCCCGATGCTGGTGGTCCCGCAGGGCGCCGACCAGTCGTTGGTGGCGTCCCGCATCGTCGAGCTCGATGCCGGCCTCGCGATCCGCACCGAGGACGTCACGGTGGAGGTCCTGCGCGCCCTCGCCCGGCGCCTGTTGGACGAGCCCCGATTCCGGGCCGCCGCGAACACCCTGCGGGTCGCCCAGCGCGAGGCAGGCGGCTATACGCGCGCCGCCGACGAACTCGAGCGCTACGTGCAGCGGACCGCCTCGTCCGCTCAGCCGGCCTCTGCCGACCTGCCACCGCAGGGCTGACCGATGTCCCCGGTCGTCGCCGTCATGCTGCTGTTCGCCGGGCTGTCCGAGGCCGTCGGGCGCCTCCTGCCCGTGGTGGCACGCCTGTCCGGCGTGTCGCACACCAGGGTGTTGGTGATGGTGCTGGCCGGCGCCGTGGTCGACGGCGCGGTGTTCGCGCTCTGGCCACTGTCCGCGTGGACCCTCGCCGAGCTGGTGCTGCCCGCCGCGTCGTCCGACGAATCCGCGCTGGCCTGGACACCGTGCCTGGCCGCCCCGCTGCTGCTTGCCGCGGTCCTCGCGTTTCCGCTGCTCGGGCCGCTGCTGCACCTGGTCCTCATGGTGGGAGTGGGGGCCGGCCTCGCCACTGCCCTGGCCACGGTGGCCGGGCTCGGCTGGTGGGATGCCGCCGGCTGCGTGGCCGTCGCGGGAGTCGGGCTCGGCGTCGCCGTCGAGGGCATCCGCCGCCTGGTCGTGCGGCTCAACACGACAAGAGCACCGGAGCGGTTTCCGTGATCGAACTTGCGCTCCTGCTGCTGCTCGGCGGGATCGGACCGGTCCTGCTCGCCGAAGCACTGCTCGCCCGCTACGAGGTGGTGGTCTACGCCGCAGGCTGGCGGAGCCCCACCGCGGCGCGACCTAAGGGCATGCCCCCCGCCCGAGGCGCGGACCCGGACCGCCCCCCGGACGCGTACCTGGTCTATCTGGACGGTATCGGGAAACGCCGCTTCCACGACACCCGCGACGGCGGCCGACTGGTCAAGGCCCTGATCGCCGGAGCGCCGGAGCTCAGGGTGCTGGGCCAGGTGCAGCCGTACTCCCCGCTGGCTCTGCCGCTCGCCGACCGGCCGGTGTGGGTCTGGCTGCGCCGCCGCATCGGTCTGGTGCTGTTTCTGCACAACGTGATGCAGACCTTCGTCGCCGCCGACCGCCGGTACCGTCCCCTGTACAACCGCGCCGTCGGCTCGCAGATCGCCACTCAGCTCCGAGACGCCGGCTATCGGCGCGACAGCGGCATTCCCGTGGTGATGCTCAGTTACAGCGGTGGCGCCCAGGTCGCCACCGGCGCGGTGGACGAACTGTGGTCCCAGCTGCGTCCTCCGCTCTGGTTGATCACTCTCGGCGGGTTCCACAACGGCGCCAACGACATCAGCCACGCCCAGCACCTCGACCAGCTCACGAGTGCCGGCGACCGGATCGAGCGGGTCGCCACCTGGATGTTCCCGCAGCGGTGGCGGCTGTTCCGCCGGAGCGGATGGAACCGGGCCGACCGCGCAGGGAAGATCACCGTGCACCGCCTCGACCCGGCCACCCACGTGGGTCCGCGCAGCTACATCAGCCCGGAGGCCCGGCTACCCGATGGCCGCAGTCACCTCGACCGGACCGCCGACACCGTGATCGCGCTGATCCGGGATCGCCTCAGCGCGACCGCGCGGAACGACGGCCCGCTGCCCTGAGCGAACCGCCACCACCGGCGCGCGAGTGGTCCCCTACTCCGGGGATGACGTACCGCTGTCCGGCCCGCCGACGCCCGTCACTCAGTCGACGATACGTACGGATGGCCGCGGCCAGATCTCGCGACCCGCTCTCCAGCCCGAGTCCCGGCAGCTACCGCTCCGGCCGCGCCGAACTCGACGTCGTCTTCCGGCCGACGGGGCGTGATCGGGCCGTCATTGGCCGCCCACCGGAACGGGAGCAGACCCGGTAGTTCCGCGGTCATCGCTGGGCTGCCGAGGAGATGACGCGGGGATGGCGTTGTCGATGAGGACGGCGGCGATGGCGGCGGCGGTGGGGAAGGATTCGCTGTTGAGGACTCGGGTGCGGGCCGAGGCGCCGTCGATGAGCAGCGCCAGTTGTTCGCCGAGTTGTTCGGGGTTGGTGGCGCCGGCTTCGCGGGCGGTTTCGGTGAGCCGCGCGGCGATGGCGGTCTTGTAGTCGCGTGCGTACTGGGATGCGGGGTGTTGGGGGTCGTGGAGTTCGACGGCCGCCCCGATGTAGGGGCACAGGGGCGTGGACGCGGGTATCTCGAAGGCGGCGAGGAGTCGTTCGCGGGGTGTGAGGTCGGTGCGCTCGAACACTCCGGGCATGACGTCGGGATCGAATCGGCGCAGGTATTCGGCGACGAGTTCGTCCTTGCTGGTGAAGTGCTGGTAGGCCGTGCGCTTGGACACCTGGGCCACGGCGCAGAGTTGGTCCATGCCGGTGCGGTTGATGCCCTGATCGCGGAACAGCTGCTGTGACGCGCTGAGGATGCGCTCGCGTGCGCCCCTGCCACGGCGCCGGCCCAGGGGGCCCTTCTCCAACTCCGTCATGCCTTCAGTATAGACCGTTCGGTACAGACCGGTCTACATAGCTTGCGTACGGGTTGATCATCGGTTACGTTAAGCATACAGTACGGTGTACATATGCCTGGACCGTGCGCCGATCGCGATGACCGCGATTTCGCAAGGCGAGAGCGGTCCCGATGATCGTCGGTGCGCCATGGCGCACCGGGCGTCCCACGGGTGGGGTCGGTACCGACCGGTGTATGTAGCTTGCGCCCCGACCAGTCATCGGGTACGTTACGTACACAGCCCGGTGTATATAAGAACCGAACTGTTTCGGATACCCATCAATTCAACGGAGTGATCGTGGGAAAGCTCGATGGCAAGGTAGCGGTGATCACCGGCGGATCCACCGGCATGGCACTGGCCGGCGCCAAACTGTTCGTCGAGGAAGGAGCGCACGTCTTCATCCAGGCCCGGCGGCAGGAAGCACTGGACGACGCCGTCAAGCTGATCGGCCGCAACGTCACCGCCGTCCAGGGTGACGCGGCCGAACTGGACGACCTGGACCGCTTGTACGACACCGTCAAGCGGGAAAAGGGCTCGATCGACGTGCTGTGGGCCAGCGCCGGGATGGGCGAACCCGCCGTCCTCGGCGAGATCACCGAGGAACAGTTCCACCGCGCCTTCTGGCTCAACGCGCGCGGCACCCTGTTCACCGTGCAGAAGGCACTGCCGCTGATCAACGACAACGGCTCGATCTTCATGACCGGATCCAACGCCTCCCTCGGCGCCTTCCCCGGCTGGAGCCTCTACGCGGGAAGCAAAGCCGTCCAGCAGGCCTGGGCCCGCGTCTGGCTCAACGAACTGCGCGACCGCAAGATCCGGGTCAACGTCCTGACCCCCGGCCAGGTCGCCACCGCCAAGCAGGAAGAACTGTTCGACGAGGCAACCAAGGCCGCATTCGAGTCCCTCATCCCCCGCGGAAAGATGGGCCGCCCCGAAGAAATCGCCACCGTCGCCCTGTTCCTCGCCTCCGACGACTCCAGCTACGTCAACGGCCTGGAACTGGTCGCCGACGGCGGCACCACCGCCATCTGAGCACACACCAGGAATGCCGCGGGCACCACCCCACAACGAGACAGAGCGACACCTCGAGAACAGGAAGCACCCTCATGAGCAGCATCACCCTCATCGGTACGGGGAACATGGCCCGTACCATCGGCACGCTCGCGGTGGCGGGCGGCAACACCGTCGAGGTCATGGGACGCGATCAGTCCAAGGCCGATGACCTGGCCGAGGCTCTGGGCGGCGGCGCGACGACGGGCAAGTGGGGCACCGTCCCGGCCGGGGACATCGTCATCACGGCCCTGTTGTACGACGGTGTCGTTCCGGTCGTCGCCGAGTACGGAGACGCCCTCGCGGGCAAGGTCATCGTCGACATCAGCAACCCCTTCAACGCCACGTTCGACGGACTGGCCCACAGCGAGGAGACCTCGATCGCGCAGGAGGTCGCCAAGGTGGCCCCGGCCAGCGCCAGCGTGGTGAAGGCATTCAACACCATCTTCCGTAATGTCCTGGAGAAGGGCCGGCCCAACGTCTTCATCGCTGGCGACAATGCGCAGGCCAAGGCGGGCGTGGCGGCATTCATCGAGAGCCTCGGGCTGCGCCCGCTGGACGTCGGCGGCCTGAAGATGGCGCACTGGCTGGAAGGAGTGGGCGTGGTCACGGTGGGCCTCGCCGGCAACGGGGTTGGCCACTGGGACTTCGCCCTCGGCGTCAACGAATTTACCGGCTGAGCCCCCGGGGCCGAGCAGTCGGCGAAAAGGGCGCCGTGCGCCCTGACAATGGTTGATGGATCACCGACTCGCTGATGTCGGATATCAATGTTGGCGAGGCGCGTACCGGCCGGATCATTCGGCTCGTCCCGGCGTTGGGCGCTGCAGCCCGAGGCGACCAGCAAGCCGGTTCACCACCGCCGCGAGGGCGGCCGGAGTGGGGCGGCGGCTCACCATGAAGAGCGTGAGGCGGCCGGGTACGGGCGCGGCGGACACCCGGTCCCCATCCTGGGCGTAGGCGAGCCCGAGCCCGCGGGGCAGGACGGCCGGGCATCCCAGTAGTCGCGCCATTCGTACGGCCGTCTCCGCGGTGGCCGCCGTGCGAGGCCGGGCGCCGAGGCCGGAGAGTCGTTGGTGCAGGGTGTCCGTGGACATGTCGTAGGTGTAGATGGCAACGTCGAGATCGGCGAACGGCCGCCGGCCCTTGCGCAGCGACGCTGCCGGTGGTGTCAGGACGGCCAGTCGGTCGCTCGCAACCGGTACGGCGCTCACGGTGGTGGGTAGACGCATCTGGTTGGCGACGGCGACGAACGCGGCGTCCAGCGACCCTTCGCCGACCCACTCCACGAGCCTGTCGCCATGGTCCGTCACCTGGTTGACGGTCGAGTCGTCCATCAGCACGTCGAGCGCCGGAAAGAGCAACGGCGCGAGGCTGCTGAAGGTGCCGACGTTGAACGTTCGTGCCCGCGCGGCGGCGCGCGTCCGGTCGAAGATGCGTCCCAGATGATCAAGCACGTGGGTCGCCTCGGCGCACAGCGCACGACCGGCCGGCGTCGGCCGCGCCCCGGTCGTGTCCCGGTCGAAGAGCCGTTCACCGACCCGCCGCTCGAGCGCGGCCAGGCGGTTGCTCGCGGCCGGCTGGCTGATGAGCAGCTCCCGCCCGGCGGCTCCGAGAGAGCCGTGCCGCGCCACGGCCTCGACCAACCGGAGATCCTCGACGGAGGGGAATGAGCTCATATCCCCAGGCTATGAGCTCCGATGCCGATCCGCCAACTACCAGCGCTTTCTGCCCCACCCGACGATTACTGCGTGAATGCCAGACGCGAAATCGCCGCCATGCTGACAACCACCTTCGTGAGCTGGATGGGTCAACGTACGACAGCCGTCGCGCTTCCGCTCGTCGCGCTCGCCGAGACCGGATCCGCCTGGTCCACCGGGTTGGTCGGTGGGGCGGTGGGCCTGCCCATGCTCGCCTCGCCCTGGTGGGCCAGGCGCCTGCGTCAGCGACTGACCACGGGCAGAGCCCTCGCCTGGGTGCTCGCGGTCCAGGTGGTCGGCTTGCTCGTCGTTCCGATCGGCGCGGCTGTCGGAACGGTCAGTGCGGTTCACCTCGCCGTCGCCGGGCTGGTCACCGGATGTGCCACCGCTCTGAGTGGCCCGGGGCAACGGGCGGTGCTCTCGGACATCGGCGACAGCCTCGGGTCCACCGTCGCGGCGAAGTTGCTGGCCTGGCAGGATCTCCTGCACCGCAGCACGATGATCCTGGCGCCACCGCTGGCCGGGTGGGCCGTGGCCGTCGGCGGACCGCTGCCCCTGCTCTGGGCAGAGGCCACCGGCGTCGGTGCGGGAGCGGTCCTCCTGCTCACCGTTCGCGCCACCGCGGCGGTCGCCCCGTCAGCCCGTTCGGCCGGTGCTCCGGCCCTGCGGCACGTGCTGGCGCAGCACAGGGACATCCGTCGTGCCGTGACGATGTCGGGAGTCGGCGGGCTCGTATGGTTCGCGTTCACCCTCGGTCTCGCGATCCTCGGCGCCGAGACCGGGCGGCCCGGGGTACTCATAGCGGCAGGCATGACCGGATACGGCCTGGGCTCGCTCAGCGGTGCGCTGCTGGCGCCGATGCTCGTTCCGCGAATGCCGGCGCTCGCGACGATGGCGATCGGATGGGCCGTCCTCGGCGTGACGTTCATGGCCCTGCCCGCCGTGGCATCGTCCGTCGTCCTGCTGGCGTGCGTGGCCGCCGTTGGTGGCTTCTGCATGCCGCTCGGCATCGGCGCCCTCAACCGGATCATCAGCACGCGCACCGATGGCGCCGACCGGCGAGCGGCCTTCGCAGCGGAGAGTCTCGTACACGACGGCGCGGTGTCCATCGGTCTGCTCGCCGGGGGCGCGGTCATCGGCGTCGTCGGCGCGGGCCCGACTCTCGTCGCCGCCGGAGTCGCCCAGGTCGCCGTCGCGCTCTTCGCCGGCCCGTGGCCGAAAATCTCGCGGCTCGGACGACGGCATCGACGTGGTGCCGGCCGTCGAGTACGTTACCGGCGAGTCCGTCTGGCGATGGTGGACGACGGGGAGGCCGCGTGGCCGGGAAACACCGTTCGTGGTGGGGCTGGGGGCACGTCGAGGACGCGGTGACCGGCGCGGAGGCCACGGCGTTGGTGGATCGGGTGCGTACCCTGCTGCCCGACGCCGACCTGACCGCGCACGTCGCCCCGCTGGTGGCCGATCTGGGCCTGCGCGCGCCGCGGGTCGATCCGCCGGCGTCACTGGCCCGACTGTGCTCGACGGACCTCGCCGACCGGGCCGCGCACACCCACGGCAAGGCGTTCCGGGACGTCGTCCGCAACCTGCGCGGGGACGTCCACGACCCGCCGGATCTGGTGGTCCGGCCGATGACCGAGCAGGACGTCGTCGATGTGCTCGACTGGTGCGCCGGCCGGGGCATCGCGGTGATCCCGTACGGCGGCGGCTCGTCGGTGGTTGGCGGTGTGGAGCCGAGGCTCGACGACGCGTATCCCGCGGCGGTCAGTCTCGACCTCGGGCGCCTCGACCGGGTGCTGGAGGTGGACCCGACCAGCCGGGCGGCGCGCATCCAGGCCGGTGTGTTCGGCCCGGCGTTGGAGGATCAGCTTCGGCGGTACGACCTCACCCTGCGGCACTTCCCGCAGTCGTTCGAGTTCTCCACCCTGGGTGGCTGGTTGGCCACCCGCGCCGGCGGTCACTACGCCACCGTCCTCACCCACATCGACGACCTGGTGGAGTCGATGCGGGTGGTCACCCCGGCGGGCATCAGCCAGTCGCGCCGGCTGCCCGGCTCTGGCGCCGGGCCGTCCCCGGATCGGCTGTTCCTCGGCTCGGAGGGCGTGCTCGGCGTCATCACCGAGGCGTGGATGCGGCTGCAGGACCGGCCCCGCTGGCGGGCGGGCGCCTCGGTGCACTTCACCGACTACGACCGGGCGGTCGCCGCCACCCGGGCCATCGCCCAGTCCGGCCTGTACCCGAGCAACTGCCGGCTGCTCGACCCGGTGGAGGCTCTCCTCAACGCCGGTGTCGCCACCAGCGGCGGTGTGCTCGTCCTGGGCTTCGAGTCCGCCGACCACCCGGTCACACCGTGGTTGGACCGCGCCGTCGAGCTCTGCCGCGACCACGGGGGAGCCCTGCCGGAGCCGTCCCGCGGCGACGACCCGTCCGGCCCACGGCAGCGGACCGCCGCCGACGCCTGGCGCTCGGCGTTCCTGCGGATGCCGTACCAGCGCGACGCGCTCGCCGCCCGGTCGATGATCGTGGAGACGTTCGAGACCGCCTGCACCTGGGACCGATTCCCCGCCCTGCGCGCCGCCGTGCTCGACGCGGCCGGGGAAGCGCTCCGGGCCGTCGCCGCGACCGGTGTGGTCACCTGCCGCTTCACGCATGTCTACCCGGACGGTCCCGCCCCCTACTTCGGCGTGTACGCCACCGGCCGCTGGGGTGCCACCCTCGCCCAGTGGGACCAGATCAAGCATGCCGTCTCCGACGCGTTGCTCGCCGCCGGTGGCACCATCACCCACCACCACGCCGTGGGCCGCGACCACCGACCGTGGTACGACCGGCAGCGTCCGGACCCGGTCGCGCTGGCGCTGCGCGCCACCAAGAGCGCGCTCGACCCGTCCTGGATCCTCAACCCCGGCGTCCTCGTCGATCCCGCCAGCTGACCCACGGCTCTGCCATCGCTGAATGAACAACTCTTCGGCCTGCTGGTACGGCATCGGCGGTGCGCGGTAGCGTGTCTGATATCGCGGGGTTTCGCCCTTTCGGTGAACTCCTCCTATCGGGTCGAGGCTGAGCCAAACTTGAACTGCTCCAGAAAAGTGGACTATGTTCGGCACGTGGCGTCCGACTTCGAGGCTCAGCTGCGGGCGGTCTCGTTGCGCGTGACCCGGCCCCGGCTGGCGGTGCTCTCCGCGCTGCGCGACCATCCGCACGTCAACACCGACACGGTGATCCGGCTGGTACGGACCGATCTCCCCACGGTCTCCCACCAGGCGGTGTACGACGTCCTGCGCGCGCTCACCGACGCCGGTCTGGTGCGGCGTATCCAGCCCGCCGGTGCGACCGCTCGCTACGAAGCGCGGGTGGCGGACAACCACCACCACATCGTGTGCCGCTCCTGCGCTGCGATCGCCGACGTCGACTGCGCCGTCGGCCAGGCTCCCTGTCTCACCGCCTCGGACGACCACGGGTTCGTGGTCGACGAGGCGGAGGTCGTCTACTGGGGCACCTGCCCCGACTGCGCGACCGAACGCACCGCCCAGCGATCCGTCAGTTCGGAAGGAAGTACATGAGCGACACCCAGGACAACGCTCCCTCCAGCGCCCAGGGCGTGGACAAGAAGGAGGCGGCCGGCTGCCCGGTCGCGCACGACTCCGTGACCGCGCACGGCAGCGAGAGCGAGAACCCGGCGATCGACTCGCCGACCCCGAAGACCGGAGGTCGTCCGCGCACCAACCGGGACTGGTGGCCCAACCAGCTCGACCTCTCGGTGTTGCACGCCCACTCGTCCAAGAGCAACCCGCTGGGCGAGAACTTCAGCTACGCCAAGGAGTTCGCCAAGCTCGACGTCGAGGCCCTCAAGCAGGACATCGTCAACGTCCTCACCACCTCGCAGGACTGGTGGCCGGCGGACTTCGGCCACTACGGCGGTCTGATGATCCGGATGAGCTGGCACTCCGCCGGCACCTACCGCATCCACGACGGTCGTGGCGGCGCCGGCGACGGCGGGCAGCGTTTCGCCCCGCTCAACAGCTGGCCCGACAACGCCAACCTCGACAAGGCCCGCCGGCTGCTGTGGCCGGTCAAGCAGAAGTACGGCCAGCAGATCTCGTGGGCCGACCTGCTCGTGCTCGCCGGCAACGTCTCCCTGGAGTCGATGGGCTTCAAGACCATCGGCTTCGGCTTCGGCCGCGAGGACGTCTGGGAGCCGGAGGAGATCTTCTGGGGTCCCGAGGACACCTGGCTGGGCGACGAGCGCTACGTCGGCGAGGCCGAGATGACGCCCGAGGTCGGCGCGACCGAGATGGGCCTCATCTACGTCAACCCGGAGGGCCCGAACGGCAACGCGGACCCGAAGGCGGCGGCGTACTTCATCCGGGAGACCTTCGGCCGGATGGCGATGAACGACGAGGAGACGGTCGCCCTCATCGCCGGTGGCCACACCTTCGGCAAGACCCACGGCGCGGCCCCCGCCGACAACCACGTGGGCCCGGAGCCCGAGGGTGCCCCGCTGGAGGCGCAGGGCCTGGGCTGGCTGAGCAGCCACGGCAGCGGCAAGGGCCGGGACACGATCACCAGCGGCCTCGAGGTGACGTGGACCGACGTGCCGACGCAGTGGAGCAACCGCTTCTTCGAGATCCTCTTCGGCTTCGAGTGGGAGCTCGTCACGAGCCCCGCCGGTGCGAAGCAATGGGTCGCCAAGGACGCCCCGGAGATCATCCCGGACCCGTTCGACGCGTCCAAGAAATACAAGCCGACGATGCTCACGACCGACCTGGCCCTGCGTTTCGATCCCGCGTACGAGAAGGTCTCGCGCCGCTTCCTGGAGAACCCCGACGAGTTCGCGCTGGCGTTCGCCAAGGCCTGGTACAAGCTGCTGCACCGCGACATGGGTCCGATCGACCGCTTCCTCGGCCCGTGGGTGGCGGAGCCCCAGCTGTGGCAGGACCCGGTGCCGGCCGTCGACCACGAGCTCGTGGGTGACGCCGACATCGCCGCTCTGAAGGCGAAGGTCCTGGAGTCCGGCCTCACGACCGCCCAGTTGGTCTCCACCGCCTGGGCTTCCGCCGCCAGCTTCCGGTCGACCGACAAGCGCGGCGGCGCCAACGGCGCGCGGATCCGCCTCGAGCCGCAGCGCAGCTGGGAGGTCAACCAGCCCGAGCAGCTCGCGGCGGTGCTGGAGACCCTCGAGGGCATTCAGCGGGAGTTCAACGAGGCCGGCGGCGCGAAGATCTCGCTCGCGGACCTGATCGTGCTGGCCGGCTCGGCCGCCGTCGAGAAGGCGGCGCGCGACGCCGGCGTCGAGGTGACCGTGCCGTTCCACCCGGGCCGCACCGACGCCACGCAGGAGCTGACCGACGTCGAGTCCTTCCGGGTCCTCGAGCCGCGTGCCGACGGGTTCCGCAACTACCTGCGTCCCGGTGAGAAGACCCAGCCGGAGGTGCTGCTCCTCGACCGTGCCTACATGCTCAGTCTGTCCGCGCCCGAGATGACCGTCCTCGTCGGCGGTCTGCGCTCCCTCGGGGCCAACGTCGGCGGCGCGCAGCACGGTGTCCTCACCAACCGGCCCGGCGTGCTCACCAACGACTTCTTCGCCAACCTGCTCTCCCCGGGCACCCGGTGGAAGGCGTCGGAGTCCGACGAGCACGTGTACGAGATCCGGGACCTGGCCACCGACGAGGTGAAGTGGACCGCGACCGCGGTCGACCTCATCTTCGGCTCCAACTCCCAGCTGCGGGCCCTCGCGGAGGTCTACGCCAGCCAGGACGCGCGCGACAAGTTCGTGACTGACTTCGTCGCAGCCTGGACCAAGGTCATGGAACTGGACCGGTTCGACCTCGACTGACCCGGCTCCACACGGCGAGCCCCGGTCGATCCACCAGCGACCGACCGGGGCTCGCCTGCACGGCGCGTCGACCGTCACGGTGAACGCGCATGGACGATCTATGCCGTTCGGGTCGGGGTTGGCGCGTTGTCGAGCAGCGCGCCCAGTCGAGCGGCGGACTCGTCGGTCAGGCGATAGAGGCCCTGAAGGCTGATGGAGCGTTCGAGACGGCCGTCGGCGACGTACTTCAGGGTGCGCTCGTCCCCGCGTCGGTTGCGCCAGGTCAGCACGGTGAGCAGGTCGCCGGGTACGGCGACGTCGAAGCGGATCGGTGTCGCCCCCACGTGCACAGGGCTCGCCTCGCATCCGCCGGCACCGAGC
This sequence comes from Micromonospora sp. NPDC005087, assembly GCF_042872965.1. Classification (NCBI taxonomy): domain Bacteria; kingdom Bacillati; phylum Actinomycetota; class Actinomycetes; order Micromonosporales; family Micromonosporaceae; genus Micromonospora; species Micromonospora sp. NPDC005087. Next base: position 158,732 of record NZ_JBIALB010000012.1, on the reverse strand, counting down.
ACCGCCCACTCATCGTGACCGGGATAGACCGTCCCGCCCCATGTTGTCGGCGCGGCGCCGCAACACTCGCGCGGCTGCTTGTCCAACACGCGAAGACGGCTCACCACGTGGACCACGCACCGGTTGACCTGCAACGCGAAGACATCGTCGCCGACGCCGACGCTCGTCCAACTGGGAAGCGACTGGTGCAACCCGCTGAACGCCACCGGGGGCCGCTGCCCCACGCGCTGTCTGCGCAGCTCGCGGCAGACGTCCTGGGTCCACAGGGTGGTGAAGGCAGCCGACATAGCCGTGATCATAAAGACGATGACCGACAGTCCCGATCTCAGCGGCGGAGGTGGAACGGCAACCTCGGCAGCAGTTGCCCCAGTTCGATGGCACCATCAGCCCGATCCAGAGCAGCACCGGAAGCGCGACCAGCCCGAGCGCACCGACGAGGACCACCTGTGTCATCGCGGGACCGACGGGTGTCGCGGGCCGAGGTTCCATCACCCCGGCCAGGCCGCGGATTCGTTCGTCGCCGCTCACGTCGCCCCTGTGTCCGCCGGCTCCACCGGCCCGTCGGCCCGCGCAGCGACTGTGTGTCCGCGCAGCCTCGCACGAACCACGACAGCGGCGGATCCGGTGTTCGGACGCCCTCCCACCGCGACTTGGGGGAGAGCAGCGGTGGTGGTATCGCCCTTCGGGTTGACGGTGTCAGTCGCAGGTTGCCGCGCGGAGTTTCCGGAAGAAGGTCGCTATGTCGTCGACCAGAAGCTCTGGCTGTTCCATCGCCGCGAAGTGCCCGCCCCGGTCGTACTCAGTCCATTGCACGATGTGGTTCGTGCGATCCGCGATGTGTCGCAGCGGGATGAAGTTGTCCTGTGGGAAGACGGCCAGCGCGGTCGGCGCCGTCGACGGCTCGGGGGGCATGCCCGCGTAGTCGGCGTGCGCCCGTTCGTAGTAGATGCGGGCGGACGAGCCGGCTGTGCCGGTCAGCCAGTAGAGCATCACGTTGGTGAGCATCTGGTCGCGGTCGACGGCGTCCTCCGGGCGCTCCGCGGAGTCCGTCCACTCCTTGAACTTCTCGACGATCCAGGCCAGTTGGCCCACCGGCGAGTCGGTCAGGCCATACGCCACCGTGTGTGGCCGCGTGGACTGGATGTCGGCGTACCCCTGACGCTCGCGGCTCCACACCTTGATGCGTTCCCAGGAGGCCAGCGTGCGCTCACGCTCCTTCGGGCTCAGAGCATCCAACTCGTGCGGGTCGGGTTCGTGCGGTTGAAACGAGTTCGGCAGCAGGTTGAGGTGCACGCCGATGACCTGGTTGGATCGGGTGCGGCCGATTTCCCGGGAGATGATCGCTCCCCAGTCACCGCCCTGTACCCCGTACCGCTCGTAACCGAGACGGTGCATCAACACGGCGAACGCCGCGGCGACCCGTTTGAACTCCCAGCCTGTCTCGGTGGTCGGCCCGGACAAGGTGAATCCCGGGATGGTCGGGAGCACCAGGTGAAACGCGTCGTCCGGGCTGCCGCCGTGCGCACGAGGGTCGGTGAGCGGGCCGACGACCTCGGCGAACTCGACGATCGAGCCGGGCCAGCCGTGCGTCATGAGCAGCGGGGTCGCGTCCGGTTCGGGTGACCGGAGGTGGGCGAAGTGAATGTTCGCGCCGTCGATCGTGGTGGTGAACTGCGGCCACCGGTTCAACCTGGCCTCCGCGGCCCGCCAGTCGTAATCCTGACGCCAGTACTGCACGAGCTCCTTCAGGTATTCGCGCGGGACGCCGTACGCCCATCCCACACCTGGCAGTTCGTCGGGCCAGCGGGTGCGGCCGAGGCGTTCCTGCAGATCATCCAGATCCCTCTGCGGAACGTCGATTCGGAATGGATTGATGCCTTCGCTGGCCGTTCCTGTCGTCACTTCGCGCATGGTACGTCCATCCGGCGGGGCTCCGGTGTCAACGTCTCCCGCTCGGCCCATCGGTCCCGTCCTGCTCGGCGGCGGCCAGGATCTGACGGGCGGGGGCTTCGTCGTCGGCGGCGACCAGCACGTGGACCCCTTGCAGTTGTAGGTGCGGCTCCTGCCCGCCGACGTCATCCGCCGCCACGACGGCTCTGAGGCCGTAACTGCGCAGCAGGCCGACGATGAGCTCCGCCTCCGTGCGGCTGCCGACAACCGTCAACGACACCGTTCCGCGTTCCTCCATGCATTCCCTCCTTCGTTCCAGCTCGCTCAGCGGCCAACGCCAGGAACGGCTGGATGACATCGAACGACACCGACCGGGGCGTGCGGGCTTGAATCGCCAACCTCGGTAGGACACCCGCCGTCGAGCAGCTCAGGGCAGGCCGGCCACCCAGCGCGCATTGCGGACGAAGGTGCGGCGGGTGGCGTCGGGGTCGTCGAGGAAGCAGCCGACCATGAGGGCGTCTCGCAGCATGGCGAGGGTCTCGGACTTGGCGTCGACGTCGTCGCGGCCTGCCTCGCCGAGCAGGCGCCGCAGCTCGGCGAGGGACCAGGCGCGGTGCTTGCTGATCACCTGGCGCGCCCTGGCCGATCCGACGCGATCAGCTTTCGCGGACTCTCGAATACCCCCCAGTCCCACACCCCCGACCAGCATTTTAGTGAGATCTATCTATATTGACGTTCGGCGTTGGCAGCGACAGGATCTCGGCACCACCAAACACCGTCATCCCCCTGGGAGGCGCCATGACCCGTCCCCGCCTGCCGTTCCTGCCGGCAGCCGCCCGATTGGCCGCACTCGCCGTGGCCACCGTCGGCGTGCTGCTCGCCGTCGCCACACCCGCCAGCGCCGCCGTGCCCGCCGGCCGCTACGTCGCGCTGGGCGACTCGTACACCGCCGGTCCGCTGATCCCCACCCAGATCGACCTGAACTGCCTGCGGTCCAACCGCAACTACCCTTCGCTGGTTGCCGCGTCCGGCTCGTCGTCGTTGGCCGACGTGAGCTGCTCCGGCGCCACCACGGACGACATCCTCTACGGTGGCAGCGGCCAGTTGGGCATCGCGGTGCCACCGCAGCTCAGCGCAGTCACGTCGAATACGGCACTGGTGACGGTGCAGATCGGCGGCAACGACATCGGCTTCTCCGGGATCATCAGTGCCTGTGCGGAGGCGAGCCTCAGCAGCCCGCTCGGATCTCCGTGCAAGAACCGGTACACCGCCGGCGGCACCGACCAGTTGCAGGCCCGGATCGCCGCTGCCACGCCGAAGGTGACCGCCGTGCTGCAGGCGGTCCGCCGGGCCGCGCCGGGCGCGCGGGTCGTGGTGCTCGGGTACCCGGCGATCCTGCCGGACACCGGGTACGGCTGCTGGCCCGTCGTCCCGATCGCCTACCAGGACGTGCCGTACCTGCGCGGCATCGAAAAGTCGCTCAACGCGATGCTGGCCAGCACCGCGACCGCAAACGGCGCCACCTACGCCGACGTCTACACCCCGTCGATCGGCCGCGACGCGTGCAAGGGCAGCGGCACCCGGTGGGTCGAGGGACTGGTGCCACAGAACTCGGCTGCACCGTTCCACCCGAACGCGCGGGGCGAGCAGGGCATGGCCACCGACCTGCTCGCCACGCTGAACAGCTGACCGGCGCCGACCGGTCGAGCCGGCCCTGTCGCGCAGCGGCGGGGCCGGCTCACCGCGCCGCGTAGAACGGCCGTGGGATGCTTCGCAGATGTCCTCCCTCCCGGCGACGTTCGCCGAAGACGTGATCGCCCAACCGGCCAAGGTCCAGTTCGAGGCGTTTCTCGATGAGCACCGCCGCGTGCTCAATGACTGCTTGGACGGGCTGACCGAGGAGCAGGCGCGCCGTTCGTTGGTGCCGTCCCGGACCACGCTGCTGGGCCTGGTGAAGCACGCGACCTTCGTCGAGAAGGTCTGGTTCGACGAGGCCGTCACGTGCCGGCCACGCGCCGAGATCGGTATCCCCGCGACTCCGGACGAGTCCTTCATCCTCGATGACGACGACACGGTCGCCAGCGTGCGACGAGCACACCACGAGGCATGCCAGGCGTCACGCCACGCGACGTCATCCCTCGGGCTGGACGACATGGTGTACGGCAACCGACGCGGCCCGCTCCCGTTGCGCTGGGTGTACCTCCACGTGCTGCGCGAGCTCGCCCAGCACTGCGGGCACGCAGACATCCTGCGCGAGCAACTCCTGGGCGAGTAGCGCTCCGGCGTCCGCACCTGCGGGTCAACGGGGGAGAGGTCAACGAGCCCACCACCCGGCGTCATCAGTCATCTGGACCACGCCGGTCAGGTACTCCCTACGTCGCTGCGGTTCAAACTTCTCGATCGCGTACCGCAGCATGACGCGCGGCATGACCCGGTAGTGCCGGGCCAGGAACTCCTCCTCCGCCGCTCTGTCCCGGTTTCCTGCCTCGCGCAGCATCCAGCCAACCGCCTTGTGAACCAGGTCGTGCGGATCGCGCAGGAGCCGTTTCGCTGAGGCGGAAGGTCCAATCGAAGTCATCGGCCTTGATGAAGGCGAACGTTGCCATGATGGCGATGCGCCGGTCCCACACCAGGCTCGACCCGGCCAACCCGATCCAGGACGCCGCGGTCCTTGTCGATCAGCCAGGGGCCGACGATGTACGGCGCGGACGAGTCCACCAGGTCCCAGTTGTTGATGCGGCCGGTGTTGGCCAGGACGAGGCGGAAGATCTGGCCCCGTTCCTCCTCGTCACCCTTGGTGAACTTCCGCACCAGGATGAACAGCGACGTCAGCCTCTCCTCGTGCACGCTGCTGCTCAGCAGCTCCGCTGTCTCGGCGAGGGAGAGGTCGCGCCAGTACCGGGCGGCCACCCTGCGTTGCTCCGGCACGGAGACGCCGATGGCCCGGTCGCCCTCGCCGTATCCGCCCGGGATCATCTGGAGAAACCGGCTCGATCCCTCGGCCCGACGTGGGTCGGCGAGGCTGGCGAGTTCGTGACGGACGTCGGCGGTCGTGGCCATGACTCTGCAACCTACCGCGACAGCCGTGTGCGCCGCGGTCTGCGGCGACGTCTCGCCACGAGCACGAAATGTCGAGCTTCTCGTCGCGTGAGGCCCCAGGCCAGCCGATGAGTCTGGGATGATGCGCCGGTCTACCCACCGACACCACCTGACACGAAGGGATCACCCCGATGGCAAAGGTCATCTCTACGCTGTTCATCTCCGCCGACGGTGTGGCGGAGATCGACCCCGATTGGCACTTCCCGTACTTCGACGACAACATGGGTCGCGCCGTCGGCGAAGACTATGACACCTCCGACGTGCTGCTCATCGGGCGCGAAACCTATGACAGCTTCGCCGGAGCATGGCCGGACCGCGAGACCGCGGGTGGCGAGGACGCACCGCTCGCCAAGCAACTCGGAGACGTGCGCAAGGTGGTCGTCTCGCGCCAGCCGCTGGAGTTCTCCTGGCGCAACTCCGAGCTGATGAAGGGCGACCTCATCGGTGCCGTCACCGCGCTCAAGGCCGATGCCGCCAGCAAAGGCATCCTCATCCCCGGGTCGATCTCCGTGGTGCAGCAACTGCTCGCCGCGGGGCTGGTCGATGAGCTGCGCCTCCTGGTGCATCCGGTCGCGGCACGCAAGGGCCGCAAGCTGTTCGACGAGGGGGACACGGCGTACCACCTGAAGGTGACGGCGACGGAGGCGTTTCCGACGGGCGTCATCCGCGTGATCTACGCGCCGACCGTGGCACCCACCAAGGTCGGCTACGACGAGGTCAAGGACCAGGTGCCCGCCGGCAGTTAGTCCGCCTTCGCGGAGCCCGATCGCCGTGCACCGCCAGCGCGTTCCTTCTCCATCTGTTGAGCGCGCTCGTCGCCTGGCCGGGATCGGGCTCGCGAGGGAAACTCCGGTCAGAGTGTCGCCGGCGGGATGCTCTGCTCGTACTGGAAGACGTTGTGGGGGTCGTACTTCGCCTTGATCTTGCGCAGGCGGTTGAAGCTGCGCCCCCAGTAGGCGGTTTCCCATTCCGCCATGCCGATGTTCGGCACGTTGACGTAGGCGCCGTCCACGTAGGGCCGCGACCCGAGGGTGCTCTCCACCGCGTCCACCCGGTCCGCCGCGAGCAGGAGCAGCCAGTGGGCGGCGCGTCCCTCGCTGTACCTGCGGTAGGAGTACCGGCGGATCATCCCGGAGAGGCCCTTGGGTGGGCACGAGGTGCCGAAGACCGGGTGAGGAACTTGCGGTCCGGGGGCAAACCGTGACCCGGCGCCGGCGCGGCGCGGTGCGTCCCTCCCTCGGTCCTGCCAGCGGCGGTACCCCGGCAACCGGCGCGGAAACCGGACCGGCCAACCCGGCCACGACGGCAGGCTGCGCGCTCGTGGTCAGCCGCGACAACCGGGGGTACGTGACACCCCGTCATGCCCCGCCGAGATCGGTGCAGTGTGCGATCGTCGCGTCGTCCGCCGCCACCGCGTCGTGCGCCTCCGCCTGCCGGACGCGGCGGATGATCTCGGCCGGTCCGCTCGACGCCAGGCCGGCCAGGACGTCTGGCCAGTCGGCGAGATGGAACCGGTCCACGATGCGGCTGGCTCCGTTGCTGAGCAGGACGGCGCCGGTCAGCTCGGAGACCGGACAGCTGCCGGTGATCGCCTCGTCTGCCGCCCGCGGGTCGTCCTTGGCCACCCAGAAGCCGCCCGGCTGGTTCCGGTTGGCGCGCAGGTCCCGGAGGATCCGGTGGTACTCGTCGCTGCCCTCGGCGACGGCCTCGAGCGCGGACTGGTACGACCGACTGATGATCACCTCTCGGGGATCGGAGACGACGAGGGGCGCAGCATCCGCCCGGTCGAGCACGACGACCGAGTCACCGAGCACCAGGTGCTCCATGAGGCCGTCGGACAGGCGCAGGATCGCCACGGTCGCCGACGGACTGATGGGGTCGGCGACGTCGCAGGTGTCCCGGTGGACGTTCGTCACCTGCTCGATGGCCTCGGCGAGCAGTGCCGGAAGGCTGCGGTCCGGCACGAGTGACAGGAGGCTGAGAAGGCTGCCTCCCAGGCGGCTGGCGTACCAGGCCACGCCGTGCTGGCAGATCGACTCGGCGCCGGGAATGCCGGCGCCGTCGATCAACACCGCCGCCGTCGGTACGGCCCCGGTGAAGTCCTCGTTCGCGCGGCCGGGCCGAGCCGCGGCACTCGTCATCGTCACCCGCATGGCCTGCCGCCGCCCCTCCGCCGCGCAGACGGGGTCTGACCCCGCATCAGCGAGGCTACCGACCATCAACATGACGGATTTCGGCAGCCATCTGCGACGAGCTGTGGTCGGTCTCCGCTCCCTCGACGAGGATCACCTCGCCGGTGAGGTGCCTCGTCCGCAGGGGTTTGATCTCCTGGTAGGCACTGGAGTGGTACCAGGACCGAGCCGCGGCCAGGTCGGGAAATTCGATGATCACCACGTCACCCGGCCAGTCGCCTTCCAGTACGTCGATGGTCCCGCCGTGGACGACGAACCGGCCCTCGAACGGGGCGAGGGTGGCCTGGATGCGCTCTAGGTACTCCAGCACGTCGGCGTGGACTGGTGCCTTGCGCAGGTGTGCGAGCGCGTACGCGGTCATGAGTCTTCCTTCGTTGAGACCGGTTTCCCGGCGGCTGTGCCGGTCGTGCCGAGCAGTGGGGGCCGCGGGGCGGCCGGCGGTGTCCGCGGCCCCGGAGCTCCCTACGCCGCTGGGAGCCGGTCCAGGAAGCCGAGCACCTGGGTCAGCCGTCCGCTGCCGTCGGTCACTGCGACGTCGAAGCCGGCGATTGGCGCCTCGACGTTCTCCGGCCCGAGTTCCCAGGTGAAGCGGGCCTGGTTGTGGTGGCCGTCGACCGGCCCGGCCAGCCGGAACGTCATGCCGGGAAACTGGCTCTGCGCGGCGGCGATCGTCGCGTCGATCGCGTCCCGGCCCTCGGCGACGGCCAGCGGGTCGACGTAGCGGCCCTCGGGTGCCCACAGGTCGTCGATGTCGCGGCGCCGCCTCGCCGGATCGGTCTCGTTCCAGATCGCGATGTACCGCTCGGCCAGCAGGTCGAATGTGGTTGCCATGGATCTCTCCTCGATCGCCAGGAATGGTCGCCTCTGGAGCAGATGATTTCCGGCGCCGTGGCGGGCTGTCGATTACGTCGCAGGTAATGGCCGCCGCGCCGACGCGGTCGTTAGGGTCGGTGGCGTGACGACCATGACCAGGCCGGGACGACCGGTGGGGGAGCTGCTGCGCGACTGGCGCCGAACTCGCGGGATGAGTCAGCTCGACCTGTCGATCGAGGCGGGGGTGTCGGCCCGGCATCTGAGCTTCGTCGAGACCGGGCGATCCCGGCCGAGCCCGGAACTGATCCTGCGGCTGGCGGAGCAGCTTGAGATGCCGCTGGCTGAGCGCAACACGATGCTGCTGGCCGGCGGCTACGCGCCCGCCTACCCCAGTCACGAGCTGAGCGATCCGGAACTGGCGCCGGTACGTGCCGCCGTACGGCAGATCCTCGACGGACACGGTCCGTACCCCGCGCTACTCGTCGACCGGCACTGGCATCTCGTCGAGGCCAACCCTGCCGTCGCCCTGTTCACCGCCGGTGCGCAGCCGTACCTCCGCACACCACCGATCAACGTGCTGCGGCTCAGCCTGCACCCCGACGGCATGGCACCGCGAATCCTGAACCTGCCGGAGTGGCGCGCCCACCTGCTCAACCGGCTGCGCCAGCAGGCTGCGGCGGCCAACGACCCGGTTCTGTACGAACTGCACGAGGAACTGCGCGGCTATCCCGGCGGCAACGCCCACGCGGCACCGATCGACGACGCCGTTTCGCGCGTCGTCGTTCCGCTCCGGTACCGCCACAACGACCGGGCGCTGTCCTTCGTCAGCACCACGACCCTCTTCGGTACGCCGCTGGATGTCACCGTCTCCGGGTTGGCCATCGAGGCCTTCTTCCCCGCCGACCCGGCGACCACCGAAACGCTGCACACCCTCGCCACGCCCTGAGCCGGCAGGGCGGATGGCAGCAGTCCACCAGCAGATCCGCGGCACTGCGGCGGATGCGCAGGGCCAGCGCCGACGCCGACGCGTGCAGCGACCGGGTGACCGGCCGGGACACGCGACGACGTCGACGAACTGCCCTACGTCGGCGTCATCGACCTCGACGAGCGCAGCACCGATGAGGTCGCCGTCGGCGACTGGTCACGTGCCCGGCCGGTAGCGTCGCTCGACATGGCCCTTGAGGTCCTCGGGGTAGAAGTAGACGGGCCGGAGGTTGCCGCTCGCGTAGCGTTCGGCCTGGTCGTTGAAGTGCGGCGAGTCCGGGTGGCCGCTCGCGCCCCCCGCCGTTACGGCCCAGGCCCGCAGCCTCGGCCCGAACTCCACGACCGCCACGAAGCTGTTGCCGCTGGTGCCGTAGTAGCGCTTCGTTCCCGGGTAGCGCCTTGCCCCGAACGAGGCGAGCGAGCCCCACTGCGCGGACGTGAAGGGCACCGGGCTGCTCGGTTTGGCGTCGTCGAACGTCTGGACGATCGCGCCGTCGTTGCGCTGGAAGCGGTTGATCTCGCCCCAGGGCACCTGCCAGCTGCCGAAATCCTGCGTCAGCCGATCCGCCGCGGCCTCCAGCGCCGCGAGCCGCTGCGCGTCGGTGGCGCGCTCGGCCAGGTAGTCCCACATCGACATGCCCGCGTCTCGCGCCGCCTGGGCCAGGGGTGCCCAGAGCGCCTCCCCCCAGAACACCGCCAGCGACGTCGCGGTCGACTGCGCGCTCCAGCGGTAGTTCCAGCCCCGCAGCAGGCCGATGGGACCGGTGAGCGTCGCCTTCTGCTGGTTGCCCTCGGGCAGCTTGTCCCACGCCGCGACCAGCCCGGGCACGAGCCGGGCGAAGGCGGTGAGGTAGGTGTCGAAGGCCGCGGCGATGAGCGTCTGCGGGGTGAAGTCGTTCCGGGCGCTGAGCACCCGGATCGCCTGCGGTCCGCGGGGGTTCTCCCCGGCCTGGTCGAAGTAGCGCGGATAGTCGGCGGCGTCGGGGCTGTCCGTGCCGGCCGCGGTCCAGGGCCAGTTGTTCGTGTTGAACGCCCAGCCGTTTCTCGGGTTCACCGCCTGCGGGAGACTCCGGAGACTGTGCAGTCCGCGCCAGTCGGTCTCCGGGTCGCTGCCGTCGACGGGCCTGCGGTAGTCGAAGCGATCGTCGCGCCTCGGCATGAACTGCGGCACCAGGAACGCGATCTCGCCCCTGGAGTCCGCGAAGAGCGTGTTGTTCGAGCTGTTGGCCTTGAGGCCCGCCACCTGGATGAAGTCCGCGTAGTCCCGCGTCTTGGTGCGCAGGAAGCTCTGCTGCAGCGCCTCGACGGGCTTGTTCATCAGCGCGAACGCGATCCACTTGCCGTCCGCTTCTCGCACGATCGGGCCGTGGTGGGTGGCGAAGGTGGTGAAGCTGCGCCGAGCGCGCCCGCCATCGGCCGTGCGATACGACAGTGTGATCGTCTTCGTCAGCACCGGCCGGAGGGCGTCGCCGTAGCGGTAGGAGTGCCGCCCATCCGCGCCGGTCACGATCGTCTCGGCGAACTCGTCGACGTTGTCGACGCCGCTCGACGTGTGCATCCAGCCGGTGTTCGGGTTGAAACCCTGGTAGATGAAGAACTGCCCCCAGGTGGCCGCGCCGTAGGCGTTGAGCCCCTCCCGGCTCGTCACGTGCTGCTCGGAGCGGAAGAAGAAGCTGGTGTGCGGATTGATCAACAGCAACGCGTGGCCGTTGCGCGTGTGGCTCGGCGCGATCGCCATGCCGTTCGAGCCACTGGGCTCGCGGAACAGCAGCCCGCGCTCTTCATCGGTCAACGGCACCGAGCGCCCGGTGTAAAAGGCTTCGAGCTGGGTGAGTGGCACCCGTTCGATGTCGCCACCGATGCTGCCCTCGGAGAAGCTCAGCGGCATCCACGGCTCGAACCGCCTGATCACGCGCGGCTGCACCTCGGGGTGTGTCGCGAGGTAGTAGTTGAGCCCGTCGGCCCAGGCCTGCATCAGCTTGCGCAGCCAGGACGGGCAGTGCGCGTAGTCCCGCTTCAGCGCCGAGGGATCGACGTACAGCCGCTGGCGCAGGTCCTGCCAGATGGCGCTCTCGCCCTCGGCCTCGGCGAGGCGACCGAGGCTCACCAGATAGTTTCTCTCGATCCGGTTGAAGTCGTCCTCGGCCTGGGCGTACATCATCCCGAACACCGCGTCGGCGTCGGTCCTGCCCACCACGTGCGGGATGCCCCAGTCATCCCGGGTGATCGTCACGTGTGCGGCCTGCCTGCGCCAGCGGGCGACGTCGGGCGCGGTCCGCGCGGGTGCGGCGGCGGCAGCGGACGGCAGCCCCGCGGCGACCACCGCGGCACCAGCGGCCAGTCCGGCTGCTCCGCCCAGCATCCGGCGCCGGCTCAGCCCTTCGTTCTGCGGGTGGTTCATCAATTGGTCCACCTTTCTCGGGGGTGCGGGAGATCGTGCCGGGTTGGCCGACCGGCACGGTGGGGCCCGCGCCCGAGGGACCGCCGGGAGCGGTCGGGACGGGAGGGTTCGGCCGCTCGTGGTTCCGCCGCGCCGGCTGCGGGGATCACCGCCGCCGGCGCGGCGACGCCCGCCAGCCGTACCCCGATGTCTCGGTGCGATGGACGGGCCACGGGTTTCGAACACTCGCCGGTCGATCCCTACCGGACAGAGGTGGTCGCGGTGCCGACCATCCGGGTGCTCGGATGGCTGGACGCGGCTACGAGCATGGTCGCCTCCCGGGTCGCTTGGTGATCAACCTTCTCCAAGATGACTACCACTCGTTCAGCCCGGTGGGCAATAGACATCCGATGATGGCGCAACACGCGACGTGCCCACGACCGTCGAGGTCGGCCGTCGCACAGGCCGTGCTGTCGCCGTCGCCGATCAGCCGGCGCGGCGGAAGCGAGCCAGGGCCACGCCACCGAGAACCACGGCGATCAGCCCCACCACCAGGGCCACGTAGGCTCCGCCTCGCCCGTTGCCGGTGCCGATGCCACTGTCGGAGGTGGCCACGACCAGACCGCCGAGGGCGATGCCGATCAGCCCCACCGCCAGGGCCATCGTGGCTCCGACTCGTCCGTTTCCGATGCCGATACGACTGGCGGGGCGGGCCAGGGCCAGCCCACCGATGATCACGCCGGCCAGCCCCAGCAGGGCGCCCACGGATGCCCCGAGTCGCCCGGTGCTCATGGTGCCGACACCGGCGGCGATGGGCCCAGCCGCGACGTGCGCGGCGGCCGGCGCGGCGAGCCCGAGAGTTCCGATCAGGGCGGCTCCGGTCGAGGCAAGGACAAGTCGGACTGACATCAGGGCTCCGGATCGGCTCATGTCTAGCTCCTCTTTGGTGTGTCTGGATACGAGGCTCAGCATGTCGCCGGTGGTGCCGCCGGTCGTCCCACAGCCGGATGCACTTCGCGCTGCCGCCGCTGCCGCACCCGGCTGCCGCAGACGCCGCAGGCGCCGCGAAGATACTGCGTGCGCGGTAGGCGGCCGGTCCTCCGTGAGCAGGAGTCGCCGGCAGGCGGCATCCAGCTAAGGTGCGCGCATGAGCACAGGACCGTCCGGTGTTCGGGCCGGTGTCAGAGACTGGGCGATCGCGGTCTGCGTGGCGGCCGTGCTGCTGGTCGCCGGGCGGTCCGGGAGCCCTGCCGCGGATACCGACCTGCTCGGCTATGCCTTGTTGGCGGCCGGTGGCCTGGCGCTGGCCGCGCGCCGCCGGGCTCCGGTTCCCGTCCTGGCCGTCACCGGGCTCTGCGCGGTGGGCTACCAGGCGGTCGGTATTGAGGTGCCCGCCGTCGCGTTCCTGTTCGCGGTGTACGCCGCCGTGCGGGCGGGCCACCGCGTCAGCACGGTCGTGGCGGCCGTGCTGATGCTGGCCGCTCTCCCGCTCGCGGCCCTCGCCCCGCCGCAGGACATGCCCGTGGGTGAGGCGCTCGCGCGGGCCCGGGGTGCTCTCGAACTGGCGTGGCTGATCGCCGCCGGTGCCGCGGGGGAAGCGCTGCGGCAGGCCGAGCGGCGGGCGGACGAGGCCGAGCGCACCCGGGAGGAGACCGCGCGGCGGCGCGCGGACGAGGAGCGGCTGCACATCGCGCGGGAGCTGCACGACTCGCTCACCCACCAGATCTCGATCATCAAGGTGCAGGCCGAAGTGGCCGTCCACCTGGCCCGCAAGCGCGGAGAGCAGGTGCCGGAGGCCCTACTGGCGATCCGCGAGGCCGGTCGTGAGGCGAACCGCGAACTGCGCGCGACCCTGGAGACGCTGCGCGACGACGCGACCCCGCCACACGGGCTCGACCACCTCCCGGAACTGGTGGAACGGGCCCGCATGGCGGGCCTGGACGCGACGTTGACCATTGAGGGACAACGGCATGACGTGCCGGCCGCGGTGGACCGCACCGCCTACCGAATCGTTCAGGAGTCGCTGACCAACATCGCCCGTCATGCCGCCGCCGCCACGGCGTCGGTCCGGGTCGACTACCGTTCGGACGCCCTCGCGATCCGCGTCGACGACGACGGCAGGGCTACACCCGACGCCGCCCCGATTCCCGGCGTCGGGCTGCTCGGGATGCGCGAACGAGTCACCGCCCTCGGCGGTCGACTGCGCGCCGAACCACGCAACGAGGGCGGCTTCACCGTCCAGGCCGATCTGCCCGTGGCCTGGCCGTCATGATCCGCGTCCTGCTGGTCGACGACCAGCCGCTCCTTCGCAGCGGTTTCCGGGCGCTCCTCGACGTCGAGGACGACATCGAGGTGGTGGCCGAGGCCGCCGACGGGAAGGAGGGCCTGGCTCTCGCCAGGGAACACCTGCCCGACATCGCGCTCATCGACATCCAGATGCCGGTCATGGACGGCATCGAGGCGACCCGGCGCATCGCCGCGGACCCGGCGCTGGCCCGGGTGCACGTCGTCATCCTGACCAACTACGGCCTCGACGAACATGTCTTCCACGCCCTGCGCGCCGGGGCCGCCGGATTTCTCGTCAAGGACATCGAGCCAGAGGACTTCCTGCACGCCATGCGCGTCGCCGCGCGCGGCGACGCGCTCCTCGCACCGTCGATCACCCGCAAGTTGATCAATCGGTACGTCACCGAGCCGCTCCACACAGCCGCTGACAGGCGGCTGGAGGGGCTGACCAACCGCGAGCGCGAGAGCGTGGCCCTCGTCGCGCAGGGCCTGTCCAACGACCAGATAGCGGAACGCATGGTGATCAGTCCACTGACCGCCAAGACCCACGTCAACCGGGCCATGGCCAAGCTCCATGCCCGCGACCGCGCCCAACTCGTGGTCCTCGCCTACGAATCGGGGCTGGTGGCACCACGCAACCGGTGACACCTCCGGCCCGAGGAGGCTGGTGCCTGCTCGGGCCGACACGATCCCGAGCCCCGGGCTATGGGGCTCCGCCCCCAGCATGGCGGGTGTAGGCGCCCAACCGGCGGGTAGGGGGTGGCCATGCTGAAGCGTGCGGTGTGGCAGGGGCTGGTGGCCGGGCTGGCGGGGGCGGCGGTGATGATCGCTACCGGAGCGGTCGCGGATGCCCTCGCCTCCCGCGACGGCGCCGGCCCCGGCCAGCGGCACGCGGCGTTGCGTCCCGGTCGCCGTTCCGACGTGGGCCCGCTGCCGCGCGCCGCCGCCCACGCCGAATCCGGACGGCGGAGGTAGGGGCCCGCGCCGGGGCGCGGCCTCCGGTGGGTGGTCGGTGACCAGGCAGAACCGGCGCGCCGCGGATCCAGGCCGTCACCGGGCGGTGGTCTGTGTCGCCAGCAGATCCAGCACGGCGTGGAGGTCGCCGGTGCGCTCGAGCGTCCGGCGCTGTCGATGGGCGCCGGTGCCGTCACGGCGTAGCCGGGCCAGTTGGGCCAGAACGTAGCCGAGGTTGCCGTGGCGCAGGAGCGCCGGTGCGACGGTGGCGAAGAGTTCGTCGATGAGTTCCCAGGCGGGGCGGGCTCCGCCGGCGCGCAGGTCGATCAGGGTGCCGTCGAGGCCATCGTGCGCTGCCCGCCAGTGCGCGGCGGAGACCAGGCAGCCTCGGACCCGGGGCGCGGCGACTCCGGCGTTGATGTCCTCGATCACGGTCGCGACCAGCGCGCGGACCAGCCCGGCGACCAGCACCGTGTCGTCGACGGTGGAGCACACGTCGCCGACGCGGATCTCCACCGTCGGGTAGGCGGCGGACGGTCGGGCGTACCAGTAGACCATCGCCTCGTCGAGCATCACTCCGGCGGTGACCAGCGCGGCGACGGTCTGGTCGTAGTCGGCGGTGGAGGCGAAGTGCGGGGTGGGGCCGATGCTGGGCCAGCGTTCGAGTTGCATGGAGCGCCAGCTGGCGTGGCCGGTGTCGGCCCCGTCGTGCAGGGGTGAGTTGACGGTGATGGCCTGGACGACTGGCAGCCAGACCCGCAGGTGGTTGCAGACCTGCACGGCCAGTTCCCGGTCGGGGATGCCGACGTGGATGTGGCAGGCGCAGACGGCGGGGTCGTGGGCGACGGGCCCGTAGCGGTCCGACATGGCGTGGTAGCGCGGCCTGTCCGGCACTGACAGGTGTGGTTCCGCGACGGGGGTCGCACCGACCGCCACCAGGCGGGCGCCCGCGTTCGCAGCGGCCCGCGACGCGGCCTCGCGCAGCTCCACCAGCTGGTCCCGGAGCTCGTCGAGGTCAGTGCAGACGGGCGTGACCATCTCGATCATGCTGTGCCGGAACTCCTGACGGCTCTGTTCGCGGGCTTCGCCATGCAGGGCGGTCAGGACCTGGTCGGCCACCGGCAAGTTCGCGCCCGTCTCCGGATCCAGGAGCAGGTACTCCTCCTCCACGCCGAGCGTGAGCACGTCCGTGCCCGGTCGCGCGGCGGTGGTGACCGTGGAACGTCGCGTCATCGTTCGTCCGCTCCTGTCGTGGCCAGAGTGAGGTCGCCCCGAGTTCCCGGCCCTCAGGCGGACAAACCCTGCGGGCGGGTTGGTTGTTTGCGCTGACCAGGACGGGAGAAGTGTGACGATCAGAGGCGGAGGGGAGGCTGATGAGGCAGCTGCGGCGGTCGGTGCACGCCTTCGCGGGCAGCGCGCTGGCGGTCGTCGTTGCCGGCGCGGTCGCGGTCCTCACCCATCAGCCGTGGTTGTTTCCCAGTCTCGGGCCGGCGGTGATGCTGCACGTGGAGAAGCCGGACGCGCCCCAGTCGTCGCCCCGCAGCACCTTCATCGGGCACGGGGTGGCCCTGCTGGCCGGGTACGTGTTCCTTGTCGTCTGCGGACTGTCCGATGACCCCTCGGCGCTTCAGGAGGGGGTCGACGGGCTGCGGGTCGTCGCGGCGGCAGGGTCGCTGGCCGTGACCATGCTGGTGCTGGTGCTGCTGAAGGCGTCGCATCCCCCGGCGGGCGCGACGACGCTGATCGTGAGTCTGGGCCTGCTGCGTACCCCGACGCAGTTGCTCATCGCGGCCGGCGCGGTGGTCCTGGTCACCGCTGTGGACTGGTCGTACGGTCGGGTGTCGGGTCGGCCCATGCCGGTGTGGGCGGTGTCCGACATGTCCTCGACGAGAGGAGCGCGTGATGGTTGATCGGATCGCCGATCCGTGGGGTGCGCGAACCCCGTACGGGCCGGGGCAGGAGTGGCCGGTCCGGGTGGACCGGTTCCTCGACGGTGACCGCACCGAGGCGGACGTCGATCGGTGGGTCCAGTCGGCGTCGGTGTTGCACTCCAACGGAGACGCGATGGACATCGCGGTCGCCGGCGGCAGGATCGTCGGGGTGCGTGGCCGCGCCGTCGACCGGGTCTATCGGGGACGGCTCGACCCGAAGGATCTCTGCGGTGACACCGGACGTGGGCAGCCACCAGTTTGGACGCGTTCAGTGTTGTACGGTGCGCGGGGGAGGGCCGGTGCGACGTTCCGGCCGGGTGGGTCGGCGGGTACGAAACGGGGTGCCGTCGCGGCGATGAGTCTGCCGGCGCCCACAGGTCTACCTCCCGACCGAGACGATCAACCCATCAGGAGTACGGCATGGGCCTCCTCCACATCGAACTGTTCGCGACCCTCGACCTCGTCGGGCAGGCGCCCGGCGGCCCCGACGAGGACCCGGTGGGGTTCCCGTTCGGCGGCTGGCAGGCGCCCCTGCTGGACGAGGTCGCCGGGGCGCAGGTGTTCGCCGCGTACGAGGGCACGGACGCCCTCCTGGTCGGCCGGCGGACGTATGACATCTTCGCCGCCTACTGGCCGCACCAGGAGGGCGGCGAGGACAACGAGATCGCCACACTCTTCAACCGCGTCCCGAAGTATGTGGCCTCCCGCGGCAGGCCCGACCTCTCCTGGGCCGGGTCCACGCAGCTCGGCCCCGATCTGGCCGACGCGGTACGCGAGATCCGTGACCGGCACGAACACGTGAAGGTCGTCGGGAGCCTGAACCTGGTGCAGACCCTCCTGCGCGAGAAGCTCTTCGACCGTCTGGACCTCTGGGTGCACCCGATCGTGCTCGGCGTCGGCAAGAAGGTGTTCGACGGTGGCGCGGTGCCCGCGAACCTCACACTTCTCGAACCGCCGGTGGCCAGTCCGAAGGGCACTGTGTACCTGCGCTACGGGCTCGCCGGTGGCACGCCCGGGACGGGGGACATGAGCGCGCCCGATCGCGGTGCAGGGCGCGACTGAAGCCGGCCCGCGCCAGGCCCGCACATCGGACCACTCTCACGCGCCGCCCCAGCGCCCGGCCGGGTCGAGCTGCTTCTCGAACCAGTGGTGAGCGAAGTGCTCGCTGTTGTACGGCTCGATCTCCCGGTACCCGGACGAGTGGTACATGGCGATCGCCTCGGTGAGGTTCCGGTTCGTGTCCAGCCGCACGCTGGTCCAGCCTCGCTCGGCCGCGTACCGCTCCAGGTCGCTCAGTATCCGCCGGCCCATGCCGAGACCGCGCACGGTGTCCGCCACCCAGACCCGCTTGATCTCGGCAGGTGCGTCGGGGTGCAGTTTGACCGCGCCGCAGCCGACCGGCTCGGAGTTCAGCGTGGCCAGCAGGAACACGCCGGCGGGCGGGACGAGTTCCTCGTCGTGGACAGGCTTGCTCAGTGCCGGGTCGAACCCGTCGTCGAAGCGCCGGGCGACGTCCCGGGCGTAGGCGCGCAGGCATGCCCGGGCGCGCGGATCGCTGGGCGGGCAGGGCTCGACGACCACCATCGACGCGATGAGCAGCCGCTCGACCTGGGTCATCGCCGCGACGAGCTGCTCGCGTCGTTGCCCTGACAGCGGTTCGAGGATCGACCAGGCGAGCTGGTCGGAGCGCGCGTCGAGGGCGGTCCACTCCGCCCGCCCGGCTTCGGTGAGCGTGGCCACCCGGACCCGCGCGTCACCGCCGACCGGTTCGGCCGGCCCGACCGTGACCAGCCCGTCGCCTTCCAGGGTGCGCAGCAGCCGGCTGAGGTAGCCCGAGTCCAGGCCGAGTCGGGCCCGTAGCGCCGCGACCTCGGCGCCGTCCGGACCGATCTCCCACAGCAGTCGCGCCTGCGCGAGAGGGCGTCCGGAGGCCATGTACTCGTCGTCGAGCGCGCCAACGCGCTGGGTCACCGTCCGGTTGAAGCGCCGCACCGCGGCGACGAGATCGAGCGTCATATAGCTGACTTTAGTCAGGCAATGGGGATTGGGCCAGTCAAACGGGTCCAGACCACCGCCGTCACCCTGACCGAGGTCGGGGTGACGGCGGCATGGTGGGCGAGGGGCTATCCGCCGACGGCGGCGGCTCCGGTGGGCAGTCCGAGACGGTCCACCACGGCCGACACGAGCTGCTCCGGAGACAGCGCGACGTCGAGCACCAGGCCCGGCGGCTCGCCGGGTTCGAACCGCTCCAGTATGGCCAGTTGAGAGTCCAGGAGGCTCGCCGGCATGTAGTGCCCGGCGCGTCGGGCCATCCGCTCCCGGATCACCTCCGCGGTCCCGTCCAGGTGGACGAAGTCCACGCTCGGCGGTCCCTGCCGGAGCACGTCACGGTAGGACCGCTTCAACGCCGAGCAGGCCAGCACCGTCGACACGCCCTCGGCGTCACGGGTGGCCATCCAGTCGGCGAGGGCGCGCAGCCAGGGCCAGCGGGCTTCGTCGTCGAGGGGTACCCCGGCACTCATCCTCGCCACGTTGGCCGCGGAGTGGAACTCGTCGGCCTCGGCGAAGGTCAGCCCGGCGACGTCGCTGATTCCCCTCGCCACGGTCGTCTTGCCGGCACCGGACACGCCCATCACGACGACGTGCCGGGGTGGCTGTCGGCGGCCGGGCCCGGCGGCGGCACCCTGCTCACCAGTCATGGACGGTCCCGTCCTTGAGCCGGTTGAACGGCAGGTAGGCCGGCACGTACGGGAACCGCTCGGCGGCCTCCTCGTCGAGTTCGACGCCCAGACCCGGCTGCTCGCCGGGGTGGAGGTAGCCGTCGGCGAACGTGAAGGACTGCCGGAAGACCTCGTCGGTCAGGGCGCCGTGCCGCATGTACTCCTGGATGCCGAAGTTGTGGATGGCCAGGTCGAGGTGCAGGGCGGCGGCCATGCCGACCGGCGAGATGTCGGTCGGGCCGTGGATGCCGGACTTGATCTGGTACTGCGCGGCGAAGTCGAGCAGCTTGCGCATCGCCGTGATGCCCCCGGTGTGGGTGACGGCGGACCGGACGTAGTCGATCAACTGTTCGCGGATGAGCGTCTGGTAGTCCCACACGGTGTTGAAGACCTCGCCGATCGCGAGCGGCGTTGTCGTGTGGTGGCGGACCAGGCGCAGGGCCTCCTGGTTCTCGGCGGGAGTGCAGTCCTCGAGCCAGAACAGGTCGTACGGCTCCAGGTCCTTGCCGAGCCGGGCGGCCTGGATCGGGGTCATCCGGTGGTGACCGTCGTGCAGCAGCGGAAGCTCGGGTCCGAACTCGTTGCGTACCGCCTCGAAGACGCCGGGCAGGTGACGCATGTAGGAGCGGGTGTCCCAGTCCTCCTCGGCCGGCAGTGGCGTGCGCTGCGCCGGCTCGTAGTCGTACCGCGTGCCGTCGGCGCTGGGCTGCGCGGCGACCCCGTAGACGGCGTTGATGCCCGGGACGGACGTCTGGACCCGGATCGATCGGAAGCCGAGTTCGAGATGGTGGCGGATCGAGTCGAACAGCTCCGGGACGTCCCGCCCCGAGGCGTGGCCGTACGCCATGATGCCGGTCCGCGACGCGCCGCCCAGCAGCTGGTAGAGCGGCATGCCGGCGGCCTTGGCCTTGATGTCCCAGAGTGCGACGTCCACGGCCGCGATCGCCGCCATGGTCACCGGGCCCCGCCGCCAGTACGCGGAGCGGTAAAGGAACTGCCAGGTGTCCTCGATGCGGTGCGGGTCCCGCCCGATCAGCAGCGGGACGACGTGGTCGCGCAGGTACGAGGCGACCGATAGTTCCCGCCCGTTGAGGGTGCCGTCGCCCAGTCCGGTGACCCCGTCGTCGGTGGTGATCTTCAGGGTGACGAAGTTGCGGTCCGGGCTGGAGACGATGACGTCCGCTGCGACAATCTTCACGGGGTGCCTTTCTCAGGTGCCGCGCTGGGCGGGTTTACCGGATGGTGCTTCCAGTCTCGTGTTCGTCGAGAAGGGACAGTTCGGCGCGGCGCGGCAGGCCCTCCCAGTCACCGTGAGCGGCGACGGCGAAGGCGCCCACGGTCACCGCCCGACGCAGGCGGCCGTCGAGGTCGAGCCCGTCGAGGTGCCCGGAGAGGTAGCCGGCGCTGAACGCGTCACCGGCGCCCACCGTGTCGACCGCGGTCACCGGCACCGCCGCGACGTGCCGGACGCCCTGGCGGGTGTGGGCCCGGGCGCCGTCGGCGCCGAGCTTGACCAGGACGGTCCGCACGCCGCGCGCCAGTAGGCGCGCGACGACGCTGGGCTCGTCCGCCCCGGGCTCGTCGACGAGGTCCAGCTCGTCGGCGGAGGCGATGACCAGTGAGGCGTACGCGGCCAGCGGGGTGAGCGCCGTGCGGGCCGCTTCCCGGGTCCAGAGCCGGGCCCGGTAGTTGACGTCGAGGCAGACCAGCGTCCCGGACCGGGTGGCCGCCTCGGCCGCCCAGGTGGTGGCCTCGCGGGCGCTGTCGGACAGCGCCGGGGTGATCCCGCTCAGATGCAGCACCCGGGCGCCCTCGGCGATCGGCGCGCGCACGTCCTCGATGCTCAGGGCGGACCCGGCCGAGCCGGACCGGTGGTACCGCACCCGGGTCACGTCGGCGGTGCGCCGTTCCAGGAACATCAGCCCGGCGGGCCGGGTGGGGTCGGTGGTCACGCCGTCGACGCGTACGCCTTCGGCGCGCAGTTGCCGCAGCACGTACTCGCCCAGCTCGTAGTCGCTGACCCGACCGACCCAGGCGGCCCGGTGGCCGAGCCGGGCCAGGCCGATCGCGACGTTCGACTCCGCGCCGGCCAGGTGCATGGTCAGGGCGCCACCGACCGCGAGCGGTCCGGCCGCCCGCAGCGACACCAGTGACTCGCCGAAGGTGAGCAGGTCGACCGCGGTCATGGGACCGGCCGGTGGGTCGCCGCCGTCAGGTAGCCGCGCGCCCGGGCGCGCAGCGCGTCGAGGTCGCCGCCGGACGCGGCGTCGCCCACCAGCGGGCCGCCGACGCCGACGGCGATGGCCCCGGCGTCGAGGTAGGCGGGCATCTCGGCCAGACCCACCCCGCCGACCGCGAGGAGGGGAAGTTCCGGGAACGGGTCGCGTAGCGCCCTGAGGTACGCCGGGCCGCCGAGCGAGGCGGGGAAGAGCTTCACCGCCGCCGCCCCCATCCGGACCGCGGTGTACGCCTCGGTCGGGGTGAGCGCCCCGGCGGCGACCGGCAGACCGCGGCGAACGGCCTCGGGGATCGAGTCGACGACGGCCGGGGTGACGACGAAGTGCGCTCCGGCGGCGGCCACGTCGGCGACGTCGGCGGCGGTCAGCACCGTTCCCGCGCCGACCAGCGCGCCGACCGGCGCGGCCGCCCGGATGGCCTCGATGACGCGTAACGCTCCGGGTGTCGTGAGGGCCACCTCGACGATGCGTACGCCCTCCTGGAGCAGCGCCACGCCGGTGGCGATCGAGGCGGCCGTGTCGGTGCCGCGGATGATCCCCAGAAGGCGGGCCGCGGCGAGTTCACCGGTCAGGTCCAGGGTCATGCTCACCATTCCGCGTAGGAGCCGTCGGGGTGCCGGAAGGTGGGGCTGCGCCACACGTGCCCGCGCTTGTCCGCCGCGCGTACCGCCTGCTCGTCGACCTCGATGCCGAGCCCGGGCGCGGTGAGCCGCTCGATGTGCCCGTCGACGAAGAGCAGCGGGGTGGTCTCCACGACGTAGTCGAGGACCTCGGCCCCGAGGTTGTAGTGGATGCCGATGCTCTGTTCCTGAATCAGGTAGTTGGGTGTGGCGAAGCCGATCTGCAGGCACGCCGCGAGGGCGATCGGCCCGAGCGGGCAGTGCGGGGCGAGCTGCACGTCGTAGACCTCGGCGAGCGCGGCGATCCGGCGTACCTCGGAGATCCCGCCGGCGTGCGAGAGGTCCGGCTGGGCGACCGCGATGCCGGCCTGGAAGACGGGCAGGAACTCCTGCCGGCTGTAGAGCCGCTCCCCGGTCGACACGGGCGTGGTCGTGGACCGCACGAAGTCGCCGATGAGGTGGGAGTTCTCCGGTACGACCGGCTCCTCGAGGAAGAGCGGGCGGTACGGCTCGAGCAGCGGGGCGACGCGGCGGGCGTTGGCGAGGGTGAACCGGCCGTGGAAGTCGACGGCGACGTCACGCTCGTCGCCCAGCACCTCCCGGGCGGCGGCGACCCGCTGGACCACCCCGTCCAGCTCGGCGACGGACGCGATCGGGCTCATCCGCCCCGAGGCGTTCATCTTGACCGCGGTCAGTCCGGCCTCCACCTGCGCCGCGATGTGGTCGCGGACCTCGCTGGGCTCGTCGCCGCCGACCCAGCCGTAGACCCGGATCCGGTCCCGGACCGGGCCGCCGAGCAGCTGGTGCACCGGCGCCCCGTACCGCTTGCCGGCGATGTCCCACAGCGCCTGGTCCAGGCCGGACACCGCGCTGGCCAGGATCGGGCCGCCCCGGTAGAAGGAGCCCTTCGTCATGGTCTGCCAGTGGTCCTCGATCCGCAGCGCGTCCCGGCCGATCAGCAGCTCGCTGAGCTGCTCCACGGCGGTGCGGACGGTTTCCGAGCGGCCCTCGCAGGTCGCCTCGCCCCAGCCGACGATCCCTGATTCGGTCTCGACGCGGACGAAGAGCCAGCGGGGGGCGACCAGGAAGGTCTCGACCCGAGCGATTGTCGTCACGGTGTCCTCAGCCCTTCGTCGCGCCGGCGGTGAGGCCGGAGACGACGTACTTCTGCACGAACAGGGCGATCAGCATGATCGGCAGGGTGACGACGCTGGCCGCGGCCATGAGTCCGCCCCAGTCGATGCTG
Organism: Micromonospora sp. NPDC005087; assembly: GCF_042872965.1. NCBI lineage: Bacteria > Bacillati > Actinomycetota > Actinomycetes > Micromonosporales > Micromonosporaceae > Micromonospora > Micromonospora sp. NPDC005087. The sequence goes on along the minus strand of NZ_JBIALB010000012.1, from coordinate 135,380 downwards.
GCGTAGCCGACGAAGTCGAAGATCGCGACCGGCAGGGTCTTGGTGTCGGCGCCGGAGAGCACCAGGGCGAACATGAAGTTGTTCCAGGAGAAGATGAAGGACAGGATGCCGGCGGTGGCCACGCCCGGTATCGACAGCGGCAGCGTGATCCGGCGGAACGCGCCGATGTGGGTCAGCCCGTCGACGAGCGCCGCCTCCTCGAGTTCGATGGGCAGGCTGTCGAAGTAGCCCATCATGATGTAGACCACCAGCGGCAGCGACACGAACATGTGGCTCAGGATGAGCACGCTGAAGCCGCCGACCATCTTCAGGTTCGAGAAGACGTAGTACCAGGGCACCAGCAGGGAGACGCCGGGGATGACCCGCGCCATCAGCACGACGAGCGCGGACTTCCTCATGTTGAAGCGGCTCATGGAGTACGCCGCGGGCACGCCCAGGACGATGGAGAGCACGGTGGCCGCGAAGGCCACCCAGAGGCTGTTGACGATGAACTCGACGTAGTTGGCCTGCTCCAGGACGTTCGCGTAGTTCGTCAGGGTGGGCGAGAAGGCGAACGCCTTGCCCGTGTCGTAGATGTCGACGTTCGTCTTGAACGAGGCGGCGACCATCCAGAGCAGCGGCGCGAGCAGCGCGATCACCACGACGGTGAGCGCCACCACGCGGAACACCCGGTAGGCGGGGCTGGACTTCATCGCTTCGCCTCCTTCCTACGCGAGGTCAGAGCCCACATCGACCCGATGATGATCAGGAAGAAGACGATGAGGACCGTCGATGAGATGCCGTACTCGTTGTAGTCGAAGCTCAGTCCGTAGGCGTACACGTTGAGCGTCTCGACCTCGTGGAAGGAGCCGCCGCCGCGGCCCTTCGTGGCGTAGAGGATGTCGAAGGTCTTCAGCGCGTCGATGCCGCGCAGCAGGATCGCGACGATCACGGTCGGCATCACCAGCGGCAGGGTGACGTGCCGGAACCGCTGCCAGGTGCTGGCGCCGTCGATACGCGCCGCCTCCTGGGGCTCGTCGGACAGCGAGGTCAGGCCGGCGAGCAGGATCAGCACCACCATCGGGGTCCACTGCCAGACGTCAATGAAGATCGTCGTGGGCAGCGCCGAGTGCTGGCCGGCCAGCCACGGTTGGGGTCCGATGCCGACCCAGCCGAGTACCTGGTTCGCCATGCCGATGTTCGGGTCGAAGATGAGCCGCCACATCATGCCGACCGCGACCGGGGTGGCGACCAGCGGCATCAGGATGGCGACCCGGACCCATTTCTGACCCCGGAACGGTCGCCACAGCAGCAGCGCGACCGCCATGCCGAGGACGACCTCGAACAGCAACGCGACGACGGTGAACGCGGCGGTCCGGCCGACGGCGGGCCAGAACCGGTCGGTGTCCGAGAGCACTTCGACGTAGTTCTGGAAGCCCACGAACTCGGACTCCGCCCGAACCGAGCCCTCGGCGTCGGTGAGGCTGAGGTATCCGGTCCAGGCCAGCGGAAAGACGATCAGCGCGGCGACGAAGACCATGGCCGGCGTCGCGAAGAGCCACTTGCGATGGTCGTTGGCCCAGCGGGCCCACGCCGGCGTGTCCGGCGTCTCCGATGCTCGGCGGGGCGGTCTGGTGGGGGTGGTCACTGCTGCCATGAGATCTCCGGGGTGGGCGGGCCCGGCGGGGGTGGCGGAGCCGGACGGCCCCGCCACCCCCGCGCCAGGCTTACTTGGCCTCGTCGTCCAGGAACTGCTGGAACGCCTCGTTGGCGGAGTCGGCCGCCGCCGCGGCGTCCTTGCCCGCGATGGCGTCGACGATCGGCTGGCCGACGATCTCCCGGGCCTGGGCGACCTTGTTGACCAGCGGGCGGTCGTGACCCACGCCGTCCTTCGTGCTGGCCGCGATGGCCTCGACGAGGTCCTTCGGGTACGTGGCGGTGCCCTCCGGGTTGGCCCAGACCGAGGTACGCGCGCCCGGCACGCCGGACTTCTGCTGCGCGAGCGTCTGCTCCTTGCTGGTCGCCCACTCGACGAACTTCCAGGCGTTGCTCTGGTTCTCGGAGTTGTCGTTGATGCCCAGCGCCCACGAGGGGATGTTGTAGGGCTTCGAACCGGCGGGGCCGGCCGGGAAGGGCGCGAAGCCGACGGTGTCGGAGACCTTCGACTTGGCCGGGTCGGTGGCGTTCTTGTAGAGCGAGTTGGCCTCGGTGTAGAACGCCGCCTTGCCCTGGGTGAAGATGGCCATCGCCTCGGGCCAGCTCATGTCGGTGCTGACGTTCGCCGGGCCGTGGTCCTTCAGGAGCCCGCCGTAGTAGGCGTACGCCTGCTTGGCCTGCTCGCTGTTGACGGTGGCCTTGCCGCTGCTGTCGACGAAGTCACCGCCGAAGCTGTAGAGGAAGCTGGAGAACTGGGTGACCGCCGGCGACTTGCCGGTACGCGCCACGAAGCCCGCGATGCTCGGGTCGGCGGCCTTGATCTTGGCCGCGGCCGCCTTGAGCTCGTCGAGGGTCTTCGGTGCGGCGGTCAGACCGGCCTTGCCCAGCAGGTCCTTGCGGTAGTAGAGGACCTCCTGCTCGGTGATGATCGGGACGCCGACCGCCTTGTCCTCGTACGAGGTGGCGTCCACCGGGCCGGCCTGGAAGTCGCTGAAGTCCCAGTCCTTGTTGGACTTCACCTTGTCGGACAGGTCGGCGAGGTACTTGTTCTTGGCGAACAGCTTCCCCTCCTGCAGGGGGCGGTACATCATCACGTCGATGTCGCTGGAGCCGGCGTTCAGCTTGACGTTGTACTGGTCGGAGAGCTGGTCCTCGCCGAGCTGCGTGATCTCGACCTTCAGGCCGGACTGCTTCTCGAACTCGGGCAGGGCCTGCTTGATGTTCTCCGTCCACACGTGGTTGGCCAGGGTCACCCGCACGGTCTTCGACGAGGCGCTGTCGTCCCCGCCGCCGCCGCACGCTGACAGGCCCATGGCGGCAACCACGGCCAGAGAAGTTCCAAATATCGATCGACGCCGCACGTCCATCTCTCCTTCTGTCGTGGTCGCCGCTTCGGGGGTAGAGCACGACCTCGCTGTTAACGTCCGCTTAACGTCCGGATGCTAGGCCGATAAAGCGGATTTATTCAAGGGGTGATCTCCAACTGATATGCTGCAACGCGTGGACCGGTCCTCATCAGGGGTTGCAGCCGTCCAGAAGAAGGCCCCTGCCGAGGCCGGGCTGCACGCACAAGTTCTCGACCACCTCGGCACCGCCATCTGCGGAGGCCAGCTGACGCCGGGCTCCGTCCTCAACATCGACGAGCTGGTCGACCGGTACGGCGTGTCCCGCTCGGTTGTCCGCGAGGTCCTGCGGGTGCTCGCCGCCATGGGGTTCATCGAGACCCGCCGCCGGGTCGGGGTGCTGATCCGGCCGACACGCGACTGGAACGTCTTCGACCCGCAGGTGATCCGCTGGCGACTGGCCTCGGACGGCCGGATGGCACAGATGCGCTCGATCACCGAGCTACGGACGGCCGTCGAGCCGCACGCCGCCTGGCTGGCCGCTCGCCGGGTCGACCACGACGAGGCGAGCGACCTCGTCGGGTTGGCGGCCAAGATGTGGGCCGCCGGGAAGGCCGGGGACGAGGAGCGCTTCCTCCACCTCGACATCGAGTTCCACCGTCGGGTGCTGGCCGCCTCGGGTAACGAGATGTTCGTCAGGCTGCAGGACCTGGTGGCGGAGGTGCTCACCGGCCGCCACCACTACGACCTGATGCCGCACTACCCTCACGAGCAGGCTCTCCAACTGCACGCCGACGTGGCGCAGGCGATCCAGCGCCGCGACGGCGACCGTGCCCGCGCCGCGATGGTCCAGATCATGGAGCAGGCGTTCGGCGAGATGAAGTCGATGTGGGAGCAGACCGGCGAACCCGGCCAGGGCTGAGCTGCTGATGGCTGACATCTCCGTGCGTCCCATGGCTGCCGGTGACGCCGAGCGGGTCCTGGCGATCTACCAGGCCGGGCTCGACGCCGGCAACGCCAGCTTCGAGGTCACCGCGCCGACCTGGTCGGCGTTCGACGCCACGCGCCTGACCGCGCACCGGTTCGTGGCCGTCAGCGGCGAGAGCGGCGTCGTCGGTTGGATCGCCGTCTCGCCGACCTCGACCCGCGCGGTCTACGCCGGCGTCGTCGAGCACTCCGTCTACGTCGATCCGGCCGCCCACGGGCGCGGGATCGCCCGACTGCTGCTGGACACGCTGATCGCCTCGACCGAAGCCGCCGGCATCTGGACGATCCAGTCCGGTGTCTTTCCGGAGAACACCGCCAGCCTGACCCTGCACGAGCGTGCCGGGTTCCGCGTCATCGGCGTTCGCGAGCGCGTCGGTCGCCATCACGACCGTTGGCGGGACGTCGTCCTGCTGGAACGCCGTAGCCCCGCCATCAGCTGACGAGCGCGGCAGGTCGCCGCACCAGCCGCGACGTCACAGGTGAGCCGCCTCAGTCCAGGCAGAACTCGTTGCCCTCGGGGTCGGCCATCACGATGAAGCCGGCGTCCAGTGGGGGAGCGGGCTCGGAGCGACGTACCCGCGTCGCCCCCAGCGCGAGGAGCCGGTCGCACTCGGCCTCCAGCGCCGCCATCCGCTCCTCTCCCTGCAGCCCGGGGGCCGCACGGACGTCGAGGTGGACGCGGTTCTTGGCGACCTTGTCCTCCGGCACCTGCTGGAAGAACAGCCGTGGGCCGTGCCCGTCCGGGTCCTCGATGGCCGATCTCGTGTTGCGCTCCTCCTCCGGTACGCCGATCCGCGCGAGGAAGTCGTCCCATGCGGCCAGCGGGTCGGCGCCCTCGGGCAGGTCGACTCCGGGCGGGCCGGGGAGCACGTAGCCCAGCGCCTCGCACCAGAAGCGCGACAGCGCCCGCGGGTCGTGGGCGTCGAAGGTGACCTGGATGTGGCGGCTCATCGGGTTGCTCCGTTCGTAGTGGGTCTCGGAGGTCGCGCTGCGGGCAGACCTTCTTCCATGAGTCACCCTGCCACGCCCAGCGGACAGAATCGGTCCGCTACTCCCGCCGGTGGGCCGTGCCGTGGCGCCGCTCTCCGAGGGCATTCGCAACGACCGTCGGGTGTGTACCTTGTAGAAATCGAACGCGGCGATGGGGGGTCTGGTGACTGGCCGGAGCGGGGAACTGTCAGCGGCGGACCGGATCGACACCACGGTCGCGCACCCGGCTCGCAGGTACAACTACCTGTTGGGCGGCAAGGACAACTTCGCTGCTGACCGGGAGTCTGGTGACGCCCTCGCGGCCGCGATGCCCACGATCCGGCTGGCCGCGGTCGAGAACCGGATGTTCCTGCAGCGGGCGGTGCGATTCCTGGCGCAAGAGGGCGTCCGGCAGTTCCTGGACATCGGCACCGGCATCCCGACCGCCGACAACACCCACGAGGTCGCCCAGGCGATCGATCCGTCAGCCCGGGTCGTCTACGTCGACAACGACCCGATCGTCCTCGCCCACGCCCGCGCGTTGCTGAACAGCACAACCGAGGGCCGCACCGCCTACCTCGACGCCGACCTGCGTGAGCCCGACAAGATCCTCACCCATCCGGACCTGCGGACCACGTTGGACCTGTCCCAGCCCGTCGCGCTGATGCTGGTGGCGATCCTGCACTTCATCCGTGACGACGAAGACCCCAAGGGCATCCTCGACCGACTCGTCGCCGCGCTCCCTGCCGGCAGCTACGTGGTCGCTTCGCACGTCACCTGGGAATACATGCCACCGACCGTGACCGCGAAGCTCGAAGCCAGCAATCACGACGGGCGGTTCCGCGCCCGGCGCACGGAGCAGTTCGCCGAGCTGCTCGCCGGGATGGAGCTCGTCGATCCGGGCATCGTGTCCGTGGCGCGGTGGCGCGCGGATGACGCGCCGCAGCCACGACCATCCGTGCAGGACGTGTCCGTCAACGGCGCCGTCGCCCGCATTCTGCGATAGCCAGCGACGGAAGCCTGCTCGCTAGCCGCAGCGAGGCCCTGCGCCCGCGCGGGGGACAGGCGCGCCCCGCACCGTGATCTGGTTCAGGCAGCTCGGGCCTACGCCGGGCGGGCGGGTGCCCCGGTCTGTGCGGGGGTCGTCCAGCCGGGATGTCTGCCCTCGATCGTGAGCGTGGCCAGCAGCCCGGGGTGGTCCGTCGCCCCGTGCATTCCTATCGAGCGGCGGCAACAGATCGTGACGTCGGGTGTCGTCATGACATGTTGCAGCGCGCCGTCGTCGATCCGCAGGTACTCCGGCGGCACGCAGGATCGCACGTCGGGGGAACGGTCGTGCCGGAGATTGAGGTCGCCGATCAGCACCGTCGGCGCGTACCCCACGCTCCTGCGGATCGCTGGCACGACCGCGTCGAGCAGGTGACGGCACTGGTCGAGCGCGACGGTGATGCTGGTGGCCGCCAGATGTGTGGTGCAGGCGTGCAGCGAGCCGGGGACCTGGACGCAGAGCCAGGCTCGTTCCTCAGGGTCCGAGACATCCTGCGCCGGGTAGATCCCGCTCCGCACCGTGTAGGGGGTGGTCGTCGCATCGACGCGGGTCAGCAGTCCGATGCCGTAGGGCTCACCGTTGAGGCATCGGGTGACGGCGCCGCTGGGGCGGTCGCCGGCGGCCTTGAAGGCGGACATGACCGTATCGTCGGGGTGGACGGTCGCCAGCGCGGCCTCCAGCACCGCCACATCGCCCCGGCAGGTCTCGTTGAGAGAGACCACGTCGGGCACCTCCGCGCTGATCACCTCGACCGCCGCGGTCACCGACCGACCCGTGTAGCAGCCGGCGCGGCCGCTGTTGCAGAGGTTCAGCTGGAGCACCCGCAGGGCCGAGGATTCGGTCCTGGTGGCCAGCGGCGGACGGGCCGGCACCGTGACGGCGGCGACCAGGCACACGACGGCCAGTGCCCAGCGGAGAGATCGGTACCAACGGTCAGCCACGCGCGGTCCGCGGAATATGACCAACGGTGGCACCGTCCAGCAGGAGGCGCCTCCGGAGACGGGTCTCGCGGGTGACGTCGACGGCTGACTGCTCGGACACGCGGACTCCGGATGAAGCAGGCGACAGTCGTCGCCGAGGTGCAGCGATCCTACTGCCGGCCCACCGGCAGGAGCACCATGCCCGCGGGCCGTGTGGGGCGCGGAGCCCCACACGGCCCGGTCGTGCTCCGGTGACCCTCGTCGGCTCAGCCGAAGCGGTCGGTCAGCGGCGCGGCTTCGGAGTGGTGCGCGGCAGGACGTACGGCGGGCCGGCGAAGATCAGGTCGGACTTCAGCTCGTGGTACGCCCGCTTGGGCTGGTAGTTCTCGTCATAGATGGTGGCCAGGCCCTCTGGCGGGTCGTTGAACCAGCCCGGCACCCAGGAGTGCCGGTCACTGAAGCCCCAGACGGTGTACGACAGGCAGCTGCGCACGGCCAGGCAGGCCTTCATCAGCACACTGAAGTTGGCGGCCGACGCCTGCAACCGGGGGTTGATCTCGGCCGCGTTGCCGGCCCGGACGGCCTCGGTCATCTCGCTGCGGACGTCGACCTCGGTGAACGCGGTGGCGACACCGAGCGCGGTGAACTTCTTCAGCGCGGCGGTCACCTGGAGGGTGTCGTAGTTGCCGTACTGCGTGCCCAGGTGGCCCTGGGAGCCGATGCCGTCGACCGGGACGCCCTGGGCGCGCAACCCCTTGACCATGTCGTAGACGAACTGAGACTTGTCGTCGGCGGGGTTGCCGGAGCCGAACGCCTCGATGTTGTAGTCGTTGTAGAACAGCAGCGCCCGGGGGTCGGCGGCCCGCGCCCAGCGGAACGCGTCGGCGATGTAGCCGGGCCCGAGGTTCTGCGCCCAGAAGCCCTTGTAGTGCAGGGTCGACGGGGTGTCCCAGGGGTCACTGACCGCCTCGTTGACCACATCCCACTGCCAGATCTTGCCCTTGTAGCGGTTGACGACGGTGGTGATGTGCTTGCGCAGCAGCTCGCGCAGCTCCTGCTTGCTGATGGAGCCGTCGGCGACGCCACTGGTCAGCCAGGTGGGCAACTGGTTGTGCCAGACCAGCACGTGGCCGCGCACGCTCTGCTTGTTGCGCCTGGCGAACTCGACGAGTTGGTCGGCCGCCGCCCAGTCGTAGACGCCGCGGGTGGGCTCCAGGCTCTCCCATTTCATCGCGTTCTCCGCGGTGACCGAGGAGAACTCGGAGGCGACCAGCCTGCGGTACTGCGGGTCGTTGGCGTCGTTGAGGGCCGCCATGTCCACCGCGGTGCCGACCTGGAGACCGTGCCGCAGCCCGAGAGCCGCCAGGCTCTGGGCGGTGGGATCGTACGGCCGACTCGCGGTGGCCGGCACCGCGTTCAGTGCCGCGACGGTCGCGACCGCGACCGCGCCGACACTGATCCACCGTCGTTGCTTCATCTGCCTTCCTTTCGGCACCAATCGATCTTTATCGATCATCAGATGGAGGGTGCGGGCATGGTGCTGATGGGCTGGGAGCAGGGTCGGTGTCGGGTGTCCGAGGTCTCGGGCTGACCGTGGTGGCTCCGACAGCTCTTCGGGTGGAGACCCGAAACCTGCCCGAAACGTTAAGGCTGTCGATGGACCCCATCAAGGTCGAACACTTCCGGAAATCCGCCGCGTGACCTGCGAAGTGCTGGTGTCGTTCGGTTCGAAACTTCCGAAGGTTGGTGGCGCTGGCAGATCAACGGGCGGCTCGACCGCAGGTGGGGACCGGCGCGGCCGGCCGATCATGGCGGCGCCGGGCCGGTGTTTCGGGTCGTATCCGCCCCCTCGCCGCCGCACGGTTCGGCCCATCTGCCGCTCGCCGCGCCTGAAGCGCCGTTCGCCGCACCGGGTCGACCGCTCCCGGCGACTGTGTCGTCGCTCAGGCATGGTCCCGTACGGCAAGAACTACAGTCGGCAGGAGCGCGTCCGATCGATCACCACGCATGTCACGGTGAGGAGCGAGTCGATGACCATCCCTGCGGGCGTCGAGGTCACAGGCCCGATGCACCCCCGGTACGACGAGATCCTCACCCCGGAGGCGCTGGCCTTCCTCGCCGATCTGCACCGCGCCTTCGACCCGCGTCGCCGGGACCTGCTCGCCCTGCGACGGCAGCGTGAGGCAGAGCTGGCCGACGGTGGGCTGCTGGACTTTCTGCTGGAGACCCGGGAGATCCGCGAGGCCGACTGGCGGGTCGCCGAGCCGGCACCGGGCCTGGTCGACCGCCGCGTCGAGATCACCGGACCCACCGACGCGAAAATGACCATCAACGCCCTGAACTCCGGCGCGAAGGTGTGGCTGGCCGACCACGAGGACGCCAACACCCCGCTCTGGGAGAACGTCATCTCCGGTCAGCTCAACCTGCGCGACGCCATCGACGGCAAGCTCGCCTTCACGTCCCCCGAGGGCAAGCAGTACGCGTTGCACGACGGCGAACTGGCCACGATCGTGGTACGACCGCGCGGCTGGCACCTCACCGAGAAGCACATCCTCGTCGACGGTGAGCGGACCTCCGGCAGCCTCGTCGACTTCGGGCTCTACTTCTTCCACTGCGCGCGCCGGCAGCTCGACCGCGGCGCCGGGCCCTACTTCTACCTGCCCAAGATGGAGAGCCACCTCGAGGCGCGACTGTGGAACGACGTCTTCCTGGCCGCCCAGGAGAGGCTCGGCATCCCGCGCGGCACCATCCGGGCCACCGTGCTGATCGAGACCTTCCCGGCCGCGTTCGAGATGGACGAGATCCTCTACGAGCTGCGGGAGCACTCCGCCGGGCTGAACGCCGGCCGGTGGGACTACATGTTCAGCGTGATCAAAAAGTTCCGCACCCGGGGCGCGGACTTCCTTCTGCCGGACCGGAACGCGGTGACGATGACCGTGCCGTTCATGCGGGCGTACACCGAACTGCTGGTGCGGACCTGCCACCGACGCGGCGCGCACGCCATCGGGGGGATGGCCGCCTTCATCCCCAGTCGACGCGACCCGCAGGTCAACGAGACCGCCCTGGCGAAGGTCCGCGACGACAAGACCCGCGAGGCCGGCGACGGTTTCGACGGCTCCTGGGTGGCCCACCCCGACCTGGTGCCGATCTGCCGGGAGGTCTTCGACACGGTGCTCGGCGACCGGCCGAACCAGCTCGACCGCACCCGCGAGGACGTACGGGTCGTCGCCGCCGACCTGCTCTCGGTGGGCGCCACCCCCGGCCCGCACAGCGAGACCGGGTTGCGCAACGCGGTCAGCGTCGGGGTGCAGTACCTGGCCAGCTGGCTGCGTGGCTCCGGCGCGGTGGCCATCTTCAACCTGATGGAGGACGCCGCCACGGCGGAGATCTCCCGCAGCCAGGTGTGGCAGTGGCTGCACAACGACCTCACCCTCGACGACACCGGCACCCGGGTCACCCGGGAGTTGGTCGAGCGGATCGCCGACGAGGAGATCGCCAAGCTCCCCGGCGACCCGGGCGACTACACCGCCGCCCGGGCGCTGTTCATGGAGGTCGCCGTCGCCGACGACTTCGCCGACTTCCTCACCGTGCCGGCGTACGAACGGATGCCCTGACCGACGACCGACCCTACGCGCGGAGGTGGGCGATGAGCACAGCCGGAACGGACCTCGAAGCTCTCACCGCCGCGCTGCGAGCCGCCATCGGCGCGGACCGGGTGATCAGCGACCGACAACAGCTGCGCACCTACGAGTGCGACGGGCTGGCCCAGTACAAGGTGGTCCCGGCCCTCGTCGCCCTCCCCGCCGACGCCGCACAGTGCGCCGCCGTGGTCCGCGCCTGCGTCGCCGCCGACACCCCGTTCGTGGCCCGTGGCTCGGGCACCGGGCTCTCCGGGGGCGCGCTGCCGCACGCCGACGGCGTCCTGATCGTCACCTCGCAGATGCGGGAGATCCTGGAGATCGCCCCGTCCGACGAGCGGGCGGTGGTGCAGCCCGGCGTGATCAACCTGGCGGTCACCCGGGCCGCCGCCCCGCACGGCTGGTACTACGCGCCCGACCCGTCCAGCCAACAGATCTGCTCCATTGGCGGGAACGTGGCGGAGAACTCCGGCGGCGCCCACTGCCTCAAGTACGGCTTCACCACCAACCACGTCACCGGCGTCGAGCTGGTCACCCCCGACGGCGACCGGGTACGCCTCGGCGGCCGGGCGCCCGACGCCCCCGGCTACGACCTGCTCGGAGCGTTCGTCGGCTCCGAGGGCACCCTCGGCATCGCCACCGAGGTGACCGTGCGGCTGACCCGGTTGCCCGAGTCGGTGCGCACCCTGCTGGCCGCCTTCGAGAGCACCGACCAGGCGGGCGCGGCGACCTCGGCGATCATCGCGGCGGGAGTGGTGCCGGCGGCGGTGGAGATGATGGACGCGCTCGCCATCTCCGCTGCCGAGGCGGCAGTGCACTGTGGCTACCCGGCCGGCGCCGGCGCGGTGCTCATCGTCGAGCTGGACGGGCCCGACCCGGAGGTGGCCGCCCAGTTCGACCAGGTCGTACAGCTCTGCCGGGACAACCGGGCGTTCGAGATCCGGATCGCCGCCGACGACGCCGAGCGGGCGCTGTTCTGGAAGGGTCGCAAGTCCGCGTTCGCCGCCGTCGGACGGATCAGCCCCGACTACATCGTCCAGGACGGGGTCATTCCGCGCACCGCCCTGCCTGCGGTGCTGCGCCGCATCGGTGAACTCTCCGCCGAACGTGGCATCCGGGTCGCCAACGTCTTTCACGCCGGTGACGGCAACCTGCACCCGCTCGTCCTGTTCGACGCGGGCGTCGACGGGCAGACCGAACGCGCCGAGGAGGTCTCCGGCGCGATCCTCGACCTCTGCGTGAGCCACGGCGGGTCGATCACCGGTGAGCACGGCGTCGGCATGGACAAGGCGAAGTACATGCCGCGCATGTTCACCGACGACGACCTGGACACCATGCAGTTGCTGCGCTGCGCGTTCGACCCGGCCGGTCTGGCGAATCCGGGCAAGGTCTTTCCGACCCCCCGGCTCTGCGGCGAGATCCCCGGTCGACGCAAGGGGGTCCACCCCGCGCAGGAGGCCGGTCTGGCGGAGGCGTTCTGATGCCCGCCGACGCGATCCTCGACCGGCTCCGCGCCGCCGCCACCGAGACCACGACCGACGGCCGGCGCCCGGACGGCTCCGAGTCGGTCCGGCCGGCCGGCGACCACGACGTGATCGCCGGGATGCCCGCGCGCTACGTCGCCACACCCCGCGACACCGCCGGAGCGGCGACCCTGCTGCGGGCGGCCGCCGCCCTCGACCTCGCGGTGACGGTCCGCGGCGCGGCCACGAAGCAGGCGTGGGGAAGCCCGCCCCGGCGACTCGACCTGATCCTCGACACCACGGCGCTGGCCGGGGTGGTCGAGCACGCCGCCGGTGACCTGATCACCGTGGTCCGGGCCGGCACCCGCCTCGACGAGCTGGCTGCCACCCTGGCCGGCGCCCGCCAGCAACTCGCCCTCGACGCGCCGCTGTCCGGCGGCACCGTCGGCGGCGCGGTCGCCACCAACACCAGCGGACCTCGCCGGATGCTCTACGGCACCGTGCGCGACCTGATCATCGGGGTCACCCTGGTCCGCGCCGACGGTGTGGTCGCGCACGCCGGGGGCAAGGTGGTCAAGAACGTCGCCGGCTACGACCTGGCCAAGCTGGTCACCGGCGCGTACGGCACGCTCGGGCTGATCACCGAGTGCGCGTTCCGGCTGCACCCGCTGCCGTCCGCGGTCGCGTACGTCACCCGTCGGACCGACGACCCGGCCGAGGCGGGACGGCTCGCCGGCACCGTGCGCGCCGCGCAGCTCGTGCCCACCGCGCTGGAGGTGGACGCGCCGGCCGGTGGGGGAGCGGTGGTGACGGTGCTGCTGGAGGGCACCGCGGCCGGGGTGGCTGCCCGCGTGGAGGCGACCCGTCGGCTCCTCGGCGGCGACGCCACCGCTTCCGACGAGCCTCCGGACGGTTGGGGCCGGTACCCGTGGCGGGACGGCGACATTGGGCTGAAGCTGACCGCCGCGCTCTCCGGCGTACCGCGGTTGCTGGCCGACGCCCGGGCGGCGGCCGATCGGTGTGGTCTGCCGCTCGCGCTGCGCGGCTCGGCCGGCGTCGGGGTGCTCTACGCCGGGCTGCCCGGCACGGCCGACCCGGAGCGGGTCGCCGGCCTGATCGACGCGCTGCGGACGGCGAGCGCCGCCGTCGCCGGGCACGCCGTGGTGCTCACCGCGCCCCCGCCCGTACGGGACCGCGTGGACCTGTGGGGGCCCGTCGACGGTCTGGCACTGATGCGCCGGGTCAAGGAGCGCTTCGACCCCGATGCCCGGCTCGCGCCCGGCCGATTCGTGGGAGGGATCTGATGTCCATTCCCCGGCAGCCCGACCGTCGGGATCCGGCGGGCGCGGCCCGGTCCGCGGAGACCGCGCCGCTCAGCTCGCCGGGCGGAACCCGCCCGGCAAGTGGGCCCCGCGACGTGCTCGGGCTGGCCGCCCAACCGCCCGGCCAGGGCGCGTTTGACGCGCACCATCCGCCCGCCGCCGAGCTGGTCTCGGACTGTGTGCACTGTGGCTTCTGCCTGCCCGCCTGCCCCACCTACGTGCTGTGGGGCGAGGAGATGGACTCGCCGCGCGGGCGGATCTACCTGATGAAGGAGGGCCTGGAGGGTGAGCCGCTGTCCGACTCGATGGTCACCCACTTCGACCAGTGTCTCGGCTGCATGTCCTGCGTGACCGCCTGCCCGTCCGGTGTCCGCTACGACCGCCTCATCGAAGACACCCGGCAGCAGGTCGAACGCCGGCACCACCGCGGTCCCCGGGAGCGGGCGCTGCGGGCGGCGATCTTCGCGCTCTTCCCGTACCCGCGGCGGCTGCGGCTGTTACGCGGCCCGCTGCGCGCGTACCAGGCCAGTGGAGTGCGCCGTCTGGTCCAGCGGACCGGACTGCTGCCCCGGCTGGCGCCCACCCTGGCGGCGCTGGAGTCCCTGGCCCCCCGGCTCCGCCGGCCGCAACGCCCACCGAAGCGGGTTCCCGCGGTCGGTCCCCGGCGGGCCGTGGTCGGCATGCTCATCGGCTGCGTACAGGGTGCGTTCTTCCCCGAGGTCAATGCCGCCACCGCCCGGGTGCTCGCCGCCGAGGGCTGTGACGTGGTCATTCTGCCCGACCGGCAGGGTTGCTGCGGTGCGCTGAGCGTGCACAACGGGCGCGAGGCGGAGGCGCAGCGCTTCGCCCGCCGGATGCTCGACACGTTCGCCGCCGCCGGCATCGACTTCTTCGTGGTCAACGCGGCGGGCTGCGGCTCCACCCTCAAGGAGTACGGCGACCTGCTCCGGGACGATCCCGGCTACGCGGCGCTCGCCGCCGACTTCGCCGGCAAGGTGCGTGACCTGTCCGAGCTTCTCGACGAGCTGGGTCCGGTCGCCACCCGGCACCCGCTGCCGGTGACCGTCGCCTACCACGACGCCTGCCACCTGGCCCACGCCCAGGGCGTCCGCGCCCAGCCCCGCCGGCTGCTGCGCGACATTCCCGGGTTGGAGCTGCGGGAGATCGCCGACCCGGAGATCTGCTGCGGGTCGGCGGGGATCTGGAACGTGCTCCACCCCGGGCCGGCCGCCGAACTCGGCGACCGCAAGGCCCGCACCGTACTGGCCACCGGGGCGCGGCTGCTCGTCACCGCCAACCCCGGCTGCCTCATGCAGGTCGCCGCCGCGGTGACCCGCGCTGGCGGCGACATCGCGCTGGCCCATACCGCCCAGGTCCTCGACGCCTCCCTCCGCGCCCGTCCGGTGGAGGAGCTGCTGTAGGGCCCCAATTCATCCGCCACCGTCTCCGAGCGTCGAGGTGACCCATGTTCGACCAGTTCACAGTCGTCACCGATCCCGTCAGCGACTCCGTCGCGCTCTCGGCAATCTTCGCCGTCCTGCCTCTGCTCACCCTCTTCGTGCTGCTCGGCGTGCTGAAGGTGCGGGCCTGGCTGGCCGGGCTGATCTCGCTCGCGGTCGCGCTGGTGGTGGCGGTCGCCATCTACGCCATGCCCGTCGGGCAGGCCGTGCTCTCGGCCACCGAGGGCGCCGCCTTCGGCTTCTTCCCGATCCTGTGGATCGTCCTCAACGCGATCTGGGTCTACAACCTCACCGTCGAGAGCGGACACTTCGACGTGTTGCGCCGCTCGTTCGAACGGGTTAGTCCGGACATGCGGATCCAGGCGATCATCATCGCGTTCTGCTTCGGCGCGCTGCTGGAGGCGTTGGCCGGCTTCGGCACGCCGGTCGCCATCACCGTGGTGATGCTGATGGCGCTCGGCTTCCGCCCGATCCACGCGGCCTCGGTGGCGCTGCTGGCCAACACCGCGCCGGTGGCGTTCGGCGCGCTCGCCACCCCGGTCGTCACCCTGGCCACCGTCACCAGTGGCGTCAATGACGACTCCCGGCTCACCGTGGACACCCTCGGCGCGATGGTCGGCCGGCAGACGCCGATCCTCGCGGTGGTCGTACCGCTGCTGCTGGTGGTCCTGGTGGACGGACGGCGCGGTATCCGGCAGACCTGGCCCGCCGCGTTGGTCGCTGGCGTGACCTTCGGCCTGGCGCAGTTCGTCGCCGCGAACTACATCTCCGTGCCGCTGACCGACATCGTCGCGGCGTTGGTCTCGGCCGCCGCCGTCGTGCTGCTGATCCGCGTCTGGCGCCCGGTCACCCCGGCCGACCTGGGCCGCGAGCCGGAGGTGGCGAGCGTGCCGGCCGCCCGGGAGCCCGCCGAGGCCGAGCTTGCCGACCCGGGCGCCGTCCGCGCCACGGCCGGCCGCCGCTCCGGTACGACCACCGCGGCAGTGCCGTCGCTCGATGGCCCGGGCGGCGAGTCGCCGCCGGGGGACCCGTTCGTCTCGGACGACGCGCCGGGGGAGGATCGGCATTGGACGGCGGCCGATGCCGGGGCGGGCCACACCCGAGCGGCCGCTCCGCGGCTCGCCGACACCCCCGCGGAGGTGGCCCGCGCGTACGCGCCCTACCTGATCATCATCGCGATCTTCTCGATCGCCAACCTCGGGGTGGTGAAGGACGTCCTGGCGAAGGAGCCGTGGACGGTGAAGTTCGCCTGGCCGGGCCTGGACATCCTGGGCGGGAACGGCAATCCGCTGTCGTCGGTTACGTACACCCTCAACTGGCTGCCCGCCGCCGGCACACTGATGATCCTCGCCGGGGTGCTCACCGCGTTGGTGCTGCGGGTCTCCGTCGGCCAGGCGCTGCGAGCCTACGGGCGTACCTACGTCGAGCTGCGGTACGCGATCGTCACCGTCATGGCGGTGCTCGCCCTGGCGTACGTGATGAACCAGTCCGGGCAGACCAACACGCTCGGCGCGTTCCTGGCCGCCGCCGGTGGGGCGTTTGTCTTCCTCTCGGCGATCCTCGGCTGGATCGGCGTGGCGGTCACCGGCTCGGACACCTCGGCCAACGCGTTGTTCGGGGCGTTGCAGGTGGAGACGGCGGCGCGGGCCGGGCTGGACCCGGTGCTGCTGGCGGCCGCCAACTCCTCCGGCGGGGTGCTGGGCAAGATGATCAGCCCTCAGAACCTGGCCATTGCCGCCGCCGCGGTCGGCATGGCGGGCCGGGAGGGGGAGATCTTCCGCAAGGTGTTCGGCTGGAGTCTGCTCCTGCTGTTGTTCATGTGTGTGCTGGTCGCGCTCCAGGGCTCGCCGGTCCTCGGCTGGATGGTGCCCTGACCCCCGCCCGGCAGGTGGGGCCGTCCCCCGCGAGGGGACGGCCCGCACCGGCCGGCTAGCGCAGACGGGACTCGATCGCGTCGATGATGCGCGGACGCAGTTCGGCGGCGCGGACCACCGCGTCCACAGAGCCCACCTCGACGGCGCGCTGGATGTTGTGCACGCGGTCGAACTCGGTGGCCACCTCGCCGAGCTTCTCCGCGCGCACCGAGGAGCGCAGCTCGTCGAGCTCCGCGGTCAACGCGGCGCGCTCGGTGCCGGCCGCGGCCGCGACCCGGGCCTCCAGGGCCCGTACGCGAGGGTCGGCCGCCGTGCGGGCGTTGACGTCCCCGGCGAACACCACGGCGGCGGCGGGAGCGCCACCGAGCACCGAGGCGAACGAGCCTTCCAGCGCGAGCACCGTCATGTTCGGGTTCAGCGCCTTCGAGAACACCACGAACGCACCGCCGTGGTACCGCGAGATCACGCAGAAGACGATGGGCCCCCGGAAGTTGACGATCGCCCGGCCGATCTCGGCCCCGTACTCCAGTTGCAGCTTGCGCATCGACTCCGGTGAGCCGTCGAAGCCCGACAGGTTCGCCAGCACCACCAGCGGCCGATTGCCGCTGGCCGCGTTGATCGCCCGCGCGGCCTTCTTCGACGACCGCGGGAACAGGGTGCCCGCGGTGTAGGTGTCCGGGCCGTCGGTGGGCGGGAAGCCGCGCCGCGGCACCGATCGTGACTCGATGCCGAGCAGGCACACCGGGATGCCCCCGAGGTGCACGTCCTGCACCACCGCGGTCTCCGCGTCGGCCATGCCCACCCAGCGTTCCAGCACCGGGTGGTCCTGGTCGGAGAGCGCCCGCATCACCGTTCGGATGTCGAACGGCTTCTTGCGGTCCGGGTTGGACTCGGCGGAGAAGATCTCCCCGACGGTGCTGAACGCGCTGCCCGCCACGTCGTGCGGGAAGGCGGAGATGTCGCGGTCCACCGGGTCGGTGGTGGTCGCCCGCCGGGGCGCGTCCTCGCCGGGCGCGACGTACGTGTGGTCGTAGTGCGACATCAACACGTCCCGCGCGGCGGTCAGGTTCGGCGCCCAGTACTGCGCCTGCCCGTTCGGCCCCATCACCCGGTCGTAGCCGCCGATGCCGAAGTTGTCCTCGGCGGACACGCCACCGGAGAAGTCGAGCGACTGCTTGCCGGTGAGCACCATCGCCGACTCCGGTGTCATCACCAGGACGCCCTTGGTATGCATGAGCATCGTCGCCTCGGCGTTCCAGTACGGCTGCGCGCCGACGTTGATGCCCGCGACGACAATGTTGATCTCACCGCCGGCCTGGGTGAACTCGACGATCCGCTTGAGCGCCGCGGCCACCCAGTCCATGTTCTCCGTACCCGAGGTCATGGAGATCCGGGCTCCGGCGGACAGCGCCCACCACTCCAGCGGCACCCCCATCCGCTCGGCCAGGTCCAGCGCGGCGATCACCCGGCGGCACTCCGGCTCCGACAGTGCGCCCAGCGACTTCGTCGGGTCGCCGAGCAGCACGACCCGGGTGACACCCTGCGGATGCCGCACGGTCGGCGTGGTGACCACCCCGGCGACGATCGCGGCGCCGTTGCGCCCCTTCGGCCGGTCCACCGGCACCAGCGCGTGGTCGTCGTCGAGGTCGTGCTCGACGAAGTCACCGAGCCGGCCGGTCAGCTCGTACGGGTACACCGTGTTGCGGCTGCTCGCGCGCAGCACCTTCAACCGGTACTCGTCGAGCGGCTCGACCGGCTCCACCGGCGGCGCGCCGATGGCCAGCTCCGCGCCGCCCGCCGTGTCGAAGGAGATCCGCACGGCGATCTTGGTCAGCTCGCCGGTACGCCGGTCGCGCTGCCGCGCGATGAACAGGATCTCCTCCAGCCCGGCGCCCGCGGTCGTCGGGCGCACGCGCCCGGCGATCATCTCCATCTCCTCGCGGGTCAGCTCGCTCGGCGGCCAGACGTAGATCACGATCCGGTTGGTGTTGAAGCGTGTCTTCGACGGTCGCCGCGACTGGGCGCGGCGGATCGAGTCGAGGCACGCCGCGACGGCGTCCTCGGTCGTCGGCAACGCGACCAGCCGGCCGTCGTGCTCGCGCAGCTCGGTCAGGTCACGCACCTGCGCGAACGCGACGAGGCGCTCGTCCGCCCGGTTCTCCCGCGCCACGGCCTGGAAGAGGTAGACCTCCTCGTCCGACGACGGCAGCCGGGTCAGGTCGAACTGGTGCAGCCGCTCCAGCTGCATCCGCTGCGCGATGTACGGGTGCAGGCCGCGGATCAGCCGGTCCTCGGTCATCCCTGGGCCGGACGGGCGGAAGGTGAAGTGGTGGTGCATCACCGCTCCGCCGCGACCCGCGACGGTGGTGGTGAGCCGGCGGACCTGGGGCGGCAGCGGGTGCGCGGTGATGACCTCGAGCAGCGCCTCCACCATCGCGTCGAAGTCCTCCGGCTGGTTCTCCCAGCCGAGGTAGATGTCGGCGTCGACGGCGTCCTCGCCACGTGCCAGCTCGGCGAGCCCGCGCAGCGCGCTGCCGAGCGCGTCGAAGCTCACCGCGGCGGAGACCACGCTCGAGTCCGCGCGCTCGGCGACCACGAACGCGCAGCCCGCGACGTCGCTGCTGCGCACGCTGGTGAGCGCCTTGTTGCCGTAGTACCGGCGGGTCAGCACCTCCAGCATCACCGCGTTGTCGAGGTGATCACGGACGAGCCGCTGGCCGAGCAGCCGTACCAGGGGCTCGGTGCTGCGTACCATCTCCGCGATGCGCTCGGTGCGGTCGGCCGCATCCGGGTGCGCGTCCAGGTGCCTCAGGTGCCCACGGACCTCGGCGTAGACGCGGGCGCGGTTGCGGCGCAGCAGCGGCTGGGCGAACCAGGCGAACACCACGCCACGGGCGAGGTCGGCGACCGCGGGGAAGCGGACCTGAGTCGCCGCCACCAGCCGCTCCAGCGCGAGACCGGCGGGCTCGCGCAGCGTCTCGTCCGGCGGGGTCTCCCGCAGCCAGGAGCGCAGCAGCGCCGCGACGACCGCGGCGTCGGCGGTCGCGCGTTGCTGGGCGAGGAAGATCCGGAACACGGCGGCTTCGAGCTGGGGCGAGCGCTCCAGGTCGGTGACGCCGTAGTGCCCGAGCGCCTTCGCGAGCTTGCCCTGGAAGGAATCGGGCAGAGCGGCCCGCTCGACGTCGAGGCTCTGCAGGTAGGTGTGCAAGTACTCGCGGGCGCTGCGGACGTGGGCGCCGCCGTCCTCACCCGTCGGCCGGTTGCGGCTCAGCTCGGTGAGGTCGGCGAACACGTCGACGAGGTCGAGTTCCTCGGCCAGTGGCCGGTGGCCCGCCTCGGTGGCCTCCCGCCGCGCGGTGAGGTAGTCGTCGAGCACGCGACGGTCGTCGTGCGGGTCGACGTCGAAGCCGAGCAGCAGGCCGCGCAGGTCCTCCTGGCCGCGCCGGCTACGCAGGTACGCCGGAACCTCCTCGGCGGTGGCGGGAAGGTCCAGCTCGACGGAGCCGGCCGTCGGGTCGTCCGTGGTCTCGTCGGCGTCGTCGGCGAGGGGCTCCAGCCGCAGCAGGGGCGCGCCGGCCTCCACCTGGCTGCCCACGGAGACCGCGCACTCCTTCAGCCGCGCCTTGAACGGCGCCCGCAGCACCGTCTCCATCTTCATGGCTTCCAGCACCAGCACCGGCGCGCCCGCCTCGACCTCGGCGCCCACCTCCAGCGGCGTGGCGACGACCAGCGCGGGCATGGGGGACCGGACGACGCCGCCCTCGTCGCGGCTGACCCGGTGCGTCACGCCGTCCACCTCGACCAGGTGGGTCGGCCCGTGCGTGCCGGTCAGCAGGCGGTACCGGGCGCCGTTGACGACGATCTGGCCGGTGTGGCGGTCGAACCGGTCGAGTTCGACGTCGGCGGTGCGCACCGCGGCGCCCACCTCGATGCCGACGCGGAACCGGTGCGCGCCGACCCGTGCCACGCGCATGCGGTAGGTGACCCCGCGCAGCTTGAGGTCCAGCGGCCGGCCGCTCTGGTGCTGCACCTGGGGGCGCCCACCGGACGCCGTCGACAGCAGGCGCTGCCGCTCGACGCTCTCCTCCTCCTCGTACGCCTCGATGGCGGCGGCCGCCAACGCGACTCCGGAGTGCCGGTGCGCGACGAGTCGGCCCTCGCCGCGGACACGGTCGATCCAGCCGGTGTCCGCGCTGGCGTCGATCACCTCGGGCTGGTCGAGC
The DNA here is from genome assembly GCF_042872965.1 of Micromonospora sp. NPDC005087. Lineage (NCBI taxonomy): Bacteria > Bacillati > Actinomycetota > Actinomycetes > Micromonosporales > Micromonosporaceae > Micromonospora > Micromonospora sp. NPDC005087. The sequence continues at coordinate 114,498 of NZ_JBIALB010000012.1, read as the reverse complement.
AGGTCGAGCACGAAGCTCTTGTTCGTCGCGCCGCCCTCGATGATCACCGTGGTGTTCGCCATCGCCCGGCGCAGCTTGCCGAGCGCCTCGGCACGGTCGCGGCCGTACGCGATGATCTTCGCGATCATCGAGTCGAAGTCGGCCGGGATGGTGTCACCCTCGCTGACGCCGGTGTCCACCCGGATGCCCGGGCCGCTGGGCAGGTCCAGCCGGGCGATGCGGCCCGGCGACGGCGCGAAGTCGCGGTCCGGGTCCTCGGCGTTGAGCCGGGCCTCGATGGCGTGCCCGCGTTCCACCGGTGGCTCGCCGTCGAGCCGGCCGCCCGAGGCGACGTGCAGCTGCGCCTTGACCAGATCGAACCCGGTGGTCAGCTCGGTGATCGGGTGCTCGACCTGAAGCCGGGTGTTGACCTCGAGGAACGCGAACAGTTGATCGCCGGGGTGGTACAGGAACTCGACGGTGGCCGCGCCGCGGTAACCGACCGCCAGGGCGAGCCGCTCGGCCGACGTCTTGAGCTCGGCCGCCTGCGCCGGGCTGAGCACCGGCGACGCCGACTCCTCGATGACCTTCTGGTTGCGTCGCTGGACCGAGCAGTCGCGGACCCCGAGCGCCCAGGCGGTGCCCTGCCCGTCGGCGATCACCTGGACCTCGACGTGCCGGGCCCCGGTGACCAGGCGCTCCAGGAACACGATGCCGCTGCCGAACGCCCGCGCCGCCTCCTGGCTGGTGCGCTCGTACGCGTCGTCGAGCTCCGCCTCGCTGGTGATCACCCGGATTCCGCGCCCGCCGCCGCCCGCGGTCGCCTTCAGCATCAACGGGTAACCGATCTCGGCCGCCGCCGCCCGCGCGGCGGCCAGCGTCTCGACGGCGCCGCGGCTCCACGGCGCGACCGGCACACCGACCTCCTCGGCGATCAGCTTCGAGCCGATCTTGTCACCGAGCTGGCGCATGGCTTCCGCGCTCGGCCCGACGAACGTGACGCCGATCTTCTCGCACAGCTCGGCGAACGCCGGGTCCTCGGCGACGAAGCCCCAGCCGACCCACGCCGCGTCGGCGCCGGTCTCGGTCAGGGCGCGCTCCAGCACCGCGAGATTGAGGTACGGGCGGGTGGACGCCGGACCGAGGTCGTAGGCGATGTCCGCCTCGCGCACGAAGGTGGCGGTACGGTCGACGTCGGTGTACAGGGCGACCGTCTCGATCCGGACGCCGGTCTCCGCGGCCAGCTCTCGGACCGCGTGGATGAGGCGCATGGCTGCCTCACCACGGTTGACGATGGCGACACGGTTGAACACCCGACTGACCCCTTTGGTAGACCATGATCTGCTCGCGGAGAGACGACGGCCCCCGCAGTGATCACCCTTCCGTCTGACGGCTGGCAGCGCCATGACGCAATCACCGAACCACCCGCCCCTCATTTGTAGGAAACCACCAAAAGTTTTTGGCTGCCACGCGGCATCAGGGCGGAGACCCTCGGCGGTGATGGCATTCACGCCGCATCGTGTCCGCGTGATGACTGAGAGTAGGGAGAATGCTCCGGGCCGGGACGCGTGCGTCAGGTCGGCCTGGTCGACGGAGCTGCGGTTTGATCGGCCGGAACACGGGCACGTGCTGCGGGCGCCCGCCCGCCACTGAGCTCGCCACCGCGATTGAGGAGGCACGGTTTGCCGTTCGACGCGAGCGAGTACGGCCGGCACGTGCCGGCCGACGTCTACGACGAGGCCTTCGCGCACCTGGATCCGACGGCGGCGGTCGAGCGGCTCGTGGAACTCGCGGACGGTGGTCCGGTCTGCGAGTTCGGGGTGGGCACCGGTCGGCTGGCACTGCCACTGCAGGAACGCGGTCTGACCGTCGCCGGTGTGGAAGGGTCCCCGGCGATGGCCGCTCGACTGCGGGAGAAGCCGGGTGGGGAACGGATCGAGGTGGCCATCGGCGACTTCGCCGCGACCCGGGCGCCGGGTGAGTTCGCTCTGGTGTTCCTCGCGTTCAACACGATCTTCGCGCTGCCGGACCAGGCCGCGCAGGTCGCGTGCTTCCGCAACGCCGCCGCGCACCTGCGTCCCGGTGGTCGCTTCGTCGTCGAGGCATGGGTGCCGGACCTGGCCGCGTTCCGGGCCGGCGCGGCACTGCGGCCGGTCCGGGTCGCGCAGGACACCGTCATGCTGGAGGCCGCTCTGCTGCACCCGGCGGAGCAGCGGATGACCACCACCAAGATCCGGCTCACCGGGACCGGGGTCGACCTGCTTCCCGCGAACCACCGTTACGCCTGGCCCGCCGAACTCGACCTGATGGCCGAACTGTCGGGCATGGCCCGGGAACACCGGTGGGAGGACTGGGCGGGCCGGCCCTTCACCGACGGCAGTCGCGACCACGTGTCGGTCTACCGACGGCCGGTGACGCCATGAGCCGTACCCGCCCCCACCACCGGTGCTGGCGGCCGCCGACGTGCCGGAGGCGAACCGGCACCGACGCGACGAATGAGCGACGACCCGTCGGGTACGCGAGCGGAGCGATGGCAGAACGACCGTGGCGGACCGAAGCCGCGAAGGGGCGAGTGTCGCATCTCGGGTGAATCGCCCCGCTGGTACCGGATCGTCGGCCGGAACCCGGATACGACCAGGGGAGGGTGACTGCGATGAAGGTCAGGAACTCACTGCGCGGGTTGAAGAACAAGATGAACTCGATCGTGGTACGCCGTCGAGGCAGGACTTTCGTGATCAACAAGGCCGACCGGCGTCAGAAGGCCCGGCAGGGCTGAGGGCGGGTCCTGACGTGTCCTGGCTGGCCGGGATGCCTCGCGCGCTCCAGCAGCGCCTGATCAATCCGATCGTCCGGCGCGCGTGGAACTGGAAACTCCCGATCCCCGGCGATGCCCTGCTGGAGACGACCGGACGGCGTACGGGCCGGCCGCGGTACACCCCGGTGTGTGATGGCCTGGACGGTGACATCTTCTGGCTGGTCTCGCAGCGGGGACGCCGTGCCGACTGGGTGCGAAACGTCGAGGCCGATCCCCGCGTCCGGGTGAAGGTCGGCGGCGGACCACGCGCACGCTGGCGGGCCGGGACGGCGCGGATGGTCGAGGACGATGACCCTCGTGAGCGCCAGCGGATGCTCGGGAGGAGCAGCTTCGTGCGCCGGCTCTGCGTGCGCACCTCGAAGGCGATGAACGCGAGCCCGCTGACGGTACGCATTGATCTGGACTCACCCTGATCCTCGCCGGCGCGGCGGGCCGGAGAGCCCGCCGCCCCGGCGCTTCGGGGCGGGTCGCGGGGTCAGTGGCCGTGGTAGAGGGCGTCGACATCGGCGGCGAAGTGTGACTCGACCACCGCACGCTTGATCTTGAGGGTGGGGGTGAGTTCGCCGTCGTCTTCGGTGAGGTCGCGGGGCAGGATGCGGAACGTTTTGATCCTCTCGGCCCGGGACACCGTCCCGTTGGCCTCATCGACGGCCACCTGGATCTCCCTGCACAGCTCGGGGCTGTCTCGTAGCTCCGCTACCGACGCGCCGGAATGGCCGTGGCCGGCTGCCCACCGCCTCCACTCATGTTGGTCGATGGTGATCAGCGCCGCGACGTACGGCCGGTCATCACCGATCAGGACGCACTGACTGACCAGGGGATGGGCGCGGATGCGTTCCTCGACCGGGGCGGGGGCGAGATTCGTTCCCGCCGCCGTCACGATGATCTCTTTCGTACGGCCGGTGATGCGCAGGTAGCCGTCGTCGTCGAGGCTGCCCTGGTCCCCGGTTCGCAACCACCCGTCCGCGGTGAAGGTGGCCCGGGTCGCGTCGGGATTGTTCCAGTAGCCGGGGAACACCATCTCACCGCGCGTGATGACCTCCGCGTCGTCGGCGATGCGGATCTCCACGCCGGGTATCGGGCGACCGACCGTGCCGATCCGCACCGAGGACGGCAGGTTCAGCGTCAACGCCGGTGACGTCTCGGTCAGCCCGTACCCTTCGAGCGCTGTCAGGCCGGCGCCGCGGAAGAAGTGCCCGAGTCGCTCCCCGAGCGGGGCGCCGCCGACGATCGCGGTGCGGCAGCGGCCGCCCAGCGCGGCACGCAGTTTCCGATAGACGATCACGTCGAACACCGTGCGCGCCAGCCGCAGCAGTCCTCCGGGGCCCCCTGGCGTGTCCATGGCGTGGCTGTAGCGCACCGCGACGGCGTCCGCGATGCTGAACAGCCATTCCTGGCGTGCGTCAGCGGCTTTCTGCCGCGTCTGGGTGTGCATCTTCTCGAACACCCTCGGCACGGCGAGGATGAAGGTGGGGCGGTGCTGCTGTAGTTGCGCGAGTACGCCGGTCATCTCGGAGCTGTGCACCAGGGTGGCGCGGGTCAGCACCATGCCGACCTGGATCAGGCGGGCGAACGCGTGCGCCAACGGCAGGAACAGCACCGTCGACGCTCCCGGATGCAGCAGCTCCGGCAGCACCGCGGTGGCGTTGCCGATGTCGCAGTAGATGTTGCGGTGCGTCAGCACGCAGCCCTTCGGCCGGCCGGTCGTGCCGCTGGTGTAGACGATCGTCGCCATGTCGCTGCCCGTGACCGCCGTACGGCGGACGTCGACCTGGGCGTCGTCGACGGTTTCACCCTGACCGGCCAGCGCGATCAGGTCACCGGCGTCGATCCGCCACACCTGACGCACGGTGGGCAGGTTGTCGCGCAGGCCGGCGAGAATGGCGGCGTGCCTGTTGGCCTCGACCACACACCCCACCGCGCCGGAGTCGGACAGAATCCATTCCATCTGCTCCGGGCTGGACGTGTCGTAGATCGGGACGGTGACGGCCCCGATGGACCACAGCGCGTAGTCGACGAGCGTCCACTCGTAGCGGGTGCGACTCATCAACCCCACCCGGTCACCGTGCCCGATCCCGGCGTCGATGAACCCGCGGGCGAGAGCAAGCACGTCACCGCGGAACTGCGCGCACGTCACGGGCACGTCGCCGTATGCCGATGGCTCCGCCGGCCAGGCCGGGGAGACCGGGGCCGTGCGCAGGAACTGCACCGCGTGGGGATCCTGACGCGCGTTGTCCCACACCATGTCCGCCAGGCCCGGCGAGGCGGCCCCCGTGACCATCGGCGCTACCGACATCTCCCGCACGTTCGCCGCACCCCCTCCACCACCGGCGCCCGCCTGGCAACCGAAGCGGCTACGCGGTCATGATGACGGCACCGGCGGGCACCCCGACGGTGAACGGCGAAACAGTCCCGCCCGTGGCGTGACGACGCCCCGGGCACGGCTTACCGCCTGGACTGGTCGACCGGTCAGGCTGGTGAACCGCTATTTGACCTTCCGAGTCGATCGGGCCACGATGCCCTCGTACTCGGGGTGCTTGACCAGCCATTCGCTGAGGAACGGGCAGAGCGGAACGACGGTCCGGCCCTTGGCCCGCGCGTCGTCCATCACCGCACGCGCCAGGGTCGACCCGACGCCCCTGCCCTCGAACTCCGGGTCGACCTCGGTGTGGGTGTAGACGATGATGGTGCCGGTCAGCTGGTAGGTGACCACCCCGGCGACCACGCCCGCCTCGTCGCGCGCCTCGAATCGCTCCCGCGTCGGCGCGTCTGTCACGGTGAACTGCACCGGCCCATCCAACCACGCTGGTCAGCTGACCTGCCCGACACCCGACCGGGCCCGGTATCGGTGGATCCACTCACGGTTGAGGTCGTCGGCCTGACGCTGGTGTTGGGGCACGACAGCGCGTCCGGCCGGCATGTCCAGGCCGAGGAAATGCAGGATCCCGCGCGTGACGGCGACCATGTCCTCATCGAGGTCCTCGTAGCGGACGACGTGGGGCCGCACGCCGGTCGCGGAGAACCACGCCTGCCATTCGGCGTTGTGATCGTCGATCGTCTGGATGAGGCCGTCGATTCCTTCCCTATCGAAAGTCGGCTCCTTTCCGGTGCGGTCGCCACCACTGATCTCGCTGTTGCCGTCGATGTACCAGACCTGGGTCTGCTCGGCCCGCAGCCAGGACACCGCCTGCGCCAGCACGTCGTCACGCCGCAGATACACGAACCGGGTACGCCCGAATGCCCGCTCCAGCAACGCGACATCCTGGCCGGCGAGGTCGGGGTGGACCATGCCGAGCTTGTCGACCACCTCGTCGAGCGTGCCCCACATCAGCTTCGCGCCGAACACACCGTTGTCGGTACGTCCGGCGTCACGTGCCGCGCGTACGTAGGCGGCGTAGTCGAAGCCGCCGTCAGCGGTGCGGGGAAGCAGCCACCGCTCGGCCCACAACGCCTCGTCCGGAGCGCGAAAGTATGCCTGCGGGTGGCCGGCGACGCCCGTGGACTCCAGTAACCCCAGGAGCAGCGAACTGCCGGTGCGCGGGGTACCGCAGATTAAGTAGGAATCAACTCGATCGGCAGTGGTCATCGACACAGCGTGAGGTAACCGCGTCGTCGGCTGGCGCACAAGGGATTTTCCGACCTGTTGCTTCCACCTCGTCACGGCCCTCTCTGGCGCAATCCGCCCAATCCCTTCCGACCGGCAGGCTCGTCAGGCGAAACTGGCAGTACGGGAAGCCAGCCGGCGGGGCCGGCCCGAGGGGAGCGCGCCGTGACATCAGGATCGATGAGCCAACGAATCAAGGGCCTGCTCAACAGCCCACGCGGGCGTGACCTGATGCAGAGGGGTCGCCGCCAGGCGGCCAAGCCCAGCACGCAACAGAAGCTTCAACAGCTCATGGCCCGCCTGACCGGCCGCCGTTGAGAAACCTGGCGGACCAGGGGCCAGCGGAGCTGTGTTCATGAGCGACACCAGTCTCGGCGTCGACCGCCAACGAGGCAGTGACTACGCCGACCTGTCCCGGCAGGTCCGCGCAGCGGGTCTGCTCGAGCGGCGGCGAGGCCACTACGCCGTGCGTATCAGTCTTGTCGTCGGTTCCTTCGTGGGGCTGTGGACGCTGTTCGGGCGACTCGGTCAGTCGTGGTGGCAGCTTGGGGTGGCGGTGGCCCTCGCGGTGGTGATCGCCCAGGCCGGGTTCATCGGTCACGATGCCGGGCACCGGCAGATAGGCCGCTCGCGCCGGGCGAACGACCTGATCGGCATCGTGCACGGCAACCTCCTGACCGGGATCAGCTACGGCTGGTGGGTGGACAAACACAACCGGCACCACGCCCACCCGAACACCGAAGGCATGGACCCCGACATCAGCGTGGCGCCCCTGTCATTCACCACCGACCAGGTCCGGCGACGGCGCGGCCTTGGCGCACTGTTCGTCCGTCATCAGGCGTACCTCTTCTTTCCACTACTTCTGCTGGAGGGCCTGCACCTGCACGCCATCAGCCTGCGGGTTGTCCTCGGCCCGCGCCGCCTGGCGCGTCGACCCGCAGAGGCGGGGCTGCTGGTCCTGCATCTGGGCGGCTACCTCGCCGCCGTGTTCCTGGTCCTGAGTCCCGCGCAGGCGGTCGCGTTCATCCTCGTCAACCAGGGCGTGCTGGGCCTCTACCTCGGCTGCTCCTTCGCCCCCAACCACAAGGGCATGCCGATCCTCGGCGCCGAGGACAACCTCGACTACCTGCGGCGGCAGGTCGTCACCTCGCGCAACGTCCGCGGCGGAAGGTTCCTGGACACCGTGTTCGGCGGCCTGAACTACCAGATCGAACATCACCTGTTCCCGAACATGCCGTGCCCCAACCTGCGTCGCGCCGGGCCATTGGTCCAGCGGTTCTGCGCCAAGCACGACATCGACTACCACGAAACCAGTCTGGGCCGCTCCTGGGCGGAGGGGCTGCGCCATCTGCGGGAGGTCGGCAACCCCGACCCGCGAACCGACGTCGCGGTGCGCTGAGGAGCCACAGCGCCCTCGCGGGAGCTGGGTGGCCATCGACGCCGCCGCCTGCGGTGACGGCACGTGAAGCGTGGCGACTGGCAGCGCCACATCATCCTTTCGGTTAGGTTTCACCTGACCTTTGGTCTAGTCTCTGCTCATACGGTTGGCGCCGACAGGCGGAAATGCGGCCGGTGTGATGCGGAGGAGCCAGCATGATCACGACCACCGACCGGCCCGCGACGACGAGCACCCGCACCGACCACGACGCCTCCGCCGACTCACCCGCCACCGAGCTTCTTCTCGCGATGGCGGCGTTGCCCGCCGACCACCCGTCGCGCGCCGCGCTGCGGGACCGGGCGATCGAGGCATGGCTGCCGCTGGCCAACCACCTCGCTCGGCGCTACAGCGGGCGGGGCGAGCCGACCGGCGACCTGACGCAGACCGCGGCACTGGGGCTGATCAAGGCGGTGGACAAGTTCGACCCCTCCCGTGGTGTCGACTTCGCCGGTTACGCGATCCCCACGATCGTCGGGGAACTCAAGCGCCACTTCCGGGACCGCACGTGGGACATCCGGGTGCCCCGCCGGCTGCAGGAGATGCGGCTGGCGATCTCGGACGCCAACAGCACCCTTCTGCAGACGTTGGGTCGGTCGCCGACGGTCGCCGACATCGCCGCCCACCTCGGGCTCACCGAGGAGCAGGTGCTGGAAGGGCTGGAGGGCGCACGGGCGTACAACGCTGTGTCGCTGTCCACCCCGGTCGGTGACGGTGAGCGCGGCACCGAACTCGGCGAGATGCTGGGCGGCGAGGACGGCGAGTTCGCCCTGGCCGAGCTGCGGGTGGCTCTCGGCCCGGCGCTGGCCACGCTCGACGAGCGGGAGCAGAAGATCCTCACCCTGCGCTTCTACGGCAACCAGACGCAGAGCGAGATCGCCGACCAGGTTGGTGTCTCGCAGATGCACGTGTCCCGCCTGCTCGCCCGCGCGCTCGCCAAGCTGCGCACGCAGCTGGTCGACGCCTACTGACCACCGCCAGTTCCCGGTGCCCGCGTCATCCGTGGCGCGCGCGTCCGCGTCCGGGGCCACCTCGCCCCTGTGATAGACAGTCGGCGTGGTGGAGGTGAGCCAGTCCGGCGAGCGCAGCGTCGACGACACGGTTCTCGACGCTGCCCGGGACTGCGTGCTGGCGTACGGCGTCCGTCGCACGACGATGACGGACGTGGCGCGACGCGCCAGCGTCTCGCGGATGACCGTCTATCGGCGCTGGCCGGACGTGCAGTCCCTGATCGGCGACCTGATGAGCCGGGAGTGGCATCAGGTGCTGATGGCGGCCGCGGACGTCGAGACCGGCGGTTCGGCGCGGTCCCGTCTGGTGTCGCGGGTGGTCGCGGTGGCGGGGCAGCTACGGGACCATCCGCTGCTGTGCAAGATCCGTGACGTCGACCCGGAGGTGCTGCTCCCGTACCTGCTCGACCGGCGGGGCAGCGGCCAGGACGAGATGCTCCAGTTCCTCGCGGCGGCGCTGGCCGACGGTCACGAGGACGGCTCGATCCGGCCCGGGAGACCCGACGTCATGGCCCGCGCGGTCTTTCTGACCACGCAGTCCTTCGTGTTGTCTGTCCGCACGGTCGCCGACGACGTGCCGGTCGCCGAGTTCGACCGGGAGCTGGCGCTGCTGGTCGACGGCTACCTGTGACCAGGCTAGCCGGCGATGACGCGCAGTGCCCGCGGGCGGACCTCGACGTGCAGCTCGTCGGTCCGGCCGACGGGATCACCGTCGCCGTACACGGTCATTGGACGGTCGGCGCACACGGTGACCGACGTGCCTCGGTAGGAGAAGACGTGCCCGCGCCGCACGTGCCGGCCGGTGCGCATCTGTCGCAGCGCGATCGGGAACAGCACCTTCGGTGCCTGTCCGATCACCACGACGTCCATCGTCCCGTCGTCGGGCTGCGCCGCCGGGGCGACGTGCAGGCCACCGCCGTAGTAACCGCAGTTGGCGACCACCACCGTGTAGGCGTACGTCTGCTCGGTCCGGCCGTCCACCGTGATCGTGTACCGGGTGCGCGGCCAGCGCATCAGCGCCCGCAGGCCGGCGGTGGGATACACCAGCGGCGCGGGCAGACGCGACCGGTTCGCCAGCTCGTTGGCCGCCGCGTCGACGCCGACGTAGACGCTGCCGACGATGGTTCGTCCAGCGACGCGGAGGACGTCGAGGTGCCGCGGCCGTCCGTGCAGCAACAGGTCCGCGATCGCGTCCGGGGAGTGCGGCAACCCGAGCTGGCGGGCGAAGTCGTTGCCCCGACCGGCGGGTATGACGCCGAGCAGACCGTCGGTGTCGGCGACCACGCCGGCGAGCAGCCGGATCGTGCCGTCGCCCCCGGCGGCGACGACGACCTCACCGCCCTGCAGCGCCGCCGTGGCGCACCGGCCGGCCTGCTCCGCAGTCTGCGTGTATTCGACCCGTATCCGGGCGCCGGCGGCGCGCAGCAGATGGGCCACCGGCATCAGGCGGGACAATCCTCGGCGTGCGGTGGGCCCGAGGATCACTGCGAAGGACCGCACCTCACGGCACCAGGATGCCGGGATTGAGGATGCCGGCCGGGTCCAGCTGCTGTTTGACCGCCCGCAGCAGGTCCACGGCGACGTCTCCGATCTCCGCGGCGTACCAGGCCCGATGATCCGCGCCGACACCGTGATGGTGGCTGATGGTGGCACCCGCGGCAGCGATCGCGTCGCTGGCCGCCGCTTTCGCCTTCCGCCAGCGGTCGACCGGATTCGCGCCGGGAGAGCAGATCACCGTGAAGTACAGCGACGCACCGGTCTCGTAGACATGGGACACGTGCGCCAGCACCAGGGTGCCGTCCGGCAACGCCTCGAGGATCGCCTGCCGGACCCGGTGGTGCACGTCCGGCAGCGCCGACCAGTACGCCGCGGTCTCCAGGGTCTCCGCGAACGCCCCGGCGTCCAGCAGCGCGTCCCGCAGATACGGGGCGTCGAAGCGGTGTCGCGCCCACTGCTGACCCGGCTCGTCGCCCAGCGGCACGCCGCCGTGCGGAGCCAGCACATCGGCGGCCGCGTCGACGGTGGCAAGGACGTCCGCGCCCTCGTACCCGGCGATGAGCTGGCAGCCGCCGTCGGCGCGTCCGGATCCGGTCGCCCCGATCATGGTCTCGACCTCGTCGGACAGCCGCAGCACCGTGGGTCGCGGCCCGTCCTGCGCCAGCCGCCGTACGGCGTGCAGGCCGTCGGCGAACGACTCGAACCGCCAGCCCTCGTAGTGTGACTGCGCCGGCAGGGGCCGGATCCGGACGGTCACGTCGGTGATGACGCCAAGTGCCCCCTCGCTGCCGAGGAAGATCTGTCGCAGATCGGGACCGGCGGCCGAGGCGGGAGCGCGGCCCGTCCGGACGGTGCCCTGCGGGGTGGCGACCGTCAGCGCCATGACCATGTCGTCGAAGCGGCCGTAGCCGGCCGACGCCTGGCCGGACGACCGGGTGGCGGCGAATCCACCGATGGTGGCGTACTCGTAGGACTGCGGGACGTGGCCGAGGGTGAACCCGTGCTCGGCGAGCAGCTCGGCGGCCCGTGGGGCGCGCATTCCGGCCTGCAGCGTGGCGGTCCGCGACAACGGATCGATGGCGACGACGTCGTTCAGCCGGCTCAGATCGACGGCGACGTGCCGCGCCGCGGACGGCGTGAGCCCGCCCACGACGGATGTGCCACCGCCGAACGGGACCACGGCCAGCCGGTACCGGGAGCAGAGATCGAGGATGGACACCACCTCGGCGTGGTCGGCCGGACGCAGAACGGCCTGCGGGGCCACCCGCACCTGGCCCCGCCGATGGCGTAGCAGGTCGGGTGTCGACATGCCCGACGCGTGTCGTGCCCGGGCGTCGTGGGCGGTGACCACGTGCTCGGCGCCCAACGCCCGTCGCAGCGCGTCGAGGACCCGGGCGTCCAGTTCGCAGTCCGGCACCGCCACCTCGGCCAGCGGGACGGCCGGCGGCGGGGGTGTCAGCTCGAGCACCTGCGCCAGCAGCGTCGAAGCGGAGTCCGGTAGCGCCTTCGCGTTCCTCGTGGTGCCCCAACGGGCCCACCCGACGGCCGACGCTTCCCCTTCCATATTCATGTGTGACAGAGTGACATCCAACGTCACTGCATCGCAAGGAGGCGTATGAAAACCTCGCTGACCGTCTCCCGCCGGGAACGTGACCTCGCCGAGCTGGTCGCCGGCACGTCAGTCGACGTCCTGGTCGTCGGGCTGGGCGTCACCGGCGCCGGAGTGGCGCTCGACGCCGCGAGCCGCGGACTGTCCGTGGTCGCCGTCGACGCCGACGACCTGGCCCACGGCACCTCCCGCTGGAGCTCGAAACTGATCCACGGCGGCCTTCGATATCTCGCGCACGGCCAGATCGGCATCGCCTACGAGAGTGCCGCCGAGCGCCACCTGCTGCTGACTCGCACCGCGCCGCACCTGACGCGCCCGTTGCCGATGCTGCTCCCGGCGACCGCGTACACCAGCCGATGGCAGGCGGGCGCCGCGGCGGCCGGCCTGCACGCCGGAGACCTGCTGCGTGCCTGCGCCGGGACCTCCCGACGGACCCTTCCCGGAACGCGCAGGCTCGGCTCGGCCGAAGCGGGCGCGATGGCACCCGCCCTGCGTCCGGCCGGTCTCCGCGGAGCACACCTGTCCTGGGACGGCCAGCTCTGCGACGACGCTCGACTCGTCGTCGGCCTCGCGCGCGCCGCCGCGGAGCACTCCGCCCGCATCCTGACCCGCTGCCGGGCGATCAGCCTGCACCGGGAGGGCGCCACCATCGAGGACACCCGCACCGGCACGCGCATGCACGTCGCCGCCCGCGCGGTCATCAACGCCACGGGCGTGTGGGCCAGCAGCCTGACCCCACACGTACGCCTGCGCCCGTCACGGGGAACCCACATCGTCCTGTCCGCCGCCCGTCTGGGCGGACTCTGGGCCGGCCTGACCATCCCCGTCCCCGGCGAGTTCACCCGCTACGTCTTCGCCCTGCCCCAGACCGACGGCCTGGTGTACGCCGGACTCACCGACGAGCCGGTGAACGGACCGGTCCCCGACGTGCCGCGACCCACCGACGCCGACATCGCGTTCCTGCTCGACGTCCTCAACAGCGTCCTCGACCAGCCGCTGCGACCCACCGACGTCCTGGGCGCGTACGCCGGGCTGCGACCTCTGTTGGACGCCGGTGACAGCCGAACCGCCGACCTCTCCCGCCGGCACGCCGTCATCGACGACCCCGACGGGATCATCAGCGTGATCGGCGGCAAGCTCACCACGTACCGCCGGATGGCTCAGGACGCCGTCGACACCGCCATCCGTCAGCGCCGCCTCGCGGCCGGCCCCTGCCGCACCCGCCGCCTCCCGCTGCCCGGCGCGGCGAGCAGAACACGGCTGGCCCGGGTCCCCGCGCCACGCCGGCTCGTCCACCGGTACGGCACCGAGGCCGTCGACGTCCTGGCCGAGGCGCCCACCGAACTCCGGCAGCCGATCGGTCCCGACATCCCGGTCACCGGCGCGGAACTGCTCTGGGCCGCCCGGCACGAACTCGCCCTCACCGTCGACGACCTGCTCGACCGGCGCACCCGCATCGGTCTCGTTCCGGCGCACCGCGAGGCCGCACTGCCCACGGCGCGAGACGTCCTCGCACTGGCCGCCGAGGGGTGACGGGGGAATTTCGCCGGTGGTCCGACCATCGCCTCTTCTCCTGCTAGCGTCGTTTTTGCCCGGGGAGCTTCCGTCAGCGGTCCACGCCGCCTGAGCCATCAGCCGACCGTCGCGGGTGCCGCCTGAGCAGACCGTGCGACGACGGTCCGCACGAGTCGCGGGGGGTCCGGGGCCATGTTCGAGGGCTTCGAGGAGTTCGACATCCCCACGTCGGGGGCGACGATCCACGGACGCCGTGGCGGAAGCGGGCCTCCGGTCCTGCTCCTGCACGGCATCCCCGAGACGCACCTCATGTGGCATCGCGTGGCGCCGCGGCTCGCCGAGAAGTACACCGTGGTTGTCACCGACCTGCGCGGCTGGGGCGACAGCAGCACACCGCCGAGCAGCGCCGATCATGAGCCGTACAGCATGCGAGCGATCGCCCGCGACCAGGTCGAGGTCATGCGCAGTCTGGGCCATGAGCGGTTCGGGCTCGTCGGGCACGATCGCGGCGCACGGTGCGCCTACCGGCTCGCGCTCGACGAACCGGACGTCGTCACCCGGCTCGCCGTCCTGGACGTCGTCCCGGTCGGCGACGTGTACGACCGGGCCGACATGGCGTTCAGCCTCTCGTACTGGGTCTGGTCCTTCCTGGCGGCGCCGGCGCCGGTGCCCGAGCGGTTCATCGCCGCGGCGCCCGCCGTCCTCGTGGATTTCATGCTGGACACGTGGCCCGAGGTGAAGGACGCGTTCCCGGGCGAGGTGCGAGCCGCCTACGTCAGGCAGTTCAGCGATCCCGCCACCGTCCACGCGATCTGCGAGGAGTTCCGCGCCGCCGCGACGGTGGACTACCAGCAGGACGAGGCGGACCGAGGCAACCGCAAGATCGCCTGCCCGGTTCTGTTTCTCTGGAGTCAACGGGGTCAGGTCGCGAGGCTCTATGACGACCCGCTCGGCATCTGGAGACAATGGTCCGACGACGTTCGTGGCGGCCCGGTCCCGGTTGGGCACTTCATTCCGGAAGAGGCTCCCGAGGAGACCACACGGCAACTGCTGGATTTCCTGACGTAGGGCGGTGACGAGCGGCGGGTGCCGGATGGGCGTCGCAGGCCTATATCGTCACGCTGCCCACCCGACGGCAAGGAGTCACCAGCATGCCCGGACCGATCGTTCCGCTCACGCTCGGCACGTGGCCCACACCGGTGGAGCCGATGCCCCGCCTGGCGACCGCTCTCGGGCTCGGCCGCGACGACCTTCTCGTCAAGAGGGACGACCTCACCGGCCTCGGCGGCGGTGGCAACAAGGTTCGCAAGTTGGAATGGACGGTCGCCGAAGCTCTCGCGAACGACGCCGACACGCTGGTCACCACGGGAGCGCCACAGAGCAACCACGCGCGGCTCACCGCCGCGGCCGCCGCGCGCCTCGGTCTGCGCGCCGTGCTGGTGTTCCCGGGCGAACCGGTGGCGGCTCGAACCGGCAACCTCGTTCTGGACGCGTTCCTCGGCGCCGACGTCGTCTTCACCGGTGTGACGGGTCAGCAGGCGCTCGCAGACGCCGCCACGCGGGTATGCGACCGGCTGCGTTCCGAAGGCGCACGCCCCGCCCTCATCCCGTTCGGCGGGTCCACCGTGTTGGCGGCCCGCGGTTACGCACAGTGCGGTGACGAGTTGCTGTCCCAGGTGCCCGACCTGCGTACCGCTGTGGTCGCGCTCGGCTCCGGCGCCACGATGGCCGGGCTCGTCGCGAGCCTGGGCCCGGACCGCACGCTCGGTGTCGATGTGGGGGCGCTGGACGACCCCCGGCAGCGGGTCGCGACGTTCATCACCCCGCTCTCGCCGGACGTGCACGCCGACGACCTGCGCGTCGACCGTGATCACGTTGGCAGCGGCTACGCAAGCCTGACCCCGACGGTCAGGGAGGCGCTGACACTCGTCGCCCGGTACGAGGGGATCATCCTCGACCCGACGTACACCGGGCGCGCGATGGCGGGTCTCATCGCGGCGATTCGGCGAGGCGAGATCGGACCGGGCCAGACAACAGTCTTCATCCACACGGGCGGGCTTCCCGGAATGTTCGGGCACCCCGAGATTCCCGCGTTCGCCGAAAGCCTGTCGCCTGAACGATAAGGATCACCGGTCTGCGTCGTGTGGTGGTGGGCGTCGGGGGCGACGAGGCGACCGGACCCGTGGTTGGATGTGCGCCGTGCGGTTGTTCCCTGAACCGGTGTGTTGGTCCGTTGTAGCGGGCGCGGCGGTGGTGCATGTGGTTGGCGCGCTGTCGGACGCGTCGGTCCTCGCGGGGCAGGCGACCGGGGTGGCACTGACCGGCCTCGCGGTGATCGTGTTGCTCGGTGCCGGGCGGGGCCGCGTCGCCGTGGCTGTTGGTGTCGGCGTGCTCGCCATCGACGCCGTGGTGGCGGCGAAGGGCTCGGACGGGCCGAAGTACCTGTCGCCGTTCTATGCGCCGCTGAACGCTCCACCACCGTCCGTCAGCGAGGATCTCGCGTGGCTGGGTGAGGCGTTGGCGGCGCAGGTCACCCAGCACTGGCCCGCACTGCTGGGCCTTGCGCTGATCTGCGGCGGATCGGTGGTGACGTTGACCGATCGGGCGCGGACCGACACACGGTGGATCCGTTGGGTCGCGTGGGCCGCCGTCGCCGGGCTGGCCGTCGTCGTGCTCACCCCCCTCGGCGGAGGGGACCCGATTCGCGTGCTGGTCACGCTCGCCGTCCGGTTGCCGACCCTGCTGGCGGTTGCCGCCGGGCTGACAGTGCTCGTGGTGGCCGCCGGGCGGCAGCGGCGGTTCGGCGTCCCGGCCATGCTGGGGGCCCTGCTGCTGACCGCTGCCGTCATCGACGCCAACCTGGCGGCTGTGGCGCCGCTTCGGCCAGTTGCCGTGGCTGAGACGCACTCGTTCAATGATCAGGCTGCGTTTCTTGAACCGGGGATCCGGATTCAGGTAGCGGGTGCGGTGGCGCTGGGCCACGAATCCTCGCCCGGCTTGGTAACGGCACCGCTGCTGGCGCTCGTGCCGATACTTGCGATCGCACTGCTCGTGCTTGCGGCACCGACCTGGGGCCATCGCCTCAGCCGCCGCGATGACAGCGGTGACGGGGCGCACGGCGGGGATCCCGGCGACGGGGATGACCGGCGCGGTCACCACGACGGTCGCGGCCTGGACGGGACCTGACCGCAGGTCGGGAGCGAGCCCGTTCGCGACCGTCGGTTTTCCGGACCCGCGCCCTCGGACCTCGTATCGTGACGATGACCCCTGGTCGGCGCGGACGGTGAGGTGGATGGACGACGGTGAACGCGAGCAGGCGTTGCTCACCGCCCTGACCACCGAGCATTTCGTGCTCCAGACCTCCCGCAGCGCCACCGTCACCGAGTCGGTGGGCCGGGCGACGGTCTTCCTCTCCATGCTCTCCGCCGCTCTGATCGGGCTCGGTTTCGTCGCCAGCAACGCCGCGTTCGTCGGGCCGTACCTCGGGGCGGTGCTGCCCACGCTGATGATCACCGGGCTGCTCACGTTCCTGCGGCTGGTGCAGAACATGGTGGAGAACGAGCTGGATCTCGCGCGGATTCAGCGCATCAGGGCGTACTACCAGCACCGGCTGGCCGGCGACCACGACTTCTTCGCCGATGCGGTGCAGGGCGAGGGCATCATGCGGGCGAGCTGGGCGGCGGTCGGCAACGCCCCCGGGCGGGCGCAACTGCTGCTGACCACGGCGGCGATGGTGGGTGCGGTGAACGCGCTGCTGGCGGGGCTCTCGGTCACGCTGCTGACCGGACTGGCGGGGCTGTCGTCCGGGTTCGCGATCGGCGTCGGCGCCGTGTTGGCCCTGCTGGCCTTCGCCGCCCAGGTCGCCTACATCAACCGCGCGTCGATTTCCCAGCCCGGGTAGGGCTCGCCCGGAGTGGGCCACCCGACAGAAACGGCGGGCGCTTCGTGGGCCCACCGGCGGGAGCCGCCATGATGGTGCGGTGAAGATCCTGTCCATCCAGTCCTCGGTCGCCTACGGCTACGTCGGCAACTCGGCCGCCGCCTTCCCCCTCCAGCGGCTCGGGCACGAGGTCTGGCCGGTACTGACGGTCCACTTCTCCAACCACACCGGGTACGGCGCGTGGCGCGGGCCGCTGCTGGAGCCGGCCCAGGTGGCCGAGGTGATCAACGGCATCGCGGACCGTGGGGTCCTCGGCAGCGCCGACGCGGTGCTGTCGGGCTACCAGGGCGACCCGGCGATGGGCGCGGTGATCCTCGACGCGGTGGACAAGGTCAAGGAGGCCAACCCGGCCGCGGTGTACTGCTGTGACCCGGTGATGGGCGACACCGGCCGCGGGATGTTCGTCCGGCCGGGCATCCCGGAGTACCTGCGGGACACCGTCGTTCCGCGCGCCGACATCGTCACCCCGAACCATTTCGAGCTGGACTTCCTCGCCGGTCGTACGACGAACTCCCTGACGGAGGTGCTGGCGGCGGTCGACGTGGTACGCGAGACGGGGCCGCGGCACGTCCTGGTCACCAGCGTCCTGCACGGCGATGTGCCGGCGGGGTCACTGGAGGTGGTGGCCGTCTCGGACGAAGGCGCCTGGGCGGTCACCACGCCGCTGCTGCCGATCAACCCGAACGGCGGCGGCGACATCACCGCGGCGCTGTACCTCGCGCATCTGTGCACGACGGGCTCGCCGGCGACCGCGCTGGAACGCACCATCGCCTCCGTCTTCGCCGTCCTGGAGGCAACCCTCGCGGCGGGCACCCGGGAGCTCCAACTGATCTCGGCCCAGGACGCGATCGCCGAGCCGCCAACCAGGTTCACCGCTCGGCGGCTGCGCTGATCTATCGGTCCGTCGGCCTGCGCAACTGCCCTCTGTCGTCGACTCGTAACCCGTAGTGTCGTCATGCGGTGGCCGTGGACGGGTGCGACGGGGTGATCGATGACTGCGGAGAGCGACGCGCGGTCGACGGACCCCGACCGGAAGAGTCCAGCGCATCCGGCACTCCTGGAGTTGTTCTTCGACCTGGTCTACGTCTTCGCGCTGATCTCCCTGGCGGAGAAGCTCGCCACCGAGCTCACCTGGTCGGGCGCCGCCGAGACCCTGGTGCTGCTGCTCGCGTTTACGTTCATCTGGGCGTTGACCGCGTGGGCGGGTGACACGCTCGACCAGGCCCGGTCAGCGCTCCGGGTGAAGTTCATCGGGACGATGGCGGCAAGCCTGCTGCTGGCCGCCACTGTTCCCGACGCGTACGGCAGCCGTGGGTTGCTGTTCGCGATCACGTACCTGGCGATCCACCTCGGCTCCAGCTCCTACTTCCTGCTGGTCCTGCGGGACCCGTCCCAGCGTGGCAGGAGCAGCCGGATCCTGTTCTGGGAGGCCATCGCCGGATTCGGGTGGATCGGTGGGGCACTGCTCGGCGACACGGCTCGCCTGGTGCTCTGGGCGGTGACCGTCGGGATCGAGTACGCCGCGGCCGCGCTCGGCTGGCCCGTGCCAGGGCTGGGGCGTTCGCACTCCGAGGAGTGGCGGCTGACCGGTGAGAGACTCTCCGAGCGGTACCGCCAGTTCGTCATCATCGCGCTCGGCGTGTCGCTGTTCACGACAGCGGAGACCTTCAGCCAGAGCGACTACACGGCCGCGCGGGTCTGGGCGCTCGTGGTCGTCTTCCTGATCGTGGTGCTCATGTGGCGGATCTACATCTACCGCGCCGGGGAACTGCTCACCGACGCGATCGCCAAGTCGACGAGACCCTCCCTGCTCGGCCAGTCCGCCGCGGTCACTCACCTGATCATGGTGGCCGGTATCGGCGGTGCGGCGGTCACCAGCAGGCTCGTCGTCGATCGGCCGTTCGGCGAGACCCCACCGTCCTGGGCGGCGGTCATCCTCGGTGGGCCGGCTCTCTTCCTGCTGGGCCGTGGGTTGCTCGACTACACCGTGTTCGGTCGGGTGTCCAGGTCGCGGCTGGCCGGTCTGGTCCTGCTGGGTGGGGTGGCGCCGGCGACGCACCTGCTGCCGCCGCTCGTGGTGGCACTCCTCGCCATGATCGTTCTGGCCCTGGTCGCCGTGGTGAACCTGCTGAGCACCCGGAGGCACCCCCGAACGGCGGCACCTGCGCTGCGCTGACAGGTCGGGTCGGGACCGGTGCTTCGGCTCACCCCGTGGGTAGCGGAGCGCTGGTCAGTCGCGAGCGGGGGGCCACCGTCTCGACGATCAGCGTGAGCAGCAGGACCAGGTTCGCCACGACCATGATGCCGAGCGGTGCCAGCAGCGGCATCGCGGGTCCGACAGCGCCCAGCACGATGATCCCCAGCACCCGTGGCCAGAGGATCCGACCGGTGACCACGAAGTCGAACAGACAGCCGCCGAGCAGGAACAGGGCGGGCCCACCCAGGATGGCGACGATCCAGCCTGACGGCGTCTCCCCGAACGGACGGTCGATGACGAGCGTGTCGCTGGCCGAGATGACCACCACCCCCGCCACCATGACCAGGTGGGTGTACGAGGTGGCGGTGCCGGAGCGGACCCGCTCCACCGTCGAGACGGCGGTCGGCGCCAGTAGCTGTCGGATCCGGTGGAAGTACATCTGGAACAGCATCAGCGCGTTGACGAACGCGACCGCGCACGCCGCCACCCGGCCGGCCTCGAAGTCACTGGCGGCCAATCCCATCCCGACGGTCAGGATCAGCTCGCCGAGGGAGATGATGAAGATCTGCCGGTGCCGTTCGGACAGGTGGGCGCCGGTGAAGATCTGACTGGCGAGTTCGGTCCGACCGAGCCTCGGTGTCGGCCAGCCGATCCGGGCCGACCCGAGGTCGACCGCCACCGCGATGGACCAGAGCACCAGCCTGGCCGTGCCGTCCACGAGGGCCCCGGCCACCCATGGTCCGGCGGTGACGCCGAGCCAGAAGAAGACGCGGATGCTTCTCGCCTGGATCGGCCGGTTCACACGGGTGGCGGGAATGAGAACCGAGTCCCGGACCAGGTGGATGCCGAAGTACGCCGCCACGAAGATCCACCCGTGCGCGCCGAATGCCCTCGGGATCGCGATGGCCATCAACAGGGTGCCGAACATGACCACGAGAACAGTGGCCTGGATCAGCGGCAACCGCGGGTTGAACAGGTCGGTGAGCCACGCGGTCAGCACCCAGACCCACCACGCGGCGAGCAGCAGGACCGCGGTCTGCGCCGCGTTACGGACGCTGAGGTCGTTTACCAGCCCTGCGGAGAGCCGGGAGAACATGAAAATGTAGATCAGGTCGAAGAAGAGTTCCAGGAACGTCGGAAACTCGGGCTCGCCGCGTCGGCGAAGAATCCGGGGTAGCGGACTCGACGTCACGGCGTCTGCCTCCTAGGGACGCCAGACCGGACGCGGCGGCGCCGGCGACCTGGACATCTTCTGCCAGCCTCGAACCTACAAAACAGGACATGCTCGGACACCCGAAAGGGCTCATCTCCAGGCATGACCCGGTTCCGGGTCAGAACACGGGCGGGTGCTCGCCCGTGACTCGCGAGCGCCCGCCCGTGCCTTGCCGTGCTGTACGCCGTCCGCCTCAGCAGCGGCCGAGATCCTCCACTGCTGGGTCCAGCCCGGCTCGGACCCCTGTGTCCAGTACCGTGCCCGCCACAGGTGCTTGCCGTCACCCGACGCTGGACCACTCGGGTCGCCGTACCTGCTCTTCTCGTGCTTCACCGTCTGGCCCCCGGTGTAAGCCGTGCCGAAGGCCCACTCCGGTGCGGTGGAACAGTTGGCGGCGGGCGGCGGTGTGGTGGGAGGCGTCGTGGGGGGTGTCGTCGGCGGGTTCGTCGGGGTCGAGCAGCCGCCCGTCGAGTCCACCGTGTCGGCGAACGTGCTGCCGGCCGAGCGGTACGCCGCCGTCTTCGCCGTCACCTGCGTCGGGGTGAGTGCCTGGTTCTTCGCGAACAGCACCCAGTCGACCTGCTGGATGTAGGTGCTCAGCCCGCCCGAGTGGGCCGCCGTGTCGATGAACCAGAGGTTCCAGTTGATCGTCATCGTCTGCCGGGGGTAGAACTTCCCCGAGTGGTCGCCCACCTGCACGCCGTCGATGTAGTAGATGACATGGCCGTTCGTCACCGTCGCCACCCGGCTGTCGGGGCCGCCTGGCTCGCACTGCGCCAGGTCGCCGACCCGGAGGAGGCGGTACGCCTGCATCGCCGCATGCTCCAGCTCGATCCTGAACTCCGGTCTGCTGGCGAACTGGCTCGGGAATCCGTCGTGGAAAGCGACGATAAGCCAGTGCCACCGGGCGCGTAACGTTGTCGCTCGTCTGTGCTGAACACCTTTGCACCCTGGGGAGACGTCAAATGACTGCCGCCACCTTCCGCGCCCTGCACCACGGCCGCACCGCCGGCGACCCGCTCGTCCTGCCGGGGCCGTGGGACGCGGCCAGCGCCCGGGCCCTCGCCGACGCCGGCTTCCCCGCGCTCGCCACACCGAGCGCCGGGGTCGCCGCATCGCTCGGCTACGAGGACGGCGCCACCCCGCCCGACGAGATGTTCGCCGCGGTGGCGAGGATCGTCCGGGCCGTCTCCGTGCCCGTGTCCGCCGACATCGAGGGCGGTTACGGCCTCGCCCCCCGGGAGCTGGTCGGGCGGCTCCTGGAGACGGGCGCCGTCGGCTGCAATCTGGAGGATTCCGAGGGCCACGGCACGCTCAAGGATCCTCAGCGGCACGCGGACTGGCTGGCCGAGGTTCGCTCGGAGGCGGGTGACGCGCTCTTCATCAACGCGCGCGTCGACACCTTCCTGGTAGGGACGGGTGAGCCGGCCGACGCGGTGGCCCGCGCCCGGCTGTACGTGGCCGCCGGCGCCGACTGCGTATACCCGCTCATGGCACCGCCCGAGGTGCTCCCGCTGCTGCGGGAGGGCATCGAGGGCCCGATCAACATGGCCGCCGAGCCGGACGACAAGGCGTCCGTGGCCGAGCTCGGACGGCTGGGCGCCAGCCGGATCACCTTCGGTCCGGGGATGCAGCGGTACGCGGCGCGGGCGGTCGGCGAGCTGGCGGCGGGGCTGCGCGTCTGACGTCCGGCGACCCGGGCGGATCCAGGGCCGAGGTCACCTGGGCGGGGCTGCCGTGCTGCGGCGGGTTACGAGCGTCGGCGAGAGCCGGATGTGGGCGGCCGGCTTGTCCAGGTGGGCGATCCGGTCCAGCACGAGTCGGGCGGCACTGCGTCCGATCTCGCGGCCCGCTTGGTCGACGCTCGTGAGCGAGATCGGTTCGAAGTCGGCGAACGTGGTGTTGTCGTATCCCGCGACGGACATGTCGCCGGGGACGGTGAGACCGGCCTGAGCGATCGCCTCGAGCACGCCCATGGCGACGATGTCCGCGCCAGCGAAGATGGCTGTGGGCCGACGGGGTCGGGCGAGCAGCTGCTGTGCGCCGAGGTATCCACCCTGCTGGGTGTACGTGGTGGAGACGATGTCGATGCCGTCCGCGAGCCCACGGGCCTGCATGGCCTGGCGGTAGCCCTCTGCGCGTATCGCGTTGGGCATCTCCGCGATACGGGCAGGGTCGGTTTCGAGGTGCTCGATGTGGGCGATCCGGCGGTGTCCGAGGTCGGCGAGGTGGTCGACGACGAGTGCGGCGCCCGCGATGTCGTCGTCCGCCACCGAGTCGTACGCGGTGGAGTGGGAGTGTCGGCCGACGACCACCGTCGGCACGGTGCTGGCGACATGCTGGAGGCGTGACCTCGACGAGATGGGGGCGATCAGTATGACGCCGTCCATGCTGTGGTCGATCATCGTCTCGGTGACCCGGGCTTCCGCCGCCTCGCCGTTGCAGCCGGGGCCGAGCAGGACCTGGTACTCCGTATCGGACAGCCACTCGGTGACCCCGTCGAGGATCTCGGCGAAGAACGGATTGCGGATGTCGGGCAGCATCACGCCGATGGTGTACGTCTGGCCGCGCATGCCCCTCGCTGCGGCGGACGGCCGGTAGCCGAGTTCGGCGACCGCCTTGCGCACCTTCGCCCGCATCGCTGGGCTGGTCCCGTACGCGTTGCGCAGCACCTTGGACACGGCTGTCGTTGACACCTCGGCGTGCTGCGCGACGTCAACGATGGTGACTCGTCGGGGCGGCGCCGACCGCGACCTCATGTTGCCTCCGGCAAGTGGGGAACGTTCCCCACGAGTGTAGGCGGGCTCTTCGCCTTCGGCGCCACCGCCCGCGGTGGTGGCCGCAGAGGAGAAATGCCCGGCGAGGCGTGGTCACCTATTGACGTCGATCGGGTCAACTCCTAGGGTCGGGCGAAACATTTGGGCAACGTTACCCACACTGATCGCTGGACCGTCGTTCGGCGCGCAGGTGCGACTCCGGATCACTCCGGGTCGCAGGGGGCGGACCTGGGTCGGGTTGAAGAGGCCGACCCAGGCGGCAGGTTGAAACGTTTCAGGAAAGTGACATCGCCAGTGACGAGAGCAGTCGAGCCACCGCCCCTTGCCCCTCCCCGTCAGTCTCCCGAGCGGACCACTGTCCGCCCTGGTGGTACCCGGATGACCCCGCCCTGGTGGTTCACGCTGCCGGCGATCGTGCTCTTCGCCTTCATCGTCCTGGTGCCGAGCGCCCGTGGCCTGTACTACGCCTTCACCGACTGGGACGGCCTCGACCCGAACCTCTCCTTCATCGGCCTGGGCAACTTCGCGGACATGACCCGCGATCCCGACGCGGTACAGGCGCTCTGGCACACCCTGCTGATCGCCGTGTCGATCACGATCATCCAGAACGGGATCGGGCTGCTGTTGGCACTCGGGGTCAACACCATGATCAAGTCACGGCATGTGCTGCGGGTGTTCCTGTTCGCCCCGGCCGTGATCACCCCGATCGTGACCGCTTACCTCTGGCGCAACCTGCTCGGCCCGGACGGCGCGGTCAACAGTCTCCTGCGTCTGGTCGGGCTGGACTCCTGGCGGCAGGACTGGCTGGGCGACCCCCAGTTGGCCCTCTGGTCGATCGTGGCCGTGATCGTGTGGCAGTTCGCCGGCTACTCCATGGTCATTTTCCTGGCGGGACTGCAGTCCGTACCGAAGGAGATCAATGAGGCGGCGGACATGGACGGCGCCGGGCCGGTGCGGCGCTTCTGGTCGGTCACCCGGCCGCTGCTCGCTCCCGCGATCACCATCAACCTGATGTTGTCGATCATCGGCGGGATCAAGCTCTTCGACCAGGTGTACGCGTTGACCGGCGGCGGGCCGGGACACGCCACCGACACGCTGTCGACGCTGATCTACAAGGACGCCTTCACGTTGGGGGAGTTCGGATACAGCATCGCGCTCGCGGTCGTGCTCACGATCATCGTGGCGGTGGTCTCGACCGGGCAGTACCTCGTGCTGTCCCGCAATGAGAGGGCCGCCTCGTGAACCGCTATCGCGGGCGCACGTTCATGGTGGAACTGGCGATGATCGCCGCCGCCGTCGTGGTCGGCTTCCCGGTGTACGTCCTGATCAACCTTGCCCTGCGGGCGCCATCGGACACCTCCTCACCGATCCGCCCGACCACCTCGCCGACGCTGGACAACTTCACCCAGGCATGGCAGCAGGGCGGACTCGGCGGTGCGCTGGTCAACAGCGTGCTCGTGACCGCGACGAGCGTCGCCATCGTCCTGGCCGTCTCGTCGCTGGCCGCGTACCCCCTGGCGCGCGCCACCGCACGCTGGTCGCGGGGGGTGTTCCTGCTGATCATGTTGGGTCTGATGCTGCCCTTCCAGCTGGCCGCGTTGCCGCTGTATCAGACGATGCGCGATCTTGGCCTGCTCGGTACGCCGTGGGCGCTGATCCTCTTCTACTCGGGCCTTCAGGTGCCGTTCACGACGTTCCTCTACATCGGCTTCCTGCGGGCCCTGCCGCGTGAGTTCGAGGATGCCGCCTTCATTGACGGCTGCTCACCCCTGCAGACGTTCCGGTACGTCGTGTTCCCGATGCTCAAGCCGGTCACGGTGACGGCTCTGGTGCTCAACGCGGTGTCCGTGTGGAACGACTTCTTCACGCCGCTGCTGTATCTGAGCGGCAGTACCCAGCAGACCATGCCCGTCGCCATAGCCGGCTTCGTCGGCCAGTACGCCGCCGACTGGAACCTCATCTTCGCCGCGCTGGTGATGAGCATCGTGCCGATCCTGGCCGTGTACTTCGCGCTGCAGCGCAGCATCATCAATGGCTTCGCCGGAGGGCTCAAGGGATGACGCACGTCTCGGATCGTTGGCTGCTGCGCCCCTACGGGTTGCAGACCGAGCAGCGCCATGAGCCGCTCGGGTTGGGGGAGTCGTGTCCCCGGCTGTCGTGGAAATTGGACAGTGAGCGGCGAGGTGCCGCGCAGAGCGCGTACCGGATCACCGCCGCCGAACGGCCCGCGGACCTCGACGATCCCGGTCGCCTGCTGTGGGACAGCGGCCGGCGGGAGTCCGACGACACGCTGCTCGTGCCCTGGGACGGCCCAACCCTGCGCTCGGCCACGCGCTACCACTGGCGGGTCGAGGTCTGGGACCAGACGGGCGCCGCGGGCGCACCGGCGCAGACCTGGTTCGAAACGGGCCTTCTGCACCGCCGCGACTGGACCGCGGTGTGGGTGGGGCGCGACCCGCTTCGCGTTCCCCATGTGGATCCGCCGCAGGACCGCGACCCTGGCTCAGCTAGCGAGCTCCAGCCGCCGCCGCTGTACCTCCGCCGGCCGTTCGAGGTGCGGCGTCGACCGAGGCGGGCCCGGCTTTACGCCACCGCGCGCGGCGTCTACGAAGTCCGACTCAACGGCTCACGGGTGGGCGACACCGAGCTGGCACCGGGTTGGACGGAATACCACCGCCGGCTCCAGTATCAGACCTACGACGTCACCGAGCTGGTGCGCGAGGGCGGCAACATGCTCGGCGCCGTCGTCGCCGACGGCTGGTGGTGCGGGCACGTCGGGTTCGACGCCCGCCGCGCCGCGCAGCACTACGGTGACTGCCCGGCCTTCTTCGCGCAGCTCGTGATCGATTTCATCGACGGCTCCCGGCAGGTGGTCGCCACCGATCCGAGCTGGGCCGAACGGCCCGGCGCGATCCGGGCCGCCGACCTGCTGATGGGGCAACACGTCGACGCCCGCCAGCACGTGCCCGGCTGGGACTCGCCCAGCCCGTCCGATGACGGATTCCAGCCGGTCGCGGTCCTCCACACCGAGCCGGGTCCGATCGTCGCCGAACCCGACCACCCGGTCCGGGTCACCCGCGAGCTGCCCGCGGTCGTCGTGCACCAGCGGGCTCCTGGTCGCTTCCTCGTCGACTTCGGGCAGAACCTCGTCGGCCGCGTGCGACTGACCGTCCGCGGCGCCGCCGCGGGTCGGCGGATCGTACTGAGGCACGCTGAGATCCTCGCCGACGGCGAGCTGTACGTGGACAACCTGCGCCGCGCCCAGGCCACCGACAGCTACACCACCGCCGGCGACGACACCGAGGTCTTCGAGCCACAGTTCACCCTGCACGGCTTCCGGTACCTCGAGGTCGACAACCACCCCGGCCAGCTGGCCCCCACCGACGTGGTGGCCCGGGTGGTGCACAGCGACACACCCTGGACCGGGCATTTCGAGTGCTCGGACCCGATGGTGAACCAGCTGCAGTCGAACATCACCTGGGGGCAGCGGGGGAATTTCGTCGCGATCCCCACCGACTGCCCGCAGCGGGACGAGCGCCTCGGCTGGTTGGCCGACGCGCAGATCTTCGCCCCGACCGCGAGCCGCAACGCGGACGTCGCGGCGTTCTTCGCCCGCTGGATGCGCGACGTGGTGGACGGACAGGACGCCGAGGGCGCCTTCCGCGACGTCGCCCCGGTCATGACCATGCACCGCGCGGCGGCGCCGGCGTGGGGCGATGCCGGGGTGCTCATCCCGTGGCACCTGTGGCGCACGTACGGCGACCGCGAGGTGCTGCGGCGGTCGTTCGACGCGATGGTCGCCTGGGTCCGCTACGTACGACGACACAATCCCGACCTGCGCTGGCGGCACCGTACCGGCAACTCATACGGCGACTGGCTGCAGGTCGAGGCCACCACCCCACGCGACGTTTTGTCGACCGCGTACTTCGCGCGTAGCGCCCAGACCGTGGCGGATGCCGCCGAGGTGCTGGGGCGACACCGGGAGGCGAACGAGCACCGGGAACTGTACGCCGCGATCCGAGGGGCGTTCATCGACTCGTACGTCGGCGCCGACGGCACCGTCGAGGGCGGCACCCAGACCGCCTACCTGCTGGCCCTCGGCTTCGGCCTCGTCCCCGAGGCCCTGGTGCCGGCGGCGGTTGAACACCTCGCCACCGACATCGAGAAGCGGAACAACCGACTCACGACCGGGTTCGTGGGCGTCGCGTTGCTCTGCCCGGTCCTGGCAGACCATGGCCGTGCCGACCTTGCGTACGCGTTGCTGCACCAGGAGGAGTTCCCGTCCTGGGGGTACTCCATCCGGCACGGCGCCACCACCATCTGGGAGCGCTGGGACGGCTGGACCGACCACGGCGGGTTCCAGTCCGCCGCGATGAACTCGTTCAACCACTACAGCCTCGGCAGCGTCGGCGACTGGCTGTTCGGCCGGGTCGCCGGCATCGACCAGACGCCCACGTCGGTGGCCTACCGCGAGCTGCTGCTACGGCCGCTACCGGGCGGTCGGCTCACCTGGGCGAAGGCTGAGCAGGAGACCGCCCGGGGACGGGTGGCCTGCGGCTGGTCCCGCACCGACGGCCGGATCACCGTGACCGTCACGGTGCCACCCGGCAGCACCGCCGTACTGGAGGTCCCCACGTCCGACCCGGGCAGCGTGCGCGAGAGCGGCGCACCCGCTGCGGGCCAGCCGGGGGTACTCGGGGTCCAGCCGTCAACCGCCGGGGCAACCCTGCGGCTGGCGTCTGGCCGCTACACCGTCAGCGCCCTCGCACCCGGTGCTGGGCCCACCGATCAGTCATGACCACCGCACCGTCCTAGCGGGAGACATCATGAACACGCGCAGACTGCCGACCCTGCTGGCTTCAATGACAGCCCTCGCCGTGCTGGCCGCTTGCAGCGGTGGCACCAACGCCGAAACCAGCTCCACCACCCTCACCCTCGCCTCGGTCGACCAGGGCTCCGTGGAGGACGTCGTCAAGGCGTTCGAAGCCGCCAACCCGGGCGTCAAGGTCAACTTCACCACCAGCGGCGCCGACCAGTACCAGCAGCAGATCCGGACCCAGCTCTCGTCAGGTACGGCACCCGACGTGATGTCCGTCTGGCCGGGTAACGGCAACCCTGGAGCCACCTACGTGCTGGCCAAACCGGGGTACCTGCTCGATCTGTCCGACCAGCCGTGGGCCGCCAAGCTGCCGGACGCCGTCAAGAGCGTGGCCCAGTACGAGGGGAAGACCTACAACGCGATCTTCGGGCTCAACGGGATCGGTGCGGTCTACAACCAGCAAGCCATGGACAAGGCCGCACTGACCCCACCGGGCACATGGACCGACCTGCTGGCCTTCTGCCGGGCCGCCGCGACGAAGGGAACGCCGGCCTTCGCACTGGGCATCCAGGACAACTGGGTGACCCAGCTGGTGCTGTACGGGCTGGTCGCACCGACCGTCTACGCCAAGGACCCGGACTTCGACACGAAGATGCAGGCCGGCCAGGCGACCTTCGCCGGCTCACTCTGGAAGACGGCCCTGGCCAAGTACCTGGAGATGAACCAGGCCGGATGTTTCCAGAAGAACCCGCTCGGCACCAGCTACGAGGCCAGCCAGGAACTCGCCGCCACCGGAAAGACGCTCGGCATCGTGCAGGGCAACTGGGTCATCGCCCTGCTCAAGGGGAAGAACCCGAACGGCACGTTCACGCTCAAGGCGCTACCGGCCACCGATGAGCCGGCCACGGCCCTGATGCCCGCCGCGGCCGGTGCCGGGTACGGGATCAACGCCAAGGCCAAGAACAAGGAACTCGCACTGAAGTTCGTCAACTTCGTGATGTCCCCCGAGGGCATGAACCTCTACGTCAAGAAGCAGGGCGGCCTGCCAGCCCTCGCCGACACGGGCTACGCCGTCGACCCCTCGCTGACCGAGCTGTCGACGTTCATCAACGACAACCGAACCGTGCCGTTCATGGATCAGCTCTGGCCGAACGCCAAGGTGCAGCAGACCATGCTCAGCGGCCTCCAGGAGGTTTTCAGCGGGCAGTCCACCCCCGACAAGGTCCTCGCGGCGATGGACGCCGACTACAAAGCCGGCGCCTGACCGATCTTCCCTGCGGTCGCGGACCAGGCTCCGCACCGCACCAGCAGCACCTACGTCAACACCGGGCCAAGGACCTGCCGGCTCATCACGCCGGCCAGGAAAGGAGTGACCTGTGCAGAAATCCAGGAGACGGACACGCCTGCTCGTGGTGATGGGAGTGGCGGTCACACTCGTCGCGTCGCAGACGCTCAACGCCACGCCGTCCATCGCCAGCCGCCAGGCGGCCGCCGTCAGCGTCGTCGACCTTCGGGTGAACGACCGACACGATGAACCGCTCGGCATCGACGACGCCCACCCATCCCTGGGCTGGCGGATCACCGAAACGAAACGGGCCGCCGCCCATCCCTGCCGCCGACCCGGTGCACGGTTGGCCTGCCCGGGCGACAAGCAGACCGCCTACCAGATCCGCACCGCGACGAGCGCGCGGAACCTCACCGGCGGAAGGCTGACCTGGGACTCCGGCAGGGTGCAGTCCGACCACCAGTCCGGCATCCGGTACGCCGGTCGGACCCTCACCTCCCGCGAGAGGGTCTTCTGGCAGGTCCGGGTCTGGGACGCCGACCGGAAGCCATCGGACTGGAGCGAGCCATCCACGTGGGAGACGGGCCTGCTCCAGCAGAGCGACTGGGGATCGGCCCGGTGGATCGAGTACCCCGGTCGCACGGAATCCCAGCCGATGCCGATCTTCGCTCGCCAGTTCGACATCGATCGCAACAAGCGCGTGGCCAGCGCCCGCCTCTACCTCTCCGGCGTCGGGCTGCACCTGCCGTCCCTCAACGGCCGATCCCTCAGCGACGAGGTTCTGGCACCGGGTAACTCCAACTACCAGCTCTCCAGTGAGTACCGCACGTACGACGTCAGCGGCGACCTGCGCACCGGAGCCAACACGCTCGGTGTTCGGCTCGGCAACGGCCCCGCCTACGTACGGCGAAGCGTCACCAACCCCGCCGTCGGCCGGACGGCGCCGTACTCGTGGTGGCAGAGCCAGCTCAAGGGCAACGGCATTCTGGCCGCCGACGCCGCACCCGATGCCACGACCGTGCAGCTGGACAGCGTCGCCAACTACCATGTTGGCGGCACGATCAACATCGACACCGGCAACGGTGGCGACAGCCTCGAATCCCGCACGATCACCGCGATCGGCACCGCTGGCGCGGACGGAACCGGGATCTCGTTCACCCCTGGCCTGTCCAAGCCGCACACCGCCGGCGTGGCGGTGACCGGATCGGGCAACAACGTCGCCGCCAGCGATGCGAGCGCCGGCGCCGCGGTGACCCCCCGCATGATCGCGCGGCTGGAAATCTCCTACACCAACGGCTCGACCGACGTCGTCGTCTCCGACCGCAGATGGCGGACCGCACTCGGCGCCCTGGTCACCGACGCGTGGTACTCCGGGGCGGACCACGACGCGCGCCGCGAGCAGGTGGGCTGGGACGCGGCTGGGGCCAACCTGACGGCCGCCGCCAAGCGACGTGACGGCTCCGCCATGGCCTGGGTCGACGCCGGCATCGCGCCACCCCCGAACCTCGCCACCAGGCTCGTCGCCCGCACCGCCGAACCGGTGAAGGTCGTCGAAACGTTCACACCGGTCTCGATGACCAACCCGGCACCGGGAACCTGGGTGTTCGACTTCGGCCAGAACATCGTCGGCTGGCCCCAGCTGCGCCTCAAGGGGACCGTGCCGAGCGGCGTCACCATCCGGATGTCACCCGCCGAGTCGCTGGCCGCGGACGGCACCGTGGACCAGGCCTCGCTCATGGGCGGCGGCGGCAGCCGGGGACGCGACCTGTTCAACACGTACACCACCGCCGGACTACGCGGCGGGGAGACCTGGCATCCCGACTTCAACTACTTCGGCATGCAGTGGGTCCAGGTCAGCGGCCTGCCCGAGGGGTACGTCCCGACGAAGGACCTCATCAAGGGGCTCCGGTTGCAGGCCGCCACCCCGTCGGCCAGCGACTTCACCACCTCGAACGCGCGCGTCAACCGCGTCCACAAGATGGCCAGGTACTCCTTCGCGGCGAACATCATGTCGGTGTTCACCGACTGCCCCGGCCGCGAGAAGCTGTCGTACCCGGCCGACTACACGATGCCGATGGGTGCCATCCACCGCAACTACGAACTCGGCGCCTACCTACGGACCACCATGCGACACCTCGTCGAGGGGCAGTCTCTGGCTGACACACCGATGGCCGGGAACGTCGCGCTGAAGACCCCGGTCTACGACTGGGGCTACAGCGGACGCTTCGGCGACGAGATCAACTGGGGCAACGCGATCATCCTCGTCCCGTCGATGCTGTACGAACTGTACGGCGACACCGCGACGATGGCGCGGTACTACAACCAGATGGTCGCCTTCGCCGACTACATCCAGCGCCAGAAGGTGGGGACCGGAGCCGACGCGCACATCGTCGACGCCGCCCTCGCCGACTGGGTCGCCGCCGACCAGACATCCGGCCGAATCACCGGTACCTGGGGCTACTACACGATGATCAGCAAGTTGGCCACGATGGCGCAGCTGACCGGCCACGTCGACGACGCCGCTCGGTACCGGACGCTCGCGGACGAGATCAAGCAGGCGTTCAACGCGCACTTCTACAACCAGCAACTACGCCGGTACACCGCGGACGGCAACGCCGGGACCACGGGCGCAACGCAGACAGCGCAGGCACTCGCCCTCGACGCCGGGCTCGTCCCGGACACCGAACGTAACGCCGTCCTCGACGCGCTCGTCGAGCTCGTGTACGCGTTCCACCCGGTCGGCGACGGTCCACACTTCAGCGGCGGCACCATCGGGATGGCACCGACCGTCCGGGCACTCGCCGACGGCGGCAGGGACGACGTCCTGTGGGACCTGCTCCAGGAGAACGACCAACCGAGTTACGGGTTCTTCATGGAACCCACGGTCGCGAACCCGAACGGCATGACCACCATCGGCGAACGGTGGAACCGTGGTGACTCCAAGAACCACATGATCCTCGCCCAGATCGAGGAGTGGTTCCAGGGGAGTCTGGTCGGCATCCGCGAGGCCGACGACTCGACCGCCTACCGACGCCTTGTCATCCAGCCCAAGGTGGTCGGGGACCTGACCTCGGTGAAGGGCAGCTACCAGACACCACACGGCGTTGCGCGGTCCGAGTGGAGCACGTCGGATCGACGATTCAAGCTGACGGTCGACGTCCCCACCAACACCAGCGCACAGGTGTGGGTGCCGGCGGGAGGACGACGGCTCGACGCGCCTCCGGCCCGGGCCACGTTCCTGCGTGTCGACGGAGACTATGCCGTCTACAGCGTTCCCTCCGGCTCGTTCACGTTCCTGGCACCGCGGACGGGTAACTGATCCGACGGGCCCGGTCGCCGCTCAGTCCACGAGTGGCGACCGGGCCCGTAACCCGCGCACCGATGAGGAGCAGCCGTGACCAGCACCCGAGACGTCGCCGACGGTCGCAGTGCGCCGGCTCCGTTGGGATCCGACTTTCCGGCGAACTTCCTCTGGGGTGCCGCGACAGCCGCGCACCAGGTTGAGGGCGGCAACGTCAACAACGACTGGTGGGACTTCGAACACGCCCCCGGTACGGCCGCGCAACAGTCGTCCCACGACGGCATCGACCACCTGCACCGGTATGCCGACGACTTCGCGCTGCTGAAGTCACTGGGCCACAACGCCCACCGCCTGTCGCTGGAGTGGTCCCGTATCGAACCCGCACCGGGGGAGTTCAGCCGCAGCGCCCTCACCCACTACCGCCGGGTCCTGACCGCGCTCGCCAACGCCGGCATGACCGGATTCGTCACCCTGCACCACTTCACGTTGCCGCGCTGGTTCGCCGCGAGGGGTGGTTGGCTCGCTCCTGATGCGGTCGAGCTGTTCAGCCGATACTGCGACCGGGTCGTCGCGGAGCTGGGCGACCTGATGCCCTTCGTCTGCACTATCAACGAACCACAGATGATCGCCCTGCACGGCTATCTGGAGGGCTACCACCCGCCGGGGATGACCAACCCGATCCTGTGGAAACGGGTGGGCAGGGTGCTCCTGGAGGCGCACCACGCCGCGGTACGGGCCATCCGCGATGGAGGAGCCCGGTCCAGGGCGGGCCTCGCCGTGCAGCTGCCGCTGCTGACCCCGGCTCGTGACGACGACAGCTGCGTCGCGTTCTGCCGCGCTCTGCGGACCGAGATCGTCGACCTGTACCTCGACGGGCTCACCGGACCCGACCCTGGAGACTTCCTCGGCGTCCAGTACTACCGCCGGCAATGGGTCGATCCCGCCGTGCCGACACTGTTCGCCGAACCGCCGGCCGGCGCCCAACTGACCCAGATGGGCTGGGAGGTCCATCCGGACGGACTGCGCCAACAGCTGCACCGTGCTGCCGCCGCCGGGCTCCCGCTGTACGTCACCGAGAACGGCATCGCCACCGAAGACGATCACGAGCGGGTCGACTACCTCGAAACGCATCTCGCCGCACTGGCGCAGGCCCGATCGGAAGGAGTCGACGTTCGCGGTTACCTGCACTGGTCCGCCTTCGACAACTTCGAATGGGCCGAGGGATACCGCCCCAAGTTCGGACTGATCGCGGTCGACCACGACCACGACCTGCGCAGAACCCCGAAACCGAGCGCCCATGCCTTCGCTCGGGTCGCCAGGACAGGAAGGCTCGACGCGCTACGCCACGGGACCGTCGTACATGCATGAGGCCACGGCGGCCCCGGACGTAGAACCCGGGCGTATATACGCGGTGTATACCCCCGGTGTATGGTGCTGGCATGAGCGTTCCACTCACCCTCCTCGGCCTGCTCGATCGGGAACCCAGCCACGGGTACGACCTGAAGCGCGAGTACGACACCTACTTCGGCCGCGGTAAGCCGCTGCCGTTCGGGCAGGTCTACTCGACCCTCAGCCGCCTGGCGCGCGACGGCAAGGTGGTGATCAGCGAGGTCGGCCCCGGCGAAGGGCCCGACCGCAAGCGCTACATCATCACCGACCTCGGCGCGACCGAGGTCGAGCAGTGGCTGACCCAGCCGGTCGAACCGGAACCGCACCTGCAGACCGTCCTCTTCGCCAAGGTCGTGCTCGCGCTGATGCTGGACCGCCCCGCCGGCGAATACCTCGACACCCAACGCGGCGCGCACCTGCAGCGGATGCGTGAGCTCACCGAGATCAAGCGCACCGGCAGTCTCGTCGACGCGCTGCTCGCCGATCACGGTCTGTACCACCTGGAGGCGGACCTGAGGTGGATCGAGATGACCGGCGCCCGGTTGGACGCCCTCACGAAGGCGGTACGGCAATGACCATCGCGATCGAAGCGAGGAACGTCGAATTCTCCTTCGGCCAGACACCTGCGCTCCGCGGCGCCAGCATCGCCGTCGACTCGGGGGAGATCGTCGCGATCATGGGGGCCAGCGGGTCGGGTAAGTCGACGTTGCTGCACTGCCTGGCCGGCATCCTGGTTCCGGATTCCGGCGAGGTCCTGTTCGACGGGGCTCGGGTCGACTCCATGACCGAGGCCCGCCGCAGCAGCCTGCGCCGGGACCGCTTCGGGTTCGTGTTCCAGTTCGGGCAGCTCGTCCCCGAGTTGACCACCGCGGAGAACGTGGCCCTGCCGCTGCTGTTGAACGGCACACGCAGGACCGAGGCGCTGCGCAAGGCGTACGGCTGGTTCGAGCGGCTCGGCCTGGAAGGGCTGGAGCAGCGCCGATCAGGTGAGCTTTCCGGAGGGCAGGCCCAGCGGGTCGCCCTCGCCCGGGGCCTGGTCGCCGGGCCGGAGGTGCTCTTCGCCGACGAGCCGACCGGCGCGCTCGACTCGCTCACCGGCGAGCAGGTCATGGACCTGCTGGTCACCGCGGCTCGTGAGCAGGGCACGACGGTCATCCTGGTCACCCACGAACCACGGGTCGCCGCGTACGCCGATCGCGAGGTCATCGTGCGCGACGGCCGCGTGAACGCGCCGGACCGGATCGCATCATGATCCGCTTCGGGCTCCGCCTCGCCGTGGCCGGCGGGCGGGAGGCACTCACCCGCCTCATCATCATCGCCACCGCCGTGGCGGTCGGCGCCGGTCTGCTGCTGGTCACCCTCGCGGGCCTC
Organism: Micromonospora sp. NPDC005087; assembly: GCF_042872965.1. Taxonomy (NCBI): domain Bacteria; kingdom Bacillati; phylum Actinomycetota; class Actinomycetes; order Micromonosporales; family Micromonosporaceae; genus Micromonospora; species Micromonospora sp. NPDC005087. The sequence goes on along the minus strand of NZ_JBIALB010000012.1, from coordinate 78,742 downwards.
AACGCCGTGAACGCGCAGCTCACACGGTACGCGTCGCTGTATCCCAGCCCGTCGGCGGACGGTGGCGGCGATCCACTGTGGTGGTCCACGCGGGAGGACTACTTCCGCGGCGAGCAGATCGTACGGATCGACGTCGCCGCCTCGGGCCCGGGCTCGCCGACGCCGGTCGGCATTCCGGAGACCCCGGGGCCGGGGGAGTACTACGTCTCACCGGAGTTCAGCACGCTGCTGGCAGCGACCCCTGCCGCCGAACTCGCCGATCGCTACCCCGGGCGAAACCTCGGCACGATCGGTTCGGCCGCGCTGCCGTCACCGGACGCCCTCCTCGTCATCGTCGGCCACACCGTGAACGAGGCCACGACGCTGCCAAATGTCCGCCAGCTCACGAGCGTCGGCGACGACACCCACGCGCTGCCGGAGACGGTCGTGGACCTCATCGTCGGTGTCATAGCCGGTGGGCTGCTGTTTCCGGTGCTGATCTTCATCGGCACGGCCACCCGGCTCAGCGCCGCCCGCCGGGAGCAGCGGTTCGCGGCGATGCGGCTGGTCGGCGCGACGCCCCGGCAGATCTCGGTGATCGCGGCGACCGAAGCGGCCGTGGCGGCGCTCGCGGGCACGGCTCTCGGCTTCGCGCTGTTCTTCGCGTTCCGCGGCCAGCTCGCCGCCATCCCGTTCACCGGCATGCGGTTCTTCCCCGACGACATGGTCCTGAGACCGCTGGACATCCTGGTGGTCGCGCTCGGCGTGCCGGCCGGAGCGGCGCTGGCGGCCTGGGTGTCGCTACGACGCGTCCGGATCTCCCCGCTCGGCGTCACGCGGCAGGTCACCCCCCGTCCACCCCGCGCCTACCGGCTGATCCCACTCGCGCTGGGGGTGGCCGAGCTGGCCTACTTCATCGGCCGCAGGCCCGAGACGTCGGATGGCCAGACCGCCGCGTTCCTGCCTGGTCTCCTGCTCATCATGACCGGTCTGGTCCTCGCCGGACCCTGGCTCACCATGGTCGGCGCCCGTGTCATGGCCAGCCGCGCCCGGCGGCCCGCGGCACTCATCGCGGCGCGGCGCCTCGCCGACAACCCGAAGGCCGGCTTCCGGGCCATCAGCGGCATCATGCTCGCGCTCTTCGTCACGAGTGTGGCCATCGGTGTGATCACCACGATCGTCGCCAACCGTGGCCCCGCCCGGATCGAGTCGACGGATGCCGCCACCCTCTCCACCGGCTTCTCTGACGACGAGCTCTCGGTGCCCGACTCACTGCTGGTCGAGCTGCGCTCGATCCCGGGCGTGCGGAGCGCGACGGTGGTCCACCGGAACCCGGACCGGATGGCCGATCCCGGCGTGCTCGCGTGCACCGACATTCCCGAGGCGTACGGCCGATGCGCCGACGGCGCCACCGTGGCGGCGGTGGCCCACAACTTCATCCCGTTCGACGAGTCGGCGTCCGCCTCCCGGGTGTGGCCCGCCGCATCCGTTTCCCTCGACGACCTCCAGCGGTTGCCGGTGGCGTCGATCGTCGTCGGCACGGACGGTTCGACAGCCCCGCTGGAACGGGCGCGCACGGCCCTCTCGCTGGCCTTCCCGGACTTCTGGGTGGCACCGACCGTTCCCGGTGAGTTCGAGTCGTCCTTCACCGATCAGCTGCGTGGTTGGAAGCAGCTGGCCAACGTCATCATCGTCGCCAGCCTCGGCCTCGCCGGCTGCAGCCTGGCGGTCAGCGTGGTCGGCGGTCTGAGTGAACGCAGGCGCCCGTTCAGCCTGCTCCGCCTCAGTGGGGCGCCGGTGCGGGTCCTGCGCCGTGTGGTCGCTCTGGAAAGCGCCGTACCGATGCTGGCCGTCGCCGTGGTCGCGATCGGCATGGGTTTCGTGTCCGCCCAACTGTTCCTCAAGGCACAGCTGGACTACACCCTCACCGCGCCGGGCCTCGGGTTCTACGCGATCGTGATCGTCGGCCTGGCCGCATGCCTCGGCATCATCGCGTCCACCCTGCCGTTGCTGGAAAGGATCACCGGCCCGGAGACGGCACGCAGCGAGTGATCGGGTTCGCGGCGGGGGAGGCACACCCCCGCCGCTCACCCGCTCACGCGGATGCCGGCCGACTCGAGCGGCCCTGGTCGTTCCCCCGACTCACTGGCCGGTGCGGCCGTCGACGCACTCGCGGAGCAGGTCGGCGTGGCCGACGTGCCGGGCGTACTCCTCGATCATGTGAACGAGGACGTCGCGGACGCTGACCGTGTCGTCGCCGATCGGCACCTCCCGCCCGAGGTCGTCCTCGTCGAGCGCGTCGAGCCACTCATCGGCCGCCGCGATCTCCGCCTTCCACGTGGCGAACGCCTCCTCGACGACCGCGGGGTCGGCGACCGCGTCGGTGAAGTCCGCGTCCCTGTCGTCGTCCCGGCTGAACAGGCGCGGCTGGTCGGTCCTGCCGCGCAGCACCCGCTGGAACCACTGGTTCTCCACCTTGGCAAGGTGCCGGATCAGGCCGAGCAGGCTCATGGTGCTCGGTGGCACAGAGCGGCGGGCGAGCTGCTCGGCGTCGAGACCGGCGCACTTCATGTCCAGGGTCAACCGGTAGTTCCGCAGGTACTCCTGCAGTGTCGCCTTCTCGCCCTTCGGGTTGCCGTAGGTCCGTGGATCGTCGGTGGGGTCCACCCACATGTCGCTCATGGCTCCCGACCCTGTCGACAAGCCGCGACGGGCGCAAGCGGGTTATCGGCCCGTCCGGACCGGTCGAGGTGGTGTGGGGGGTGCGCCGGCCGCGGCGTCGGCATAGCGGTCGGCCAGCCGCGCGAAGGCCTCTCTGAGCTCGGTCGGCCCGACGACCTCGATGTCGGCGTCGAACCGACCGATGGCGGAGGCCAGGCCCGGCCATGACCACGAGCCGACGATGAGCCGGCAGCGGTCCGGGCCGAGGGCCTCGACGAGTCCGTCGCTGGTGTAACGGGCTGCGACCTCGGCGGGGAGGTCCAGGATCACCTCGCCCCGGCAAGGCCAGCCTTCGGGGCCGTGGAACCTGCTGACCACGAAGGCCGCCACGTCCCCACCGGGTAGTTGCCGTGGGGTGAAGCGAGGCCCCGTGGGGGTGCGGGGCGTGATCCGGTCAGCGCGGAAGGTGCGCCAGTCCTCCCGGTCGAGGTCCCAGGCGACGAGGTACCAGCGCCCTCCCCAGGTGACGACGTGGTGGGGCTGGACCCGGCGCGGCGCACTGTCGGCCTGATCGTCGTTGGCCGCTGGCGGGAATGCGGGGCCGTAGTCGAAACGCAGCACCTCGCGGGCGTGGACGGCGGCACTGAGCGCCATGAGCACGCCGCTGTCGGCCTGTGGGCTCGATCGGGTCGCCGGCCGCTCGACGGCGGTGACCTGGATGGTGTCGATGCGACGGCGCAGCCGTGCGGGCATGACCTGCCGGACGGTCTGCAGCGCGCGCGCCGCGGCTTCCTCGATGCCGGCGCCGGAGGTCGTGGCGATCTGGAGTGCCACGGCGAGGGCGACGGCCTGCTCGTCATCGAACAGCAGAGGCGGCAGTTCCGCGCCCGCGTCGAGCCGGTAGCCCCCGTCGGGACCCTTGGTGGCCAGGATGGGATAGCCGAGCTCACGCAGGCGGTCGACGTCGCGGCGCACGGTGCGCGGGCTGATGTCCAGCCGTTCGGCCAGCAGCGCCCCCGGCCAGTCCCGGCGTGCCTGGAGCAGCGAGAGCAACGACAGCAGCCGCGCCGAGGTCTTCAGCATGGGTCCCGATACTGCCATGAGAAGCGGCCAGACCCTGGCCGCTTCACCTGCGACTGTTGCCCGATGACGGTGCTCGACAACCGCGCGCTCAACCGCGCGACGCTCGCCCGGCAGTTGCTGCTCGACCGCGCGGACGTACCGGTCCCCGACGCCGTCGCCCACATCGGCGGTCTGCAGGCGCAGGAACCGCAGGAACCGTTCGTCGGGCTCTGGTCGAGGCTGCGCGCGTTCGACTCGGCGGTGCTCTCGGACCTGCTGATCCAGCGAAGCCTGGTGCGGACACACCTCATGCGCCGCACCGTCCACCTCCTCACCGCGGACGACGCACTGACCTGGCGCGCCCGACACGATGCGATGCTGCGCCAACGGGTGCTCGGGACCTACCGCCGCGAGCTGGACGGGGTGGACCTCGACGAACTCGCCGCGGCCGGCCGGGCCGTGATGGCCGACGACGAGCCGCGCTCGATGACCGAGCTGGCGCGGGCGCTCGCCGAGCGCTGGCCGACGCCGGGGACGCGGGCACTGGGCGAGATGGTGATCGCCGCCCTCGTCCCGATGGTGCAACTGCCGCCGCGCGGACTGTGGCGCACGAGGGCCGGAGTGCGCAACGTCCTGCTCTCCTCCTGGCTCGGTCGGGAGATCGACCCGCCGGCCCTGGAGGACACCGATCCGGTCGGCCAGGCGCTGGTACGCCGCTACCTGGCCGCGTACGGTCCCGCGGCCACGGCCGACCTGCGCGCCTGGTGCGGCCTCGCCGGACTGCCGGCCGCGGTGGCCGCGATGCGCGGCGAGTTGATCACGTTCCGCGACGATCGTGGCCGTGAGCTGCTGGACCTTCCCGACGCGCCGCGCCCCGACCCCGACACACCCGCCCCGGTGCGGTTCCTGCCGGCCTTTGACAACGCGATACTCGGATACCAGGACCGGAGCCGGATCATCGACGATGCGCACCGTGGTCTGTCGGTCGCCGGCGAGCGCGTGGTGCTGGTCGACGGTCGGGTCGCCGCGACCTGGAACGTCGAGGCCGGCGCCGTGACGGTCATTCCGCTGCGTCGCCTCTCCCGAGCCGACCGCACCGCCGTCGTCGAGCAGGGGCGGGAGCTGGCGTCGTTCCTCTCCGACAACGAGAGCCACCGGGTGGAGGTCGGCCCGACTCCCCGATGACCCTGCGCCGCGCCGCCGCCGGCCATACCGAACCGGCGGCGGCGCGGACGGGTGGATCAGGAGTACGGAAGCCGGAGCACCGACTGGTTGCCGATGCCCACCGTGCTCGGGTTGTTGCCGATCGCCGACCACACCTCGACCCGGACCGTGCCGTTGCTGAGGGTGCCCAACGTGCCGGTGGCCGAAGCCAGGCCGGCGTTCTGGGTGTAGTGCTCGTAGCCGGGGACAGGGTCGGTGGCGAAGTAGCGCGACGTCTCCACCCGCTCCCAGCTGCCGTTGCCCGTCAGGTCGTACGAGATCCGCACCTGCACGCCGTTGCCGACCGCCGTGCCGGCGTCCAGGAACAGGTCGAAGGTGGTCTGCCCGCCGGAGTAGGCGAGGTTGAGGCCGGTCGCCGTGAAGACCTGCGGGTTGGTCGGCGTACCATCGTGGTTTCCGTTGGCGGCCGCGACCGTGGTCGTGGCCGCGCCGCCGGCCGCGCCGAGCCCGCCACCGGGCAGCAGGTACCGGGTCGGAGAGCCCGGGTTCGGGGGCGGATCCGTCGGAGGGGGTGTGGTGGGCGGCGGGGTCCCCGGGGGTACGCCGCCGGCCGCGTTGCCGCCGCTCCAGGTGTACGCCCCGGTGGTGGCCGTCCGTCCGGCCGGTACGGCGAGCGTCGTGCCGTTGGAGAAGTTCACCGTGATCGCCGTCGCGGTCGGGTTCGACGCCACGTAGGTGCGCGCCCCGTTGCGCGAGAACACCGCCGACAGTGGATGGTTGGCGGTCACCGTCGTGTCGACGGTGCCCAGCGCCGCGAGGTTGCGGATCCGGTGGAAGGTGTGTGCCCGACTCTCGCCCTCCTCGACCGTGTAGTTGGGGTTCGCGCGGAGGTTCGCCAGCGCCGCGTCGCCGTCACCGAGGGCCTGGAACTGCCAGAGGATGTCCTGCCAGACCGTCGGCTGCCCACCGTTGTTGCGCACCAGTTCGGCGTAGTTGGTCCGTACGTACGCCGGGTTGTTGCCGAGGTAGAGGTGTCCGCCGGTGACCGGCAGCAGGTTGATGCCCTGGATCATCTCCGGCTCGGCGCTGAACCAGGTGGCGTACGCGCCGCCGTCGCCCCAGACCATGCCGACCGTCGAGTGCCCGAAGGCGGCGGGGAAGTTCTGGTCGCTGACGTCGAACCAGTACTCCTGGATGGCCGCGGCCTGGGTGGTGTAGAGGAAGATGCCGGCGTCGCGGACGGCGGTGTCGCCGGTCACCTGTCCCCACTGGATCAGGGCGTTGGCGAAGTTCATCCCCTCCGACGACGATTCCTGGTTGTTGCCGGAGCCGAATGAGCCGTGCCCGGACGCCCAGTCGTGGCCGGCGTAGATGTCGAAGTCGCGCAGGTAGGGGAAGCGGGTGTCGTCGCGGCGGTAGTTGTTGGCGTCCCGGATCAGCAGGTCCACCATGCCGCCGTAGCGGCTCGCGGCGGCCCACGCCGGGTCGAACTTCGCCAGCGTCGCCGCGGCGGCGATGTAGTAGCCGTAGTGGAAGTGGTGGTCGTTGAGTTCCTGGTCCGAGCCGTACGAGGCTGGGTAGCCGATCAACGTGCCCCAGTTGCCGTCGTAGTAGAAGACCCTTCCGGTCTTGCCGCTCGACGCGGTGAACCAGTCGGTGAGCGTGCTGCGGATCGCGTTCAGCGCGCTGTCCCGCGTCGCGGTGTCGTTGACCAGGTCGGCCACCTCGGCGAGCCGGGCGGCCCGGCCGAGTCCCTTGCCGGTCCAGTACGTGTCGCCGCCGCGCTGGTCCATCGGGTTCGCGCGGGCGGCGGCCAGGTGGTTGGTGAGCGTCGTCAGGTCGGCGCCGCTGCCGTCGGCGACGGCCGGCAGTTCCGGCAGGACCCCCTGGAACTTCATGGCGGTACGGAACTGGTTGACGCCGGTGAGCACCTTCATCCGGCCACGCGCCGACGGGTAGGTCGGGGTGATGGGGGTGGAGCCGGTCAGCGACTTCCACTGGTGCGGGTAGAGGCTGACCACGGTCTGCGTGGCGGTTCCCTCCCGGGCGGTCGTGGTGAACGCGTACGTGGTGGTCAGTCCGCTGGTGGCCGGGTTGTAGGCGTACGAGACCTGGGTGCCGGTGACGTGGGCGTGCGCGTACCGGCCGTAGGTGGAGGCCAGGTCGGCGCGCTCGGCCGCCGACGTCGACGGCGGCAGGAGGGCGACGGAGAAGTAGCCCCGGCCGGCCAGGGTGGAGGAGATCCGGCCGCCGCTGACGGTCCAGGTGGCGCCGCTGGGGGCGTACCCGACGTAGTCGTGGCCGTTGACCCGGAAGCCGACCGTGGCGCCGCTGTTGGACCAGACGTCCGCGGTGCCCGTCGCGCTGATCACCGCGTCCCCACCGGTGGTCTGGAAGTACGCGAAGGGCAGACCGTGGCCGATGGTGGCGCGCATGGTCCGCGCTCCGTCGCTCCAGTGTGGGCTGACCGTCCAGTCGGTCCAGCCGTCGACCTTGACCACGGGCGCTCCTAGCCCGGCGACGCCGACCCGGATGTCCTGGACGTACGGGTAGTGGTACTCGCCGACCCCGGTCGAGGTGCCGCTGATGGCGGGCGTGGAGTTGGCGGAGAAGCCGAGGCCGTCGGTGAACGTGTCGTAGGAGAGCGGGTGGGCGTGCAGGGGTTCGCTGAAGGCGCAGTCGGTGCGCTTCCAGAGCAGTGAGGACCACCAGTCGTTGGTGGGTACCGCACCGGCTGGCGCGTTGGCGGTGGCGAACTGTCGGGGGTTGCTCGACATCGGGCCGCAGCCGGTGGGGAGCGGGCCGACCGGGGTGGTGGTGTAGCTGCCGGCGCCGACGGGGGCGGCCTCGGCGGGACGGGTGAGGGAAATCGTGAGGCCGCCGACGACCAGGGCCAGAGCGGTGGTGGCGGCCAGGACCCAACGGCGGTGGGGGACGGGAGGTTTCACGGTGCCTCCATCGCGTGTCGGGATGCCGGCCTGCCGGCTCCGACACGTTGTCTGAATTGAGGAGAAGATGCGGTGAGAGAGCGCTCTCTCAGTCGGCACGGTAATCGAGGGCTATGACTCCCGTCAATGTGTCCCACGGGTTGCGTGCTGATGTCGCGATTTGAACTACCACCGCTCGCCGGCGTGCCAGTCGGCGACCCGCCAGTGGTCGTCGGCCTGCCGGATCAGCAGCAGCTTCAGCGGCGCGACCTCGCCATCGACGAAGCGGGCCTGCGTCAGTACCTCGGCACGAGGTTGTCCAGGGCCGACTATCGTTGTCCCCTCGACCGAATAGCCGGTGAGCCGCTGGCCACCGGAGTGCAGCTCGGAAAAGGTCGGCAGGTCGCTGGCCTGCCGACGCTGCTCGGCGAGCAACTCGTACGCGACCGTGAACTCGGCCGCGACGAGCGCGTCCAGGTACGCCGTGGCGGTCGCCTGGGCGGGACCGCGGTCCCGAACCGCCTTCGTCACCGTCAGCGCCGTCCACGCCACCGCGCCGAATGTTGCGATGGTGCCCAGGGCAACGATCTGCCAGACCGGCAATCTCCGGGTGAAGCAGCCGTAGCACCCGAGCAGGAACAGCCCGACCGCCAGAATTCCGAGTGCCCGCCTCCACCGTCCTGACATGCTCCCGGACCTTAGCTTGGCGAGGCCGCCTCGGCCAGAGCGCCATGGTGACGCGATGCCCGCTCACGCACCGCAATCAGCCCACTCTCATCGCGCGACGGCGGACAGGTCGACCGCGGCGGCGGCGACGATCGCCCGGTCACCTTTGTTCTGCACGTAACCCACCAGAGTGGCCTGCCGAGGATCGAGATCTGGCGGCGCCTCCAGCTCCACCTGCCCGCGCTCGGCGTCCAGACCCAGCGAGGTGAAGGCGCGCACCACGTTGTCCTGCCGCAGCGTCCGCCCGGCGTTCTCGCCCCGGGCGACCTCGCTCTCCAGGCCGCGTTCGACGATCGCCACGTTCAGCACCGCACGCTCCGTGGGCCGCTCGGTCTCGAAGCCCAGGACGACCCGCTGCCCGGCGCCCGCACCTCCGGCGTAGTCCTGGACCGACAGTGTGAACGGTGTGGTGGTTGCCGACGTGAGGGCGGACGCGATCGCGGTCGCCGCCCGTCGACGGTCGGAGCCGACGAACTCGACGGTGCCGTTGACGACCATCTGGGGGGTGTACAGGCGGCCGGTGCCGAAGGCCCGCGCGTACGCCTCCTGCCGCGCGGTGTACGCCGCGTCGGCGAACCGGTCGGGCCAGCCCAGATCATCCCAGTAGTCGACGTGGAACCCGAGCGCGAAGACCGGCTGCCCCTGGGCGCGCGCGTCACGCTCGATCTCGGTCAGCACCTCCTCGGCCGGAGGACAGCTCGAACAGCCCTGGGAGGTGAACATCTCCACGACGGCGAAGCCGCCGTCCGCGGACGCCACGTCCGGCAGCGGCGATCCCGGCAGGCGGGCACGATTCGACCCGGGGTCCGTCATTGCGCCTCCTCCGTGCGTGCTGCTGGCGGCCCTCCGATTCCCGTTACGGCCGCGACCATGCCTGCCCGCGCCTCGCCGCTCGGCCCGGCAGGTTCGCGTTCGGGGGCGCCGTCAGCGTCCCGCGCCCTCCGCGACGGGCGGACGCGCGGTCGAGGCGGCGGTTCGCGGCCGGCCGGGTCGCATGAGGACGATGACGAGCAAGCTGGCGAGGACGCCGACGGCTCCGGCCACGGCGAAGGTCGCCTGGACACCCGCCACCCCGGCGGCATGCGCCGCGCTGTCCAGCAGGTGCCGCCCGGCTGCCGGCGTGGCGCGCAGCAGACCGGGTGTCTGCCCGCCGGCGATGGCGTGCGCGACGTGTGCCGGGTCCGCAATGCCACGCCCGGCCAGGATGGTCTGCGCCTGGGCGGTGAAGACGCTGCCCAGCGCGGCGACGCCGAACGCGAAGCCCAGCTGGCGGGTGGTGTTGACGGCTCCGGCGGCCATGCCGCCGCGCTCGGCGGGCACCAGGGACATGGAGACCGAGCCGAGGACGGGCGTCGCGAGGCCGACGCCGACACCGATCAGGGCGAGCCCCGGCAGCAGCGCCGGCCAACTGGCCGAACCGTGCATGAGCGCCGCGGTGAGCAGGCTGCCGAGGCCGACGAACAGCAGACCGGCGCCGATCACCAGGTCTGGTCTGCGGCCGTGCAGCACCCGACCCGGCGCCGCCGAGACAGCGAACGCGGTGACGGACATCGGCAGGCCGGTGAGCCCCGCCGCGAGCGGACTCAGTCCCAGCACGACTGCAACCAGATCGAGGTGTAGGTGAGGGTGGTGAAGGCCGCGAACGTCAGCAGCAGCCCGGCGAGCAGGACCGCGACGAACGAGCGGTCGCGCAGGAGGGCGAGGTCGAACATGGCGTTCCGGGTGCGTGCCTCGATCGTGACGAACCCGGCCAGCAGGAGCGCGGCCACCACCAGCAGTCACCAGACGGCGGCTGCCGACCAGCCGTCCTCGTTCGCCCGGATGAGTGCATAGGTCGCGCACCCCGCGGCGGCGGTGAAGCTCACCATACCGGCGACGTCGATCCGGCCCCGGACGGTCGCGTGGGCGACGGTGAGCGTCGTGGCGCACAGCAGGATGGCCACGGCACTGACCGGCAGGTTGACGAGGAAGATCCAGCGCCACGACGCGCCCTCGGTGAGCAGCCCGCCGAGGATCGGGCCCACGGCGGCCGAGGCGCCCGACACCGCGCCCCAGATGCCGTACGCGCTTCCCCGGTCACGCCCGACGTAGGCGCTGTTGAGCAGGGCGAACGTGGTCGCGAACATAGCCGCCGCCCCGACGCCCTGTACGGCGCGCGCGGCGATCAGCACGCCCGGGTTCGGCGCGAGACCGCACAGCAGCGACGACACCGCGAAGACCGCCAGCCCGACGACGTACGCCCGGCGGTGCCCCACCCGGTCGGCGATCGAGCCGGCGCCGAGCACCAGTGCGCCCAGCACGAGGGCGTAGGCGTCGATGACCCACTGCAACGCCCGGAAGGACGCGCCCAGGTCGTCGACCATGTCGGGCAGGGCGACGATCACGATCGTGACGTCGACCAGGAGCATGAACGTACCCAGGCAGACCGTCAGCAGCGGCAGCCACTTGCGCATTCTGAAACGATGCGCGCTTGGTACGCGTTGACGCAGGGAGACTATCGAGGCGTCATCGCAGCTGCCGAGGCTGTTGAGGCGACCGCAGCGAACGATGGAGCGGCGATGCAGCTCGCCGCCCAGCAGGCGAAGGCTTGGGCGCGACTCGGCGACCGTCGCCAGGTAGAGACTTCTCTCGACCGTGGACACCGATTGTTGGAATCCCTGCCTTACCCGGAGGACACCGATCACCGATTCGTGGTCGACCCCGCCAAGTTCGACTTCTACGCCATGGATTGCTACCGCATCGCGGGCGAGGATCGGCTTGCCGAGATGTACGCCCGAGAGGTCCTGAAGTCATCGACCGACCCGAACGGGCAGGAACGTAAGCCAATGCGGATAGCGGAAGCTCGGGTAACGCTCGGCGTGACCGCTGCTCGCACAGGCGACGTGGAGTCAGCGATCGCGCACGGCCGCCAAGCCCTGCAAGGTGACCGGAAGTCGCCGCCGTCCCTGCTGATGTGCTCTCGTGAGCTGACTAGCCTCCTGGCCCAGCGCTATCCGGATCAGCCGGAAGTCTCGTCGTACCTGGAAGAAGTTCGAACCCTCGCGGCGTAGGGACTTGCAGCTAGTCGGACTTGGACTCGGACTGGTCTGCCCGTCGACCACCGACGCCAGGCCGAGGACGACCCTGCTGCCATGATCTGATCCGGGCCGGCCGCCACATGTGTGTACGGCCAACAGTCATGTCAGGTTCGGGCACGTGCCCACGCTTTCGGTAGTTCGTGACCGTCGAGACCTGGACTCCGAGGTAGGCGGCGACATCCGAGGTCGTCCACCACTCGGCGTCCCTTCCCGCATCCGTCGTCGCACCACCATTCTCCACCGTGCGTGAGACGTTCAACGCACCGCAGGTGAGGGGGAGCCCGCCCGACCGGCTGCCGGCGATGTCGAGTCTCAGGACGTCCGTGACAGAACAGTCTCGGGACGTGGGTGACACTTCTGGCTAGCCGGGTGGTGAGGGCGGCTCGGGTGGACGTCCTCGGGCACGGGCTGTGTCGGATACGGCGATGCCGGCCAGGACGAGAGCAGCGGCGCCGGCGACGAGCACCGGCGGCAGGAAGATCGTTGCCGGCGAGATGGCGGCGAGCATGAGGACCCCGGCCACGCGGTTTCGGGACACCCGGCCGAACACCGCGTACTCGAAGATGGCCCGTCCGGCGAGGAACAGTGCGGGTCCGCCGAGGATCACGGCGATCCACGTCGGCTGTGTGTGCCCGGATGGGTGCTCGATGATGAGCTCGACGCCGACAGAGATCGGGACGATGCCGGCGACCATGACCAGGTGAGCGTTTGTCGCCAAAACGGTAACGCGGAGCGGATCATTGGCCGCGGCGACGGCCCCGCCCAACACCTCCCCAGCGAGGTGGATGTAGATCCGCCACAGCAGCACCGTGGTCGTGAACGCCACCACGACCGCCGCGCTGCGGTCAGCCTCGAAGGTGTGCTCGCTGAGCCCCAGCCCCGTCACCAGAATCAACTCGCCGAGCGCGATGATGAAGAACTGCCGATAGCGCTCGGCCAGGAACTCGCCCGTGATCCCAAACTCCGCCGCATTGCCGCGGCCCAGCCTCGGCGCGGGCCAGCCGAGACTGGCCGCCGTGTAGTCCACGGCCACCGCTAGCGCCCACAGCACCCCACGCGGCCAACCCTGCACAATTGCGCCCGCGATCCACGGCACCGCCGACACGCCGAACCAGAGCAGCACCCGCATCTCGGGACGCTGCCGCTTGTCGCCACGGGTAACGATCACGAGAAACAGGCTGCGACCGACCTGGACGGCGACGTACGCGCCGGCGAAGACCAAGCCATGCCCGCCGAACGCCTCAGGCACTGCGGCCGACAGCACCAAGCTGCCGAACATGCACCCGATGACCAGCACCTGTATCGCCGGCCGTCGCGGCTCGAACCTGTAGACCACCCCCGCCGTCGCGGCCCACACCCACCACATGGCGAGCAGCAGCAGCAGCGTCTGGAAGGCGTCGATCCAGTCCAGATGCAGTCGCAGCCCTAGCGAGAGTCGGAAGAGCGCGAAGACAAACACCAGGTCGAGGAACAGGTCCAGGAACGTCGTCCGCTGCTCCTCCGGTCTCCGCATCAGCCGGGCTGCGCCACTCGTCATCGGTTCGCCCCGTTTCTGCCGCTTCTGTCAGCTCTGACCAGTCGTACCACCCGACAGCGCTGGGGGATGTGGATGTGCTGCTGCGGCCAGGGGTCGAACGGCCTCGCCCGTGGGGGCGACGGTAGAGGCCGTCAGTTCCTACAAGCCGTCGCCGCCAGTTCTGATCAGCTCGTCGACCTTGGCCAGGCGTCGGGCCAATGCCACAAGTGGCGGAGTGTTACCCAGGTCCTGATACCGATCTGTCACCCAGGTCCTGAGACACGACAACCGGCTGTCGGCGATGTCGGGCTCCACTTGATGCGTTACGGATCGGTGTCGAATGACGGGTGACACGTCCGGCTAGACGATCTTCGTGGTCAGGGTAGTCCGCGAGCTTGCTCCACCGCTGATGTTCTCGCTTCGATGGCTAGGCCGCCGGCGGTGTGGGCATGGGATGGGGCGTGGCCGGCGGTAGTTTGAGTCGCTGGCGGGTTGCGTGGATGACTTCGATGACGCGCTGCTGCAAAGCAGGTGGGTCGTCGGCGAGGTCGGCTAGCTGTTTTGCGCGCTGGGCGAGGTCGTGGGCCCAGTCCGGGTCTAGGTTGCCGACGGTGATGCGGTGGAACGCTTGTCGTGCGGTGTCGGGGTCGCCAGCTAGCGCTGCTGCGCCCCCGGTGTGGTAGGCGTGCCACCAGGGCGACTCGCCGTGCCTGGTCGTGCGGGAGGCCAGCTGGCGAGCGGCGGCTGCGGGGTCGGGGAACTGGCTGCGCAGCTGGTCGACCCGTTGTGCGGCGACACCGGCGACCGTGGTGATGTCGCGGGTGAACTGTTCGGCGTTGACGAAGTTCAGAAAGCTCGTCCAGCCGACCTCGCCGACCGGCGGCTGTGTGACGAAGGCGGCGTCGTTGCGCCAGTAGATGCGGCTGCCGTCGTCGAATGACCAGTGGTCGCGCTCGTGCCACAGCCACATCGCGCCAACGTTGAGATAGGTGCCTTCCGAGCGGGAAGGCTGGAACTCAACGACGATCAGCCACCAGCCTCGGTCATCGATCCAGACGCGTGATGCGCCTCGCCGATGCAGTCCAAGCGGCTGCAGATGCTGGCGTGCCACCGCTGTGACCAGTCGAGTCGCTGTGGCTCCGTCTGGCATTCGAGGAGTATGGCATCGGTCGCCGAGACGGTAGAGGGTCATTGTCCGCCTCGCTTGCCGATCGTCGTCTGCCGTGGTGGTTCCGGCTTACGGGCTTTGAACCGGGCGATGGGCTTGGTGGTGGTGCAGGCGACCTCGATGAGGAGCTGGTCGCCGTCGTAGACGCGGAAGGTGGCGTCGGTGGCTTCGACAGTGACGATGCGACCGGCGTGGGCGATGCCGGGGTGAATGCGTTGACCGGCGATGACGAGGCTGCCGCGGCTGCTGACCCGCCGCTCGACGCGTTGAGCGTCGCGGGCCGGGGCTGGTGGTGGTCCGGCGGGACGGGCATCGCGGAGGCGGGCCAGGTCGGCCTTGGTGAGTGGGTTGGGCAGGCTGCGCAGCAGGGTCCGGCCGGTGTCGAGAATCTGCAGGACGCCGTAATCGAGGCGGGCGGTGATCCGCCGCCCGGCGAGGTGGTAGCCGATCGGGTGTTGCCTGCCGGCAAGGGCGATGAGCCCGTTGGCGGTAACGATCCGGTCAACCTCGATCGGGCCGCCAGACTCGGCCGGGCCGGCGGCGATGGGTGAGGGCCCGGCAGGCTGGCCGTCCTCGGCGAGTAGCTGCCGCAGGTGGTCGAGGGTGAGCCGGGACGGGACGGACTTGAGGCGGGCGCCGTTCAGCAGCAGGTGGATGACGGTGGTGTCGGCCCAGAGCGTGATGGTGCGCCCGGCATGGGCGGGGCCGAGCCAGAACTGCTGCCCGCAGACGGCGAGGTTGCCCGAGGCGGGAATCACGCGGGCGACCTCCACGGCTAGGCGGACGCTGTCGCCGACAGCCACTGGCACTGCTGGAGCGACGGTGTGCCCCACGGATGGCGGAGGCGTCGGTGCTGGGGTCGGCAGCGGTCGGCGGGGTGCGGGAATGGTGCTGGACAGCAACGGAGGTAGTCGCAGCGGCAGCTGCTCCTCGGTCGGCTGGGCGGCGAACCGGTCCGCCGGGAACGCCATCGCGAGGGACTGGTGGGGCCGTTCGGTGTTGTATTCGTGCCGGAAGGCGTCGATGGCGGCCTGGGCTGCTTGCGGGTTGGCCCAGACCTCGACATCGTCGAGGAGTTCCCGTTGCAGGGTCTGGTGGAATCGCTCGACCTTGCCAGTGGTGGTGGGTGAGCGGGGCTTGGTCAGCCGGTGGGTGATGCCATTCTCTCGGCAGATCCGGTCGAACATCACCTCGCCGCCACCGCGGCCGAAGCGGGCAGTGAACTGCTTGCCGTTGTCGGTCAGCACCTCGTCCGGAATCCCGAACCGTTGCAGGGCCCCGGCGAAGGCGTGACAGACGGCCCGGCCGGTGGCGCGACGGACCACCTGGGCGATAACGCAGAATCGGGAGTGGTCGTCCACGCCGGTGACGACCTTTGCCTCGCCGCCGTCAGCGAGCTGGATACCGCCGACAATGTCGAGCTGCCACAACTCCATCGGCCTGCCGCGTTCCCACCGCCGGTAGTCCTCTCGCCGGCGCCGACGAGGTGTCGGGTCGATCAGGCCGTGTCGCATCAGTACCGGTAGATGGTGCTCAACGATGGCACCGGGCCCGGGCAACCGCGGCGGCCCAGCTCGTAGTGCAACCGCCGCTGGCCCCAGCGGGGATGGTGGAGTCGCAGTTCGCAAATCAGCGCCTCCACCTCATCAGGAGTCTGGGCGGGGTGCGCATGCGGTCGGTGCGATCCGTCGGCCAGACCGTCCAAGCCGTGATCGCGATACCAGCCCAACCAGCGATGCACCGCCTGACGCGAGACGCCGAACCGTTCGGCGACCTCCGTCACCGACAAGCCAGCTTCGACTTCCAGTACTGCCCGGTAACGCTGCTCCGTCACGCTCAACTCCACCAGCACTCGGCGGAGTGTCACCCATCAAGTGAAGCCACCGTGTAACGCATCAAGCGGAGTCGGACACGCGCTGCCGCGTGTGATCCGACAACTGATGCGCGACACATCTCCGCCACGTGATGCGCAACCGCGCGATGAAGCTAGGGGCCCATCAGTGCGCCTCGGGACGTGCGGATCTGCCGATGGTCGGGCGTTATGCGCGACGACGATTGTCCGACCTTGGGACTATCAGGCAGCGGAGCAAGCTCCGTCATGGCGCAGGTCAGCGCTCTGCTCCGCAGACGCCTGCGGTCGGCGCGCGGATCGAGCAACTACTTGCCGGGCGGGAAAGTGAATGCTACGTTCCACGTGAGAAAGTACTGTCCGCACAGGCATGGAGGTGGGTCATGGCCAACGAGGTACGCCCCGACGAGGCCGCCGGGGCGCTGACGGAGATCGCCCGACGCCGGGAGCAAGTGGTCACCTTGACGATCATCCCCACCTGGTTCTGGTGGGCCACCGCGGTTCTCATGGTTGGCTTCTCGGTCGCCGTCGAGACCCGGCGGCCACTGGTGATCGGCATCGCAACGGCCGCGTTCGTGTTCGGCACCCTCATCGTGACGGGCCGGCTCGTGCTCGGCATCGTCGGGCGCGCCCAGCCGCGCAACGACCTGCTCCGGCCGACCGGCGTCCTGGCTATTCTCGGTTTCGTCGCGGGCATCCTGGCCGTCTCGTTGCCGACGTCGTTCGCGCTGAAGGCCGCCGGGGTCCGCTATCCCGCGACCGCGGGCATTCTCCTGGCCGGCCTATTCATGGTCGTCGGCGGGCCATTGCTGATGCGGTACCTGGGTCGCCTCATGCTCGACGATCGCGCCGGCGGCCCGAAATGATTAAGCCACGATTCGACGAACTCATCCACGCCCCCACCCGGCTCTCGATCGTGTCACTGCTCGCGGCCACGGAATGGGCCGACTTCAAGTTCATCCGCGACAGCATCGGCCTGTCCGACTCCGCCCTCTCGAAGCAGTTGACGACGCTCGAAGAGGCCGGCTACGTCGAGATCCGCAAGGGCTTCGTCGGGAAGCGCCCACGCACGTCAGGCAGGCTCACCAGCGTCGGACGGGCCGCGTTCGACCAGCATGTCGTCGCGTTGCAGGAGATCGTGGCGAGGGCCGGCGCGACCGTCCTGCCGCGTTAGTCCGCAGTAGATCCGTACCCTTAAGTTCGACGGAGATCTCCGTGATGATGCGCCCTGGTGAGGCTCGTCAAGGTGATCCCGCATCAGTCGGGTGCGCGGATCTGGCGATCAGCGCGCGAAGGTGTCGCAGATCAGTTGGCGGATGAGTGTCGCGCATCAGTCGACGGAGGACACACGCGCTGCCGGCGAATTGGTTCAAACTTTCTGTACGTCTTCAAGGCGGCCCGAGACGGGCCGCACGCGCCGCCGCCTGGGCGCGCGTCCGACGCTCCGCTGTCGCTCCACGCCGGCCACGCAGAACGACCGTCGGCTGGCGCGGAAAGCGGGAAGCCCGGGGGCCGCCGCAGACGGTAGCGCCGAGGGTGGTTGAGGTTCGTGGGCCGGCAGGCGGCCGGGCCGCGCCCGAGCGGCGCGGCGCAGGGAAGGGCACGCCGGGTCCGCGCGGCGGGTTGCGGCGGCCTACCGGTCGTGGTTACCGCGCCTCCGGCGGGGGCGCAACGACTCCGAGATGGCCAGGGGTCCGTCGGCGGGTCGCGGTCCGCGGGTGGTTGCGCAGCGCCATCCCGCCAGCCGACGACCCGGGCGAGCCGAGCAGACCACAGCCCGGCCCGCCAGCGTCCGAACGTGCGTCAAGGTCCGCTTGACGTGGCAGGCCGGGCGGTGGCCGGCTCCCCAGGAGGGCGGGTCGGCGGCAGACGGGATGGCGTTGGCCTTGTTAAATCGGTGTGGTGAGCCGAGTTGAGACTAACCGTGACCTATTTGTCGCATTGTTGGCGATCGGCGCGAAGGCGGTGGAGCCGCCGAACCAATCAGCGGGTGGGCAGCAGCGCCACGAGTTGCCTCAGTCCGGCGGCAAGAGACTGGTAGCCGCTGCTGGAGAGCTTGTCCTCCTCCCGTAGCTTGGCCACCTTCTGGCCAAACTCGGCAAGCTTGTCCCGGGCCTTGTCGGCCTTACCATCCGCGAGCTTCTCCGCGGCTTCCCTCAGCCGCTTCGTCAGTTCCTCACCAGCATCCGGCTTCAACTCCCCGTCCTGAACGAGCCCGAGGACCGTGGTGTGCAGTCCCGCGATGAGGTCGACCGGGCGCAGGCTAGGACGAGGGGACGGCTTCGCCGAGGCCGAGGAGGAAGGGGACGCCGACGGCGCACCGGCCACCTCGGATTCGGCTGCCTCTGGTACCGCAGCGTCCGTAGCCATGGGAGCCGCCGCTGGGGAACGGGATGGCTCGGTATCGCCATTGGAAAACACGACCATGACGGTGGCAAGGACGACCGCGACCAGCGCACCAGCAACGGCAGCCCACATGAACCAGCGCGTCTTGTCACGGCCAGCTTCTGCCTGTCCGCCGGTTAGCCTCAACAGCACCGTCGGCGGGTCTATGCCCGACTGGTCAGGACTAGGCGTGGCAGACATGGCGGACATCATGCCACAGCGCCATGGCGCCCTTGCTCGCAAGTCCGGCCTGATCAGCGGCGTTCCTGTTCCTTCCGGGCGGCTGCCTCAGCGGGTCGGCGGGCGCGAACTGCGGCTGGTTAAGCAGACGCAACCAGCTTCCGTCCGGCTGGCATCGGACAACCTGTGCGCGGGCTCCCGAGCGGCCGCTGACCAGCGGGGATTCGAACCAGTTCGAATCATTTGGCCGGCGGTTGCGGACAAACGTTGACTGTGCCGGTCCTGAACCGCCTCCCGGCGGGGCACCGAGAGTACGGAGGCACCATTGACGACCTTGCGATCGCGGATCATGGCGATACTCGCCGCGCTTGTCCTGAGCACAACCGGGAGTGCGATCCTCGCCGGCCCGCCAGCGCAGGCCGCGACCGGGACCTGTTCGGGCTCCAAGGTCGGTGGCTTCGACCTGTACGGAGACGTGGCCATCAACGGTTCGACGAAGTACGGGTATGTCGAGATCTACTACAGCGGCGGATACAACTGCGCGCGGACCGTGTCGAGTGCGAACACCTGGGGCGTCAGCAAGGTCATGTCGGTCGAGCTGTGGGTCTGTTCATCCGGCACCAGCAACTGCCGACTGCTGGCGGCGAACGACCGGGACCACGGCACGTACAGGTACTACGCCGGTCCGGTGAGCGCCTACGCCAGCGGAAAGTGCATCTGGGTCATCGGCAACATCTACTACCCGCCGACGGACTCCAACGCCGGCGACAACAGGTCGGGATGGTGCGGCTGATGTCCACGATGCGACGCTCGTTGGTGGCCTGTCTCGTGGCTGGGATCGTCGCGGCGGGAGCTCCGGCCGTTGGCCCGGCACCGGCCAGCGCCGCAGCCGGGTACGGGGAGCAGTGCGGATCCAGCTACCAGGAAATCGACGACAAGGTGCTGCTCACCAGCGGTGGCCAGTACTTCGGGCACATCTACCTGATGTACAGCGCGCAGACGAAGATGAACTGCGTCGTCGCGGAGAAGTCCAGCTATGTCGGCGTCGCGACCTGGATGAACGCCAAGGTGGAGACGAGGGGTGGGCGCGTCGCCCAGGACCCGGGCAACTACCGCTACTACGCCGGGCCCGTCTATCTCTACGCCCCGGGCGAGTGCGTCCGCTACTCCGGCGTCGCGTACAGCGGGCCGAACAAGACCGGGACGCTCAGCTCGTACTCGTCGCCCTTTGGCTGGTGCGGCTGACGACCGTGGTGTGGGTCGTGGGGGGGCGGGGGGGGGGGCCCCCCCCCGGGCGGCGGGGGGGGGGGGGCGGGGCCGCCCGGGGGGGGGGGGGGCCGCGCCGGCACAGTGCGCGCCGCGCGTCCTGCCCCCCC